>NZ_OY782870.1:2199956-2933275 GCF_963678545.1 uncultured Methanomethylovorans sp.
TCTTTTCACTCTCCATTAAATCACCCCATATTTAAATACGAATTTATCATTATTTAACGTTTCCAAAAATGTAGATATATAGGAACTGGCAGTATAATTCAGTACAGTGTTGGTGGTTACATGCTCAATATTGAGTTTTGCTCGATTAGCAGTATGCTTTTGATAGGAGGAGCCGTAAATGAGAAAAGCATTGATTGACGTGTTATTTGCTTCAGATCAGAGAAAGGAGGTTCTTCTATTGTTGCAGGAAGAAACAAAAGAAACGGAAAATCTCCTCACGTCCCTGAAAACAACAAGAAAGAAATTACTTTCACAGATGAAGGTCTTGGAAGAACATCATCTTGTTTCTCACTATGATGATTCCTACGAATTGACCGCTATCGGAAAACTAGTAGTTGATGAAATAGTTCCTTTATTAGATAAGATTGAGGTTTTAGATACAGATATTGATTATTGGGGAACTCGTAAACTTGACTTTGTTCCACCTCATCTTTTTAAAAGACTACTGGAACTTAAGGAATGCCAGATAATAAATCCTTATACACAGAGTATATATGCTCGACCACTAGATATATATGGGACAGATGATGAATTCCAAGAGACTTCGAAGAATAGCGATAATTTTTGTGCAGTCACTGCATTTTTTCACCCACACTTTATCAGTATGTTTACAGAGATGCTTCATGGCAAGGTAAAAATAAACATAATCGTTACCCCGAATGTGGTTGACATTATAAGAAATCAATACCAAGCTGAATATATAGAAATCATTAAAAGTAAATTGTTTAATTTGTTTGTTTACCCCAAAAAAATAGACTTTGTATCTTTTGCCTATAACGAATACTACTTACTCATGCGTTTGCTGACTAACGAGGGAAACTACGATTATAAGTACATGCTAAGTTCCAGCCAAAATGCACTTGATTGGGGAAAAGTACTCTTTGAATATTACTTGAAAGATTCTGTGCCATTGGCGAGAATCTAACGACTCATCATTATTTTATTTACTATTTTTTATCATGTTTGCCGAATTCACTATATGGAATGAACGAACATGGGATTTTTTAAGGGTACTCTCCATTATAGGAAACAGAATTCTAAAGCAGATAAGTTATTTACTTTGAATGCTCATGTAAGGGAAAAGTTGGAGATGTGGGAAGAAGCGTGAAGTTGTTTGAAATTATTAGAAGAATTATCTGCCTAAGAATTCAAAATTCTAGCTTTTAAATTATCATCTCCGCCCAGATGCCTTTTTCTTCAATGACAGCTGCTGGCAAATCAATTATTTTTTCAACTGCATCGATAATCACTCCGTCTGCAGTTGCGATCACATATTCAGAACCTGCGTTCTTAAGGTCAAAGTCTGCATGTGCAGAGGTTGACACTTCTCCTTGCAAAGATGACAAAACCATTTCCTGTCTTATTATAACTGCCAGTTCTCCACTCTGGCTCATCTGTGAATCCAACAGCACTTTCACATATGGGACACTGAATTTTGAAAGTGTGGAACACATCCGTTTCACAGCTTCAATTGTAATATCAGTATTATTATGGGATCTGAAAACTCCTCTTGTGTCACGGACAAAACCATCATCACATAGCCACAACGTATGACATTCCAGCATGCTCTCTATAGCAATCAAAACATTATACCCATCTACCAGGATTTTCTTGCCTGCAACTTCTTTGCAGGTAAGCCTTTTTTTATTACGTGCAATAGCTGTGTTTGGTGATATTATCACTCTGGTGAGAACATTCCGTTCATTTTTTTCAAGGTGATAGTGATCACAGACAAATCTTATTGATGATGTTTTAGAGTATCCCTTCTCCAGCAAATACCGAATATCTCTGGCAGGAAGGGATAATTTACTAATCTTGGAGTCTACATTTTCTGTTAAAGCTCCTTGCATAAGATGATTTAAGGTTGTTTATTATAAGTATCTGGCCAGATGGTAATTGGAAGGTAAATATATATAGATTAAAATATAAATTGAATCATGTTAATATTTCCACTCTGGCGTTAACTTTTAGAACTGTTAAACTAATCCAAACTACGACATCTAATGGATTTGGCATAAATACTAAAAAAAATACATGTCATCTGGTGATTGCAAAGGGATACAATGGAAAGCAAAAACAAAGATATAATCCTTATCGTGGATGACGAGGAAATGAACATAAACCTGCTTGAAGCATATCTGATGAATGATTATCAGATCATTACAGCGTACACAGGTAACGAAGCTCTGGAAAAGGTAAAAGAAAAAAAGCCAGACCTGGTGCTTCTTGATGTCATGATGCAGGACATGAATGGATATACTGTATGTGACAAACTAAAAAGTTCACCTGAAACCCAATTCATTCCAGTTGTTATGGTAACCTCTTTGTCAGGTCGTGAAGACCGTATTCAGGGTATCAGTGCAGGAGCAGATGATTTTCTTACAAAACCACTTGACAGATTGGAACTGAAGACCCGAGTTAGCTCTCTTTTGAGGATTAAACATCTTCATGATAGCCTCATAGAAGAGAAAAAGCAGTTAAGAAAGACAAATGAATATCTGGATAATTTAATGAGAGCCTCGCCTATAGCTACTCTTACAATAGATTCAGATCAAAACATCCTAACCTTGAACCTGAGTGCTATACAACTATTAGGATATGGGAAGGATGAGCTTGCTGGACTACCCATAACCAACATTACAGGTGGCAAGTGGCTTGAGTTCACAGATAAAAAAGATTATGAGACTTTCTTTGTTAAAAAGAATAAAGAATATACTCCAATGAACGTTTCAACTTCTGTTTTCAAAGGGAATGGAAATAAGATAATGATCATAACCCTGCAGGACCGTTCAGAACTAAGAGGACTGTTCATAACCCCTGTGAAAGAAGAGATTTCTGAAAAGCAAGACTTTAGTGGTATTTTCCTTGAAAGCGGTTCTATTTACCTGATACCAAACCATGACTCTGACGAAGGGTATAAAATATTTACAAACGTTGTGAAAAGCGGGATGCAAGGATTATGTATTACCCGTCAAAATCCTGAGAAGATCAGGGACAAATACAATCTGACAAAAACACCTATGATCTGGCTGACCAAGAACAGAATACACGGTCAGCAAGTGATAGACCCATCGGAGTTATTCAAAATATTCCCTACTGTATTTGATTTTATAAACAAGGCACAAGATGGAATTATCCTTTTAGATGGAATTGAATTTTTATCTTTGTTTAATGATGTACGTTCTGTAGTAAAACTTATGGAACAGACCAACGATACTATTATGGCATCCTCATCTAGGATGATATTGCAACTTGATCCTGAGGTCTTTGATAAAAAGGAATATCATTTACTGAAGAGATGGATGAAATTGATTTCTTCTGAGAATAAGGAAATCGAACAGCCAACATAATTTATAAAACATGAGGTTCTTTATAAATCATATTGATTACTCTGATCACAATGTTCTGGATTTGATATTAATATGAGGTTCATAGATACCATAGATGGTCTTAATGAAGTATTTGAAACTGATATACCAAGAGATTTTGTGATCCTTGTGAAAGGTGCGGCAGGTACTCTTAAATCAGGTTTCACTTTTCAGATGCTCACAAAGTATCTAGACAGCACAGACGAATATGGCCTCTACATCACGCTTGAGCAAAGCAGAGATAACCACATTAAGAACATGGAAAGCATGGGAATTCCTGTATCCAAGAGATTGCACATAAGTGACTTTAGTGATTACAGGGTCCAGTATGATGATTTTTCAGAGGACCTTATTAATCTTTTGCAGGACAACATCATTGAGTTCAAAAGAAAACTGGGAAACAAATGTACCTGCGTAGCTATTGATTCCCTTGGTGCGTTATATTCTTTACTTAATATAGAGCAAAAGGACCTGAGAAAACGTCTGTACAGGTTCCTTGAGATCCTGCGCAGAGAAAATATGAATATCTTTCTAATTCTCGAGACTGAAACTGATTATAATATGGAACAATCTGTAACAGGTACCGAAGGCTTTCTTGCAGATGGTATCATTGAACTTGGCCTGCATTTTCAGGGCAACACCGCCAACCGTTATCTGCGTGTAAGAAAAATGAGAGCTACTGCACATAGCATGGAACCTTGGATACTTATTGTTTCCGATAATGGTCTTAAGGTCTACAAAGGCACTTTCAGCATGCCACTTAACTTGACCTGAAAGTATTGAGAAAGTTTATATTCCTTGAATAGATAAAGACCTTTACGGGGGTACCTTTATGGTAGATGCTATTGGGATCTTTGTAAATATCGAACTGCAATTATTTATTCTGTTATTGCTGGCATTCTCTTCATATATGGCTCACTCAAAAAAAGTGCAACTCCATTGCAGTTTGATGGGTATAGCTCTTTTTCTGCAGGTTCTAACCATCTTTTTCGTAATGTCCCCTTCTCTATCATCCGTTTCAGGGATACAAATTAGTAACCAATTATTCCTCGAATTATGGGTACATCACATAACAGGTCTTTTAGTGCTGCTATTGGTATTATACATAAATCTCGCTGTGAAAGGTTATGTACGTTTTTTAGGAGAGCCTTACAGACTAATGAAACCCGTAGCCTTGCTATGGTTTGTGGTGTTCCTTGGCGGGATACATATCTATACCCGTCTGTACTCAGGTCTATAAGAGGCTCCATTATTCTCATTATAAGACAATAAGAACCATTAGCCATCCATCAAGAGTAGATCTTATCTGCGATCTACTAGACGTTTTGGCCTACCTTTTATCTGATATAGTTCCAACCCGCCAGGAGCTGTATAGTTGAATATGACCTTGAAAGTGCCATCATGGTAAGCGTTCTCAAGCCTTTTCTTGTATCTAAGGAAAGCACGCAGGAAATTTTCTTCCACAAGCCGCTTATCACATGCTGAAGGGTCAAGGCATTCCAGACTTACTCGCATGACAGTTTCACCCTCATCATCTCCACCGTAGAGGAAGGCCTCGTATTCCCCGGTAAGATATTCCATGTTCTCCCGCTGGAAAACTCCCTTTTCCACATCTACGCGGTTAAAGGGCGTTTCTGCAACCCAGAAAGTTTCAGCTTCACGCTGTGGGTTCATTATTTTCATGTGCGTCCTTCCACAGGCACATGGTTCCCGGGTTAGAACAACTGTGGTATCTTCAGTGTCATAATTAAGAAGAAGAGTACCGCATTTGCCACCCACTGGAAGCAAGGTCGTGAGCACGATTCTGCCACATTCTCCATCTTTGACGAATTTATCCATACCTGGATCATATACATCCAGATGCACCATGTCCTCTGATACATGCAGGCCACTGAACTCTGCACATTCTCCGCACATAGTACCTTCCGTACTGCCATAGTTGTTGTACACATCACAATCCCACACTTCAGCAAGGTAATTACGTGCTTCTTCAGCAAAGCTTTCCCCGCCTACCACAAGACGCTGAATACTTGATTCAGATGGCTCCAAGCCCTGTTCCTTCATATTATTGACAAGTCTTAACAGTTTGAAAACACTCCCTACGATGCCTGTGGGTTTATATGAAGTCACAATCCTTGTCGGAAAAGTGCATTTGCCTGTGGGAATAATGGTCATTCCGATATGATGAGCTGCAAGTGTCATTGTGTTAGCACCTACATTCATGCCATATGAGGCACATATCACCACTTTATCCCCTGGTCCGAATCCCTGTGATACAAAATAACGGGCATATTTCTCTGCGTAACGCTCCCAGTCTTCCCAGGTTAGAAAGAACGCTTTTGGCGTCCCACTGGTACCGCTTGTTTCATGGATAGTAAAGATGTCATTCAATTCTCCTGTCCTAAACTCAAAATCCTTGGTCACAGGTGGCTGGTGTTCTCTTATTGTGTTACCGTTGATGATGGGCAGTTCCAACAGGTCTTCATGGGACTGAATGTCTGAAGGTGAGAATCCATGCTCTTTAAACCATTTTCTATAAAATGGAGACTTATCCACAGCGTATTTGACGGTGTAGCGAATACGCTCATCTATCAAAGCATCCAGTTCTCCCCTCTCCATGGTCTCTATAGATGGATTGTGATAAGGTCCTGGTAACATGTATTTATTCTCCTGTTGATTATGATTCTATATACTATCCTCTGTTTTCACGGAGTTTAAGCATTTTCATCATCTCACTGATGTCATTTGTGGGCATGCTGCAACTGTAACCCTGGCAAACATAGGCTGTAGCTTGTCTATATGTTATTTCCATGTCTTTAGTATATGGAGCAAGTGTGCCTATGCTGTCATCCTCTTTCAGTAACAGTACCATGTTTGGAAGGAATGATCTGCCAATAATGGATAACATCTCTTTGGCATCCTTATTTTCCCTGTTTCCTACAATGACCACTTCAAAAGCGGGTCCTAAGGCAAAATCAAGAGCATTCAGAAATTGGCAATATGCCATAGGCATTGCATCTACCTGCCCGGAGAATGTTTTCATAGATGCAGAGGCTTTTTCTTCAAGGTCTGTATTGCCCGTTATCCGAGAGAGCCTAAGAAGGTTCAGCATACTAACAGAATTACCTGAAGGAATTGCTCCGTCATATACTTCTTTGTTCCGGAACAACAGAGCTTCGGAATCTTTTGCAGTATGGAAAAATCCTCCGTTATTATCCATGAAATCCCGTATCTGCAGGAAATTGATCCTAAGTGCCTGTTCAAGATACACACTACCCATGGTGGCCTGATATAATTCAATAAGACCCCATATCATAAATGCATAATCTTCCAGGAAACCAGTTATAGAGGCTTCGCCTTCCCTATACCGGTGTAGCAGCCTGCCATCAGCGGATGACATTTCACGAAGGATGAAGTTTGCAGCCCGGGATGCAGCTTGTGCATATTCTGGTCTGCCAAAAGCCCGGGAAGCTTTGCTAAGGGCAGCTATCATCAGACCGTTCCAATCTGTTAGAATTTTGTCATCCTTAGCAGGGTGAACTTTTTTTTCTCGTCTAGCAAAGAGCACTTTTCTTGATGACTCAATTTTTGTCTTTAATTCATTAAACGGAAGTCCAAGTTCATATGCTACTGTTTCCAGTGGCCTTGCTAGGTGCAGGATATTATTTTTAGTAGCAATACCCGATATTTCTTCTTCGTAATTACCTTCGGATGACACCCCATAGACCTTACATATCATATCTGCTTCCTTTTCGGGAAGAATTGCATATATTTCTTCCTTTTTCCATAGATAGAACTTACCTTCTACTCCTTCACTATCTGCATCCTCTGCACAATAAAAAGCTCTTTCTGCAGAGCACATATCCCTTAAAATATACTCTATGACTTCTTCTGCTGCCTTTTTGTAATCCTCAAAACCTGTCACCTGGAAAGCTTCGGTGTAAGCTATGATAATCATTGCCTGATCGTAGAGCATTTTTTCAAAATGAGGTACCAACCAATTATTATCTGTGGAATAGCGGTGAAAACCAAATCCTACATGATCATATATGCCACCACTGTGCATGGCATCCAGTGTTTTTGTCACCATCTGCAGTGCTTCAATATTTCCAGTACGGTACCAGTACCTTAGAAGAAAGGTAAGGTTATGTGGAGAAGGAAATTTAGGAGCCTTTCCAAAACCTGCTGCCTGACGGTCAAAAGAGGAAAGCAACTGTGAATAGCCGCTGTGTATGGTCTTTTCGTTCATTTCGGTATCAGTATTTTTAGCAAGACATTGTGACACTTCTGGAGAAATTGCGGCTTTCAGTTGTCTGGCACTCTGCAAGATCTCTTCTTGCTGCTGTGCCCATAAGTTTGCTATGTGAGGAATCATATCAAGCATCCCGGCACTCCCAAACCTGCCTTTCTTTGGAATATAGGTTGCTGCAAAGAACGGCTCTCTGGATGGAGTCATAAATATTGTGAGCGGCCAGCCTCCTCGCCCTGTAATTGCCTGGCAAACAGTCATATAGACACTATCTATATCCGGTCTCTCTTCGCGATCAACTTTAATACAAACAAAAGTCTCATTCATGAGCCTGGCTACATCAGGATCTTCAAATGATTCTTTCTCCATGACATGGCACCAGTGACACGTAGAGTATCCAATGGAAAGAAATATCGGCTTATTCTCGGCTTTTGACCTTTCAAAAGCTGCTTCACCCCAGGGATACCATTGCACTGGATTGTATGCATGTTGAAGCAGATATGGACTTTTTTCATTTATGAGAAAATTGGGTACCTTATAAATTTTATCAGAAATTTCATCTCTGCTATCTTTATCCTTTATATCGCTCATTTATTGTCCTTCCCCCATCCTTTGAAAAATAAGAATGATCTTTTGTGATACAAAGTCTATTTGTTGCTTATCGTTTATTTCTGTTTACTACTCAACCCTCATTATGATGTTGAGCATTATACTGAACACTATAGATATACTAATATAGTAGAATTGAAGACGTTAGTATTGCCCTTGGTTAAAAAGGCAAAGAAAAACGAACCTGATGTTATCAACCATGCAAATTCCGAGTCCTGAACATGTATGCAATATTAAAGCAGTTCACTGTCTGTGACCCGAAAAATGTAAGGAGGTAAGTAGTATGGAGTTTGTAGCTGTAACCTGTCAAAAATGTGGTAAAAAAGTGTATGTTAGACGTAACTGCGCCCGCAATGTAATGTACTGTACTATTCACTGCCTTGAATCAGGCATTTCATCAAAGAATTGAGTGCTTAGTCTGAGCACTTATATTTTAATTTAGCTTTTGTGTTTACTTTCTGTGTGATGGATGATTCACTTTTGCTTTTTTGATTTGATTTGCCTAATCTTCTTATTTAAAGACTTAGAAGAGATGTTATAACTAATATTCTTAGGTACAACAAATAATTATAGTATAGACAAGCTTATATACTAACACATACTAGATAGAAGTGTCTAATCATATTAGTAGTACCTAATAGATTGGACAGCAAAAGCATTTGAATCTCTTAGGTTCCAATGCATGATGCTTAAGGACCGCAGTTGACACAAAAACTAACAAATTGTCGAGAGGTATGAATTATGGCCCCACCTATCCCCCTTGCAATGGTTTCCGAAGGTACTGAAACCAAGGTTGCAGGGATCAACGCAAGTAAATCTCTTGCAGAGCGCCTGAAAGCCATGGGATTCATAGAGAACTGCCCTCTAAAAGTGACCAGGGATAACATGGGTTCTCTTATTGTAGAAGTAAGCGGCTGTAAATATGCTCTTGGAAAAGGTATGGCTTCAAAGATATTAGTAAGGCCTCAATAAATCTATCTGCTCTTCTATATTTCGTTATATTTTTAAGAGTTTAATGACTTCTGTAGATTTCTTTTTTGTTCCTGGCCATTTACTTACTATATCACCCGTGCATAATCGACAAGCACATAAGGTATAAAGTACAGGCATATATCCACAGAATATGTAGGAAGATCAGGCGTGATTCAATCTATACTGGACAATGACCTGTACAAGCTAAGTATGCAGATGGCTGTACTGGAGCTGTTCCCTGAGGCACGTGCCGAATATCGTTTCATCAACAGGGGTGGGCAGCGTTTTAATGAGGATTTTGTAAAGGAGCTTCGCAATATACTTGATGCGCATTTCCCCAAGGTCGCACTGACCGAAGAGGAGCATAACTGGTTGAAGTCTGCCTGTCCTTTCTTTAAACCCATGTATCTGGAATATCTGAAGAACTATCGTTTTGATCCATCAGAGGTAATTGTGGGACTTACCGAGGACAACGACCTTGATCTAAGGATAAAAGGCCCATGGCATAGTGCCATTCTATGGGAAGTAGTGCTCATGGCTACAGTCTCGGAACTATATTTCAGTACACTGGAAAAAAGCTGGAAAGACATGTCATTTTCAGAAGGTTCAGGAGAAGAAATACTTCTAAATAAGTATGCAGAGAAGATAAATTCCATTGGCAAAGAACTAGATGGACATGGCTGCATGTTCACAGAATTCGGTACACGCAGAAGAAGAAGCTTCAGATTGCAGGATAAAGCTGTAGAGGTTTTACGCAGTCTGCCGTGTTTTACAGGGACAAGCAATGTCCACCTTGCACGAAAATATGAAATTAAGCCAGTAGGCACCATAGGACATGAATGGATCATGGGTAATTCTGCCCTGATGAGTCTGCGGAGGGCTAACTTTTTTGCATTTGATAACTGGGTAAAGGTATATTCAGGCGATCTTGGAATAGCGCTTTCGGATACATTCGGTACTGAAGCCTTTTTTGCAGATTTTGACCTCCGGCTTTCCAAATTGTATGATGGTGTAAGGCATGACAGTGGTGATCCTTTTGGTTTTACCGATAAAGTGATCGAACACTATAACTCAATGGGCATAGATCCTATGAAAAAAGTGCTGGTTTTCAGTGATTCTCTGCATGCTGCAGATGCCATCAGGCTTAAAGAGCACTGTAAGAGCAAGATCAACTGTAGTTTTGGCATCGGCACATGCCTTACTAATAATCAGGACTTCTTCAGGGAAAGTTCTCCTCTTAACATTGTGATCAAAATGCACAGTATAAACAACATCCCCGTCGTAAAGTTAAGTGATTCATGTGAGAAGGAAACAGGGGATAGGGACGCTCTAAGAGTAGCTAATTATACATTTGGCAGAAAAGGGCTGGATGAATGAAAGTACCCATGTTTACCTACTATGTTATGTAATTTGCAGGAAATCTCTACGGCTCTCAGAAGGGAATATTGATGTGAGACAGAAAAGAATATCATAGAAGTGGTTCTATAACTCATCTCCTATATCAACTGAATTAAAAATACAATACTAAACTTAAAATAATTTGAGTGCTTTTTTAAAATGGGATAGTGAATTTAATGGGCTCAGAAGATCAGGATAATCAAGAAAATATATTTAAAAGTCAAAGATTGGCCGTATTTGCAGATGTGCAAAATATGTTCTATTCGGCTAGAAATTATTATGAAAAAAAACTAGATTTTGGAAAATTATTAAGCGCTGTGGTGAGGGAAAGGCAGCTTATCCGTGCAGTAGCTTATGTTGTGGAAACAAAAGAAATAGATCAGTCTGGTTTTAAGTCGGTAATTGAACATATTGGATGGGAAGTAAAGACAAAACAGTTAAAATCAAGACCAGACGGCTCAACTAAAGGAGACTGGGATATGGGCATAGCAATTGATGCTATTTCCATATCTACTAAAGTAGACACCGTTGTGCTGGTCACAGGCGATGGGGATTTTACTGCTCTTGTTAATCACCTCAAGGCTGCAGGCGTGAGAGTAGAAGTGCATGCTTTCCCTAAAAACACTGCTGTAGAACTTATTGACGCAGCTACGGCCTATTATCCAATCGATGAACGGCTATTGCTCAAGAAATAATAGAGTGACGGGCTGGATTTCTTTGAAACTCAGCCCTTGTTCATGAGATTGTAATGATCTAATTCTGTACTGATGTGTGGGATCTTCTTGAACTATTTATAACTCTCCTCTCGGTCGGCAATATTCTAGAACGTATCTATGAATTTACACCTTTCATTTTTGTAATAAAAATAATAGGAATACACCCATAGAATATTAGAACCCTGCATCCATCCAAGATGTTTCTTCACCTGACATTCTTGAAGACATAGATCTGAATAGATCCTTGATATTCACTATGAAAAATAGAATAACAGGATGTTTCTCTGTACTCTCACTTGCAGCAGGACCCAGTCTCCCCTCCGCAACAACACTCACCGTGATCCATATCCTTACCCCTGAGCGCGGCGCCTATAATTGCCCACGCACAGCCGACACCACTTTCAACTTCTATTGCCTGCACATGGCAGTTTTTGGCATATGCACCGCACTCCATGCAAGCAGCTGGCTTTACAAGTTCAACATGCTCTTTTCCTTCACAACTCATGAGAACAAAACTGAGTACACCGCAGAGAGTTGATACACCCGTCAGGATGATACTGGAGAGTAGTCGCAAGATCAGAATCAAACATTAGATCAGCTCCTCAAACCTAATTGCCCCCAATATAATTGAAAGTAGAATTCCAGATACTACCATAAGTGCCATAACTGGCGCATATCGATAAATCTCCTTTTTGACACCAGTCCTGGAAATAAATGTTGTACAACCCGTAAAGTTAAGGGCTAGATATGCTGTCACAGCCGGGATGATCAAAAGTAAAGCAAGTGATGTAACCGCTTTCATCAAGAGAGACATTGCAGAATCTATACCAAAAGATATTACAAAGGGAATAGCGATAATTCCTCCCAGAATAAGTCCATTTGTGCTGAAATCTTTAATTGTTACACTAATACTGATTTTTTGGCATGTATATATTTCAGATTAATTTGAAAAATCATAATTATCAGCATATTCAGTTAAATATCAAAACAAGTATGGCTATCAGAATATCTGAGAATTTACGAAGAACTGTATCCTTCAAGCCGTCTTACTACTAGGGTATATATACTGTTCTTCTGCCAACATTGTATTTTTATAGACAGTAAAATTAAAATATTATTAATATATTTATACATGTACCACTTATTTGGAGTGTAGAAAAATGACAAACTTTTGTTCAGAATGCAATACTGAGATCACAGAAGCAGAGTACAATTATTCTTTCGATAGGTTTCACCGTCCCCTCTGCAGGGAACATCAGAGACCTCAGGACAACACAGATAATGAAATTTTGAATGAGAAAATCTATTCAAATCATGAAAATAGTCTCAATAAAAGTACTATTTCCGAGAAAGAAAGTGGTTTCATCGAGAATATGATCAAAGGAAGGATTGCAGAAACTCTCGTTGAAGAACTATTCACATACTTAGGATACAGTGTATTCAGATACAATATTGTGAACACTGTTCCCGGAGTAATGCAACTTCTAAAAGGTGTTCGTAGTGACGTTGCATCAAATATCAAAAAGATGCCTGATCTCGTCATACAGGACCCAAACAGTGGTAAAGTTTATTTCACTGATATCAAGTTCAGGAAAAATGAGAGTTTTACACTCGATGACATTGGTTCGGATTATCCTTATGAAAACTGCTACTTTATTGTAATATCGAAAAAACACATAAAGTGCATCACGTATCAGGAACTGAAAGAGGGCAAAGGGATTACTCCATCTTCCCGTAACTATCTTGGGAACAGAAAGGAGTTTGAACTGGATAAAGATGTTATCATCAAGTTCTGCGACTTTGCGGTCAAGTTCTTTGATGCAGTATAACATTACGTGTCTGACCAAGTAAGCTGAATAAATATAGGGTAGGTTGCTATCACTGTTAAATAGAGAATCCGCAGTTCTCTTTTATATATAGACTAGCGGGAATTCTCAATACAGCCTATCCTTCAGATCTTTCTCATATTTTTACCGTATTAATCCCCATAAAGAATTTTATGGTATCCACTTGGAAACTGCCCGACTTATATGGTAGTATCCCTAATATACTGGTATCAAAAAGATATCAAATGAGGCAAGGTGGAAATATGTTTTGTTACCAGTGCGAAGAAACTCTTAATGGAACAGGCTGTACCAAGAATGGCGTCTGTGGAAAGAAAGAAGATGTTGCTAACCTTCAGGATGATCTTCTATATGTCCTGAAAAGTATTGCATTCTATAACTCAAAAGCGAGGGCAAATAAACTCAATGATGCAAAGACCGATGGGTTCATGCTTGACGGGCTTTTTGCAACTGTTACAAATACCAACTTCTGCAAGGCAGACATTGAATCTCTTATCAATGAAGGCTTTGAAATAAAGGATGGAATAAAAAAGAAACTTCTCAGTGCAAAGGTAATTGGCGAGAAATCTGGTTCATCTTTCCCAAGATGGATAAAAGAGAAGTTACTGGGTGCCAGTCCAAAAGCTGGAGAGCCATTGCCTCTCGTAGCAAAAGTTACTGCTGAAAGCCTGATCAATATAAATACAAGCGTACTTGCAACAGAGAATGAAGACGTACGCTCCCTTAGGGAACTGCTGACCTACGGTCTCAAAGGCATGGCTGCTTATGCTCACCACGCAAGTGTTCTCGGATATAAGGATGACAATATATCCGCATTTATAGAAAAAGCGCTTCTAGCAACAATGGACGATAACATGGGTGTGGCTGAGCTTATCCCCCTGGTGCTGGAATGTGGGTCAGTGGGTGTTGCCACAATGGCTTTGCTTGATAAGGCAAACACCTCCACATATGGTAACCCCGAGCCTACAGCTGTGAACATTGGAGTACGTGATAAACCAGGAATACTTATCAGTGGTCATGATTTGCGTGACCTGGAACAGCTCCTTAAGCAAACCCAGGGCACTGGCGTAGATGTGTACACACATGGCGAGATGCTGCCTGCGAACTCATATCCGGCTTTCAAGAAATATGACAACTTTGTCGGCAACTATGGAGGTTCCTGGTGGAAGCAGAAAGAAGAGTTTGAGAAATTTAACGGTCCTATACTCATGACCACGAACTGTATCGTGCCTCCCAAGGACTCTTACCTTGACCGCATCTACACAACAGGTGTTGTTGGATTTGATGGTGTCAAACATATAACTGCAAATAAAGATGGAACAAAGGATTTCTCTGTGATCATTGAACAGGCAAAGCAGTGTAAATCACCTACACAGCTTGAAGAAGGCACTATCATGGGGGGATTTGCGCACGTGTCAGCCCTCTCTGTTGCTGATAAAATAGTAGAAGCTGTAAAAGCAGGACAGATCAAGAAGTTCTTCGTTATGGCCGGATGTGATGGCAGGCATAAGGAAAGAGATTACTATACTGAATTTGCAACGGCTCTGCCAAAGGATACTGTGATCCTGACAGCGGGTTGTGCAAAGTACCGCTACAACAAACTGGACCTGGGAGATATAGGCGGCATCCCACGGGTAATCGATGCGGGACAATGTAACGATTGCTACTCACTGGTTGTGATTGCCCAAAAACTTGCAGAGGCATTTGGACTAAAAGACATAAATGACCTGCCGGTAGCTTATAATATTGCATGGTATGAACAGAAAGCAGTTCTTGTATTGCTTGCACTGCTGAGCCTGGGAGTAAAGAATATTATGCTTGGACCAAAGTTGCCGGCATTTGTTTCACCAAATGTGCTTAATGTACTGGTGCAAAACTTTAACATCATGCCAAACACAACTGTTGGAGAGGACATGAAAGTCCTTCTCTAAACCTTTTCGGGTGATAGATCATGAAAATAATTGATGCAAAGAAGGCCGGCAAACATGAGAATCCTCATGGCGTATCTGTGAACAAATTATATGATACGGAACATGCACAGGTAATGCACATGGAACTTAAACCGGGGGAAAGCCTGAAGAAGCACTCCACGCCAACAGACGTATGTTTTTATATCCTTGAAGGAGAAGGTATTGTGGAGATCGGTAACGAAAAGGAAAAAGTATCCAAAGATATGCTGATAGAGAGTCCTGCAAAAATACCCCATAGATTGATGAACGAAGGTACAGATAACTTCCGTTTCCTTGTGATCAAAGCCCCCAGGCAGATAGAACCTACAAACATGATGTGATCAATGTCACAGCATCTTACTTTTTATTTTTTATATATTCATTGTTTTTCTTTTTTTATGTGTTTCTGTTAGAAAACATTTTGAGCAAAAGTACCAAGTGTTACTTTTGTATAGTCTTGTAACATACTTAGTCATAATGTATATATAGTAATTTCAACATATAGTAGCATTAAGTATTAATTACACTAACTTAAACTAAGTATTTAAACAGAGGTGGCTGAATGAATATACTGACAGAGCCGGAGGTTTTGCTCTCCGACATGAATTTCGTGCTAATTCTCTCAGCTTTTTTATTGGGAGCATTGCACGCACTTGAACCTGGTCATGGCAAGTCTGTAATGGCAGTTTTCGTTATGGGTACAGATACAAACCTGAAGGACGCTTTGACCCTGGGACTTACTGTAGTATTCTCTCATGTAATTGTAGTGATAGCCTTAGGAGTAGCATCCATTTACCTTGTAAATACACTGAATGTCGATATTACTCATGATATTATGAGCTTGATCGGAGGTGCTATACTTATTGGTGTGGGAGCCTGGATTTTGCGTAGGTTCTATCACCATCATGAACATAGTCACTCACACAGCGTTGACACTCGTAAAGGTGTGATTGCCATTGGCCTCTCCACTGGCCTTATTCCTTGCCCTGCAGCTCTGGCTGTCCTGCTATTGGGTATTGCCACCAACCAGGTGTACAATGGTTTGCTGTACATACTGATGTTCAGCATTGGCCTGGCTCTATCTATAGTTTGTTTATCGGTGCTGTTTGTAAAAGGCCGTGGATTCCTGCAGAGCTATGTAGGCAGCAGTAAACTGGAAAAACTACCCCTTGCAAGTGGCTCTATAATCATTGTGATTGGATTGTTCACTCTGCTGCATCCTCTGATGGAACACTTTGGAATATGATCTGATCGTGACCTCAGTATCCGGCAAGCATACATAAGGTCACAGAAATACCAAAAGATACATATTCTGGATTCACCCCCCATTATATTATGAATGGAAAAAACACCGTCCTGTTCAGAGAAGAGCAGCGTTTCAACCAATGGTGGCTCTGGTTACTGATCCTTGTACCTACGTGTATGATGTGGTATGGTGCTATACAGCAATTGATCTTTCACAAGCCATTTGGAACTAATCCCACATCGGATACAGGAGTATCTATACTTCTCGTTCTTTTTGGCATATTACTACCCATTTTCATGAATTCCCTTAAACTCATTACCGAGGTACGGCAGGATGGATTATATGTCCGCTTCTATCCTTTTCATCTTTCTTTCAGGCATTATCCATATGAAAGTATAAACAGTTATAAAGTAAGAGAATACTCTCCTTTGAAAGAATACGGAGGGTGGGGCATACGTTATGGATGGAAAGGCAAGGCATATAATGTAAGTGGTAACCGCGGTGTGCAATTGGAATTAAAAAATGGGAATTATTTACTGATTGGCTCGCAGCGGCCGGAAGAACTTATAAGCCAGATGCAGAATGCCATAAAAAACAATCAATAACAACAGATTAAATTATATTATAAATATTGAAAGGTTACATATTTATGATCAATTAATTAGTGAACTACCGCCCTATTCATAGAGTAGCTTCCTACTTCATACCCTTCTGGACTTTTGGCACTACCTTTGCAGTGGTGATGATCTCTTTGATACTCTACATGACAGGAACAATAGGGGCGGCTGATGCTAAATGTTTCATGGTGCTGTCTTTGTCGGTCAATGCCCTTGTGATCATGCTTGTATCGTTTTTGCTATTTCCTCTGTTTATTCCAGCTCGTAAATGGGGTGGTCATCAAACATACCCATTTTTGCTACCCTTAACTACTGCAGCAATACTGTGCTTTGGCTTTGGGCTGCTTGGATAGAAGTAATAGAAAAAAGAGAGATAGATTGTGTGGCTGTGCCCCGGATCTCTCAACCTGGGGCATTCTAGACAATAATCTGATTTTACAATAATTTTGGAATGCACTTGAAGTATTCTTTTTTGATTTGTTCTGTCAACTCGTTAGGCTCTAAATAGGAGCCTGTCCATGCTTTTCCTTTCAGACTATCACCTCTTAATATCATGATACTTGTTTCATCCATTCCTTTCGCAAACAGGTGATGCGTAAACCATTTCCTGAAGCAGTGGCATGTGAGGCGTTTCTCAAGAGGACCATTTGGTTCATGGAGGCCAAGAGGTTCAGCATAATATGCTAGAACTTCATTTGTATAGTCCTTGTGGATCTTGCCTCCTCCGAATGTAGTAACCCAGAACCATGGACTAGTTTCATGTTTTGCCCTCCATCTCTTATATTCCATCAAGACGTCATGCAATTCATCATCTATCGGAAGGACGCGGTTATTACGCTTAGCTTTTTGGGGGTAGATTATTTCATTTCGCCGCAAGTCTATGTTTTCATCCTTGAGACATAGGTACTCATCACGCCTTACACCATGTTTTGCTAGAGTCAGAAGCATGGCTTGTTCACGGATAGGTTCAATGGAGCCTATGAGCTGTTTCATAGATTTGACACTTAAGAGCTGCCTACGATCATTTTTGGGCTCTGTAGAAATCCTCGATATTCAAGCAAGAAACAGAATTGAGATTTTTCTCAAATGTTTCTCTAGGTATCGTTAGAAAACAACTCTTTCTGGCTATAGATATTGATTTTAATAGGTATTCTACAGAGCCCATTTTTGATTGGTTTATCAAGATATCTTCTCCGGAATGGGAGAATGGGATTTGTCTCTGCCATTTCTTCGTATATCAGGAAATCATAGAAGGTGCTAAGTGTTGAAAAACACGTCTTGAGAGTGGCTATTTTCAATTCCCTCTTCTGCAAGTGGCTCAAGAAATCCCTCAGATCGTGCTTACTTACAAGTCCCGGGTCCGGAAAGAGATTAAGGAACTCTTTTACAATTCCTCTATAACTCTCAAGAGTGTGCTTAGTTCGACCTCTTGTTTGACAATCGAAGATAAAAGCTTCTATTAATTCCGTTTTTTCCATCTGTTCCACCGAGGAAGTATAATAAAGAACAGTATTAATATACTTTTCGATGTATTTGAATACTGTATAAGCTAAAATTAAGAGACTAGTTAAAAGATAGATCAATAACGATAATATAAACCGATATGCGCTAATTAAACATATATAATACTGTCTTTTATATTTGTAAATTGTGAAAAACAACATCTGTAGCCTGAAAAAAGGAGGTAAAAATGCTGTAAGATACTTAAAAAAATCGATATCAGGAAAGGTAGGTTAGTGCTCCGGTCGGGATAGGAATTTTTTCCCTATCCCTTGAGCTTTACTCACCCGATAAAATTGACACGAAATCATGACGAGTCCGTTTAAAAGGCATGATTTCTTGACCTGTTGACGCAGGCGTCAATAGTGTCAGGTAAATAGTACTATGTATTGTGGATATAAAAAAGTTATCGTGTTAATTTTAAGTCGCGCACAGTATACAAAGAATTATATACAACTAAATTCTATTATATTGATGTAGTACTTTACTACAGGTGAAAAACGATGCAAACATCATTGATAAAAATACCTGAAAAAATTCGAGGTATTAAAATACCTGAGGAAATTCGAGAGGAACTTTCTCATTACGATAGTCCAGGTTCGATTAGTGATGATAAGTACGTATACCGTCTGAAGTTCATAACCAAGGAAAAGAGAAGAGTGAGCTATGTATGGGGTCACGGGGAACAGGAAACTGTAACTGAATATAGTTATCGGGACCCTTACGTGATTATTGATGAAAAGAAAAGACGAATCAACCTTGATTACCTTACATTCACCTTACTTTGGAAGGGAATAGCGGTGATGTTCATAATAGCAATATTAGTTGCATTCATAATACGGTGAAAATCGATGACAAAACTAGTATATACTGTAAAAAGATTTGCAAAAAAACACCCTTTTATTACTATAATTATACTTGCAGTAGCTGTTACACTCTCCCTCCCTTATGTAAAAGCAGCGTTTGATTATATTTCATCTCCAAATTCAATATACGCAAACAAAGTGTATATAGATGGGAACGAGTTCTACTTAATAAATTATCGAAACTCTACCGATCCCACTTATGATGAATTATTAGAATTTATACGCAATGATAATGCTGGATTTTTACAGGCGCCTGTTGAAACGGCAATCGAACTCCATAATAGCGCAGAAGCTGCTGGAATTAAAACGGGTGTAGCCGAAATAAAGATGTATAACCAAGAATATCCTTACATTGTTAATGTATTTAATACTCAAGATAGAGGGTTAATATATATTCAATCCGAATCAGCTATTATAATGGATATTGATAGCATTGTTACTTTTAGTAAAAACAAGGAGTGTATATCTGAATACTTATTTTCACCATACCCTGAATGTCCGGGGTCTATAAGAAATCATGGTATTGTAAAAGATTGCACTATTCATTGGTAAGGTTTTGATTCATTGTGGTTTGTTCCAAGATACGAACAAATCATAATGGAAACATTTAATAGCTTTCGTGCATATTCAAATATGCTTATCATCGGTTTGACGACCGGGGATAAAGTAATAGAATCGAGTCCGTAAAATGGAAACAAACTTTGATAGCTTTAGCTCTGCTTCTAGCAGTGAATGTGTAGATTTAGAATCTCCCTCCCCTGTATACTGTGGTACATGCGACTATTACCAGACACTAACCCCTGCTGGTGAAGTTGCTGTAATGACTTATTGCAGCTTGTGCAGGAAACCTGTTTCTTCCGATGAGTGCTGCACAGCTTACCCACAGTATACGGGGGGTGTGCCACAGTGAACGGTGAGACTACTCAACGTCTTGTAAAAGCCTGTCCTGTATGTGGCTGCAGCGAGCTGTATAACCAGACCAGAACACGGCAGTACAGGTGCACCAAGTGCAAGCATGTATTCCCCAGGTCTGCTGTTGTAATGAGAGCTGCCAAGCCGCACGGGTGGTCTGCAAGTCATAAGATTATGCACGAGGCAAGGATGGCGAAGATCCACGAATATCATGAAGCTAATCCTGACGATGGCAAGTATAAGATTATGGCTGCACTCCATGAGACCTATGTAATGGTCACACGGTATATGGAAAGCGTGAAGCAAACCGATGCAGAGGTGAGGGCATGACTGCTGCCTTACAGGTTGGTTCTGATCAACTTGCACGTTTGCAAGAGCATTTAGCAGGACCAGGGAAGTGCCGCAACAAAGGAGAAAACAACCCCAGATACCGCACCCCTGAGAGAGAGGAAGAGATCTTCCAGACGTATCAGAAAGAGGGATCCATTTGGAGGACTTGCAAGAAGACAAAGTGCTCCAAAGAAAGTGTTAGGATTGTCCTCAAAGCAAGGGGGCTGCGCTGATGATCTGGGAATGTACTGAGTGCCGCTGCAGAGAGAGTACTTACGTTCATCCATGTAGAGCAGATACCGGAGTGAAGAATATTGCTCCTGTATCCTGCTTGTTGGATCCAATGGGTACAGAGTTCAAATGGAGAAAAGTATCTGAACGGAAGGCTACTCGTAGGAAACTAAGATCCTTTTCTATTCTTTCCCGGAAAGACATTACTCATAATTCCAGAGTATGCCCGGACAGCTGGAATAAGTTGTGTTTTGTAGATCCACAAATTGACAAGGAAGCTGAAGAGCTCGCGCGAAAGGTAGAGCTGGCCGTCCTGGGGGTGCAGGGATGATACCAGAAGACGACGGAGAAGAGATCATACTAAAACTTAGCATAGATGAAAATGGAAACGCTATGCTTAGGCTTCCATCACCTAAAGTATCATTTGAGATGGACGAAGATAAGATGATACGTTTTGTGGTTGCACTTCAAAGAAATACAGAGATCTGTGACATGCTAGAAGGTGTTGATATCACTGTAGAAAACCTAGACCAAGACGTATTTTTTGAAAAACTTAATCGCGTTATAGAAGAGGTGCAGGCATGAAAGTGTTTTGTTCTGCAGCTCGCCTCCGTGCATGTGATAAAAAATGTGTTGCTGAGTTTGAAGGTACTGATGTGCCTGACACTTGCCTCTTTTATAATGCATTTCCTGTAGCATGGGAGGAGGTCAAGGAATGAGCCGGAAAATGATACTTGTAGATAGCTGTGCTGAATGTCCCTTCCAATCTTTTACATGGCTATCGTGTACTTTCCTTTCTGCAAAGCATGGGGAAATGTTGCACATTCCGACTGATGTGTTAAGATCTCGCGTGATATGGGATCAATGTCCTCTTGATGATGCGGAGGGTTTTGTATGAGCAGTAAGATAAGGCATTTCCGCAACGCAAGGAAGGAGGACTTGTACCTGCAGCTCACTCCTTGCCGGACACTTCGCACATGTGGATCATGTGGAAATCAGATTAATCCAGGTGATAAGTACCTTAACACCAGGATCACACCTGCAGCTCAACCTCGCAAGATCTGCCAGTCCTGCGCTAAAAAGTTATACCCAGGAGCAATGGAGGTCATGCAATGAAAATGGTTGCAAGACCTTGCCCTCTTTGTCATGCATTGGTTGAGACACATGAGAGAAGGACCAATCCTCCTGTTCTCTATACTTGTTCTCAATGCGGTGCTGGTCTTTGGCTGATTATTGGCATGTTAGGATATCGTCTTGTTGTTGCTTCAGTAGGAGTGAGAACATGAGCGAAAGCCTACACTATCCTACTAGCCCGAAACTGAAAGAAGCTTACATAGGGCTGCTCGGTATGGTCTGTACTCAGAAGAGAATAAAATTCTCTGCTACAGAGTGTATTAATGCAATTTGTGAACGTAGCGGGTGGGCTATTGATACTGACCATTACGGTTCTCCGAAAATAATAGGAACTACAAAGAAAGCCAAGAATTACCTGCAGATCCTGGCAGAAGGCAAGAAGTACGTAAGATGTACTGGCCTGATGTTTGAGATATGTGTTTATGATGCCTCTACTCTTGAGAGGATCACTACCTTTGACGAACTCTTTGCCACAATGGGCGATGATGAATACATGTCTGAGTATTTGGAGCCCGTGGACGAGTTAGCATACAGTGACTGGAAGGATGTAATTGATATTCAGACACAATTCCCTTCCAACCATCAAATTTCCGAAGCCGTAGAGAGAGTACTCTCTGCCACTCCAATAATTGAAGATGAGATTGAGACTTCAATTACATCTTTCAATAAGACCCCGGTTCTTTACCCATTAAGTCAAGAAGAAGAGAAAAAATCGGAAAGTTCTCTTGAAGATGACGGGATTGAATCGGTGGGGAGTCTAATTTAGGGTAATTTTGTGAGACTTGTAATACTACATATGTAGTACTACATTATTTCCCCTCGGACTCCCCAAAATCAGTATCTAGCGCCATTCTAATGGCGTAGTACTTAGCGAAGGCTACATTGTGCTAAACAATGTAGTACTACGTAGTACTACGCCATTCTTTACGAAGTGAAACACGAAATCCGAAAAAAACACCCCACTGGAAATAGAGGTATGTTATGATTGATGATATTAAGATGCTTCATAAAATTACAAATTTACCACTTCATCCAAGAGGCATTATCTTAATAGTTCGTATTTATAAGATTTATATTGATCTTAAAATATTCATTTGGAAGCAACGTCTTCAATTTTATGAATGGCTATTAAGAGGTTATGAAGAACGAGACATGCTAGATGAATCAAAAAAATTCTACAGAGGTGATTCACATGTCTAAAAAAGACACGGTTTCGAGCTTGCGAATTGATTCTGAAATGCGTGATATTTTTTTAAATACACAGATATTTCATCACAAATCATTATCTGATGCTTTACACGAAGGTATGCTTCAAATCGTGCGTGAAGTTTCACCTGTTCAAATATTGGATATGGATATAGAGGCAGCTCGAAAAAAAGTCTCTGATCTAGAAGCTTCACGCCCACATGTATTACAGATAGAAGAAATGAATAAGACGAAAGTTGGTCAAAGTACCACTCCTACAGTTGATGCTATCTTTTTGGATTATCGTGAATCGTTGTTAGATCACGATGCTAAAGGTAATATTATCACTATGCTGAAAAGAGGGACGGATCCTTCCTGGGATCGTTTCTATTTTAAATGTGGATTCCAGTCTGCGACAGAAGCGAAAAATTGGTTCTGGTCCGAAGCAATGAAAAGGGGGCTTGTGAAATGAGGGTTTGTTCTCTTTTTTCCGGGATTGGTGGGTTTGAGCTTGGCATATCATGGGCTGATCCACATTTAGAGGTGGTTTTTGCTTCTGAAAAAGATAAACATGCACGTAAAGTATATGCAAATCATTTTGGAGGTAGTGTATTACATGGAGACATCAAGCAAATCAACGCATCAGATGTGCCTGACCATGACCTGTTATGCGGTGGATTTCCCTGTCAGGATGTTAGTATTGCCGGAAAACGTGCAGGACTTGCAGGAGCGAGAACTGGCTTGTTCTTTGACCTCATCAGGATTGTACGAGAAAAACAACCTAAATGTTTACTCCTCGAAAATGTTAAAGGATTACTTAGCAGCAATGAAGGATGGGATTTTGCCAGGATTCTCATTGAACTGGCAGACCTTGGGTACTTCTGTGAATGGCAAGTTCTTAACACAGCGAATTTCGGATGCCCCCAGGATAGAAGAAGGGTGTTCATTGTTGGGTATCTTGCAACCTCTGGAAGAAGTAGATCCAAAGTATTTCCTCTCAGAGAAAATGAGAAAATACATAACACGTCCGGAGAGGATCAGAAAGAAGTATACCAAATTAGTACATGTCTGATGGCCGGCGGGAGTGATAAATGGAACGGTACTTACCTGGCACATACTTTGACAGGTGGTGGTCACTCCGGAGGCCTTCATTCAGATATGGATGTAATAGTTCATTCCCATGCATCCAGATCAGGAGATCCTTCTAAAGGAGGCGTTGGTCAGCTCTCAAAAACAGACGGTAATTCATACTGCCTGAATACCTGGAATCTTCAGTCTGTCCAGGTTAATTCTATTTTTAGAAGATTTACCCCTATTGAATGTGAGAGGTTGATGGGATTCCCAGACAATTGGACTGCCGGGATATCAGATACTCAGCGATACAAGTGTTTAGGGAATGCTGTTTCACCAATGCCGGTTAAGGCAATTATTGAAAATCTCATGTCAGTGGTGATACCCTCATGATCGCTTCCCGGTGCTGTTCTAAATGTGGTCGTGAGATCCCATCTAACGCAAAGCCAAACAAAGAGTATGTGCTGCTTGGTTTGGAGTTCTATCATAGAGCTTGTTATCTTGTGTACATTGGTGTAATGGAGGCTCAATCATGACTTCTGAATCATGTTTCCATTGTATTTATGATAATTCAGGCTGCCTGAAATGCAAGCTTGGTTATCTCCGGATGCACGAGGATGCTGGAATGATTCGGCCTTTCCTCTGCAAGATGCACGATGATGAAGTTGCAAAGGAGGTGAAGGCATGAAAGCAATTCCAGTTCTTAAAGAGCCAGTAGAAGAGGATGATGATGCTGATTACAAGCCTATTCTCTCCAGGTACATTAACACCCGTTGTAATTACGATGGTGCAAAGATAGATAGCATGGAGTGATGAAAGTGATTTCTGAAACGTCTATTCGTGCTATTCGTGATATGCATATGAATGATCTTAAGCACGTACAGGCTCGCATAAAAAGCGATGAGGCTTCTCCAGCAGAACTGGTTTGGCTGGAAGAGAATGTCAGACGTCATAAAAGTCAATTGCATTTGCTGGATTTGATACTGGATGAACTAAAAGACGCGGATTGGTATGTCTAATTCGCCAAGCAAAGGAAGTTGGTAAAATGTGTAAACTAAAACTGTTACGCAAGGATTACGATCTCTCTCAAGAAAGCGACATTGACCTCTCATACACAATGAGGAATTGTTGTGAAACTTTCGATCAATGTTATTCCAACATTTCAACAGAAACAAGTGCAGCATGGGAATCTATTGTAAGGATTGCAGTTGAAATTGCAGAAAGGCGGGGGTATTCATGTATTCCCGCTGATCTGCTTGAGCAGACAGAACGCGAGGAAATAAGAAAAATATCTCTTGCCGACATGGGTGATAATGACCTCGTGGAAGAATTAAGGGCCAGGGGCTATATGATCCATCTGACCACTGGACCAAAAACAGCCCATGTTCAAATAGAGTAAACCAACAAGTAAAGGAAGGTGTAAGCGATGCCAACGGTAAAAGAATTAGGTTTTGACGAATCATTGATTTGTCGTAGATGTGGAAAACAACTGAGTAAATATTCACTGTGTGGATATCACAATACGCCGTTTTGTGGAGATTGTAATAGGTGCAATAATTGTATGCCAGGGGAGCTGGTCAACACTGCTAAATAGAGGAAGAATATGGGAAAAATTTGTGCAAGATGTGGGTATGTGCCAGATGGTGCGTGGATGTTTCGCATATCTGGAAGGTGGTATTGTATAGGTTGTTTCCTGAAAATGTGGAAAAGCAAAATCAACAAGTAAAGGAAGATAAGATGCATAACTATTATCGTGATGTGTGGGCCCTGCAGAATTCAATGAATGGATACCCCGGCTCATTCCCTGTAGGATTCATCAAGAACGTAAAGCGCAAGTGGTGGGGGCAGTCTCGTTTATGGCTGTTCTCCGGTTCCTTTGCTGATCCTGGCGGTGTGACATTAGATATCAAGAATGAATTAAGGCCATGTGTGCAGGGAGATTGTCAGCACTTGCCCTTCAAGGATTGCAGCTTTGATTTTATTTTAGCTGATCCTCCATACTCTGAGCAGGAAAGCAAGGACCTGTATAACCTGCCATACTGCAGCATCACTAAGGTCCTCAGTGAAATGCTGAGGGTTTGTAAGCCTGGGGGACATGTCCTTTTTTTGCACAGGATTGTTCCCACTGCTCACCCTTCAGTGAGCTTGAAAGATGCAACCTTAACGGCTGTGGTAGGTGTCTATACTGTGGCAGGTCTGACTAATATCAGGGCCTTAACAGTCTATAGAAAGAATAACACCCTTGCAGAATGGCAGGGAACAAGGCATGCACTAACTGCCTGAAGTCCTAAGTAAAGGAAAATACCTTCGTTGTGCTTGCCATTGATTTATAAATAATTGGAACCTTTTTTCCTATATGTTTCACAAAAGGGAACATTACAGATCTGGAGAAAAAGCTCTTACTCAGAAAGAATATGAAAAACTGATTTCTGTGATAGATCACCTTGAGGATGAAGTCTGTATTAAACTGGCCATCTCCACAGGTGCAAGACGTGAAGATCTTGCAAGCATCAGGATAAAAGACATTGACTTGCAGGAATTAAAACTATCTTTTTACGAACAGAAGAAAAAGAGGATTCACACCGTACCCCTCTCTCCTGAGATGGCAAGGCTGATCACACAGCTCATCAACTCAAGGGGAAAAGATCAATGTGAATATATCTTCTCTAAAACAGGCCG
Organism: uncultured Methanomethylovorans sp.; assembly: GCF_963678545.1. NCBI lineage: Archaea > Methanobacteriati > Methanobacteriota > Methanomicrobia > Methanosarcinales > Methanosarcinaceae > Methanomethylovorans > uncultured Methanomethylovorans sp. The sequence continues at coordinate 2,226,893 of NZ_OY782870.1, forward strand.
TACAGCATATACCAGGCTGCAGAAATATTGCGATAAAGCAGGAATCCCAAGACGCCCATTTCATGCACTTCGAGCAACATGTATCAAAAGGTGCCAAGCCGCAGGCTGGAGCATTGAGCAAGTTGCAAAATTGACCGGGGATACTATTGCAGTTATTCAGGAACATTACTCTTGGCCGTCCAGTTCAGAGATGCAAGAAGTAGCAATGGAAAAACCAGTTATTTGATTCTGTTTTTTCTTCAAATTCTCTTTTTTAACAAAAAGTCATAGGGTTTTGTATCAAAAAACCCATTCTCGACATACCCCTCGTCATTAGAGTGACAACATTCTTTCAATATATTCTATATATAAATATTGCATACATTGTATATTTGTAATAGATTATAGTCTCACAATAATAACTATATAGTTTAATTGCATATTTACACATGTTGCGAACTTGGACCATATAACGCAACGTGCGGTTCCATCCCTTGTAACTCCTCTATGCATTTGTATCACCACTCGGGAACCGCACAGCTCCTTCTGGAGGAAGAAATGAACAAAACAGTAAGTGTGCGGAAAACTGTATACAACTACTCGTTATCGATTCCTGCCGAATATAAAAACATCTTCGAGGACAGCGATCAAGCAATTGTAGAAAAAAAAGGAAATGCACTGATTTATAGACCTGCTGAAATTAGAGCTAAGGAGGACGTATTGAGCAGCTAACTTGACGGCAAATAAAAAAAACACCGGGGGTGAAGAGATGGATCTAGAATATACTCAATTTACTAAATTACTAGAAGAGAAAAAAGTGATACATGCAGAACTAGAAGCTGAACAAAAACACCTCAATGACTTAAAAAAACAAAGCCACGCAATTGAAACAAAGAACAGATTCCTCTATACTGGTATAGGATTTATCCTCAGTTCTATTGCAATTGCATTTTACGTCCTCTATGGATTAGCAACCAATCCAGGAAATCAAGTGATGGCTAAAGACTCAGTTGTTTTTCTCTTCGCTTTCGGAGTACTGTTTGTAGCTGCTTGGGTAATCGATCAATGAGGGTAGAGATCATGGCATTCAGAAATAGTTTCGTTTATGAAGAATTCTACATACGGAAGAAGGCTCAGAATCCTTCTTCTAAGCAAAACTCTACCAGAAACGAAAAGGCGCTTAAAGCTATTGAAAAAATGAAAGCAATGCCTACAACGAATAACTGAGAATGGTATGATGAGTAATAATACAAAATATTTTGTGCTACTTGCTGCACTCATTCTCACACTGGCTATAGCATCTTGCAGTGACAAAGAAGAGCCCGTAGTAGTCGAACCCGTCCAGCAGCCTATAACTGTTCAACCTTCAGATGTTGAAATATGTGCTGCTCTGGTCTCGGATACTCTTAATGAGACCTACCTTCTCGATAACGAATACTCTGCAGTAAGTATTTGGAATAAACTTAAAAAGAACAATTTTGAATGCACGTTAGTTTTTGGTAACTTATCAATGAGCGATGAGCCTATCACTTCATGTGATCGTCTATGGGTTACATTTCAAGGCATTGCTATTGATTCCGGTGCAGTCTACATTGATGCTCAACATTTTGAAGGCTACGCTATCGATAGCCCGAACACTTACCAGGAATTGAAAGATGCTATTGATGATTATCTCGAATCCAAAACTCGGTATATCGCTGATGTGGAAACTTACAACACCCTGTTAAATCAAGCAGCTAAGGACAACATGGAAAAAAGCAAATCAGAATACCTCGCTGCAAATGAGCGACTAATCACGGAGATCTCATGAGATTCTTTGTTTTACTTTTATTATTCATACTGACAATTCAAACCTCATCCGCAGCAACCTTATTTGTGGATCCATCTTCTGACGGTGACGAGGCCATTAACGCAGCAATGCAACAGGCTCAACCAGGGGACATAGTTCATCTTAATTCTGGTACTTTCTGGGTCGATGACACAATCAACTTTGCAGATGGAGTTACTTTGACTGGTGATGGAGAGGTAAAACTTGTAGACTATGTAGGCTGGAACTCAGGAAAGACGATGTTCTATGCATCTCGCTTATCAGATATCACTATCAGTAGTATTACCGTTGATGGAAACAGCCAGGGTAATACTGATGTGCCATTCGGTCAGGGATACTATGGCTTATTTTTATTTAGGAATTGTGAAAATGTAGTATTCGATGGTGTTACTCTTGAGTATGCTAAATCCGATGGCATAATATTCAGGAACGGTGACGGCATTACCGTGACCAATTGTACTATAAACAAGATGGGGCATGAAGGTCTATACAGCCTGTACACTGATAATGTTGAGTTTACGAACAATATCTGTTTTACTAGAACAAACTCTGCTTGTCGTATTGCATCAGGGGAGCATGTACTCATTTCCAACAATGAAATCTATTCAGGCACAATCACGGCTGCAGACGGTGGGGGAAGCTCTACTGGTCCAGGCATCGAAATAAACATTGATAGCGGTCAACCTGCTACAGATATTGAAATCAGTAAGAACTACATTCATGATCTCAGAGGTTCCGGTATCTGGATGACTTCGGAATCAACAAAAGGTGACGGTGTTTACATTCATAACAACATCATCAGGGATGTAGGAAACTACCCAAGTGATAACAAGTATTCTACAGCAGGCATAACAATATGGCAGTTTAACGCAACACTCATTGAGAATAATGTCTTTGACGACACAGGTATTGCAGGTGTTCGCTATGCTAAGAGAGCTTCAGATGGCGTTGTAGATGAAGAGTTCACAACCATAGTCCGGAACAATGTTTTCATCAACATAAAGGATAAAATCACAATACCTGCTGAACCAGTGATGAATTCCTACTCAGAGAATCACAAGTTCTATGTTTATTATAATGATTTTTATAATAACTATGATGCTTTTGACGGCAATCTCTGCATTGCCTGGAACAACTTTGCTCTTAATCCCATGTTCTCAGATTCTATGTATCACCTGAAGGATGATTCCTCTTTAATTGGAGCTGGCTATAATGGTGCAGATATTGGGGCTTATGGAATCGGTTCTGATGAAATCGGGACCATAGGAACCATTGACCACGATGAAATAACCGATCCTGGGGCTTCTGACGAGCCCGCTACAGAGCCCACAGATGATGTGAATGAAGACCTGGACAATTGCACATCTGACGAGCCAAACCACGATCTGGATAACGCAACCATTGATGATGGGCGAATTCCAGATGAGGATGAAATAAATAATGACCTTGATAATTGCACTGCAGATTATGTAGACAATTCTACTACTGAATATGTAGATAACAGCACCACTGATTATGTTGATAATTCAACCGTGGAACATCATAGGAATGGACACAGCCAGGGCACAGGGTACGCATTAATTGAAACCCCACATGAAGAAATAGTAGTATGCAGTGCAGAACTCACAAAACCAACGTTTAGGAGGCCAGTTTCCTGAACGGTGATATTAAAAAACTGCTCTGGATGATTGGTTTTATATTCTATTGCGTAAGTGGCTATTTAACTCAGATGATCCCGCCATATTCAGGTTTTGCATGTTCCGGGGTAATTGTTTTTGGGGCTCTACTTTTAATTTCCTATTTTAAATGGGGTGAATTGCATGAAGGTTAGATTAGTAGGCATATTCTTTTACCTGATACTTCTTGTAGTTTTGGGAGTAAATATGTATGCCGTACTTTCATTCAGTGATATATACAACATGAAAGTGACACTCATTGGCGATTGTGTAGCTATTATTATACTTGGCTCTATGGTGCTATTATCTAAGCCAAAAAAGAAAATAGGAAAAGAAAAAGTAATACTTGTAAGAAAGGCGAATTAATTTTCTTCTACTCCTCTCTTTTAAACCTCTATGTATTGGGTTGTTACTATAAAATTAGTCTCTACATTCATATTATACGATTATTTCAAGATGTGTAAAGCCTACATATTAGAGTAAAGTAAAAAATAATATACTATTTACCTCTCATCATGCAGGCAGCGAGGACCGCCCTTCCTATTACTATATGTTAATTTAAGATACCCTATCTTTTAGCTGCATGAATCCAATTCACCATAGTCTGTTTAGTAACACCTGTCACACCCGACAATTCTTCCCACGTATACTTATCCTTTACATATTCTATCAGCTTAACACAACTTGCTGCCTGCGTGTGTATTCTCTTGATCTGCATAGGCTCAAGCTTCTCTCCCTCCTCACCACCATCTAATACTCTGAACAGTTCTGCGATTGTCTGATTCTTATATTCCATACTGATCTTGTCATACCAATCGTTCAGGTGCTCAGGTGGTCTCGGAGTGATGAAGGGATGTATGACTTCTCTACCACCACCAGGGGTATAGAAAATGAAATCTGTATGCATCACTTCTCCACCGCTCGTGATACGGATCACATTATACTTTGCATAGGTCACCTCATGCTCATAATCAATTGACTCCATCCGCACGATTGCGTTAAGCAGCATCCTTACGTTCTTATCGAAAAAAGAAATAGAAGGCGTAGTAAAAATCACAAGAATATTTTTAAATCTCAATATTTGAGAAACAGCAGACATCATCAAGTTTGCCTGACTCATGAACGTACGTGCAGCAGCACCAAGGCCTATTTCGTCATAGACAATAGCTTGTCCTTTCTTCATCTTTTGTAATATACCTATAAAATCCTTAGTGTTATACACCACGCGTGGGTCATTCTCAAACGAAGGGTCAACAGTCCTTGCAAACTCAATTGCTGCTAAGGACTTCCCACTTCCCGGTTCACCTACATACACCATAGAATAGGATTTGTTCAGCTCATTTATTCTGCGTTTCACAATGCCTGTGATCTTCTCAAAGGACTCAGGTGCTACCTTAGACATTCACATCACCTGCCATCTTCTGATTCTTTGTAGCTGGCAGGAATCCTCTTCTATATGCAAGATCCATCAGTGCCTCATATTTTCCATACATGAACTCATTCGTGAATCTTTCTTCAATGATATGAACCTCATTTGCAGTTTTACCTTTTGGTTTTTCTTTATTGGCAAGTTCGTCAATTGTGTCTTTATATTGTTTATCTTGGAAAGGGTGCATAATCGTTCCGAGATAATTTATAATATCATATACAGCCGGCTTATTTCCGTATGCTTCATTTTGCATGATCGTAAAACATGCCCTAAAAATAAGACCAGAGAAGTCCATTGAAGCTTCTTCTGATTCAGTATAGACTTTACCTCTCATGCATCTATATAGTTACATTATTGTATAAATACATAACATTGAATAACCCAATTATTCAATATATGTATATATTTGTCACAAATATTTATATTAGTTTATAAGCTATATAGCCGTAGGAAGTGATAATTTTGTCCTTAACAGGAATTGCTAAGAAAATAAGAACGGAAATAGCAGCTCTTCTGATTTCCGATAAGGCAAATGCCGGTATCGTGATGGGTATGTTAGGTACAATCATAGCGGTAATTATAGCTATCCTGATTGGTTCCCAGTTCATAACCATCGGTACTGACATGATGACGGATCAGAACAACACTGAAGGTCTCTCTGCACTCGGAAACCTCGAAACCATATTCTACATGATTATTGGTATCGTAGTTCTCCTGCCGCTAGTAGGTCTCGGTGCATTCGTACTGTACATGTTTGGTGGAAGAAAGCAGTAAGCCTGCTTTCTCCTCTTACATATTTCGAGGTGCAATCATGTACATCGAATATTTCTACGTTCTACTTTTACTGACTTTACTCTGCTTTTTCTACGCTCTGCTATCGCAAAATCTTGAACATAGGCAGCTATTTTCTATTTTATGCATACCGCTACTCATCGGTTTATCTATCGGCTCTCTATCACTAGAAAAAGTGACAGAACACGTAGTTGGAACAGAAGTGGTCGAACACACAACATACATCAGTTCAACAGTTGGTGCCTACATCTTCGGTTTCCTGGCACTACTTGAAGCCCTGCAGGTATGGCGGCTGTATATAGAGGAGAAAAACAATGCCAGATGAATATGAAAGTGGTGACGATGCAGCATTAGCTGCATACGTGGGAACACTTGCAGGTCTTATCGGTACTAACTCAGACATACCGAATGACATGCAGGAGAAGAATTTTCCTATTCTCAATAAAATCAACCCACTGTCAAACCTGAACCAAGCAGACGAAGTCCTTCTGAAGAAATCTCTTGAAATCCTATGGTACCTCAAAGAAGACTTCTCCTATGAAGAATTAGTCCGGCTGCGTATGATCTACATCCCTGAGATATCACTTGGACGTGACGGTTTCGCAGTACGCAGACTAACAGAGGTTAACAAATCCATCAACTACACTGAACGGGGTGCTCCTCAAAATCAGGGCATCTTCAATAAACTTCTTAGGAGAAAATGAACGATGATTAATCTTTCAATTATACTTGCAATTATAGCAGTCATCCTACTCATCGCCACAATCGCAAGCGTGGCAGTTAACATACTTTTGGTGTGGCGTTTCCCATTCATATTACGGGGTATTTTTGCACAACGCTTTGTGTTTTTCTGTGGCATAGATGGATCAATCAGACCGGAGCCAGCAAGAGTGGAAGGCTACGGAATGAGGACTGACAGTGGAGTCTATAACTTCGAGCGCGAAGACGTGGTCACATTCTGTGGAGTCCCCTCGATTCTTGTCTACAGGCCAATAGCTAAAGCCATCAGACCCAACATTGCACCCATCTTCCGCAAGCTCAAGAAAGCCGGAATCAAGAACAAGAACGCGTACAAAGAGATCATTGAAAGCAAACCAATGTCAATGGAAGACTTCAAGGCAAATTTTGAGGTGGCAGTCAATGAGTGAAGAAGTCACAGAAGTAATAGCTGTGGTAGAAGATGACAGAACCACAATCTATGGGATGGAAGAAAAATATGTCATCCCTACCCAGCTCTACGCAGAGATCAAGCAGGGTTCGCCTATAGCACATGAAGGCGAAGTCATACGTCCCATCTCAGTCATTGACTACCTTGAGACGGGTGCAAATCCAGTCACAATGAAAGCAACAGTGGCTCGTGAAGTAGAGATCCAACGCCAGGACGATAAGACACGTCAGAATATGATTTTGTTCATACTTGCTGGTGCAGGTATCGCTATTTTGTGTGCAGCTTTGGCGTACATCATGATCACAAAATCAGCAGATGTAGCAAGCGTAGCTGTACAGAGTGCAGTATCTGGAACAGGAGTCTCGATAAAATGAGTACCCTTGTGTCCTTTGTTCTCGGTATGTGGACTGGTATGTTCATCGCACTAGTCGCAGGCGCAGCTATCTACAAGGATCATCCGATGATAGTCAAAACGGCTGCACTCATGCAATTAATCATTCACGGAAAGTGATAGAATGGCATCGTGGAAAAAAGACAATTCGGGAAACTGGACTAAATCAGGATCCAGTAAAAAGAATTACACCATCATCGATGGTAAGAAGGTCGAGCAAACCACGGTAGCAAATACACCATCTGCTACTAAGTCCGACACATGGAACAAGGACACAGTAACCCTCGAGGAAGCAAAGCAGCAAACATCTGACGTTCAGAAGGGCGTTATCAACCCCGATACAGGCTCTACAAGCCTCAATCTCGCAGAGTCGAAGGAAACCATAAGTCTTGAACAGGCTGTGCAACAGACACAAACTGAAGTAAGACCTGCAACCGACACAAGTGCAGCAAAAACAACTAACTACGTCAACGATGCCGGGGATGTTGTAGCTACCAAGGTTGAGAACACATCTTACGTACCCATCAAAGCAGGTTCAGGGGTCCGTCAGAGTGCAGAAACCGTCACCAAAGTACAGAAATCAGGTGATGAAGCAGTTATTGAATATGTGGATAATGGCACACCTTACGTACCTGAAAAGGTGCCAAGTACTGAAGGGTATGAGGTACCATACACACCATCACCTGTAAAACCAGAGTACATGAAACAACAAGATGCGATTATAACTGACCCTGCCGGAAAATATGTAGATGGTGCCAGTTCAATTGTCTCAAAAGTAACGGGGTGGAAGGATTCAGTCGAAGATAAATTCAATAATAGTTGGCTTGGAAAAACTGACCAAAAGATTCTCAACGCCATTGGAATCGATAGCACACCAACTGACATTGCAGTAAAATCCGTGGGTGTTGTGAACCCTGCATTAAACTCCAATGTTTGGAAAGGTGCAGCAGCAAGTACAGTTGTATTGGGTTCTGCTGCTATTAATGGTGCTATAGCAGGTGCAACTAACGGTGCTGTAGGCAGTATGACATCGGCGGTTGACACAAAAGAATATGGTGTTACCGGTTACTGGAAAGAGTCGGCATTCGCAGCAGCAGAAGGTGTACGAGTTGCAGGTGATACAATAGTAGATGCAGGTGCAGGTGCAGCTAAGAACCTCATTGAAGAGGGTGCACCTTACAACCCACAACTCAATGTCATCAATACTGGAATGAAAGCCTATGATGCAGGTGTTGACCTCATAGCTGACAACAAAAAAAGCATAGATAATGTGTATAATAGTCTTGAGCATACGAAGTACAGCAACCCTGCACTCTACCAAGGCATAACATTCGTCAAAGCACTTACTCCTGAAAGACACTCAGAAGAGGTAGGAGCTTCGTTCGTGAAAGGTGCAGTTGTTGACACTACTGCAATGGCTGTTGCAATCGTGCCATCAATTCCGTTCTATGCAGAGTCAGCTGTGAAAGATCCTACAGGCAGAGCAATCGACACAGCTTCAGGTGTTGGTGCGGTCGTTGGTTCAATCGTGTATCAAGCTAAAGAAGATCCTGCTCGTCTTGCAGGTATGGTAGTAGGCACAGGTGTAGCAGAAGCACTTGGTAAGACTGCCGGTATCAAACTTTATGACAGAGCTCGCACAGTCGGCAAGACTGAGATTCCAATAGAGAACCTTGTCACACCTGATACACTAAAAGGGGACGGTATCTACAGAGTTCCTGAAGGAACAACAACACCCCAAGTTATGGAGATGTTCAAAAATACTGAAGCTAAATATCCGGGTAGTGCTCTCCCAAAGGGTGATGCTGCAGGTTCTGAGAATTTGTGGGCTTTCAATGCTTCATCTAATCCTTTGAAAGAGAAATTAGATGTCAGAGCACAATCCGCTAGACCAGGTGATGATTTTGGTCTCTTCGTATCTCCTGAAAATGCAAACATCTACTTCACAAGAGCCGAATCGAAATTTGAATTATTTGGTAAAGCCAGTGATTCAAATGCAGGTATGAGGCCTACCCTGAACTTCGTGCAAATTAATAAGGTAAAAAGGCTCCCAGAAGCTGTCAGATATGATGTCGGGGAAGCTCGTGTCTTTGAAGTCCCAGAGAGCATGAAGGGCGGTGCAACCCGTACATTTGGTAGGGATCTTCAGGGTAATGATGTACGTAATATTGACCCATCTCGCAAGTACAACTTTGAAGAGAAATATGGTTACGGGAAACCTTCTGATATGTCCAAATTTGACAAAAAGCAGAAACAGGCATGGGATAAGCAGTTTGAAGAGATTGGGTGGGAATCACAACCTACTAATTACAGAGGTGAAACGGCAGTCCCATCTGAAACATATGTAACTGCAAAGATGGAAAGAGGCCTTGCAAGGGGTGCAAGTGTTGAGCCTGAAGCTGTAGTAATTCCCGGTACAAAACTTGTAAAAAACAAGGGTTTGTCAAAATATTATACTAATTACAAAGGCAGACGTGTAACAATAGATGTGATGGAATTAAAACCCGAAGGTAGCAAGATCGTCACAGAAGGTTCAGGAAGAAAACTTGTTGATATGCCTGGTAACAGTAACAAAATGAAGGTCAGTGAACTAAATGATGCTCAATTCACCAAAGAGTACAAACCTGTGAGGAGAGGACTCATTACTGAGCGCACTATTAGGGATGCTTCTATAGGAAACATCTACAGTAAGCGTAAGTCGGGTGTCATGGGATTCAACTATGCTGGTTCCCAGGAAAATTACAAACCTGGTCCATCCGGATACATACCTAAGTCTAACAAATACATTCCGAAAACTGATAATTACCTACCAAAGACTGATCAGTACATTCCCAAGACTTCTGGATACAGTCCAAAGAGCAATAACTACATTCCGAAAACTGATAATTACCTACCAAAGACCGATCAGTACATTCCCAAGACTTCTGGATACAGCCCTAAGAGAAATGGCTACACCCCTAAAGAATCTGATTCGTTCCTCATTCCTGCAATCGACATGCCTAGACGAAAATCACGCAAGAGTAAAGATGGTCGCTTCAAGTCCAACTATGACCGTCTGTACAACCAATATGGTGATATCAGCAAATGGAGAGGGTTCTAATGGGAGCGATCCAGAATGCTTTGATAGCTCTTGGTTCAATATTCGGTATGGGTCTTGCGTACTTAGTACTACAGCCCTTTTTCGACTACGGCACAGAGTACATGAGAGCCATGGGCGGCCATGCAGCCGAAATTGCAGGACTCATTGATACAGTTCTTACCATTTTCCCGTATCTGTTCACGGCTGTGATCCTTATCTGGTTCTTCATTATGAGCACTAAGGAAGAAGATAACACTCAATGGAACTGATACCATGAAAATGACAGCAGGCTCAATCCTAATGGTGCTGCTACTCATCGGTCTTTGTTCTCTTCCGATTGTGGAAGCAGCAACCAACAGCTACACCAAAACACTAACAACGACCAGTGAACTCAGTAACGGTGCTTGGTATAGTGGCTATACCATATCAGGTGACAGGATGACAGGTTCAGGTGCAGGCGAATACATATCACCTGCCTTCACAGCAGTCAACCTGACTTCAGGCGACTTCACCTACACCAATGATGATGGATACAATGAATTAGATTATGGATGGCTTTATTCAAACACTCTCTGGATGAACTCCACTGATGGTAGACACGTAACAGGTGGTCACGCCTACTACAACATCCGTTACTCCTTTAGTTCCAGTAGTAGCAGTGTAATTCCTGACCAAGTGATAGTCGATAGTTCCGGCTCCCACCAAGACTCTACCAAAGGCTCGGGAGCAAACATGATGGCAATTCTCGGTCATGTTCAGCAGGACTACATAGACTTTGACGGAACCGCTAACGGATACACTAGAACCGATTTCGCATACGACTATGATGCTGGATATTGGGCTATCGCTGCAATGATAAAACCAGATGGCACAGCAGGTTCTCCCATAGGTATCAGTGACAGTGGCAGCAATGCAGTTATCGAGCTTCAGTATGTTGATGCGACTGCTGACTATTGGCAACTCCTTGTCAGAGACCAAAACGAAAACTCAGTAGCTTCATACAACACTTCAGTAACCATAACCCCTAACGCATGGCACTATGTCGTTATGTATGCAGACGCTACCTACGTATATGTCTACATGGATGGCCAGTACGTCACTAAAATCGACCTGACATACAATGCAAGCAGTCAACTGAATCTGGATTACATACAGCTTGGTGGTATCTACTACGGTGGAAACAACATCGCTTCCTTTGATGGAAAGATGGATGAGTTCAGGTTCATGGCGGGTGCTCTTCCTGCTTCCGAAAGAAGTGCATCGGGCATCATGGGGACATACATGACGGCTTGCGTTAACGGAAATATCCCCGTTAAGAAAGACTACTACAAACTTTCAGGCGCAGGTGACGGCAATCTGTACAGTGTCATCACAGGATACGGTGTCGGTGGGTACTATGTCAATGACTTGTCGATGACATGGACAAACACAAAACCAAATATAGTATCCATGTTTCCCGTAGATGATTACACCTACGATACAGATCCTGACATTACCCTGGCTGTAAACATCACTGATGCCGATATCAACTATGAGGACTACTTTGCTGCCTTCTTTTACGTAGACGGGGAATATGTCGGTTCAGCAGGCCGGACCACCAATGGTGAAATCCAGCAAAATATAGGCACGTTCACAGGGGGCTATCACACTTGGGCTGCCAACGTACAAGACACATGGTCAGGTGTGACATCAACAGGCACTGAAGGCTTCTATGTTCTCTCAACCCTCTACATAAGAGATGAGCAGGACTTTGAGAACACAATTGATGATGCTACCATCACCCTGAACTTCTACACTGACAACACATCGACTACAAAAACTTCATCTGACGGTACAATAGAACTGACAGGCCTTCCAGTTCAGAACATCCTAGTTACAGCTTCAGCCGATGGTTATTATGACCGGAAAACAATCATAACTAGCCTGTATGATACTCAAAACATCTACCTAATAGATGAAAATGCATCTGTTATCTACAATACATTCAAGCTGAATACACAATCAATCAGTTACCCCGTAACAGATTACTGGATTGATATTCAGAAGCCAATGAATGGTTCAGTAGACACGGTCTTCTCAAGCTACTTTGGCTTTGACGGATCCTGTGGTACCAATCTTATTCAGTCCGATGTCTATAGGCTTGTAATTCATTCACCCGATGGCTCAGAATATGCTTATGGGTGGCTATATCCTGACCCTGACGGCACGATGGACATAACAATCACTAGCAGTGGGGGCGTTGACATGGTCACTAACTGGCTCACTACGACCCTTACAGTCGATGATGAAGCTGATTCAATAACCTACTACTACACCTCAGACAAAGAAGTAGAACTTGCCACATTCACCATTACAGAAGATGAGGAGGTCATACAGACTTACAATGTCACATCTGATAGTGAATCGTTCGTCTACTCTTCAGATTCTTCAAAGCACGTCTATCTGCTCACGGTTGAAATCACTACAACTGATGGTGATTCTTATGAGGTCACATACCCGATAACCCTAAACGAAGAGAACCTTAACCCCTTCCCGACAAGTTATCCCAATTGGTTCAAACAAGCTATCGTATCCATAGTTGCAGTCCTCTTTATACTCGGATTCAGCAGCTTCAGGGCTGATGTTGGGTGTCTGGGTGCAGCCGGGATCTTTGGGGCTGCCTATCTTTTCGACTGGTTCCCATTGAGTCTGACCGCACTCTTCGGTATCATTCTGATAGCAATGGCAGCAGCAATCAAATTCAAGCGTAAGCAGGATAGGACGTGGTAAAAGTGAACCAACTAATGAAAGACTATCTGATATTCATCATCATGTTCAACTTTGCACTTTCGTTTGTGGCAGCCACTGGAGTATTCCCTCTAAAAATGGAAGTTGCCGGACTAAACGTATATGAAGACATTGAAACCAGGATTAACACCTTGCAAAGTAAATTCACGTCTGCATCTAACACTTTCGATTATATGATAGTGGTAGGCTCGCTGATAATCAATGGATTTGCACTCATATTTGATTTTATAGTGGTGATTAGTGCAGGACTTCCGATAATACTACTTGCTGCAGGTGTACCTGCAGCATTTGTGGGGATAATGGTGACACCCGTACTGATTATTATCTTCTTTGAAATAGTGGATGGAATGACCCGGAGTGGATAATATGAAAAACACACTATCTATCTTTCTTATGCTGATGCTGATTCAATGTGCATCAGCAGACACCCTGTCAGATGCATTCAACGGCTCTGTAATCGTCACAGACGCATCCGTCGGATATAATGAAACTATCAGCCTGACCGAAGCTTCACCTGATTGGATTGAAATTACTATCACGGGCGATTATCCTGAATATGCTTCGGGTGTACCTTACTTGAATCTTGAAGCCTACTATGAACTCAACGGAAACGCCCTCGATAGCACAGGCAGTTATGATGGTACTCACACCGGTACTACAGCAGGAACATATGACGGAATAGATGATTATACCTCTCTTCCAATCTCATCGGACTTCAACTTCAGCAGTGATTTCACCATCTCTGCTATTGTCGATGCTGATAACTTTGAAGAGAAGATGGCAGTCATAGACGGTGAATCCTATGCACTCAAAGTCGGAAAAGACAAAGTACCCTACTTCGAAGCTATCGATGATGTAACTCCTTCAGTCTCATCCATAGGACTTCCTCGTGGAACATCTTACTACGTATTGTGCACACAAACATACAACGGTGAACTCTATGTAGGCCTCTACTCAGGTTATGTCTACAAATATGCAGGTGGTACATCTTGGACTTCCTGTGGTCAAGTGGGTGCATCATCTCATGTCTATTCCCTTGAAATCTACAATGGCAACCTGTATGCTGGATGTTCTGCTGCAAACCTCTATCGCTATGATGGTGGTACTGCGTGGACTCAGTGTGGATCCACCCTTGGAGATAGTGCAAACTATATTGGAATGATGTGTGCATTTGACGGAAAACTCTTCATGGGTTCTGACCAGGGATACACCTACTATTGGGATGGAAATAGCATCACAAGTTCAGGAAAACCCGGTACAACAAGCAACCTGAGAGCATTCGTTGTTTACAAAGACAAGATGTACGCTTCTGGTAGTGGTGACGGTATTGTCTACAGGTGGGATGGTGGCTCAACTTGGACTTCCATAGGCGACATAGGTGCAATATATCATGTCAACAGTATGGTAGTTTTCGATGACACGATCTACGCTGCTTGTTCAGGTTCAACCTATGGCGGCTACGTTTTCAAGTGGGATGGAGTAGGTACTACTACCTGGTCAAGTTGTGGCCGTATGGGGACTAACACTGAGCTTAGGCAGCTTTGTGTATACAACAATCAACTATATGGTGAAGGATACACCCTTGCTAACTTGTACCGTTATGGCGGTGGTACTACATGGAGTGCCTACGCTCTGGGTTCTTCCACAAGAGGATATGCTCTCGGTACATACGACGGAAAACTTGTTATTGGTGGCTACAACGGGGGATATGTCTATACTTCAGGAACAGGTGAGGCAATATATGGAACTGCTCTTACAGCCGACATAGACACTTATCTTACTGCTGTGAGAAATGGTAATACTATCACGTTCTATCAGGACACCACAAGCAAGGGAACTACAACTGTATCCTTTGCATTGGACACTGCTAATCATGTCTACATAGGAAGAGCATACGGAACTTCTCAGGTTTCCGGCTCTCAGAGTGTTTCGATGGCGAAATTAACAAGGTTGGCTTCTGGTCTGATGATGTTTCCGTTTCCTCAATCATCAATGGTGAAGTCGGTATGTTCATGAAGCCATCATGTGACACTGTTTGGGTTCCATACGAAGGCGGTACGCAACTCATCAGCATCAATACTCTCCTTGATGGGGTTAGCTTCAGAAACACTGACGGTAACTCAAATGGAGTAACCATAGTAGAAAGATTCCTATACGACATCACTGCTTCAAACGAAATCAATACTGACGGTGTCTATGAAGTTGACCTGGGGCTTGTGACAACCGATGCTACTTCAGATGGTACAATCACAATACCTGTAAATGGTAGGGTGTTCACTTCTGCCACAGTCACGGGTGACAGTACAGAAATCACCTATGAGACAGGATATCTGCACATTGATACCGACTCTATGGCAGCTGGTACTTATGATTTCCATGTTGAAGCAGCCTATGATGTTGGTGCTACCACGTATAGTCCTACTGCAAGCAGAATAACTATGATTGCTCTGTCAGACGATTCACAGATCTTCACAATGACCACTGCCGATGAAGAGAGTCATGATTTCGTGTGGTATGTTGATGATGTGGAAGTCGAAAGTAATAGCGGCTTAACTTCATCCTATACTTATGAGTCCGGTGTATATGGTTCTGACACAATTAAAGTGGTGATGGATGATACAACTGTACACGCCTGGACGGTAGTTAATGGGCTGGACACAGCTGCAGCTACACAGTCATTCACATCACTGAGTCAGAATCTGTCAATCGAGTACAAGTCAATCAGTGAGTACAAGGGCTTTGACAAGATATTCGCAGCCGATAGCGATAACACATCGAGTATGTTAGATGCAGCATTCATGCCCATCAATAGTTATTGGGCTGATGATGAGCTAGGGCTTGGTGTTTGGTTCTATCCTGTCCTGATTATTCTCTTAGCCGGTGGTGTGTACATTAAGACCAAGCAGCTTGAGACAACATCGATTACTGTACTGATTTTGACGATGTTGGTGGCAGCACCTGCAACGGCTGGCACTATAACAGTACCTTCAGCGTTCCTCTGGATGATGTATCTGCTGGCAGCTTTCTCTGTCCTCGGTGTATTCGCAGGACTATTATTCAGGAGGGGGTGAAATGAAGGCAAAAAAGTACAACGGTAAGAAGAGTATGGAAACAGACACACTATTCCCTGAAACTGCGTTCATCGTTTATGATGAGAACTACAACAAAATATTCAAAAAAGTGAATCTCGAAACCCTGAAATTAAAGTACAGGTGACAAAAAATGAGTATATTCAGTAATGTGAGTAAGAATTTCAGATCTAATGTTGATAAGACAATTGCAGGTAGAAAAGAAGAATCTGCAGCACGTAAGAAGCTTTCAGACCTCGAATTTGATAAAGAAGTATCAAGTGGTGCTGCAAGCTACAAAAAGAAAGGTCTCTCAGATGAGGATGCAAGGGTACTTGCAAAGTCAGATGTGAAGAAAAAGAGAACATCTGAAAAGTGGGGCAAAGTGACAGGTGCCCTGTCTGAAGTTGGCTCAAACATGGGTTCAAACTTCGGAAGCTCAGGCGGCTTTGGAAGTTCAGCCGGTCCCGGTATGGGTGACGACATGGGATGGGTAAACAATGTTGCAAACTCTACCCGGAAAAGCAGCACACGTACCCGGAAAACAACCACTAATAAGGCTTCACCGAAGAAACCTGCAAAGAAGACTGCAAAGAAAAGAACAGTGGTTAGAAGACGGACGACACAGAGTGAACCTGATTTCAACACCGCTATGTACTGAGGAAAAGTAGCAGCAATGAACCTGACTACATGTCTGTATTCCATAATTAGTCTGATCTTGCTGTATGCTGCCTATCTGGATATTAGAGAGAGACGAGTTCCTAACATGGTATGGGTGGCAATGGCTTCTGTCACCCTACCCTTCTGGACCCTGGACACGACCTTTGCAGCAGTGATAATCTCTTTGATACTCTACATGACAGGAACAATAGGGGCGGCTGATGCTAAATGTTTCATGGTGCTGTCTTTGTCGGTCAATGCCCTTGTGATCATGCTTGTATCGTTTTTGCTATTTCCTCTGTTTATTCCAGCTCGTAAATGGGGTGGTCATCAAACATACCCATTTTTGCTACCCTTAACTACTGCAGCAATACTGTGCTTTGGCTTTGGGCTGCTTGGATAGAAGTAATAGAAAAAAGAGAGATAGATTGTGTGGCTGTGCCCCGGATCTCTCAACCTGGGGCATTCTAGACAATAATCTGATTTTACAATAATTTTGGAATGCACTTGAAGTATTCTTTTTTGATTTGTTCTGTCAACTCGTTAGGCTCTAAATAGGAGCCTGTCCATGCTTTTCCTTTCAGACTATCACCTCTTAATATCATGATACTTGTTTCATCCATTCCTTTCGCAAACAGGTGATGCGTAAACCATTTCCTGAAGCAGTGGCATGTGAGGCGTTTCTCAAGAGGACCATTTGGTTCATGGAGGCCAAGAGGTTCAGCATAATATGCTAGAACTTCATTTGTATAGTCCTTGTGGATCTTGCCTCCTCCGAATGTAGTAACCCAGAACCATGGACTAGTTTCATGTTTTGCC
Source organism: uncultured Methanomethylovorans sp. (assembly GCF_963678545.1). Classification (NCBI taxonomy): domain Archaea; kingdom Methanobacteriati; phylum Methanobacteriota; class Methanomicrobia; order Methanosarcinales; family Methanosarcinaceae; genus Methanomethylovorans; species uncultured Methanomethylovorans sp. The sequence continues at coordinate 2,244,569 of NZ_OY782870.1, forward strand.
CTCCATCTCTTATATTCCATCAAGACGTCATGCAATTCATCATCTATCGGAAGGACGCGGTTATTACGCTTAGCTTTTTGGGGGTAGATTATTTCATTTCGCCGCAAGTCTATGTTTTCATCCTTGAGACATAGGTACTCATCACGCCTTACACCATGTTTTGCTAGAGTCAGAAGCATGGCTTGTTCACGGATAGGTTCAATGGAGCCTATGAGCTGTTTCATAGATTTGACACTTAAGAGCTGCCTACGATCATTTTTGATTGGTTTATCAAGATATCTTCTCCGGAATGGGAGAATGGGATTTGTCTCTGCCATTTCTTCGTATATCAGGAAATCATAGAAGGTGCTAAGTGTTGAAAAACACGTCTTGAGAGTGGCTATTTTCAATTCCCTCTTCTGCAAGTGGCTCAAGAAATCCCTCAGATCGTGCTTACTTACAAGTCCCGGGTCCGGAAAGAGATTAAGGAACTCTTTTACAATTCCTCTATAACTCTCAAGAGTGTGCTTAGTTCGACCTCTTGTTTGACAATCGAAGATAAAAGCTTCTATTAATTCCGTTTTTTCCATCTGTTCCACCGAGGAAGTATAATAAAGAACAGTATTAATATACTTTTCGATGTATTTGAATACTGTATAAGCTAAAATTAAGAGACTAGTTAAAAGATAGATCAATAACGATAATATAAACCGATATGCGCTAATTAAACATATATAATACTGTCTTTTATATTTGTAAATTGTGAAAAACAACATCTGTAGCCTGAAAAAAGGAGGTAAAAATGCTGTAAGATACTTAAAAAAATCGATATCAGGAGAGGGTGAGTAATGCTCCGGTCGGGATTCGAACCCGAGTCTTCGGCTCGAAAGGCCGGAATGATTGGCCGAACTACACTACCGGAGCACAATGAATGTTGCTGGTTGAGCGACTCCAAAAAGGCACATAACCTAATTAAACCTTTCGGCCAGTATTATTCAGTTGTACTGGCCTCTTGGCCATCAACGTCGTCTTTAGGTAGGTTCAAGACCCATGCAGTTAGTCTTTCACAAGACTCCGGCTGACATGCATCCCTACAGCCTGCACAAGGTGAGAACATCTCACCTGAGAGCAACAGCTCAAAACAGGGTTCCTCCTTGTGGGCAGCTTTGAGCAAGAATGTCCTTGCTCCGTTGTCCACCGCAGACTCACGGGTAATCAGACCGTCTTTTAGAAGCTTTGCTATAACTCTTGAACATTTACGGCTGTCTATATTCAGTTCTTTCCATAACTGGTTCTGGAACACACCGTCCTCATGCTTAGCGATTACTCCTATTGCTATTTCTTCGATTTCCATGGCGACCCACACTTTCTATTAGAATCCTGCTTATAATTATTCTTCTGCAGGTGTAATAAGAATGATGTTATTGCCGCGAAGAACGACAGAACCTAGGGACCTGAGCTTTTGGCCATTAGATATCTCTACAGTATCGACCAAATGAAGGTTAAGATAATCATCCGCACTTTTGAGCAAACCCTCTAGAAGGTGTAGATCTCCTTTCATTTCAACCTGGACTCTCGATCCAACCAGTTTATGAACTCTCTTATTCGGGAACAAATGGAATCCTCACTTCTTAATTGATAAGATAAACCTGCCGATCATAAAGGCAGGACATAGGATGTTAAAAGTGTATTGTATCCTATTTAATTATAGCGATTACCGGCTCTGTAGAAATCCTCGATATTCAAGCAAGAAACAAAATTGAGATTTTTCTCAAATGTTTCTCTAGGTATCGTTAGAAAACAACTCTTTCTGGCGGTAGATATCGATTTTAACAGATATTCTACAGAGCCTGATTACCTCTATTTAAAGAACTCAGATGTAACCCTGTATTTCACTATTCTCTCTGCTATTGTCAACAGGAGATTCAGACTTCGTTTCAGCCCTGTTAGGCCGCGGTATGGGACCGAACATGGCTTCGTATTCTTTCAGATGTTGGGTTAGCCACCTGGACAACTCAAGAGCTGCAAGAGGAGATAGGATAACCTCGGTCTCAAGCCTGCGCTGGATAACCTGTAATCCATCCTCATCTGTTCCTGGCCTAGGATTATCATTATAGAAACCTATTCTAAAATCATACGGGCTGTGGCCCCCCACGGCACCTATAGAATACACCTGTCTGCAATCTTCCGGCTTATAGAATTCTACCCTCAGTTTCTTCTGGTGTTTTCCTGTACTAATATCGGTGCTCATTTTTAGTTCTCCTGTTACGGACACGTATTGTGCTAACATCACTTAAATAACTAGTGGAAATGTGAATGGATCCATAATGAGACCATCTAATTAGCTTCCAATACTCCCTATTCTAATTAGACTATATTTTCTCAAAAGAATCTCCCAACTGAATTTTTTCCTTGCATACAATTTTGTAGTTCTGTAAGCCTCAAAAACTGATATGCCACAAAGCTCAGTAGAGAGTAGAGTTCTCTACTCTCCACTCTTACTTCTCTGATATCGAATTTAACTGTGTGTTTGATATGCCTGTGTTCTGGTTCACATTCTCCTCTTTTCTTGAAAAAAATCATGAACAAGTTATCCCGGATATTTTTATTTCGAAGATACATCCCTATCTGTTCATATCTACCGTTTTTATAGAGGAATTTTAGCTTGTCTTCAATCTTTGCATGTATATCTCCACCCTTTTTCCACATCTTATTAACCCAGTGATCAATTCTTTCGATTTCACCTTCTTTGTTTATCACAGCATTTGAAGAATACGAAATAATTGGCCTTGCATTCAAATGGTACCAGATATCTGCATGATTCAGGAAAGAGTCATAACCCCCGTCAGCAGAATAAAAATCAATATCAACATTCATTTCTTTCAATGCTTCAATGTGTTTGATAAGTTCAGGGGAATCTGATGCATTACCATTAGTATGGGTCATAAATATTGGGTATGTTCCAACCATTGTAATATGTGCTTTATCCATTTTACATTGATAATGTGGATTGTAATCAGCATGTTTATCGTATCTTGAAGCTTCAAGCGGGGTTGAATCGATCTTAGCTTCTTTTATTTGGGTAAGGCTGAGGATCTTCTCACCTACTAACATCATTATTTCTTTAAGCCCATCTTCACCCAATCTATATTTCACAAAGTGGTGTAATGTCTTTCCCGAAGGAAGTTTTATGAATCCGTTCTCATCATAAAAAGAGAGTAGAATAGCCTCTTCTTCTGTCAAAGAAGAAACAGTCTTTTCATAAGATAATTTCCTGAAACACATTACAATGAAGAGTTTTATCATCGATGAAACGTTATACTTAAAATGCCAACTTTTGTTGGTATACAAAGTACGCTCGACGTACTTTGAAATATCTTCTATGCAGAGAAAGTGCAGGAATTGGCAAATTGAGGCGCTTTCTCTGTTCAGATAATTTTCTATGGACTCCTCGAAGAGGACTCCTTTATACTCTCTAGATTTTTTAGTCATAAGGGGGGCCAAATTTATGGTATTTATAGCTACCGCCCCCTAAAAAAAAAGGTATGGAGTTAATGAAAAAACGAATAGGTTTTTAAGATCAAGTTCTAATTAGACAATCTCCATAATTAAACAAAAAGTTCTTAAAGAATAGAACCAGGATACAATCATGAAAAGCTCGCAACTGTCTGCCGTCATTGCTGTGACAGCATTTATTATTCTGCTTGTTGGAGGCAGCATTATAGCTACCATAGATATCCAGCACTTAATGCAGGAAAATAAATATAATATTAATTCTTCACAAGCCCAAAGGATCCTGCTGAACGATAGCAATGTATCCACCTACTATAGGACTTATTTTCATGTACAGGACTGGCGGGTAAACAGGACTACCATTGCCAACGGAAGTATACCTAATATGTACGGTAGACCTACAACACCAAAAGAAGATGTATGGAAAGTCGAAATAATGGAAAGAACCTGTGCATGTGCAGGTATAAAGCCTATTTATGTAATCGAAGGTTATATTTCCACAAATTCCGGGGAAGTTTTTAATACATCAACAAAAAAAGTTTCAGAGAACTCATATGACGCATCCACCTGCGCATCCACGACATGTCATTAAACGGGTATTCCTGATCGTTTTTAGCCTGTTTTTATTAATATTAGCTGGAAGTGTTGTTGTCTGCGCTCAAAATACGACATCTGCTATTGCAGTAGACTATTTTTATGAGGAGGGATGCCTGAAATGTCAGCAGGCATCACCTGTAATAGAAAATGTTACAAATACTTATGAATGCAATCTAACGTCCTACGAAATTATTTCTTCCTATGACCTAGCCCGCAGTTATGGCATATCCGTGGTTCCTGCCGTGGTAGTGAACAAGGAAATAGTGATTACATATAACGATTACCAGGGAAATACTGCACTTTTGGAAGACCTGCTTATCAAAGCCATTATTAACGGATCTGGGGAAATAAATAATACATCAGACATATCTAAGAATGAAGTCAAAAATGCCACAAAACTTTCTCCTTTTTTAGTATTCATTGCAGGTCTGCTTTCAGGATTCAACCCTTGTATCCTTGCAGTTATGGCTTTTCTGGCCACGCTTATACTTTCATCCAGTGGAAAAAGAAAAGATATACTAAAAATGATACTGGGCTTTTGCACCGGTATTTTCATAACATACATGATAGTGGGCCTGAGCATTATGGGGACAGTATACGTGCTGCCTTCCCTTAAAACTACGATAACAACATCAATGATTGTTATCATCTTCATACTGGGCTTTTGGCATATTTATGATGCTTATCACCTGTGGAAATACTCTAAATCAACTTTTCATACTCCCAAAGCCATGATAGAGCTGCTTGAAAAAACATCTAAGAGCAATATCCTGCTCTTATCCTTTGTCTCAGGAGGAATCTTTTCCCTTGTAAAAGCACCCTGTGTGGGGGCTATTTATTTTTCGATTCTGGATCTGCTGGTAGGCAGAACGGATCTTGCTCTTGGAGCTTTCTACCTTGCGATCTATAATTTAGGTGTGATCTTTCCAATAATCATTATGGGAATATTACTTGGCTACGGCATGAAACCGGAGACCATCACAAAACTCAAGGAAAACAAGCGTGTAGAAATCAGGCTTTTCACAGGAATGATACTTCTACTCCTTGCTCTGCTGCTGCATCTGCATATAATCTGATAGAGAATTTCGATTAACTCACTATCTTCAGTACAACATCATACTAAAATACAAACAATGGCTAAGTAAATTAATAATAATGGATGATTTAACTTATTTTGCTCTTAAGCCTAAGTTTGACAGTTTCATTTTTTGACCATATAGATTTTGACAATTATATCATCCTTTGTAGCATCCTTAAAATTGATTCCCAGATCCTAGAAGACGAGATGCAATTGCTGCAAATACTGTAAAACGCAAGGAGTAGACAGACCCTGTGCGAACAGGAAATTCTCAAACCTGATAATAAGTATCTTATTCTCTTCAGAATAAGCAGCATTCTCAATTCTCTCTTCAGTTCTCTCCAACACTCTCTCGTGGTTGTAAATAGACATAGTTTCAATACCCCTACATTCAAATATACCTTACACTCGAGCAGAGTGAAAGTAAAATTTGCATTTAGGGATTTGAACTGAAAACAAGAAGCCCCCGGAGGGATTTGAACCCTCGACCTGCTGATTACGAATCAGCCGCTATACCGCTAAGCCACAGAGGCAATTGTGTCTCTAAATAATATATAAGAATTTAATTATTTCGCTCAACCTTTTATTCTCACTTCAATGCAGACATTGAATTGGTGCGGCGCATATTAGAATAAAAGTTGGTCGCTCTTTCCAGATTATCTGCCGGAATGTCAATATGAACTATTGTTGGCATTTAACCACCCCATACAAAGTTCTGTCAGAAACAATTTAAGGTTATGGTTGTAATTCATCAGATAGATATTGGTAAATTGGATAGGTCATAGTAGATACAATATAACTGGTGTGATTCGTTGTTGAATCTATGGAGAAAAGTCTTTAAATAGAATCCTTTTTGGAATTTAGAATATGAAAAATAAATACCTCAAGAACATTGCCTATGGCTTTTTATCATGGAGCCTATTTCAAAACTTCACTCACACCTTTTTCCAACACAACAGGAAACATGCAATATCTAACAATCCTTTGAAAACCACATTAAGACGTTCATATCTACTTGCTAATTTTCTAAATCCCATCTTCAACCATGCAAAGAATCGTTCTATAGTTCCTCTGTAATGATATGTTTCTTCATCAAATCGAGTAGGTCTTCCTCTTTTCTTTCTTTTACTGTTCCTTGTATTGATCGGTATGTTGCTTTTGATAGCTCTGGACCTTAAGTACTGCCTGATTTCTGTATCGTCGTACGCAGCGTCTGCCAGAACTTCAAGAGGTCTTGTCCTTGGTCTTCCATCGGTCTTAACCTTAATATCCTCCATAACTTCAATGAAGTGCTGTCTATCGTGCTCTTTTCCAGAAGATATTTGGATTATAAGTGGAAAACCTTCACAACTTACACATGCATGGATCTTTATGCCTTTTCTTTTCTTGTGACCGTTGTACGAGGAGTCATCTCCCCTTTTTTAGTTTCGATGAAACTGCTATCGATACACACTGTATCCAATGAGAACTTACCTTTCTGGTAAGCGGAATCCCGAAGGGATTCCATTATCTCGTTCCATATACCTTCCTCTGACCACCTTTTCAGCCTTCTCCAGGCAGTTGCCTGGGAACCATAAATAGCTGGCATATCTCCCCATCTGCAACCTGTTATCAGAACAAAGAGAATACCATTGATGACCTTACGGTCATCAGCTCTCTTTCTTCCGGTAATTGGTTGTGGTGGCAAGTGTGGCTTTATAAACTTCCATTGATCATCAGAGAGTTCTCTGAATTCCATTCATATCCCCACAATAACATTCAGAGAAATAGTATTTATAGTTTTGATACAGGCTCATGGTCAATACCTTTTGTTGCATCATTATTCTTTTACACAAAAGAGGGCGTACTGACAATTGATGTGTTTTTATTTAAATCGATTATGATTGTAGTAGGTTCCATCACAGCTGGATTTCTTTTGGTTTCCTATTTTAAGAACATAAATTCAGAATACTACAGAGAAGGGATTGTTGTCGGATTGACATGGTTTACCATAAACATACTATTGGATTTGCTGATATTAGTCCAAATGTCAGGAATGTCTATAACCGATTATTTCTCACAGATAGGATTGAGGTACATAGTGATTCCTGTAATGACTGTTACTATTGGGGCTGCTTTAAACAACAAAAAATAATCGTTTACATGCTATAGCATCAGATTATTTAAATGTCAATCCAACTAACTAACAACAAGAGGCCCCCATTCCCATGAAAATCATCCAATTCGACGGTGGTGCAGTTCCAAACCCCGGCACAAGAGTAATAGGTATCATCCTCCTCGACGACAACCACGTTCTCAAGGAGATATCCCGAAAGCTTGATGGCATAGGTACCAACAACGAAGCCGAATATTCAGCCCTCATAGAAGGTCTGAAACAGGCACTTGCACTTGGATGGACCGAGATATTGGTGCACGGCGACAGTAAACTCGTTGTGAATCAGGTGGCAGGTTCATGGAAGGTAAACAAAGACAACCTGAAACCATTGAACGCAGAAGCCAAGACACTCTTATCCAAGTTCAAGTCTGTAAAGATTGAGTGGATTCTAAGAGAAAAGAATGCGAGGGCAGATGCAGCAGCATCAAGGGCATTGGGGTTCGATGAAGACCCGTTTCATGACAATCTGTATGAACGTGATATTGGCATCCATTGTCCCAAATGCAAGAAGGAATGCACTTTTGAGTGGATAGTATTCAAGAATGGTGAGAGGAACATAAGTCAAAGCTGTCCAGTTCATGGTTACTTGCGGTCTGCACCTATGGTCCCTGCGTACATCGAGAGGATAAAGAGCGAGTCATTGTTGCAGTATATGAACGATGATAAGACTCCTGCAAAGTGTAAGGGTTGCAGTAGACAAAGAGTCTGCAAGCTGGTGGAGCAGGGATTTATTGACATTTGTGAGTATAAGTAGAGGTATATCTTTATACTACACAAACTGCAATATGTATAGGGGGTTAGTATGCAAAAGATTGTCCCACATTTATGGTTTGATAAAGAAGCTACTGAGGCTGCAAAGCTTTACACTTCTCTTCTCAGGGATTCTAAAATCATTGACATCACACAGATTCATGGTACTCCTTCTGGAACAGCAGAAATGGTTGCTCTTGAATTATCAGGCCAAGAATTCATGCTGATATCAGCTGGACCTTTCTTTACATTTACTCCGGCAATATCATTCCTTATTGCCTGTAGCAGTACAGAAGAAGTGGATACGTTATGGGAGCAATTATCAAAAGACGGTACTGAGCTTATGCTTTTGGATGCATATCCTTTTAGCAAGAGATACACATGGGTGGAGGACAGATATGGTCTTTCATGGCAGGTAATGCACATGGGTGACAGAAAGTTTACACAGAAAATCACACCAACACTTATGTTCACCGGTGATGTGTGCGGGAAAGCGGAAGAGGCAATCAATACTTACACATCAGTGTTTAGTAATTCAAAAGTTGGTGACATTCTCCGCTACGTAGCAGGCGAGGGGCCCGATAAGGAAGGAACAATACAGCACGCTTCTTTCATGCTTGAAGGTCAGGAATTTGCAGCTATGGACAGTGCTTATGAGCATAGTTTTACTTTCAACGAAGCTATCTCGTTCATAGTGTACTGCGATACACAGGATGAAATCGATTACTACTGGGGAAAACTATCAGATGTTCCTGAAGCTGAACAGTGTGGCTGGCTGAAAGATAAGTATGGAGTATCATGGCAGATTGTGCCCACTATTATGAAAGAGATGATGCAGAACAAAGATGCCGTTAAATTAGCACGAGTAACTGAAGCGTTCCTTAAAATGAAGAAGTTTGATATTGCTGAATTGAAAAAAGCGTATGAGGGACTGTAGTGTTCTTAGTAACCGCTTTAAGACATGATGGATATGAAATACTCTTATCATATACAATTTGCACTGGTCATGACACCACATTGTGGACAGTAATATAAAACGTTTAATCCAAGTTTTTGTTTTTTCAGTGCAGTACTGCAATTGCAGCAGACATGGTTATTATTTTTAATCATTTTTCGTCCTCACTCGCATAGGAGTATTGATTCAATTCTTGCCGTACCTGGTTTTGTCCAATATCCACATACTTTGCAGACCTGAATGTTCTTTTTATTGGTCTGTAATTTATTATTACATTCTGGACATATCTTCAACGATTTCATTATTGATACCTCGCAAAAAGAATGTATTTCTCTTACCTTAAATTATGTAAGAGGAATTGTGGTCGATAATAAAGTAAAAGACAAATTGATTGTGTTTTTTCTGAATCATTGTTTCTCACAATTGCCATTAAACATGTGGTCATTGATATAATCACTTTGAACATTGAAAAATACACAACTATGTGTATTTTTGTTTTATATAATTCTTAGAAGTAAATGAATCTTTCAAAACAAGTTGATATATTTGACAAGAATCAATGAAAACAAGGGCTTAAGCCATGACCACAGGTGGTCATTAAGTATTTAAGTACTCTGAATCGAGTTGAGTGATAAATAATAAGCTGGTTATATTGCAATTCAATTAGTCTGTCTTTTTTCTTCCTGCCACATCTTCCAAAATTCACAACAAGATTTAAGAATCAAATCAAGAGATACACTTACATATAATCTTTAAAGTTGTGGAGGGACAAAATGACAGATGAAACTTCTAGTAATAAAATGTATATTGTGCTTGTTGTACTCGCAATTGCTGTAGCGTTGATGGCAGCTGTAATATATGCCAATTCAGTGGCTACATCTGGACAGAACGGTGAACACACTCTTTCCATCTCAGGTTCTGGTGAACAGAAGATGACTCCAGATACGGCTTCATTAAGTGTCGGAGTTGTTGTTCAGGCATCTACTGCAAATGAATCATCTACTCAAAATGCAGCCATTATGAGTGCTGTTATTAGTGAGCTGAAGAGAATAGGATTACAGGATAATGAAATTCAGACATCCTATGTTTCCATTCAACCAGTATACGATTACAGTGGCACACAAAAAATAGTAGCTTACTCTGCTTCCAATAATGTGCAAGTCACTACGCAGAAGGTAGATAGTTTAAGTGCTATCATTGACGGAGCAACAGCTGCCGGAGCCAACCAAATCGGAGGTATAACCTTTTCAGTATCCGACAAAAAGCAGCAGGAACTTAGGGATGAACTATTCAAAGCGGCAGTAGCCGATGCATCATCTAAAGCCGAGAAACTCGCTTCAAGTCTGGGTGTCATAATAGTAGGAGTGCAGACAGCTTCCGTAAGTGAAGGGGGCAATGTACAGCCGCTATATTCACCATCAGCAGCTGGAGCAGCAGTTGCTACACCAATTCAGCCAGGTGAAACGACAGTTTCCCTGTCCGTACAAGTGACATACATTACCAAGTGATTGAAGCACTCGATTTGTAACTGCAAGTAACATAACACTTGCAGTTTTACTCTTTGAGTTTTGATGGAACTATTTTGGACTCATCCCAATGTGTAGCTTCAAGCATACTTTCTGTGGAAGCCGACAATTATAAAGAACCCTATAACTGCAATAATAGCCTCGAACCCAGGAGCCTTCTTTGCGTTAGTCGCAGTGGTTATTGGCTTTTCGTTAGTATTGCTATTAGATTGTGGATTGTCGTTGGCATCACCCGGAAATGTAAGAGCATTAATTTCTGCTATATTGGTGAAGCCATCGTTATCCGAGTCAAGGGTCTCAATTGCTATAAAGTCATGTCCACTATCAAAAAATGCTAGACCATAAAGATTTCGTGGAGACCCTCCACCTGAAGTATGACAGGTGTTGCATGTATCAAGCTTTGTGCCAGATGTATTATATTTCTCCTTGAAAGCTGCAAAATAAGTAGGTCTTGCTGCTGCTATAGGCAACCCAATCAAAACTATTAATACTAAGAACAATGCGAGAGTTAGTTTATAATTCATATCTATCACCACAGCTTTCCTGATTATATCGAAACATTTTGAAAAACCATAGTAAGAACATCAGTATATAACGTATAAGTAATCACCTGAAATATGAGGTTATCGAAATCTCATCATAATGATTATATTCATACAAATTAGTATACAAATGTTAATATATGTGAATTTGAGATGTATCTACTATATCAGTAGCAAGGTGATGAATTCACTGATTCCCCAAAATGATTGAAAGTGGATTCATAGCCTGAAAAACAAAAGAGGAGAAAAACAATATGGAGTTTGTCGCTGTAACCTGTCAGAATTGTGGTAGTAAGATGTATGTTCTGAGCAAGTCAGTACGCAAGGAAATGTACTGCACTATTCACTGCCTCGAGTCAGGCACCTCATCAAAAATCTGAGTGTTCCGACCTGGACACTCACACCTCATCTTTTCTACTACATCTCTTTTAACTTAACTAGCTGCTAAGCAACTGTTTTTTCTTATGAATATGTTTCTATTGTCCCTGTAACTGACAATGTACAGGTTCATAGTAGATTTCTCAACTCTTATTTATCATAACAACATGAACAGCGATTGTCCCAAATATTACAATCAAGAACAAAGGAAGGAAGTACTCACTCAGCACGTGGGCTTTTGATGTTTGGAGTGTTATGTAAGCGAATACAGATACTAACTCAAGTTTGAGTATAGTAATCATGTATCTAGCGTAGTGATAAGCCCCTACCCTGTTCTCTTCGGTGATCTTTACAGGCATATTCCACATAGATGGGTAAAAGGACACAACTGTCAATAGCAGGTATAGGAACAGGCTGACAAGAACAGGGAAGAAGATGAAGTTCTTACTGCTCCAGTTTTCTATTTGGCCATGAAAGTTGAAATGCGATGGTATTTGTTCAGGTATCGTATTCCAATTGGTAATTACATAACCAAATAGCGACAGTAAAATCATAAGTGTAGCTGCCTCTATTATTATTTGTAACGTTGTGTACTTTTGCTTCATGCCATCTATCCTTTAACAGAGTCTGCAATAATAATTGGAGTTTGTTTCATTAAGAGTGACGGGTCAAAGATGGCTCTGATGCAGCATAGCCGACAGTAAGCAGACAAGAAATGATGGACTTAATATGACTCTGCTGCAAGCAGTGGAGCATATTCATCTTCACCGAAGGCCTTTCCATCCATGATTGTTCGGACCCTGTTCGGCTTGAAGCAGTTGGGACAGCGGCGGATAAATTGAAGACTGGTGATAACTGCAAAGAACTCTTTCCGGCAGCTGTAGCAAGTTATGACTATGTTCATTTTTTAACCCCACATAAAAAAAGGACTTGTGAGGCAATAAGGATATCATTGTAAGTTCGGCGAATAAAATACACAGTGATAGAAATATTAGGATTCATCTCAAATTTGAATTGACAAGATATTGAAATCTATGGCGAAAGTACTTTCATTTAGCATAACTATTTTAATTTATAGATAATATAAAAGGAAGAGTTACAATAGAACCGATACTAAATGAAGATGCAGATATTTTAATTATAGAGAATTTCGATTAACCTCCCTTCTTCAGTACCACATTCCGCTAAAATATAAATACCAGCTAAGTAAATTAATAATTATGGATGATTTAACTGATTTTGCTCTTAATGAAGAATATAAACGTCTTCAATCTATTGGAGACAAGCTTGCTGAAATATCATCACTGATAGACTGGAAACCATTTCGTCCTATCCTCGAATCAATGTACAACAGTAAAACAGCTTCAGGCGGTAGACCTGAAGCTGATGCTATTGTGATGTTTAAAATGCTTGTACTGCAACAATGGCATGGTCTTTCTGATGCTGAACTTGAGCGACAATGCATTGATGGCATCTCTTTCCAGAAATTCATGGGATAATATTAAATCAAAGATTTAATAGGAGTTGCAGATTTATAATCTGCAACATTTCCATACTATATACTAAACAGTACAACTGTCTGGTCATTCCGGAAGAGGATTGGCGATAATGGAAAAGAAGATCAAATATGGAATGATCCGGGATGCTACTTTCATCCGTTCAAATCCAGGACATGCTAAAGTGGATGAACCTAGAGGAGAAGAAGCAAAAACACAGAAAGAAAGAATACATGCCACTTCAAATTTATGGTGAAATAAAAAATAGAGGGTTAATCAGAATCCTCTAATATAATTTTACTTCAATGCAGACATTGAATTGGTGTGGGGAATAAGAGCGCACAATACGAGTGCCAATGAGTTCAACAGCAAAACCGGCCTTTGAAGCGGCGGATTCTATGTGACCTAAAGAAGTGGAGTACAGGTCGGACTCGGGAGTGATATCGTAGTAATGAATCACAGTTCCAGGCTTTGCAATAACTATGGCTGCACCTAGGAACTCCTGAGCAGTATGGGGCAAATTCATGATAATGTGGTCTGCAACTCCAATGTATCTCTGTGCCTCTTCCTTGGCATCCCCTTCCACTGCCTCCACATTACTTACAGCATTAAGCTCAATGTTGTGTCTCAGGAATTTCACAGCTTCCGGATTCTTGTCAATGGCCACCACACGGCAAGATGGACGGCCCTTAGCGATAAGGATACTAAAAGGCCCTACACCTGCGAACATATCAACGATCACTTCACCATCCTTTACCTGTTCCAATATCCTGGAACGTTCCGTGGCAAGACGAGGGGTGAAATACGCCTTTTCCATATCAATGGCATACTTGCAACTATATTCTCTGTGCACTGTCTGTGTAGTATTCTCTCCTTTTACGAAAGTGAACCTGCGAGTGCGAAACTCTCCTTCCACAGGCGATAGTGCTGACAACACCGTATGAAGGTGAGGTTGCACCTTTAGCAATGCAGCAGCTGTTGTTTCCAGATCACCTTCATCAGATTCCAGAAGAGCTATGTTACCAATGACCTCATAGCGCGGTATGTGTCCGAGGATACTTTCCAGAGTTGCTGGTTTTTCATGCACTTTAAAATCATGTTCAGTGACCTGTAGATCTTCAAAAAGCAAATCCTTGAGATCTACAGCAGAGATAAGTGGAATATAGATATACGATTCATCTGAGACAATACGTACTGATGTATCCAGTGCCCCATTTTCCATCAAGACCTTACGGACACTTTCACCTTTTTTCTTATCTACTTGAATACATTGTTGCTTCATGCAAGCACCCCTGCAGCAAACCATGAACCAAATAATATGAGAAATACCCCACATGAAAGCAGGACGATCCCATACACTCTGGAAGACATCAGTTCTTTGCCTTTGCTAAAAGCAGCAGATACAATACTAAACCAGCTAAGATCTGCCATCCAATGACCAAACACAAATAGCCCAGCCGCCAGCAGGCTTGTTTCTAGGCCTTTAAGCACAAGTGCACTGCCTGCTGCAAGCCACCAGATCCAAAAATATGGATTAGATACAGAAGTAATTATGCCTGTAGCCACAGGATTTGCAGATATGCGATTTGTTTTTCCACTTATCGATGCTGATGCCTTACGAGCATCCTTTATGGTACCTATTCCAAAAAGAATGAGAACTGAACCGCCAATAAGTGAAATAGCTGATATTTCTTTTTCACCTACAAGAGATGTCATTCCAAGAACGATAAGGATACATAGCACGAGTTCCAATAGTGCATGACCCAGTACCACCTTCGGTCCTGAGGTCCAGCCTTCTTTCATAGAGCTGTCTATAGTAGCGAATAACATTGGCCCGGGCACAAGAGCACCTGACAAACCAACTGCAAAACCTATGGTGAGCATCTCAATAAGTTCAATCATTGTTCACTTTGCCTATATGCTGTGAACACAAAAAGAGAAAGAAAGGTAAAAACCTTTCCCCGGGCAGTGTAGTCTTAGAGAATGATCTCTATATCTAATTCTTCGGCCAACTCCTTATATCTGTTACGAATCGTAACTTCAGTCACACCTGCCACATCTGCAACTTCTCTCTGGGTCCTTCTTTCACCGCAGAGAATAGATGCGATATAGATGGCAGCTGCTGCGACTCCGGTCGGTCCGCGACCGCTGGTAAGTTCTTTCTCGGAAGCCTGGCGCAGGATTTCCACACCTTTGGACTGTACCTCTCCTTTAAGATTGAGGCCTGAGCAGAACCTTGGTACATAATCAATAGGTGATGTAGGCATGAGTTTAAGGGACAGTTCCCTGGAAATGAACCTGTAGGTCCTTCCTATTTCTTTTCTGCTTACCCTCGAAACCTCTCCAATTTCATCCAGCGTCCTTGGAACACTGCACTGGCGACATGCAGCATAGAGAGCTGCGGCGGCAACACCTTCAATACTTCTTCCACGGATGAGGTTCTTATCAACTGCCTTCCTATAAACAACAGCAGCCGTCTCACGCACAGTTCTGGGAAGACCAAGGGCTGATGCCATTCTATCAAGTTCTGATAATGCAAATGCCAGGTTCCTCTCAGTAGCATTGCTAACACGTATCCTACGCTGCCACTTTCTTAACCTGTAAAGCTGTGCCCTATTCTTGGATGAGATGGATTTTCCGTATGAATCACGATTTCTCCAATCGATCATTGTGGAAAGACCCTTGTCATGTATAGTATATGTCATGGGTGCGCCCACACGAGAACGCTTCATTCTCTGATCGTGATCGAAAGCACGCCATTCTGGCCCTTCGTCCACGAATTCCGCATCCACTACAAGACCACATTCAGAACACACAAGTTCGGCTCTTTCATAATCCTGCACAAGATTGCGACTGCCACATTCAGGACACTGGACCTTTGCATTTTCAACTTCTGTGCTCTGTTCTTTCTCTTTACGTGCCTTGATCATGGCACGTATTTTTTCCCTTTCGGAAGTGTCTGAATATCGTACCCTTTCAACTTCGACCATTTTATTCACCTTGAAGATACTGCAGACGAACGTGAAATACAATCATTGGACTACTATTAAAAACTCGGCATAAGATTTTTATACTTTTCAATCATTGAACGTATATACGCTCATTCAAATAGTGTCGAGCTTCTGGAGTATTAGATCTTCTGTCAAGCTTTACAATATAGAATGGATTAACTACAGGACCGAAATAGTTAGTAACTTTACCGATCCTCTTGACAGTTTTGTCCATAACAGAAGAATTAATACGTGGCTTCTCACTTTTAGACGCCTGCTCATCCCCTCGAACAATCAGGACATCATTTCCTAAAGCGTGAAGCACTGTTCCAAGTCTTTTCATATCCCTCAATATCTATATATGTCTTTTCTCTCAGTTGATAGAATGCAACGACATTGTATATAAAGTTTCCGCAATGTTTTAAATATGTACTTTAGTTATGCTTATTCGCGAATAGAACTACATCTCAAATGAGTTTTCAAAAAACTGTTACCGGTTCATCAATGCTATGAAATAATTACGAATAAATTTCATTAACCACTTAAATAGAGCGATAATGATAGTTCTTTATGACTGCTTTTATATCCAATCACCTTAATTACATTTTAACTAGGTATGATGAGGTACTCTATATGAAAATGAGAATTGTAAAATGTAGTGATGTTGGTATTGACTGTAATTTCATGGCTCATGGATATGACTTAGACGAAGTTGAAATGACTATGTGGAATCATATTGAAACAGAACATAAAGATATGCTTAAAAGCATGTCAGAAGATGATCTTCACCAGCTCAAACATCGAGTAGGTACTTTTCTTGGGCGAAGCTGCGGCTGTGGCCATCTTGAAAAACCTGGGGAAACATACGATAAAAATGCATGCAATGCCTTGCACCGCATTCATAGCTCCCACAAGAGTTCATAAACAATAAAAGACACAGAACTATGCGCAGGTGTATGTAAATAAAAAGTTTTACCACCTGCATAAACCATTACTAAACTTCTACTAAACTTCAAGCCTATACTTTTAGAAATCCTTCTGTAATCACATTCATTATATCCATTATATCTTCAAGGACCACAGAATCTGGAGACATATCCATAATGAGGCTACCCATTCTATCTGCCTCTATGACCCTCTCATCATAACTTACAGGATAGATTCCCTCTCCGTTGAGACATAGCTCTCCAGCCACCAGGTCAAGTTCTTTTCCATCTCTTACTTTATTGACAACAACAAGCTGGTTCCTTATATTCAGATCTTTTGCAAGTTTCAATACGTGTCGTGCCACTTCCATAGACTTTGGGAAAGATTCTGTGATAACAAGATTGTGGTCATAGTTCACTGCTAATCCCCTGCCCAAGATCTCAGACCCTGCCTGTGAGTCCACTATCACAATATCGTACTGGTCCGACCACAACGCGAGATAATCAATAAGACGTTTTACGAGGGAGATATAAGAACAAATACATCCACCACCACCCTGTGAGATGGTACCCATGACAACAACTTTTACATCGTTCTTTGCAGTGACCTCATACTTTTGCAGAAATACATCGATATCTATGTTCCAGCTGTGCTCGTGTCCTTTTTCACCTACATCATATTCATCAGTGTCATATTCCTCATCGTACAACTGTTCCTTTATCTCTTTCTTATCCTCAGCAAGGGTCCGGATCATTGAAAAAGGAACACCTAGTGACATGGCTAGATTCATACTGGGGTCAGTATCTATTACAAGGGTACGAAAACCTTGCATTGCAAGAAGACGGGACAAAGTGGCTACAATAGTAGTCTTGCCAGCGCCTCCTTTGCCAGTAGCTATGATCTTTCTCATTTCTGCAGCTCTCCATTTCTAAGTTTCACGTTCATAATCAATAATGTGGTCACAAAGATAGCTTCATAATACTTATCCTCTACGGCTTTTGAGGGATTCCTTAAAGAGATAGTCTAATTAGAACTTTAATTTTAAAACCTATTTTTTTCATTAACCCCACACCTTTTTTTGGAGAGAGTAACTATAAATATCATAAATTTTGCCCTCCTCATGACTAAAAAATCTATAGAATATAAAGTAGTCCTCTTTGAGGACTTCACAGAAAATTATCTTAATGGAGGAAATGGGTTTATCGAAACTTTCAATAATTATTGTATTTAGAACAATATGTACCTCTTGTGCAAATACCATAGAAAGTTTATTATATTAAACTAGTGATTAAAACACATGGTTAGCCTGTTAATAGCACCAATTAACAATAGAAAAAGTAGTTCATGCTATTTATTGTTCATATTATCCATCTATTGCCTTTGTTCAGCAATTCCTGCAGCTGCATATACTGAGGTTATGGTAAATTCTGTTCCTACTCCCTCTGGTCTGGTTCTTGTGATAGTGGACGGATTAGGTGCACCATATATCTATCCGGAATATACACCACATTCTCTGGATGGTAACTCTCTGGAAGTTCCTTATTTTCACAACCTATCAGTCTTAAGTGCAAGTGGAACTAAAGTATCCATGATCAAAGTCCCACAAACATACACCGAAGCAGGCCATTCTGTACTTGTCACGGGTAACTCCCAGGCACTTTCGGATACTGTAGGAATACCAATGGGTACTATCTATGACGTCGCCCACGACTATGATTGCCTAGCTTTTGGAATCATGGAAAAAGGAGACTCTTCAAGCATATGTGACGAACATGATGTGATAGTTCATGATACTTCGAATTCCATGAATAATCCGGGCATAGTAGTGGAATCGTCATCATCCGTTTCATCTAATAATATTTGTATGAATATTAAGGAAATCATGCAATAGCAAGCCCTGCAACTCCCTGCTCAGCTGCAGGAATCCAAACAGGCTTCCCAAGAAAGATATGATACATATGACAGATGGGCTTTGACAACAGCTTCGCAGATCGTAGAGTATATGGCTGTAGAAGCTCCTGAACAGAAGTATATCCTTACAGTGAATGTAGGCGCAGTCGATGCAGCCGGACATTATAGGAAATACGAGGGTTACATCGGTACTATACAGGGGTTGGACAGGGATATTGTACCACTGTTCCAGACATGCACAGAGCATAATATTGCATTTGTATTCACAGCAGACCATGGAATGAGTTTTACATCATCTGACAGTAAGGGGGGTCATCAGTCAGACCCATATTCAGGAATGGATGAAGCCCAGATGATACCATTCACAGTACATGCACCGGACGTACCTGTAAAACTACTTAATGGAGAACATGGTCAGCAAGACATTGCTTCTACAGTCCTGAGCATAATGAATCTGCCTAATGGATTGAAGAATTCTGATGGTATTCAGATTCCTTTAAAAGAACATACTATGTTGGGTGTACGCGGACCATCTACAGGTACAATTGAACTTTGGACTGAGGGAGAACTGATACAACATGCTTCCAATGATAACAATTATGTATTCATTGGACTTGACAGACAGAAAAAATATACTGTGAAGTTTATTCCAGATGGTACAAAATCTGAGATGTTCCAGAAGGAAATAGAAGCCGGCTCGGATCAGCTTGTTGTGTTCAGTATGGATACTTCTGCTTCAGATCCGGCAGATTACTGGAAGCCCCTATATATAATAGGAGCTCTTGTTATTATATTGATTAACATAGTTGGACTTCTATACATAAGAAGAATACTGAAAGAGCAATAAATAGTATAATCGGCATCATTTTCGACTAAAGATTTCTCTGAGTGGGGAAAATGCCTGTATGCCTTCCAAAATTATGCGCAATGCTACCAGCAATGGAGAATATCCTGGTTCTGGAAAAACCTGTGCTGATCCTCAAACTACCCTGCATGGTAATAGGCGATTTGCACGGCAACAAGAAAGCCCTTGAATTCATTATTTACATGTGGAGATATTTTAGTTATCCACAACTACTTTTCCTTGGAGATTATGTTGACAGAGGCAAAGCATCTATGGAAGTACTGGTCAGCTTATTTGAAATAAAGCTGCAGGATTGGAATAATATAATTTTGCTTCGGGGTAATCATGAAAGTCCAGAAATGAACCGGAAATATGGATTTTTTGATGAGATCGGCCGGGATGAAAAAATATTGAAAGCGATTACATCTGTATTTGAAAAACTTCCAATTGCAGCAATTATCCAGGATAGAATATTTTGCGTACATGCTGGTATTCCGGGTGTTTGCAATATTAATGAAATTAACAAGGAGAATTCTTTTGAATATCTCTGGAATGATCCTTGGGAACATGAAGGTATGGTTTTTTCACCAAGAGGGATTGGCGTACATCAGTTTGGCAGGGACATTCTTGAAGATTTTCTTAAATTAAATAATCTTAGCATGATGATAAGAGCACATAGTGTACTCATTTCAGGATACAAATGGCAATTTGATAAAAAACTGTTGTCTTTGTTCTCAACTCCTGAGTATTGTGGCGCCGATAATTGTGGAGCTTTCGTATTACTTAATGAATCTGATGCAAGCACATACGCATTTGGAGGAAACGGGGAAAAGTATGAATTAATAGAAGTGAATACTGTTAATATAACAGATATTTTAATAGCATAAAGTGCAATTAACAATTGTGAACATTTAGTAATGGGGGCGATATTATGACCACAATTGAAATAGATGTGAGAGGGCAGACGTGCCCAGTACCGCTTGTTGAATGCCGTAAAGCACTTCGAAAAGCCTCTCCGGGAGATGAGGTTGTGGTAACTGGCACACATCCGGCATCAAAGAAGGAAATTCCTATGGCATGCGAATCTCTTGGCCTTGATATCTTGGCAATTGAAGACAAGGGCAAAGAGTGGAAGATAAGGATACGCAGGTAGTGATAAAATGGGGGATAAAGCTGTAATTGTAGTACATAGTGGGGACATGGATAAGATATATAGTGCCTTGATAATAGGAAATGGTGCACTCTCTATGGGCCTAGAAGCATCGTTATATTTTACTTTCTGGGGTTTGCAGCGTCTTAAAAAGGGTGGACTTGAAGCAGGCCCACTTTCAAAGATGCACATGCTAGGCTTAGGTAAATGGATGGTTAAAAAAAGAATGCAGAAAGCCAATGTGGCTTCTCTGGAAAAGCTTATGCAGGATTATAAGGAACTGGGTGGCCGAATTATTGCCTGTGAGATGACCATGGAGATCATGGGGATAAAAAAAGAAGAACTGCATACTGAATGGATAGATGATTATGGGGCAGTAGGCACATACATACACGAAGCAAAAGATGCCAGTATTACTCTTTTCATTTGATGGAGGTAGAATATGTTCGATAAAATAACGTATCTGGACAATGCAGCCAGCACTCGCCTGGATGAACGAGTTCTGGAAGCTATGAAACCTTATTTCTTTGACACTTATGCAGTAGCAACGTCAGAATTTGGCTATTCCATGGGATTAGATGCAAAAGAGGGGCTGATGGCCGCAAGAGAGTCAATAGCGAAAACACTTGGTGCATCTGCGGAGGAGCTTGTATTCACTTCTGGAGAAACAGAGTCTAGTAACATGGCCATCAAAGGTGTTACAGCTGCTTTAAGAAAGAAAAAAGGCTCACATATAATAGTATCTAAAATAGAAGATTTTCCGGTGCTTAATACTGCAAAGAGCCTGGAAAGACAGGGGTTCAAAGTAGATTACTTGAATGTAGATCATGAAGGATCTGCAGATATGGAGCAGCTTGGCAGCCTTATAACGAAAGAGACTGCACTGGTATCCATTCAGCATGCCAATCAGGAAATTGGCACATTACAAAATATAAAGGTAATTGCTGACATCTGCAGTGAAAAAGATATACTTTTGCATACTGATGCCACGCATACGTTCACTCGTGTACCACTGGATGTTCAAAAACTTCCAGTAGACCTAGTGACCATATCTGCGCATACAATACATGGCCCAAGAGGAGTTGGTGCTCTTTATATACGTGAAGGTACGCCTCTGGAAAAATGGATGGATGGGGGCTACCAGGAATCAAACCGCAGGGCGGGTCTGGAAAATATTCCGGCAGCCGTGGGATTTGCAAAGGCTGTGGAACTTGTAACGCCTGAAGAAAATACCAGGCTTGCGCAGATGCGGGATCATACGATCAGCAAGGCTTTGGAAGAGATTCCTCATGTTACACTAAACGGCAGCCGTACCAGCCGTACACCACAAAATGCCAATATTACGTTCCATTACGTAGAGGGAGAGTCAATGACATTGCATCTTGACATGCGGGGCTTTGCAGTGAGTACTGGATCTGCATGTTTCAGCAGGTCACTTGAAGCCAGCCACGTAATTCTGGGTATTGGAGGTAACCATGAGAGAGCTCATGGTTCCTTGCGTTTCACTTTTGGAAGATATAATACTATGGAAGATGTGGATACGGTCCTAGATGCTTTAAAGGAAATTATAGAAAAACTCAGAGAGATAAGTCCGCTATATGTCAAAAAGTGAGGTGAGATCATGAAGTTTCCTTATACTGAGAAAGTGTTAGAACATTTTCGCAATCCTAAAAACGTGGGTAAGCTAGAGGATGCAGATGGCAAGGGTCTAGAAGGTAGTCCCGCCTGTGGAGATATGGTTGCAGTATATCTTAAAGTGAATCCTGAAACTACTGTAATAGATGATATAAAATTCGAGTCCTATGGGTGTGCTTCTAATATCGCTACTGCATCAATCATAACTGAAATGGCTAAAGGAAAGACTATAGCCGAGGCGAAGAAGATCTCATGGCAGGAAGCAACTGATGAACTGGGAGGATTGCCTCCTGTAAAAAGACATTGTTCAGTGCTAGCTGTAGAAGGTTTGAGGTCTGCCATACGGGACTATGAGGAAAAGCATGGACTGATTAGTGAACAGGAGCCAACAACAGATGAAGTTGTGAGAAACAGGCTAAAGCATGTAATGAACCCCATGGCAGGGCTTGATATAGTGCGTACGGAATTGGTTACCAAGATTGAGGTCAAAGATGGAGTAGTACGAGTTGTGCTTGATCTGCCTTCCAGCCATCAGTTTGCAAATGCCATAAAAGAGGATCTAGTCGAAAAGCTTGAAGCTTTGTGGGATGTAAAAGAGGTCAAGGTGGTTTTCACTGAAGGCTGAAGCAAAGAATTCACGGGTATGCCTATGAGTGAGAAAGAGGACATGCTTATTGGGAGGGCCTTGGAACTCGGCCTGCGCGCCTATACACTGGAAACTAAATATATTGAAGTGGAAAATCGCACCCGGCTAAAATGTGCATACGGGTGCAGAGGATATGGGAAGCGTTTAAGCTGCCCTCCTCATGTGATAGATATTGATGAGTTCAGAAAGATTATTAAAGAATACAATAGGTCCCTGCTGCTTATTGAAGAGTATGATATGGCCAATGAACCCGATATTTTAAAGGCATGGTCTCATTCGCGTAGAGAATCATTCCACAGGATGCTGGAACTGGAATACCTTGCTTTCAGACAAGGTTTTATTTATGCCCAGTTACTGCGGCCTGGTGCATGTAATGAGTGTGAAATCTGCGCTGAAAAGTGTAGAAAACCGGAGTTTCGCAGGTTTCCTCCGGAAGCTGTGGGCATCAATGTGGAGAAAGTAATGGATTTAGTGGGTCAAAAACTTGTATTTTGTGAAGCTTCTGATGTTAAGTGTGTTGGTATTTTATTACTTGACTAAAAAGGCTTGTATATGACCTCAATTAAAGAAACTGCTAAAAGGGAAACGATCGCCACCTCCCAAAAATTTGTTTTAATGGGAAATGAAGAAACAAACCCTGAAAAAAAGGAACATTATTACAAGATGGCCTTGGAACTGGAACCAAAAAATGCATCTGCCCTCAATAAAATGGGCCTTCTTTTTTATCAAAGGGGAGATTTAAGGGAAGCTATCAGATTCTTTGATGCTATAATTGATTCGGGGAAAGTACACAATCTCTATCCAATTTATTTTAACAAAAGCATGGCCTTAAAGGTATTAAAAGAATACGAGGCTGCACTCAATTACATTTCTAAAGCTTTGATCTATAATGCTGGAAATCCGCAGGCAGAAGAGCTTAAACGAGAATTTCAGGATATAGTGGATGAAAAATACAGACTTCGGGCTGAAAGAGAAAAGCAGGCTGCTTATGCTGGTCTGAAAAAAGAGAATATATACAAATCTTGGAATCCTCCCACTATTTCTGTACTTGCAAATATGATGTATTATAAAGATTGGAATGTACACAAACATCGCAGAGACTTTGAAATTACTGAATCACAAAAACAAAAAGTGGTTGCCAAGCTTGAGAGTAAAGAATTTTGCTGTGCAACGTGCAATTATTATACAAACGATGCGTGCCGAAAGAGAAAAAGAATGCAAGTAGACGCAAAAGCTATCTGCAAAGCTTTTCAGCCGAGGAATTGAATGAACTCTGATCTATCTTCAACACAATTTAATTGGAGAGCTTATTAGCACTTTTTCGACAATGAATAGTATACGGTACGTTTTTCCTAATAGAAGAATAAAATTAAAAGGATAAAAGAAAGCAATACTCTTATATATGATTAGCCCCACTTAAGATTGCTTTAAGATATAAACTGTGTAGATAAACGTATTGGCATTAAATAGTGTTACTTTTCTGTAGATGCTGTTTTTCCGTTATGTTTTCATTATAGTTGGGTTTCTTAAGCTAATATAAGGACGTGAATTATTTGTTCGGAAATGAACCAACTGCCCCAGTAGATGCTGGAAAAGAATATGAAGTAAAGATCGAAGACCTCGCAAGAGAGGGAGATGGCATTGCCAGAGTAAGTGGCTTTGTAATATTTGTGCCAGGTACTTCCGTTGGCGATGAAGTGACCATAAAGGTCACAAAGGTAATGCGCAAGTTCGCATTCGCTGAAGTATCCAACTAAACAATTAAATTAGATTTTTTGGTGTGACAGGTGGGACAGCTACCTGTCAACATTCTTATTATTATTTTGACTCATTTAAAATGAAATTGTGTTTCAACACACAGGAACTTTACTATGGAAAAAATTACATTTAATGACTTACATTTATCAGCAGATATCAAAAAAGCAATAGAATATATGGGTTTCTCCTACCCTACCCCTATACAGGTACAGGCTATTCCCCATATACTTGAAGGAAGAGATGTGATCGGCCAGGCAGAAACAGGTACCGGCAAAACAGCAGCCTTTGGGATACCAGCCTTAGAAATGGTGGATATTGCACAAAATAAGGTGCAAATACTTGTACTCTGTCCTACTAGAGAACTTGCAAATCAGGTTTCTGAAGAAATGAACAAGCTTGCAAGATACAGGGATACTAAGATCCGCGCTATTTTTGGAGGGCAGTCCATCGAAAGACAAATGAAGTCTCTAAAAAAAGGTGTGCACATAGTTGTTGGTACTCCCGGAAGAATAATGGACCATCTTGAGCGCAATACCCTGAAGCTTGATAACATAAAAATGATTGTGCTGGATGAAGCCGATAAGATGTTAGATATGGGATTCAGAGAAGATATCGAACTAATCCTCGAAAAAGCTAATGATAAAAGGCAAACGATTTTCTTTTCCGCAACTATGCCTAAACCCATCATTAAACTAACAGCCAAATATCAGCGGGAACCACTGTTGATAAAGACTCAGCAGAATAATGTTAATGTTTCTCAGATAGAACAGTTCTATCTTGAAACCAAAGGCAGACCAAAGCACGACATATTATGTCGGGTAATGGATGCATATGAGATGAAATCTTCTCTGGTATTCTGCAACACTAAAAAAGGTGTTGACGAACTGGTAGTCACCCTTAGAAGAAAAGGCTATCTTGTCGATGGACTGCATGGGGACATGAGACAGAAGCAAAGAGATGAAGTAATGTCCAGTTTCAAGAACGGAGAGATAGCAACTCTTGTAGCTACAGATGTTGCTTCCAGGGGAATAGATGTAAAGAACATCGAGGCTGTGTTCAATTATGACATCCCCCAGGATACCGAATCTTATATTCATCGGATCGGTAGGACTGGAAGGGCTGGAAAAGAGGGACGCGCTTTTACATTTGCTGCCGGCAGGGAACTTTACAGGATCAAAAACATACAAAAGTATACCAAAACTGTGATCCGCTGCAAAGAACTGTCTTCTGTTGCATAGACATCCAACACAAGATATTAGCAATGAAATATCCCTTGAAAACATAAATCAAGGGATATTATAGATCCTTTTACTCAAACTTTTGTTAAGTGGATGAGAGTTTATATTAGTCTCTCCGCAACGGCCATAATAATTTCAAGGGCTATGAGAACTATAACTATCCATTCCAAGTCGTTGGAGTGCTGAATGCGCACCTCTTCTGAAAGCATAGAATAATTGTCCCGAATGACTTCTATCTTATGGCTAACGCTTTCACTCCATTGGCCGCTTCGCAGCATTTTTAACACTGATGCATAAACTCTGGCATAATAAATGTCCTCTGTGACCTTGATAAGGTTATTTACCTTTTCAGTAATTTCAGATATCTCTGCATTGTTCTGCATCAGCTGCATCATGATTAATCTATACTGACGCCTTCTTCTAAAAGGAGGAAGCTTATCAGCTAGCACAATATCATCATACATTTTACCCATCTGGCGACTCAGTTCTCTGTCATAGTAGCGCAGTTCGAACACCTGCACATTTGCAAATTCAATAAGATCAAAAAGATCAGTGGGGCTATCCGGGTTGCAGAGCAGAGCGGAACCCCAGGAAAGTATTGCTAGATCTTCTTTAGTGTAACTCTGTGTACCTTTGAGGATCTCTTCTCTCATTTGAGGGGAAAAGTTCTTTTTTTCCCCTGATAGCAAGGATAATGGATCTATAGATTCGTCTACCCAATCCATGAGATATATTGTATAATCTTCAAAGAAATCCGGGTTTAATGCAAAGCCTCTTATGTGAGGCTTGAGTATTTCAGTAAGTGTTTTAAGGTGTGACAGGAACAGGTCGGAGAGTCCTTCTTGTTCTGAAAAAAGAAGCGCTGTTTCTTCAAGAATTGCAAAATCAGATTCAGGTCTTTCATAAACAAAACAAAGACTGATAACACCTATATCAAAAATGCGAGCAAATACGTTAAATTCAAACGCTTTGCCTGCCTTTTCCACAGTGGAGCTTCCCATTCTTATCAAAAGGGGTGGCATATCCATTATGATAGACTTGGGTTTGACACGCAGAAAACTTGTTCTGGCAATATGGAAGCTTGCAGCAAGTTCCTTCTCCAGCCAATCAAGATCAATCTCCCATCCTATATCATAAATCCTGTAAAACCGAAGTGCTATCAAGGATTTGATCTCCTGTGAAAATATGTATGTTGAATAGCCATATCCTGCGAATTTGTTACTCTCTAAATATGTTATTCATATAGATACATTCATCGGTCAAATCGTGGAAAAGATATTATCAATACTGATTAGACAGTATGCTAATAACATTAGACAAGTTCAATAGATAATTATTAGTGAATTCAGTATATATTTAATGTACAAGTTATTAAATACAAGTAGTTCCTATTTTTATTTGCAGCTCAGTGTGCTAAAATGTGGGTACCTTACCTCCTATGGAGCATGCACCAATAACGCAAGAGAAAAACAAAGGATGAAATTGGGAAATCCAGTTCAGGTATATGAATTAAGGGCCACGCCTTGAACTGGATAAAACCAAAGAGTAGAATATCAAGATTGTTCTTTTCTCTATCATTAGCCTTATAGGATCAAGCCCGAAACTAATACTAAGGCAACTATCATGAGCAGATATGTGGCCAATAAAATTGCCACCTTTTTCACATGAATTTTACTTTTCATACCTACCACAGGTAAAACCACTGTTCACACATATATAAATCCTTCTTATTTGACTGGTATTTCAAAGGCAAACGTAGACCCTTGTCCAATTTCACTCTCAACCCAAACCACTCCATTGTGAATTTCTACTAACTTTTTTACAATAGCAAGACCAAGACCTGTGCCTTCGTATCTCCTATTGTTTGCAGTGTCAAGCTGGCCGAAAACTGTGAACAATTTATTTTGATTTTCTTTAGATATGCCTTCTCCCGTATCAACTACTTTAAACATAATATTTTCATTGTCAAAACTAACGTTCAAGGTCACCTTCCCACCCGCAGGAGTGAATTTAATGGCATTACTGATAAGGTTATATAAAATCTGTTTTAATCTGAATTTGTCAGCTTTGATTGTTGTTATGTTACATTCGGTATTTTGTACCAGATCAATGTTCTTTCGTGCTGCAAGAGAATAACATGCCACTAAGACCTCATTAATGGTTTCATAAACTGATATGTCTTCAAATGAATATTCCATTTTTCCAGCTTCAATTTTAGAAATATCAAGTATGTCATTTATAACGAGAAGAAGGTGCTTCCCACTGTTGGATACATTACTCACATACTTTGTTTGCTTTTCATTGAGGCATCCAGTGTTGCCCTCAAGCAGAAGATCTGAAAAACCAATTATTGAATTTAGAGGTGTTCGCAACTCATGGCTCATGTTAGCCAGAAAAGCACTTTTGGCAATGTTTGCCATTTCTGCTTTAGCTGCCATGGAGTTTGCTCTGTCTGTAGTCTTACGTAGTTCTTCTTCTGCGTACTTGCGTTCAGTTATATTGCTTATAATAACCATCTGTCCTATTGTATTTCTATGATTATCATATAATCGCAGAAATGTAATATTGAACCACAGAACAGAACCTGCAATCTCCTCCTTGACTTCAATGCTATTTATTTCTCTAGCATCTGTTTCTCTATTCAAAATGTCACACCATGGTTTTGACAATTCCGATATATGTGTTCCGATGTCGTTTGATTTTGTGTACCGATTATTCACAGCAGAATTATTATAATCCACAATTCTCTGCTCCCTATCAAAAACAATGACACCTTCATGAGTCTTCTCAAAAAGAAGACTGCGAGCCAGAGGAGTAAGATTAAACAATTTGTATCGTGTAAATCCTATGAATATAATGATTGCACTCACTGTGAGAGAAAAGGGAGATGGATCAATACCCCATGGATTCATTCCAGTTAGACGAATAAGAAGGGTTAAAAATGGCATAAATGACCCGATAATTACAATATAAATCTGTTTGTGGAAGTCTGGTAAAGTCACTTGTAACATACTAAAAAGAATAATTAAGCCCAAGATAATGCAAATGATAGTAAATGTAAAGTGAACCCAATACCATATCCCTGGCTCAAAATCTAATACCGGAAACAAACCATCATAATTAATATATGCACTCTTGTGAAAGAAAGTGTGGTGTTCAGTAGTAAATACAAGTACAAGAGTTATGATTGGAATACAATACAAAAGAGTCATTATAGCTGCTGGCAACCCGTTTTTTTTGCCACTATAGCTCATTGCAAAGAGCAAGAAAAGTAAAGGAAGCACAGAGACTCCAAGATACTCTATTTTATAAAATATCAAAATAGTATGGATTTCAGTTGAGGATATCTCCAATGCATAAAAGAGTGAATAGAAGATAATGGAAATCAGAAGAAAAGATAAATATTTTGCACCAGGAGCAGTCTTATATTTTTTAAAGTAGTATAAAAGGGTGCTGAGCAAGAAACACGAAACAAACAAAGGGAGTGAGTAAATATTGAAATACATTTCTGCATCCTGCTTTACTAATAAATCACTACTTTTATGAGGTCCAAATCAACAATCAATTCTCTAGGAAAATTGTGGGGCAAATGTTTATTTTCGACCAGTTTAAGACGTCTAAACTGTACATATATTAATTATAATATAAAATTCTATGCAAACAAGATGAGTAGAAAGTAGCAATAATTATTTCTAGAAAAATCAATAACATCTTTGAACTAAGTAATGTTCTTCAGTGGGCCTGACCGGATTTGAACCGGTGGCCGCCCGGTTATGAGCCGGGCGCTCTAACCTGACTAAGCTACAGGCCCGCCGCGAAAAAAAGATTAAAAACGCCGCCAACAGGGCTCGAACCTGTGACATTCTGGTTAACAGCCAGACACTCTACCAACTGAGTTATGGCGGCTTGCATCTGCGCCCTACGCGCGAAACGTCTTAATGCACTTATTGTTTTTAAACTTTGTGTTTGCAGTGCCTTTTTCATTGATTTGAAATCAATAGACTAAGTACAAAATATGATGATTGTATATATTATAGTGGAACTAATAGCGTTATCAATATAAGCCCATTGTTCCAAGTCATCTTTATTGATTACTGCTCTTCAATCTGATTTCATCAGTCGTTCATCGTGCGCCGCACCTATAATTGGAATGGGCTCATCACATTTAGGACATGACCCCTTTGAAGTAATATTATACTCAAACAAAGAAAATGCATTTCTCTTGATCAATAGAGCCCCACATTTTGGACAGTAGGTGTTTTCATAATCATGTCCAGGCATATTGCCTATATAAACAAACCTCATTCCTTCATCTTTAGCTATTTTGTGTGCCTCTTCCAACTTTCGGACCGGGGTAGGGATGAGTTCTGACATCTTATATTGGGGCTGAAAACGCGTGAAGTGCAAAGGAGTATCGGGTCCAAGGTTTTCATGTATCCACTTTACCATGTTTCGGATCTCCTCTGAAGAATCATTATATGTGGGGATCACGAGGTTCACAATTTCCACATGCATCCCAAGTTCATGGGCAAGTTTTGCCGATGTCAGCACTGGTCCAAGCTTTGCACTGGCAATCTCCCTGTAAAAAGTATCCGTAAATGCTTTAATGTCCACCCTGAAAGCATCCAGGTAGGGGGATATATTCTCCAATGCTTCGGCCGTAATATATCCATTCGTAATATATGCAGTTGCAAGCCCTGCATCCTTTGCAAGCCTTGCACAATCATATGTGTACTCATACCAGATGGTAGGTTCATTATAGGTCCATGAAATAGTTTTTGCACCCACTGCAAGTGCCCTCTGTACAGCCTCTTCAGGTGTGATTTCAATTGTATATGCTTTATCTACCTCTATTTGTGATATTGTCCAGTTCTGACAATGCTTGCATCTGAAATTACATCCGACGGTACCTAGTGAATATGCAAGTGTACCCGGATAAAAATGGAACAACGGTTTTTTTTCAATAGGATCAACAGCCTCACTGGAAACAGTGTTGTATATTAAAGTGTAAAGAGTTCCATTTTTATTCTCACGAACCCTGCAAAATCCCCTTTTTCCATTAGCTATGACACACCCGTGACCACAAACCTTGCAATGTACCCTGTTCCCTTCAAGTTTATCGTAAAGCATAGCTTCTTTGATCATACAAAACCCAAAAAAACAATTCGTATTCAAAAGACTTAAGCCTTATCAAATAAAAAAAATTATTCAAAATACATTGAGGCTTACATTGAATGGATGCACATTCACTATTGGTCTTATATCAGCACCAGCATCTCCTGAAATATGAAGAACCGTTGTTGTAGAATTGGAATTTATACTGTATTGATCAGCATCAAGGTGTGAAGCCTGCATAAGTTTACTTAAATAATCCTGCCATGCCATAGAATTTTCAGTTTCCACAAGCAATGTCAATTCATCCACAAGTTCATTTCCATTGTATATGGAAACTGAATTGCTAGACGTAACATAAACTTCTTCCATATTATTACTACTCATGCTCCTCTGTAAACCTCCGAGTTTTATAGTATCTAGAGTCACATTAATAGTATCGTTCAAAGATTTGGTTACACTGATATGGGGAACCATTTTCATAACAGAGCGATTATCCTGGCCTATTACTAATCCCCCACATTCATAAGAAAACCTTTGATTTGGGTAATAATCGTTGTCTGACAGGAAGTCCACACTTCCCATGCCTTTCATCATGTTTCCGGTGTCCTGATTTACTCCGCCCAATTTAGTAATAATATACATGTTAACTGTCCGCGTATTAAGTAACAAAGTGGAGCTTGAAGATAACGAACTGAAGAAAGGAACTTCTCCACCGCCCATGGTGATAGGTATACCTACAGAAGAAGACCCAGTCCCTGTTGCAGAGGCTGCAAGCATAAGATCAACTCCGGATTTAAGCTGTGACATATCTTTAACAACACTGCGCATATGCAAGTGCTCAGCGTCTTCAGTCCATTGTGGAACATACCTTATATTAATTGATGTAATTAAAGCAACTACCAATGCTAGCAGAAGAATGGCAGACACAACTGTGGATACAGCATCTTCTGATTTTTGAGCACATATTTTTCGCGCCATTTTTATCACTTCAGGACTGCACAGTAGCATTGTAATAATTCATGATTTCTTCATCCGACAGAACTTTATTATACAAAGTAAGTTCGTCGAGCCTGCCTCTGTAATAGAAATTAGATGTTACTGCGTTCTGTCTTCCGATCCATAAGCTATTGGTATTGGGTTTCAATTCCACGCCATTAGTTGGCCTACTTTCAATGAAATTACCATTCTTATAGAATCTAACCTCGTCTTTATCAAAAGTAATTCCTATCATATACCATATATTGTTAGAAAGACTCATGCCTGAAGTCTGCACGTAATTGGCATTGCTATCATTCCATTCAAAAAAAAGCTCTTTTTGCATCACGAATACATCAAAATTGTCTTTTTCATTACTTCCTTTTCCAACAATTGCGTTCGTGTTAATCACATTTTTGCAATTCATCCAGAATAGAATGCTTATTTCATTCGTAAAATTAAGGGATGAATCATGCGGAACAGCTACATAATTATTGTTCCCGTTAAAACTAAGTGAATTGTTTTTGATTCCAGTAGTCCAGGTAGCGCCATAAATGGTTCCATCATTATCTCCTTTTATATCATGTAATATGCTGCCGCTGCCTTCATCAAAATTCCACATTGAAATTGGAGATATATGTGTTGCAGGCGTCGTATAATTAACACTGCTAGATTCCAGAGTACTTCCAAGAACCATACCACTTTTTAAGATAGTGTTAGAAGGTACATGTACCATTACCACATATATCTGGTCTGTGTCTATTACGTCTCTTCCCCAAAGAGTTGAAGCATCTAAGCTTATAGTATCTCCAAGTTCCCACAAAGGTTTTGTGTGCAGAGCTGAAAGTTGTTGTGGACTAATTTCAAAACGATCATTATTGATATCCACATAAATTTTGATATTGTCAATTTGTACTCCGTCTCCACCTGCATGCCTGATCCATATAGTATCAATGTTAGTATCTACCCAACCATCAACATCCACGATTGGTTTTTCGATGGTGCCTTGTGGTGAAAGCAGAAAAACAGCTATGGTTGAGAATGCAATTACAGCTATACCTGTTAGTAGTATTTCTCCTATCAGTTCGGAGACTGCATCACAGTTTTCTACCAAGCTTTTTTCTTTTGGATACATCTGTTACTCCTTAAAAGAACGTAATGAATACCAAGTAAGCAGTGAACATCATGAATAACGAATACTTTAATCCGGCACTAACTTCTCCTCGTTCCATTTTACCTGCAACAAGGCCCGAACACAATCCTTGAATCATGGCTGCATGAAACAGAAGTACATTATATTCATCCAGATCCACCAATTGGATCAGGGGCATTCCCATATTTGCATTCGTGCTTGCAATTGGCATGGATGGGAGAAAAAATGCCGCAAGAATGTAGACTATAAAAAGGAACACTCCATAGGCAACATAAATGATGAACACATACACAAACATCTCGGATTTTCTTTCCTTTTTCAACTGCTTCTGTACTTCAGCATCCGTAGCTGCAATTGTAAGTACATTCATAATATTACTGGTGGTTTCTGTGGCTTTGATGATAATGTAGACTATCTTTGTAGTCATTTCAGTCCTGATGCGATACTCAAATTTCTTCAGAGCTTCAGAAAGAGTGGCACCCCAGGACAGTTCATTATGCATTCTCCTCACTTCAGTGTGTAGTATCCCGATCTTTAAATGTGTTGTAAAAGCAATAGCATCGGTTAAAAGCATGCCCGATTCATTCATACTCGCAAGATTCTTCAAAAAATCAGGAATCTGCTCATCAATTTTTGTTATTCTCATATGCCATAGTTCATAAAAGATAACATATGGGACCACTACTATGAGCATGGCAGTGAATAATTGTTTATCTATTGATGCAAGAGCTGCTGTATTAAAATCCCAAATGGATGTCAAGTTAATGAAATCGATATGTTTATTTAAATTATAGTGAAGATAAACGATGCATATGGGTACACTAATTAACAAAGTATGTGTAGGATTTGCTTGCATCCATTTAATTGGATGAAGTAAGCGGACAGTCATCTTATGGATTTTCTCGTAAAATTTGATAGTTTTTATTTTTTCCTTTTCATTTTCAGTATCTTCTCTTAAAAGAACATGATCAAATTCCTTAAGATACTTGTCCAGCTTGTATACCTCTGTTCTTTTTTCCCCTTGACCTGTTAGTGAATTTAGAAGAAGCAAATACGTTACAGTGCTAATAGGAATTATCAGATAAATTAT
Organism: uncultured Methanomethylovorans sp.; assembly: GCF_963678545.1. NCBI lineage: Archaea > Methanobacteriati > Methanobacteriota > Methanomicrobia > Methanosarcinales > Methanosarcinaceae > Methanomethylovorans > uncultured Methanomethylovorans sp. The sequence goes on from NZ_OY782870.1 coordinate 2,278,970, forward strand.
TGCATAAAGTATCTTCGTGCTACTGGGATTTATAAGACCAAGGACGACCAATATAGTCATAAGGAAAAGAGGACCTGCTACAAAGGTAGAGATATATACCTCTGCCATAACTCCCAACGTTTCAAAGAACATTCTTTGCTGCTTCATGGCATTGTCATGGAAATATTTACTCTTTGAGCCAAGGTAAGCACCAATGTTTCCTCCACTTGATAACACGGAAGAAAGGCCTTCTAAAAAATCCCGCAGTTCCGCTGAAGGGGATCTGCGAGTAGCATTACTTAATGCTGTCAGCAGATCAGTTCCAAAATATTCTACATCATTTACGATTTTGGTAAACTCTGCAGCAGCAGCTCCATATATCTCTCTATGTTCACTTAATGATCTGAACATATCCAATATTGTAATAGCGCCTCCATGACTGAGCGCATATAGAAAAGCAACGGTATGAGAAAGAGATTGATCAATGACGCCGATTCTTATCCCCGCTCTAATACCTGGGATCAGAAGAGATGTGGTGAATGTAATATAAGCCATTACCACAAAACTGAATACTGTCTCTATTATAGTCCAGTAGGAAGGAGCCATACTTTCGTATATGAGTGGATTGGATGTCAACAATAGAGCAAAAACAAGAAGTACGGTTCCTTTAGACACTGTGTATATAAAAAACGCTGCTAGAATGCCACAAAGAATAGCGTATATGTAGGCACGCACAATATATTCATCTGTAAGCACCTTCATATTAGCCCGCTGCAATTGTAATCTGAGTTGAATATAGCGGTCCTTATCTCTAGATATGAAGGGTCTGAAGAGATCACATGTTGCTTGCAGAATATTGCGCATCTTACCCTCTCTTCAAATGTTCTGGGAGATCATATCCTGAAGCATATCATTCTTTATGGCATCCAATACCATTGCTGGGTTTGCTGAGTATGCCTGTACAACCAAGGATACACTAACATAATCTCGCATCTGCTTTTTGCTCATGTACTCAAGAATGAGTTCGCGATTGTTCATTTCCTTTTCCAGTTTCTCTTGATTCCAACCACGTGCCAGCATTACCATTTTCAGAGCATGGGAGTCTCCGGAGCGATGAAACTTATCAGCAAGAGGATCCCATTTGTATAGCTCGTTTACAAGCAATTCTCCTGTTATGGAATCCATATCAGTAAGCTCTACAACGGTCTCTGTTCGTCTTACTTTCTCATTATCCACAAAAGTTAGCAGCTGGATGGTCATAATGTCCAGAGAATGTAACATTACACGTGGCACATTAAGGGGTTCACTGCTAAGCCTGCTGACAACTGCTTGCACATCACCGGCGTGAATGGTAGAATATGTTGCGTGGCCAGTGGATATTGCCTGAAACAGAGTGAGAGCTTCTGCCCCTCTAACTTCACCCACTAATATATATTCAGGTCTTTGCCTGAGAGCGGACTTGAGCAAGTCGTACATGGAAATCTCACCCCGGTCTGAAAAAGATATTGCTTCTCTGGTCACTCCGGCTATCCAGTTATCATGATGCAGCATTAGTTCCCTTGTATCTTCGATAGAAACGACTTTGGACATGGGTGGAATAAAAAGAGAAACTGCGTTGAGCATAGAGGTCTTGCCTGATGCTGTTCCGCCTGCAAATAATGCACTGTTCCCGTTTTCCATAGCCAGCCAAAAATACGCCATCATTTCTACAGTGCATGTGTTGTAGTCGATGAGGTCTATGGGTGTGATCGGGTCTCCGCGGAACTTTCTGATGGTAAATGAACTTCCTCTTGTAGTAATCTCTTTACCCAAGGTTGCCTGAAGGCGAGAACCATCGGGAAGGGTTGCATCGACCAGTGGTTCTCCTATAGAGATATGCTTGCCACTTTTCTGACAAAGCCTAATGACCATGGAGTTAAGTTCCTGCTCCTCATAAACTATATTTGTCATTATATTACGATACTTTGCGTGATAGAGAAAAACCGGTATATTTGGCCCGTCACAGGAAATGTCCTCGATGAATGGGTCCATAAGCAGTGAATTTATCCTGCCCTCACCCATAAAGTTGCGCTCAAGGTAATACATAATGCGATGCATGGAGGGAATGTTAAGGGTTGCATGATATCTTTTGAAGAGCTGTAGTACATTATTGGTTAGAACTTCCAGCTTTTTTTCTCTCTGTATCATCTTTCCCAGCGTAAGTAAATCTTTGAGGTCGTCATAGAGCATCTCCAGAAGCTCTTTCTCATAGATTGTTAGTGCAGGCTCTACTACATGAAAATAGTTAACATCTTTCTTTTTTAGAATAGATATGAATGAGTAGGGCTCATTAACCCAATATCGCTCAATTTCAGTATATCCTTCAGGAACAGAATATTCGATGAGCGGGCCATGCACCGATTGATCATATTGCGGAAAGGAGCGACGGGATTTTTTCCAGAATCGCAGGTCTATACCTGTAATAGCCGAATAAAGGGAATCCATTGATTTGTTGGGGTTATTTCTTTGGACGAGTTTGGCTATCATTGTTTCATCCGGTAGATCCTATCTGAGGCATGAAGCCCATCTATCTCATCATCATCATAATGATAAGTGACTTTTCAATATAAAAACGTTTTGTTTGAGGTGTAGGATATGGATTCAAGATTTTTATAATATTAAAGACGATTCTTAATAAAATCCCAACTTTGGAAGTCAAAAAAATAGAAGTATTCTCAATTTTGTTGTACTTTACAAAAAATGCACACAAAAATAAGAACAATTGACATTATTCCCAACGATAATATATGCTTTCCTATTGGAACCATTCTGGCTGTAAACAAACTCTACGATATGCTTGACTTGTCTACTGTTTTTGGCAAACACAAGAAGAATGGAATTGATATCAACAACCTGCTGAATCTTGTAAGCTACAAGCTTGCTGAAATAGAATCATTGATAGACTGGGAAACATTTAATCCTGTTCTCGAATCAATGTATAATAATAGAACAGTTTCAGGCGATAGGCCTGAAGCTGATGTTATTGTGATGTTTGGATTGGTAAATAAACATAGTTATCTCTTATTAGGATGTATAGTTCTGTATGAACTGTCCCAGGTGCAAAAGCCCCAATCATAAAAAGAACGGTAAAATGAGTGAACGCCAACGATACCAATGCCATGATTGTGGATATAACTATTCAGTAGAGCTCAAATCAACTGCCAGCTCCACTTCTGTTAAACGGCAGGCTTTGCAGCTCTATCTGGAAGGATTAGGATTTCGTTCAATAGGACGTTTATTAGGAGTAAGCCATGTTTCTGTTCAAAATTGGATCAAGAAATTTGGTCAAGATCTAGAGGACCTGAAGAGCGAAAATGAGATAACTATCGTTGAACTGGATGAAATACACACCTACATCGGGAACAAAAAAAATATTGCTGGATCTGGATTGCTGTTGATAGAGTTGGGAAAAAGTTCATCGACTGCTCTTTTGGTAGCAGAGGAACGGAAACCGGACAAAAACTCTGGAAAAAGTTAGAGGGGAAAAAGATCGAGGAAGTGATGATTGATCACTGGAAGGCATATGCAGAGCTTATTCCAATAACAGCATATTTAGGCACTTCGTGGCAAGATTCAGAAGAAGGTAAAAGGGTTATATAAAAAGTCTTGAAATACTGAAGTATTCTGTTCTTATCCAAATGAAATACAGAAATAAAGATTAACTGTCAAATTCGGGGTTCAGAACAAAAACGTAAGATTTATAACAGATTGATCTTGTGTTATTCAGCGACTATATAGGGAATATATACCTATAGAAAATAGTCAAATATTCAAAAGTAGGTACAAAAGGCTAGGTGATTATTCTGAAGAAAATGCTCAATTTCTTGATATTAGGACTTCTGGTTATGGGTTTAGTAGCCATTTCCGGTTGTGCAGATAAAACTGTAGAAAAAACTGTAAACGAGACCACAACAGCGGTAAATGAGACTACAACCACGACCGTAAACGAAACAGTAGTTCCTATTGTAAACGAGACTACAACCACGACCGTAAACGAGACCACAGAGGTTGTTAACAAAACTTTGAACGAGACAAACACCTAAGATTATAGGTGATGTCAAGATTCATTGTTGTCAATAAGTAAATAAATACTAAGAGGTGCAATAGTTGTTGCATCTCCTCACTTTTTGATCAGATACCTTTTTTTCCGAGAAGGTATAGAAATTTAACTATCTTTCGATGACCTTTTTTCCCCTTTCCATGGGTACTATGGACAATTGCCCACCGGGCAATGACTGTCTTAAAGGATCGATTGCAGCTATTCGATCCAGAGTTATAGCAATGGCTGCAACTTCAGAGTGAGGCTGGTTGCCTACTGCAATATTCCAGTCAGCAAGATCGTATATTTCAGGCGGAACTTTCTCTGCACCGACAACTACCATGAGCTGTTCACATTGCTTAAGATCATCCACAGCATCCGGAAGATTTACGCCATACATGGAGAGGTGACAGACCTTTCCGCCTGCATCTTTCCATTTTTTTACTTCATGCTTCCAGTTTACATCGTTGATAACGTAGAAATTGCCTCCCCAGCGAGTGGCCACATCTTCGATATTCTGCTTGATACTGGGGTCATCCGAAGCAAGTAGCATGCCTTCAGCACCTAGTGCCCTGGCTGTCAGACCCACATGAGTTGTTATACGTTTATCCCTGAAGGCTCTGTGGCCAATACGTAAAATCACTATTCTTCCCATGATATTTCAGCACCGTTATTAAAATTCCCTGACATCTCCTACTTTTTCAAGAAGCATGCCTTCCACAAGTATGGGTGAATCCTGTCTGGCGCTCTTGAGAGCTCCCTGAAGCTTTACTTCCTTTTCTGCATATATGGTAAGCACAGTTTCGCCCTGTTTCACAGATTCGCCCCTTTTCTTGTGAATATAGACTCCCGACCCTTTGTCATTGGGAGCACCGGCAAGTCTTGCTATTTGGACCAGGCGTTTGTTGTGTAACTCTATGATATATCCGTTGTGTGGTGCCTTAAGTTCAGCAGTGAACTCGCCGACCTTTATGTCTTCACTGGTGACATCCGGATTGCCACCCTGAATGGCTATGATCTCTTTGAGCTTTGCCAGAGCTTTGCCATTCTGTAGGGTTTCAAAGGCAAGATCGCGCCCCTGTCCTCGGGCTGCGACACCTCCCATTTCAAGGAGCATACCGGCAAGACCAATGCTTTTTTCAATCAAGCTGTTTGGACCCTGCGTAGTTTCCAGCACTTGAAGAGCTTCTTTTACTTCCAGGGCAGGACCTACTGTCCGTCCTATAGGTGAGGAGCCGTATGTAAGAGCACAGTCCACGTCCATCCCTAAGCGTTCTCCGAGACTGATAAGATCCCTGGCTAGTTTACGGCCTGCTTTGACATCAGGTATCTTAGTGCCAGTACCAGTGGGGATGTCAATGACCACTTTATCGGCTCCCACAGCACCTTTTTTTGCCATGATGGAAGCCAGCAGCTGGCAGTGAGGATCTATGGAAAGGGGGTATTCCACCTTGATGAGCTTATCATCAGCCGGAGCTATGTTAGTGGCTCCTCCCCATACAATGACACCCCCTACTTTTTGTGTCATATCTTTAATCTGAGCTGCAGTGAACTCTACTGGTGCCAGGATCTCCATGAGATCGGCAGTACCCCCTGCCCCTGTTATTGCCCGGGAGCTGGTTTTGGGAATGAGTAGGCCGTTGGCAGCAACTATTGGAACTACAAGCAGAGAGATCTTGTTTCCCGGAACACCACCAATTGAGTGCTTGTCCATAATGGGGTGGACATCAAACTCGATTTTTTCCCCGGATTCTATCATGGCTCTGGTCAGCCATTCGGTCTCTTCCTCGGTCATGTCCTTGATGTAGGAGGCTGTGAGGAAAGCGGCAATCTCTATATCACTGAGGGTTTCTTCCGTTATGTCCTTTACAAGCTCTTTGATCTCGTCCTGGGTTAATTTTTCGCCGTCCATTACCTTCCTTATGATTCGAGTAGACTTGGGCTTCTCTGCGGCCTCAACTTCCACAACCTCAGTCCACTGCCTTTGGAGCTGCTCCTGAACCTCATGATAGAGACCAATCATACCCGGAGAGATCATATCCTCTGTAAAATCAACAATAGCAGTAAGTGTGACGTGGTCCTTTACCCTTACTCTGTCGCCCTCATTCACACCAAGCTCCTTGGCATCGATGGTGTTCAGAATTACCTTGTATTTACCGACCTTGATGTCAATTGGCTGTACTTTTAGCTCCATGTTCTTCGACCTTCCTAAATGAATGAAACGCACGATGAGATAAATATGTTTAGGGGTGCCAAAGGAAACAAGTGATGATAATATAATGTTACATTCGTCTATTTCTTTCTGTTCCGATGAATTAAAGAATACTTAAATATAAGCAAAAACATGCAACTATTAAGTTTGGACCAATTGAATGGATATGAAACAAGCTAATTCTTACAAGTGTCCGATAACATAATAGATAGAAAAGATCCGGTGCGGAAATGAAACGCGCTGTAATTGAGAGATTATTTTATGATCGTTTTGAGGCTTTCGCAATGTTCGAAATAGAATTTGTCAAATTACAAAACGGTAAATTCCAGTTAGTTAATATTAATGTTCCACTGAGAAGTGACGTCCCTGATGAGTATATTTATGACGGTAATGCGGTGTTTCAGGAAGCTAACGGTATAATAGAAGTCCGTGGACCTCAGCTTCTGCGTATCAAGAAGCTTCAGGTATTTGATAACGAGATAATGATGCAGATAAAGCAGGTGATGGAAACAGCACAAAGACGATTCGAGGAGATCAAAGTCGCACCTGCATATAAAATAGCATGTCCGAAGTGTGGCAGAGCCGAATGGCGCAAACCCGGAGGCAAATGCAAATGCGGCAAACAGATACCGGAGCCCAGTGAATATTACAAAGTCCCTGTCGAAACCCGCGTCAGTGTAGAACACGGAGAATACTCATTAGAGCATTATATTCCCCATATCAAAATGGGCGGAGCCCATGTGTCAAACGTGCCCGTAATTTTGGGTGCAGCCAACAGGTATTCTGTTAACAATAAACTATACGTTCTTCTGACCGAGGAAGAAATCAGGAAGATACTGATTGATTTCGCAGCCGGAGAAATATCATACGTTTGAGATTTCGATTAATGGCTTAGTAGCCATTTCAGCATTTCTAATTTTTATTTTGGTTATTTTCATCACTAGATTCCCTGCAAATAAACATCCCTGTAGGCTAATTTGAATCTATTCAAGGCTGTACGTATATAAGTTAAGAGGACAATAAGTACTTAGTTAGAAATTTCTGCGGTTATATGGCAATCACCTTACTTGCACAAGCGAGCTATAAGGAGCGAGAGGATGGAAAACAAATACTGGCTATTGGTATTGATAAAAATAGAAGATGGACAACCTGTTCTTGAAAACAGGGAAGAGAAGGGGAGTCTTGGAGAAATAGCGCAAGGTCTGGCATATGAAGGAAATATTCTGCTCAATGCGATACCTATAACTGAGAAAGATTATACTCTCCTAAGGCGGATTCCTGAAAAAGAAGTCGACTATTAATTGGGAGTGCCTGCAAATATTGAAGCATCTATACTTCATCACTATGTTTAATGCTTTTTATTCCACTACTATATATTTCATATGTCATTAAGTAGTATTAGGAATATTGTATAAAGTATATTCAAGAGGGGTTTTCTATGAAGCAAATGGTAAAAATAACAAAAGTAGACCCATTGTCACTAGCTAAAATATTAGGCATATTGTATGCATTCTTTGGCTTGATTATGGGACTCTTGATGAGCCTGTTCATGGCAGTTCCTAGTTCCATGATGGGATCTGCAGGAGGGTTTTCAGGCCTTCTGATGGGATTAGGCGTCATCATAAGTGTACCTATATTTTATGGGATCATGGGCTTTATTTCCGGAGTAATTATGGCCATACCTTATAATATCATAGCTAACTGGATAGGTGGTCTTGAGGTAGAAGTAGAGACAAAAGAGTAATACTAAAATGCCCTGCTCTAAAAGAACTATTGATAAGGATAGAAAGAAGCAGAAACATAGATTGAGAGTGCAGAAACATTTGATGTTATTTCTCTCTTAGACTTTGAATCATTTCTGCTCTATTCTGAAACCTAAACATACCTTATACAACTATTGAGTTCTGCCTCATGCTCTATTAAGCCAAGTCCTTCCTTTATTTTCCCCCTGGTTTCTGCATCCAGTCCTCTAAGGTTCTTTATTGAGTCCGGGCTTAATGTAATAATATTAGTTGTCATCATATCCTCCAAAAAACTACCTATAACTTTTTTCAATACATTCCGATTTTCTAGAAAATGTTGTTCGGATTTGAGGGTTTTTTAAAAATGCTATGCACAATGTTTTTGCGTTTTTCTTCACTAACATATCGGGCTCCTGTAGCACTTTTTCAATGTTGATGAATCACGTTTAATATATTAAACAAAATATATCTATGTTTCGCTGATAAATCGCATGAAATATTCTAAAGAGGAAGGACAATTATGACGAAAGCAAATGAGAACAACAAAAACTTAGAATTGGGAATGATGGCAAGAGTAATCATGAAAAGGGCCTTGCCATCGATCGGATGAAGACACCACATATATACATCGTATATTATAAAAATATGTCTATTGAACATCCCATTTTATACTGAGTAAAACATTAAAAAGAATATATTTTTGTATTTACAAGCCATTTTAAAACACATACTGCAATCCTAGCAGGAGTATGATCTAATATAATGTTCCGATTAATCCATGTAGCCATTAATGAAGCTCGCAGAGGTATGCAGAACAATCACGGTGGGCCTTTTGGCGCAGTTATAGTAAAAGATGGAGAAATAATATCCACAGCTCATAACGAAGTACTAATCAGTAAAGACCCAACAGCCCATGCTGAAATACTAGCCATCCGCAGGGCATCACAGGAACTTGGGCAGTTCGACCTCTCAGATTGTGAAATATATACCACTTCACAACCATGTCCCATGTGTTTGGCAGCTATCTGCTGGGCCAAGATCAAACGTGTCCATTACGGTACTACCACTGAAGAAGTCTCAAGTATCGGTTTTGACGACAGCAACATCTACCGCATCCTCAAAGGAGAAAAAACAGCAGAAATGGAAATCATGACCATTGAACGAGAAGCCTGCCTGGAACTGCTGAAAGAATGGGAAAACAAAAAAGACAAGAAAATGTATTAAAACCAAATCCCTATTCCTAAACAACAACCCCGTCGCAAGCGGCACATTCCTTTTCTTCATGTAGAAATGAGCAGAAGATCATGTATATCTTCTGCATATTCCAGCTAATAACAACATTCCAATAGCTACGGGTAACATGAATCCCGGGGCTTTTGCAGGCTTTTCACTTGTAGAATTGGTAGCTGTTTTAGCAGGCGCGTTATCATCGTAATACTCTTCACTGACGGTTATGTAAGCGGCGGTGAACCGGCCTTTTGTGAGAATATCACCTCCTTCCCCAAATTCATCAAATTGATAAACAAAATCTATAGGAATACTTCCTCCTGCCCAGTTATCTGTGGGTACAACTTCCCACTGATAACGCAGGGTTTCATTTTTCTCGATTATTTGACCAACATACTCATCAAGTATTTTAGAGGACCCATTAATAATCTGGAAATCCTTATAATCAATAGTAGTCAATTTTACAGATACATAGCATCGTTGATATGATGTTACATCAAAACGAAGAGAAAAAGGTTCTCCAATATCTAATGATGGTTTAGGAGTTGTTGCACCAGGGTATAATTGTCCATTGTAATAAACATCTATCTTAGCATAAGGATTTTCAGCAGATACAGCCGATGACATTAAATTGAAACTTATGAACAACATTAAAAAAAAGACTTTCTTTTTCATGTTTACCTCAAATTTGAATTTCGAAATTATCATATCCTGGAGACTTTTCTTCTCTTCCTCCAATTTTATCTCCAACACCTTTCGGCCCTGGACCAACTACTGTTGCAGAATATCCATTAAACGCGAAATAAATTGGGACATTATCACCTAAAGATATTGGACTTCCATCAAGATTCACTTTTGATGGATGTCTTACATTTTCATCTTCTCTCACATACATCTGCCCTTTATGTCCAAAGAACGGGTCAACGATACACTCATTATCCATATCAACGAGAGTGAAACTCTTGTACATGCCTTTCACATCATATTCCCACAGATTCACCGTGCAGACCCAATTCGGTGGCAATAAAGGAAGACCAGCTGGCACACACCTCATGGCTGTTTCAAGCCTTTTTTCGACCTTTCTGCGGCTTTACCAGTCAATTTATCGGCTGAATCATCAAGCTTTTCCTGCAGTTCACTGTCGATGTTGGAGAAATATTCATCAATTGTCTCATGGCACACATCAATAGCTGCACAAACCCCGTCAGATACACCCATCTGCATGTCAGCTTCAAGGCGTTGCATAGCAATGTCAACATTTCCGCTATTTGTAATACTATTCAGATCCACGTTAGCTTCAAGCATGCTAAAAAGTTCTATTGCCAGTGTGTCATCTGAGGTCATAGCCACTAGCTCTTCATTAGTGAGGGAATCCAGGTACTGTTGCGTAAGGATCTCCGCCAGGTTAGGATCTATACATGTAGACAACACAGGATCAGCAGTGACCTGTCTACTAACCTGCACCGGAATATCGATTCGAAGTTGGTTAGCATAGGTATTCACAAGTTTTGTCTGGTTATCCTGAAGTAGAGTCATATCTGTGCTTACTCCTGCCTGTGTAAGGTTCACAGTTTCAGCTCCAATATGCATGATCACCTCATCCACCTGCGAGTTCACTTCCCGGATACTGCTGCTCATCTGCTCCGAAACAGCAGTTTTTATCGGATCAGTGCATCCTTGCATAATATCAGCAACCTCTCCGCTCACATCCCCGGAAAATACACATGTGTTGCGCATTGCCAGAGGATAGATAGTCTTGCCTGTGACCTCGTCTTCCCATACAAACTGCTCCTGCAAGTCAAATCCTTCATCATGATACAAATAATCAGGATACTGGTCCACCAGCAAAGTCATATTTTCAGTCCAGCTGTATTTGCTATGTGACCAGCCAACCACTTCCATAGTATCCATCACACCCATATCCTGTGCAAGAGAATTTGTCGCCATGGACAAAGCGGGGTTATTGAAAAGCAATTCTGAAGGTGAAAGACCACCCAGCAGATCAGAAAGCACAGATCCCTTTTTCTCCAGAAAAGCATCGTTTATATATCCGTCTAAAGAGTCTCTTACTTTGGCATTGCTGTCCACAAGCTCCCGGATAGTCTTTTCATAAGCCTCATTCCTTACGATCATACGAGCTGCATCGCTGCTGGTAGTGAAATTATTTCCACTGAAGTGACCCTGAGCCCGTACATATTCCTCTCTTTCGTTTTCCATTTCAAAAACCATGTCCTCTGCAGCCCCATAAAAGAGATCAGCAGGATTGTGGCCCAGGTTATCACCCATAAGAGATACTTTACGTAACGGGCCGCTATCATCCATTTCATGGAGCATGGAAAGCAGTTCCTCTGTCAGAAGACCAGGAAGCCAATCGGGCACATCGCATGCAACGATCCGCCTGGGCATATTAGTGCCAGTACCATAGTCCTCATATTCAGTTTCGATCTGCACGATATTGACATAAGATCCCCTGTACTTATCGGCAGCATCACTGCAGCAGGTATCTGTCAGTTCCATTTCGCCAATAGTTACTGTAGTATTACTAAAATCATGTTCTATAGGCTGCCCATAATCTTCAAGGCCCTCATAGGTATTGGTCCTGAAGCATTTGTGATAAACGAGAGTAATATTTTCAGTTTCAATCTCCTTATGAGACTGCTGTACGGATTCATACTTATCCAGCCTTTCACTATCGTGGCCGCTGTCTATCACGCCTGTGTACGTATACGCATAATCATAGTCCAGCTCCCACTGAGAATAGATATCAAATTCAACAACATACTCGATATCCCAGTCAAAGGAATGTGATTCACTGTTAAGGTAACCATCTTCCCTTTCCATATTAAGAAGAACATCATTTCCTGCATACATCATCACTGGTGTGACCTTGAGGTTTTCCAGAGATGTGGAGAGGTGATGAAGCTGGGCATTTGTTATCTGCCAGTTAGCAATATCCAGATCAGTAATTGAACTGGGTTTCGTTATTCGCTCACTATAAGTTATTCTGCTTCTGTTCTCGAATGCATATCCCGGTACAATAGCTCCTTCATGCAATAATGAAACAACATATTCAGCATCCCACGTCAGATGATAGAAAGAAAAGCTCTTGCTGAGGCTTACAGTATCAGGATCAAAGAAAGTCTCCACCTGTACATCCCGGGCCTCGGGTCTGTTATTTACACCACTTCTTATAATTTCCGGCATGACCTCGGCACTGTATATGGTACTGGCCACATTATGTATTAGGTCCGGACTTTCGCGGCTCCACATCCGGTCATTAAATATCCAGCCATTTTTTACAACTGTCGTATAGTTAGAAACAGCCATGGTCACTGAAGCATTATCTTCCACTTGCTGCAGACTCGTACCGGCATCTGCCATTGAACCACTCATGCTTTCCTCTACATTCATATTGAAAGAACCGTTCTGCGCAAGATGATCATAGAAAGATGAAATATTACCATTCTCCGAGTCATAGCCCGAAGTATCTCTTTTTATATCAGAATACATGGTCTTCCCATTGTAGTAACCTGTGTACATCAAAGACCACGGATCTACAGCATCAAAAACACGTTTCTGGGCATAAACGGCACCTGCATTTACAGACCCTGCTATGGAGGGACCAGTCAGAATATTAAGTGGCCCGCCTGCATAATGCTGCCAGGGACCGTAAGTAAAAGAACGGACATTAGACAGCCCAAGTACAATATCGGGTGATACACCTGTATTAAGTTCCTGTTCGTATTCGGTAGTAAGCTGTGCCAGCAAGGGCTCCCTCGAATCTACAGGTGTAAAGATTTCCATGCTTCCATTCTTCTTTATACCTGTATCGATGTCAGTGAGCGTATAGTTCAGGTTTTTTATAGTAAGTGCATAATGAATGGTATAATCATCCCTGTCTGCAGATATGCTTCTTCTCAAACTCCCGTTTACTTTATCGATAATAACCTGATCTGGACTAATGTCCTCATTAACATTCAGGATGTATCTTCCTGCCCTATGGATATCGTTCCTGTAATTGTTCTCCATGAACTCATTAAAACGTGCTGCAACGATATCCTTGATGGGATTTGTACCTACATGGAACCAGTCAGTGGCCTGTACTTCATTACCAACCTTCAGCACAACATATCCATAGCTGTATGATGCATCCGCGGGTATCTTTACCTCCTGCACGAAAGAAGAACTTCCCCATAAACTATGGGATTCATTGTAATTGAAGCTCATATTGAAACTGCCAGTGTCATCATATACTGTAAGCACCCTTTCCTGATTACTAACAAGAGACGATATAGCTCCCAGGATATTGGAAGGAAGTTCTACTTGCACCTGCAAAGTATCTCCCAGTTCAATGTCTTTATTTAAAGAGTAAGCAACAAAATCATTATTGCTCCATGCTTCTACTGAAACAGATTCAGCTTGGATAATCGGATGTTCTCCCTGCCATTCTAAAGCTTCCATGCCTGCGTAGTTAAGACATCGAGAAATATCTGCACATGCCTGGTCCAGTACATCATGTTGCGGATCCGAAAGATCAGTGGAGTATACCACCTCTGCGAGCTGATAGTCCACGTGGATGAGATTAGCAGCCATTAATATTGAAAATAACAGGATGAATATACCAATAATTGCAAAAGGAACGTAAGCCTCAGTGTTATAGATGAGTTTATTTATTCCTTGATTCTGTTTTTTGTCCATGGATACTGTCCTGTATAACTAGTTTGTCAGGTTTATCACATAATAATTATTTAAATATTGTGCTAGTAATAGAACAGAACATACAATATATAAGCAAGTGGCTTTTCTGGTAGAACCTTATAAATAAGTTTGTACGTATATGTTGAAAAGTAGGAAAACATCAAAACATCCATAATTCAAAGAAATTTTATTCATTTTCTATCTAAAGCCAGTTCAGATAAAGACTGCCCGTTGAACAGGGAGCGATAGATATGTAGATTTTACTGCACATGGAAGGAGTTTTTTCACATTTGTCATCACTATCCTGCTCTTAGTTGTGTTCAATTATAAATTTCGGGAAAACAACTCCTCTCAATAAAAAAGATATTTCAGCAGTTTATAATGATTGCAATATTTGCAATAGGCCTCATATTTATCATCTTTACTTTACCTTTGAACATAGACATAAAAAATATGCTGATCACACTTCTGGGTATAGTAAGCGGTGCAGCCATTGAATTCTCATCTTCTACTTTTATATCGAAGGCATAATAACATGAGGGTCTATTGTCAAAGCACCCATACACAATTATATAACTTGTGTTGCATTTAAGCCATTATGATTATCGGTGTGCTTGGGCCCAGTGGAACATACTCGGATAAAGCTGCTAGTCTATGGATTGAGAAAGAGTGTAATTCTATCTCAAGAGATGTTTCCCTTAAGTATTGTGGGGACTTCATCGATACTTTTGATTCGATAGTGAACAATGAAGCTGATATAGGCATTGTACCTGTGGAAAACTCTATCGAGGGATCAGTGGGCGTTACCTTGGACCTGCTTATGGAACATGAAGTTCAGATAATAGGAGAGGTTATTGTGCCTATAGAACACTGTTTATTGTCTAAAGGGAAAATAGGGGATATTAGAGTGATACTTTCCCATCCCCAGGCATTGGGACAGTGTAGGCAATTCATCAAAAGCCATTTCCCCCATGCAGAGATACGTACGACAGGTAGCACTTCTCATGCAGCTAAACTTGCCACTGAGTTTGAGGAGATGGCAGCAATAGCATCAAGAGAATCGGCCAGCAAATATCGCCTGAACGTGCTGCTCTGCAATATACAGGATTGCAATAATAATCATACACGTTTTATTGTCTTCAGGAAGAAACATGAAGCTGACGACCTTGTATGGAAAAACATAGATGCTAATACAACTGAACAGGCTGATAAAACAAAGCTGAGTCTTCCACACAGAACATCCATAATAGTCTACCTTGACAGAGACAGACCTGGAGCATTGTATGATCTGCTGGGTGAATTCGCTACCAGGAAAATAAATCTCACAAGGATAGAATCCAGACCTTCAAAACGTATCCTGGGAGATTATTTATTTTACATAGACTTTGCAGGAAATATAAGCGATACTATTATAAAAGATGCTTTAAATAACATTCTGCCGAAAGCAGGGATGATGAAAGTGCTTGGCTCCTATGTCATGATGTAAGAAGACTTAGGGAACAGCAGTATACAGGACAAGTGCATTGCCATGAAGGTTGAAGACTTCATAAGAGATATAAATACAGTTATTGCAAAATACAGACGGCTATACAAGATACTTGATGTTATTTCAATAACATTCCTGTTGTATTCTATTTTGCTTATCACTAACATGGAAATGGTCTTTGGACTATTCCCGGCACTTGAAGTTTACTCCACAGCATCGATAAGCATTCTTGGTGCAAGTATTTCATATCCTGCAATTTCCCTGTTTATAATATCAGTAGCTTGCGGACTTTTGTTAACTTTTATATTACACGTAAGGGATAACAAAAGAAGCACAATCAACCTTGTTGAAGAAAAATACCCTGTGTTGCGTGAAAGACTCAGTACTGCTTACGATAACCGTGAAGTTGATAATATTGTGGTTGCAGACTTGCAGGAAAACGTGACAAGAGCTTCTGCCAATGTAACTCATGAGATTTTTCTCAACAAAAAAAGACTATATATTGGTTTTTTCTCACTGTTAATTGCAATTTCCTTGCTTACCTATGTAAGTATAAGCGAATATCGTATATCTTCAACACCACAGGATATCATAGCTCCATTATTACCCCATAATGAAGGTGATGGCTCAGATCTGGCTGTAATGGAGCAGACTACAAATAATTCAGATAATTCGAAGGAAAATCTAACAGGTGAAACTTCAATAGTTGTAGTGGAAGGAAAACAAGTTGATCTGACTCTTCCACCGGGCTCAGGAACAGGTTTTACACAGGGAGAACAGTCCAATAACACACCCGAGGGGTTTACACCATCTTCTGCCTACGATATTAATGTAATGTCTTCTCAGACATATTCTGAAGAGTTGCCGCAAGGATATGAAAGAATAATCAAACAGTACTTTGAAAAAATGGCAGGGAAATAATGGCATGCAAAACAATTCTATTATCCATGAATTTAAAGGAGACAAAAGATGAACTCCAGTGAAATGAGCGCAGGAAATCTGTCCCAGACATACCGGCTTGCCAGCGATATGTTCAATGCATTGTTCGCCGAGATAGGCAAGGTTGTAGTTGGACAGCAAGAGTATGTGGAACATATGATAATCACTATGCTCTGTAATGGGCATGCTTTGGTCGAGAGCAATCCCGGCCTTGGGAAAACATTGACCATTTCTACGATAGCAAGGGTTATGGATCTGAAGTTTAGCAGGATCCAGTGTACACCGGACCTAATGCCTGCTGACATCACGGGAACGAACATCATAGAAGAGCACGCAGGAATAAAAGCATTCAAGTTCCAGGCAGGGCCAGTCTTTGCCAACATAGTACTGGCCGATGAGATTAACCGTGCCTCACCAAAGACACAATCTGCAATGCTTGAAGCCATGCAGGAAAAACAGATAACCGTAGCCAATGACACTTACCCACTTGACAAACCGTTCTTTATACTGGCTACACAGAACCCTATTGAAATGGAAGGAACATTCCCGTTGCCTGAAGCACAATTGGACAGGTTCTTGCTGAAGATATTACTGGACTATCCTACATTTGAGCAGGAACTCAGCATTGTGGACAGATACACTAAGATGGATTCTCCGCAGGTTAGAAAAGTAATGAACAAGAACACGTTACTTGATCTGCAAAAATTGACTACTGAAGTGCCTATATCTGATCAATTAAAATCCAGAGCTGTAAAGATAGTCATGGCTACACGGCAGAACAGTGAGCATATAGAATACGGTGCATCCCCCAGAGCTTCTATAGGCCTTATCATGGCAGCAAAGGCGCGTGCTTTAATTAAAGGTAGAAATTACGTAAGCGAAGAAGATATCGAGGTTATGGCTTATCCGATACTTCGGCACAGAATTGGCCTTTCATTTGAATCAGAGAGGCGGGGCATTACTCCGGATCAGATGATCAAAGGAATTCTTTCACAGGTCAAATAAAAAAATAGGGCTAAGAGGACATGAATCCCGGTAAACATACTATTGATGCGGATTTCTTCCGGCAGCTTGATCATTTCTCTTTTATGGTAAGGAAGAGGGTTTCCAGTGTATATGCCGGTAGCCGACGCTCTACCAACAGCGGCAGAGGTATAGATACCGTAGGGTTCAGGGAATACTATCCTGGAGATGATCCCAAGTCCATTGACTGGAAAGTCTATGCCAGATCAGAAAAACTGTACGTAAGACAATTCGAGGAGGATAAATCCCTCACAGCGCACATACTGCTTGATGCCAGTAAGAGCATGGACTATCCCGACAAAGATACAACTAAATTCGAATATGGCCTGATGCTAGCAATGGGCTTTGCATACATGGTGACAAAGGATAATGATAAGTTCGCCATCTCCACCTTTTCCCAGGATGTGGATATCGCTGAGCCGCGCAGAGGAAAGAAGTACTTATTTCAAACGTTGGAACGGCTTGAAACAACAAAGCTTCAGGGCAAGACTGACATACATGAAGCCATCATAAGATATAGCCCTGCCATACATTCACGCTCGCTTGTGATTATCATATCTGATTTTATGGATAATCTGGATTCTATAAGATCTGCGATATATCGTTTTTCGGATCATGATCTTATTCTTGTACAGGTGCTGGACAGGACAGAAGCCCAGCTTCAGGTCCATGGTCATACAAAGTTTAAAGACCTTGAGACTGATTCAGACCTTAAAACGTATGTAAGCGATAGTTTCAAGGAAAACTACCAGCGCAAATTAATGGAGCACATGAACAGTATTAAAGATACATGTTACCATGTGGGAGCGGAGTATTATGCCTTCACTACAGATGTGCCCATCTTTGAAGCGTTCTTATACACAATAGGCAGGAGACGCTGATATGCCCTTTGAAACTCCTCTGGCCCTATTGGCATTGGCAAGCGTTATACCTCTTATCATTTTGTATCTTCTAAGGCCAAAACCCCTGTTGATGAAGATCCCATCTGTGATGTTCCTCATGCAAGTGGAAGAGAAAAAGCGTTTCTATACTTCTATTACAAAGCTGATTAAAGACCCCTTGTTCCTTATACAATTGCTGGTGCTTATATTATTAGCCCTGGCTGCTGCCGCTCCTTACATAATTACAAACGAGCCTCTGAGCGATGAGCATACGGTACTGGTAATAGATGCATCTGCCAGTATGCAGACAGATAACCGTTTCCAAGAAGCAATAAGTAAAGCAGGGGACTATGTCAGCAAGAAAAACAGCATAGTAATTGCCCATAGTATTCCTGTAACACTACTTGAAGGACAGGATGCAACCACTACAAAAGAAGCTCTTTCATCTCTTAAACCAGGAGCTACAGTTGCAGATATTTCTGCTGCTATGGGTACAGGTATGAGAATGCTTTCCAATGGTGGTGGAAGGCTTGTAGTAATTTCGGACTTCACTAACTGGGAAGGAGAAGATCCGGTATCTGCAAAGAACCTGGCAGAATCGTATGGCTTTAAAGTGGAATTTGTAAAGATAGGTGGAACAACAGATAATGTAGGAATTATACAGGGCCAGCTTGAGACCACAGAGAGTGGTTATACTCACAATTGCGTGATTAAGAACTACGGTGCCAGTGATCTGAATATTCCAGTAGATATTACTACCACTGATGGCAATAGTGTAACTAAGAACATCGATCTTACTGTAAAGGCAAAGTCTACAGAACAGTTCGTGCTACAAAATCTTAGTACAGGTACCACTACTATCAAGATAAATAGGGATGACAGTCTGCCAGTAGATAATGTCGCATATATATCAGTGCCTAAGGTATCTAATAAGCGTGTCCTGTTCGTGTCAGAGCAGTCATTGCTGCCATCAATGACATCAGTATCCCTTATGCCAGGAATTCAGACTACTAAAGCCACCGGAGTGCCACAAGACATTGCACAGTTCAGTGTTGTTGTCGTTGCCAAATCTAACCAATCCCTTTCATCAAATGAGATATCACTACTTTCTTCTTACATAAACAGTGGCGGGAAAGTAGTCTTTATTGCAAGTGATGGTCTTGCTGCGCAGAGTACTGATC
The DNA here is from genome assembly GCF_963678545.1 of uncultured Methanomethylovorans sp. Classification (NCBI taxonomy): domain Archaea; kingdom Methanobacteriati; phylum Methanobacteriota; class Methanomicrobia; order Methanosarcinales; family Methanosarcinaceae; genus Methanomethylovorans; species uncultured Methanomethylovorans sp. The sequence goes on from NZ_OY782870.1 coordinate 2,298,416, forward strand.
TGGAGCTTCAGAAATTGTTACCCGTAAGAATATCAAATATAACTGCGACAGAAAAAGGTCTGGAAATGAAAGTGAACCAGTCCACAAGACTTACTGATGATCTGAACCTGGACGAAATCGCGGTTTATAAGTATCTGAATGCAACCTCCAGGTTAGATACAACCACCCTCATCGTATCAGATAAAGGTATACCTATGCTTGCTTATGGGACAGTAGGTGAAGGGACCGTTGTATACGTTGGGTTCAGTGATCAGCTTGGAGAAGATTCCTGGAACAACTTCTATAACCAGCCTGATTTCCCCGTGTTCTGGTTCAAACTTGTAGGCTGGCTGGGAGGCTCTGGAGATATTTCTGAATACAACCTTAAGACGGGAGCTATTTCAACTCTGGCAAAACAGCAGGAAATAACTACACCAGATGGGAAAGAGACTACAAATAAGGTATTGTACAGCAGTGCTGGCCTATATGAAGTAGCAGGCAGGACCATTGCAGTCAACTTGTATAATGATAAAGAATCAGACACTACTATCGATGCCTCTGACGTCATAAGCAGGGCATCCACAAAGAATGAGCCTTCTGTTGTAAGGGCAGCAACATACGAATCTAAAAATTATCTGGATACTATTATGATAGTTTTGGTATTCATATTGGTCATTCTGGAACTTTATATAATCAAAAAGAGAGGTGAGCTCTAATGACAAGCCTTGGAAATCCCCAGATGCTATGGCTCATGATACCGCTGTTGGCAGCAGGAATTTATCTAATCCTTAAGGGTGCCAAAAAAGGTTTGATTATATCCAGAATGATCGTACTTGCATTGCTTATCGTTGCTCTAGCCTCCCCTTACAGTATTGTGAGCAAGGTATCAAACAGCGAAAATCCTGATATAGTACTGATATCCGATGAAACCTCAAGCATGGAGCTTTTCGAACAGCAAACTGCAACGGATCTTTATGAATCTTTAGCAGCAAATACACCTACAAATATTGTGAAACTTACAGGTGAAAGTACGGCTCTTGGAGATGCCATTGTGCAATATGCCCGTGGAGATAATCAGATAGTTCTAGTCTCCGACGGCAACAATAACAAGGGCGAAGACTTGGAAGAGTCCCTTAATTTTGCTAATGAGATGGGAACAACTGTTTACTCGGTAATCCCCGACCTAAAAACAAATGATGTGAGCTTGTACATAAACGGTGAGAAGAAAGTAGTTCAGGATAACGAATATCAGTTTAACCTGATAGTACAACAGGCAGGAGATACTCCTGCAAGTTGCCAGATAAACGTGCTTGTGGATGATAAGCCCAAAATGAGCAATTATCCAGTATCATTGAATGATAAATCCAAGACCATACCTGTTACACACACTTTTGACTCAGTAGGTGCCCATACGATCACTGCCAGTATTACGGTTTCCGGAGAAGATAGTCAACCTATCAATAATGTCTTTTATAAGACTGTGTATGTTGTTCCAAAACCAAAGATACAATTCATTACCGATGACACTAGTTCACCTATGGCTAATGTGCTGCTTAACCTCTATGATACCTCACTTAGCACAGAGCTAACTGACCTGGATAATAAAAAAGCAGTAGTGCTGGATAACAGGAACATCAATTCACTTTCAGAAACAGACATAAATAATTTAAAAAATTATGTTAGTTCTGGAAATGGCCTGTATGTTGTAGGCGGTGATAGTTCCTACAACTATGGAAATTATCTGAATTCATCTCTTGAAACGATATTACCCGTATATTCAAAAGCCAGTGAATGGAAAGGTGGCAGGAATGTGGTACTTGTACTTGATATTTCTTCAAGTACTATAAATCAATCGATAACTAAAACAGAAGGTTCTGCTGGAGTACAAGGAAATCCTGTTGGAGATGAGATCAAAGCAAATGCCATCTCAATACTAAGAAATAAAGGTCTTAGGGATGCAAATGTAGGTGTTATTGCTTTTGGTACAGAAGGTACTGATGTCTCTAATGGTCTAGTATATTTTGGTGTACCTTCAAACATAGACCAACTTGAATCAAAAATATTATCATTGACTCCTAGTTTAACTAGCCAGACATCATTAGATAGTGGGTTATCAATTGCTGATGAATGGTTAAAAAGCGGTAGTGGAGAGTTAGATGTCATTATTGTCTCTGATGGCGGAATTAGTGATTATTACACTCAAAGCCTCGAAGTGGCAAAAAAATTGGCTGGACAGAATGTAAAAATGTATTTTGTTCACATATTTAGTACTGCGACTCAGTACAGAGATCCTAATACGGGACTAATATACGGGGAAAGCTTAATGAAAGCTGTGAATGGCACTTATTTCCAGATTAAAATGGGAGAACGTGTTAACCTTGTATTCGATGAACTGGAACAGCCAGAAACAAATGTATCTACCGATTTTACTGTTTTCCCTCTTGTAAAATACAATCCAACACACTTCATCACTAAGAATGTAAATCTTTCAGCTAATATAACGGGTTACAACGATGTGACGCCTAAACCCGGAGCAGACAGATTGCTTATTACTTCAACGGGTAAACCTGTACTTACTGTATGGAGATATGGTTTGGGACGTGTAGCATCTCTTAGCACAGATAATGGAAAAGGTAATGATAACATGTGGAGCACCCAGATGTATTCTGGCAACAACTCTAAGCTTACTTCATCCACCATGAACTGGCTAATCGGTGATCCACAGATCGAGGAAGGAGCGGTACTGGAAGCAGATGACACATGGTTCGGGACTCCTGCACAGCTTAAGCTTACTATGTATGATGAAGGCGTACCTTCCATTAAGCTTGATGATGGAAAAAGTATAGACCTTTCACTTACAGGTAAGAACACTTATGAGGCAACAACAGACATTGGCCAGGTTGGAGTGCATTATATATCAGGATATCCGATTGCAGTCAACTACGCTTTGGAATACAGGGATGTAGGTGTTAACCCTGACCTTGCAGAGATGATTATGGCCAATGGTGGAAAAACATACACAAAGAGTGGAGCACAGGCTTTGCTGCTTAAGGATGCTAGGGAAAAAATCCAGAAACCTATCAAAGAAACAGTAAGCCAGAAGATGTACTTCATTATAACTGCCCTTATAATATTCTTGCTTGAGGTTGCTATCCGTCGCCTCAGAGAGATCAAGGAAATGAAAGAGCAGGAGAAGAAGATGCAGGAAGTTACAGAAGCGTAGCATGCAGCATTAGACGTAGAGATATCGCGAATGCAAGTTGTAGCATGAGTTTTTTAAATGCGGCCTAACGGGAAATACTTATCAGTAATGACCAGAATAATCTCTTAAGACTGTAATAAACACGAGTTATCATTTGAAAATCTTAGTCTAACCATATATTAGAGACAACATATTTCCCCTCATGCATAAAAGTGGGATAGTGGATGCGAGGGGTAGACTCTCTGATAATCATTTTATGATGATAGGGGGCTAATGAATGAATGCATCTGCAGGATTTCGGGAAGAATCTGCATCTTATGAAGATGTGAAAAGCCAGAATTTAGAAGAAGTGCTGGAAAATCTGACCACAAGCAGAAAAGGACTTTCTGTAGAAGAAGCACAAAAACGTCTGGATAAATATGGTCCTAACGAGATACCGGAACATAAAAGATCACCCTTAAAGAAGTTTATGGGATATTTCTGGGGACCTATCCCAGGAATGATCGAAATTGCAGCTATTCTCTCAGCTATCATCCAGCGGTGGGAAGACTTTGTCATAATTACCTTACTTCTTTTATTGAATGCAGTAGTGGGTTTCTGGGAGGAAAACAAAGCTGACAATGCCATAGAACTCCTGAGAAAAAGAATGGCATTGGAGGCTAAGGTCCTGCGTGATGGAAAATGGATAAAAGTGCCTTCTGCAAACATAGTTCCCGGGGATATTGTCAGGGTGCGCCTTGGGGATATCATTCCTGCTGACATAAAACTTTTGGATGAGGGTTATCTGTTGATTGATGAATCTGCATTGACAGGTGAATCCCTGCCTGTGGAAAAACACCAGTCTGACATTGCTTTTTCCGGTTCCGTGGTGCAACAGGGAGAAATGAATGCAGTGGTACTTTCAACAGGTGTTAAAAGTTATCTTGGGAAAACCACGCAACTGGTAGCAGGAGTAAAAACAAAGAGCCATTTCCAAAAGGCTCTTCTCAAGATAGGAGACTATCTGATAGTGCTGGCAGCTATACTCGTAACGATGATCTTCATTGTTTCGCTCTTCAGGCATAACAGCATTCTGGAAACGCTTCAGTTTTCCTTAGTATTGACAGTTGCTGCGATTCCGGCAGCACTTCCTGCTGTGTTGTCGGTGTCCATGGCAGTGGGTGCGATGGAGCTGGCAAAGAAAGGAGCCATAGTGAGCAAACTTGTCGCAATTGAGGAAATGGCTGGCATGGACATACTCTGTTCTGACAAGACGGGGACTATCACACAGAATAAGCTAACACTGGCAGACATAGTAACCTTCACAACGGAAAAGGATGTACTCATGTCGGCATTAATGGCATCCAGGGAAGAAGATCGTGATGCTATTGATAATGCAATCCTCGAAAAGATCAAAAGCATGGGTGGTTTTGAAGAGACTTCTAGCTTTGAAACAGTAGAATTTAAACCATTCGATCCTGTTGCAAAACGTACTGAGGCAACTGTGAAAGATAACACCGGAAGTACATTTAAAGTTACTAAAGGTGCACCACAAGTTATTGCAGAGATGGTAGGTAATAACGAGATCAGTGAAAAAGTGGACAATGCCGTAAATGCATTTGCCGAAAAAGGTTACCGTGCACTGGCCGTTGCGAAGAGTAAAACTGAAGACAAATGGGAAATGCTTGGCATACTAGCATTATATGATCCTCCATATGAAGATTCAGCCGAGACTATCAAAACAGCCCTCTCCATGAACGTGAAAATAAAAATGGTCACAGGGGATCATACGGCTATTGCCAGAGAGATCGCAGGACGCGTTGGACTTGGCACTAATATTGTCCCGGCAGCTTCTCTTTTGGCTGAAGACAACGCTGCGGACATAGTTGAGAAAGCTGACGGTTTTTCACAGGTGTTTCCAGAACATAAGTACAAAATAGTGGAACTTCTCCAGAGCAAGGATCACATTGTAGGGATGACTGGGGATGGCGTCAATGATGCACCTGCCCTGAAAAAAGCGGATATAGGAATAGCTGTGGCAGGAGCTACAGATGCAGCTAAATCAGCCGCTGATATTGTATTCACTCATCCTGGCCTTTCAGTGATAATCGATGCCATAAAAGAAAGCCGAATAATTTTCCAGAGGATGAAAAGCTATGCCATATATCGTATAGCGGAAACCATACGTGTATTGCTCTTCATCACTTTATCTATACTGGCATTCAATTTCTATCCGGTTACTGCTCTTATGATAGTTCTGCTTGCCCTCTTTAATGATGCACCTATAATGGCTATTGCTTATGACAATGTGAGGTACCGGAACCAACCTGAAAGATGGGAGATGAGGGAAGTGTTGAGTATGGCAACTTTTCTGGGGATAATAGGGGTATTTTCTTCCTTCCTAATATTTTACATAGGAAAGAATGTGATACACCTTGATCCGAATACACTTCAATCGTTCATCTTCCTTAAACTGGCTGTAGCAGGCCATCTGACCATATTCCTGGCTCGAACAAGAGGTTATTTCTGGTCCATTCGCCCAAGTGGCCTATTGTTTTGGTCAGCCATCTTAACAAAAATACTGGCAACATTGATCGTAGTATATGGAATATATCTTACTCCTCTTGGCTGGAAACTTTCAGGGCTGGTGTGGATTTATTCAGTCGTGGCTTTTGTAGTAACTGACTTCATAAAGGTGCACCTGTATAATTTAATTGATCACCGGGGACTCAAGTTTAGTCGATAATAAAAGACGAAAGAGAAACGGTGCTTCTATTTTTTTGCAATATTTTGCAGTACTTGCCATAGTTTATATCCCACTGCCGTCTTATTACAGTACTGTAACTATATTGAGGTATTATAATGGTAGATTTTGCATGTAAGGAGTTCCAGATAGAAGCTGTCATTAAGTGTGGTCTAAACCTAACAAAAGCAGAGCTTCTGATTCTGAAACATTTGTTAAAGCATAATACCAGGTGGTTCACCACCGAACAAATAGCTGAAGATTTGACCCTTGATATTTCCACTATACAGAGAAGTGCTAAAAAACTCACCGAAAAAAAAGTGCTGCAAAAGTCCCAGAATAATCTGGAGGGTGGAGGCTATTTCTTCGTGTACAAGATAAAAAATAAGAGAGAGATCCGAGAACTCATTATGGAAATAATCCATAGCTGGGTTGAGCGTGTGGAAAAAGAACTGATAGTATGGGAAGAAGAACAGAATATTGTAACAGGATCTTAAACAAAATCCTATAACATTGCCTTGGTGAAAAAATGCTTAAAATTACTCCATATCTTGGAATACTTGTACTTATAGTATCTATTGCAGGTTTGTGGTATCCAGTACTGGGATACTTCATGCTCCTCATATTTGCCGCTTTGCTGATGATCAGTCCTTTCAGAGGGAGATGGTTCTGTGGAAATCTATGTCCCCGAGGTAGTTTTAATGATTTCTGGGTGGGGAAAATTAGTAAAAATAGGAAAATTCCTCCAGTGCTTAGAAGTCTCTGGATTAGGATACCTATATTCCTTCTAATGATGGGATTTATGGGATACAGACTGCTGCAGACACATGGGCTGTTCAATCAGATTGGTATGGTCTTTGTGATTATGTGTCTTACAACCACTACAGTAGCTATATTGGTTGGTGTTTCCATCAACCCCAGAACATGGTGTACTTTCTGCCCAATGGGTACAGTGCAACACATTTTGGGAAAAGATAAATATAAGATTCTTCTTGATGACGAGAAATGTATCAACTGCAAGAAGTGCGATAAAGTGTGTCCGATGCAGTTGGATGTCCGCAAGAGTCTCTCAAAAAGAGATTGCATAAAATGTGGCAGATGTATTGAAGTGTGTCCAAAGGATGCACTTGCCTTTGAAAATTGAGGCCTTTGCCTCTTTTACTTTTTTTATTATTTGATCTCACACCAAAAACTAAACATTTAAAGTTTGAACTCCATGCAAACAATTAAGAAGGGAGAATTAAATGAAATATTCATTCATTTATGTCCTATTAGTCTTTTTTATACATATATACAGCCCGTAAATGCTTTTAAAGCTGTAAGTAATGAAGAGCCTTAAAGATCATTGATGGCCTTATAGAAGATTGTATGTTGCCGGTGGCAATGTGACCGGTTAAAGGAAAGATTACACAGGATCTTATTGTGGCTTCTGGCGAAGTCACCATAGATGACATTGTAGGTAACGATGTCATTGTTGCGGGTGAAGATTTAAAAGAAAAAGCAGACGGAAATTCCTGATCTTTCTTTCATATAACCTGTTTTAAAACGGATTTAATATAGTTCATTCAGAGCCAGTACCAATAATTATCAGATCGTATTCTTTCATTCTGCCACCCCTATTGCATGTAAGCAGGATATATTGATTGAATCGTATCTGTCTTTATAGCTATTGGTGATGCACATAAAAAGAGATTAAAAAAATAAGCCATTTGTTATTTTTAAGGATATTGAGAAATATAACAAAATATGAGTATAAACTAGTTAAAGAATTGTAGTTATTAGAATTAGAGTTTAAATCATAGAGTGAGTATAGCAGCGATCCGTAGTTCCCAAAGGCTCGCGCACTTAAGTACAGTGCGGAACGTGGACAGGCTTATCTTCTGTGTTCGGAATGGGTACAGGAGTTGCCCTGCCGCTATGGCCGCTATACTCTTACTCTGATGAAGGGAATGAGCCAAGGTCCGGATTCGAACCGGAATGGTATCGCTCTGCAGGCGATTGCGTAGCCGCTCCGCCACCTTGGCAATTAGCGGAGTCCAAATGATGAGATAAGATATAAAATCTTCTATTAGATCACGTACTCTCAGTACACATATCAGATATCGTCTGGAATTAGTAGGATAGACTAGGCACGAGTGGTTAGTAGTCGCGGACTGAACATCTCGTTGCCTTGATGCTTACATCCCGACCCTATCAAACCGGTCTTCTACCGGAACTCTTAACGCAGTCTCTTTTTAGGTTAGATTTCGAGCTTAGATGCTTTCAGCTCTTATTCCTTAGCGCGTAGCTGCTCGGCAATGCCTTGTCAGACAACCGATCGACCAGTGGCGCCGTTGCTCGGTTCCTCTCGTACTAAAAGCAACTTACCCTCAGACTGCACACACCTCTAGTAGATAGTAACCGACCTGTCTCACGACGGTCTAAACCCAGCTCACGATCTCCTTTAATAGGCGAACAACCTCACCCTTGGCCGCTGCTGCACGGCCAGGATGGAAAGAACCGACATCGAAGTAGCAAGCTGCCGGGTCGATATGTGCTCTTGCCGGCAACAACTCAATTATCCCCGAGGTAACTTTTCTGTCATTTTTGGCCCGCACCAAGCGGGAATCACAAAAGTTCGCTAGAACCGACTTTCGTCTCGTCATCCACTACTGTGCTGAATAACGTCAGGCTGACTTATGCTCTTACACTCTTCAGTAGGTTTCCGACCCACTTGAGTCAACCTTTGTGCGCCCTTGATATCTTTTCAAGGGCGTCCCGCCCCAGGCAAACTGCCCACCTATCGATGTCCTCCGTTGGAGTTAGGATCGTAATTTCAGAAGGGTAGTGTCCCAATGGCGACTCCACCGATGCTGGCGCACCGGCTTCGACGTCTCCTACCTACACTGTACATCCAAAACCACAAGCCAACGACAGGCTGCAGTAAAGCTCTACGGGGTCTTCACTTCCCCCTAGAGGTCTCTAGACTGTGCACTAGAAAGTAAAGTTCACCGGACTCTGGCTAGGGACAGTAGAACTCTCATTGATCCATTCATGCAAGTCGCCAATTAAGCGACAAGGTACTACGCTACCTTAAGAGGGTCATAGTTACCCCCGCCGTTTACAGGCCCTTCTTCCCGTTGAACCGGGGTTTCAGGTACCTGCACTGGGCAGGATTCAGAAATCGTACTAGCCTTTACAGGTTTGCGATTTCCTATGTTGTTATTAGACAGTTAGAGCTCTCTGGTCACTGCGACCTGCTGTCTTCACAGCAGGCACTCCTTATCCCGAAGTTACGGAGCCAATTTGCCGAATTCCCTTAGCCAGTTTACTCCGACACACCTTAGCCTTTTCAGCTAGGGGCACCTGTGTCAGTTCTCGGTACGGATATCCAACTCCCTTTTCACGGGTTCCCGGGTGCAACTGACTTACGCCATTACACATTCGCCCACTTCTCGCCATTACGGCTCTCCATGGGATTCGGTGCTTAGACAGCGCGACGACGCTGCTCAGCCTGCCCAAAAACGTCAGTTTATTGTTGGATAGTACAGGAATATTAACCTGTTTCCCTTTCGGCGTACTCGAATTACGGTACGTCTTAGGACCGACTAACCCTCGGCTGACGAACATTGCCGAGGAAACCTGGCCCCTTCGGTGGTCAGGATTCTCACCTGACTTTGCTGTTACTATTGCCAGGATTTTCGTTTCCGCACGGTCCACAGGACTTTACAGCCCTGCTTCTACCCGAGCGCAACGCCTTCCTACTAGATCACCTTGCGGTGCTCCGTGGTATCGGTAGTCGACTTGAGCCCCGTCCATTTTCGGGGCCCCAAACCTCGACTGGTGAGCTGTTACGCACTCTTTAAAGGATAGCTGCTTCTAAGCTAACCTTCCAGCTGTCTGGGGCTTGGGACACCCTTTAAATAACACTTAGTCGACATTTTGGGACCTTAACCACGGGCTGGGTTGTCTCCCTTACGGACTACAAGCTTACCCCAGTAGCCCGGACTCCGACCTTCTACGACGACGGTGGGTTTGGAGTTTGACAGGTGAGCGAAGGATTTCTCCCCCGGGATCGCCAATCAGTGCTCTACTCCACCGACTATCTCTGGTCAGGTCATGCTTCGACATGTTTAGGAAGGAACCAGCTGTTGCCGGGTTAGATTAGCCTTTCACTCCGAGACGCAGGTCACGCGAATGATTTGCAGATCAATACCGCTTGCGGTCCTCCACGTAGCTTTCGCCACGCTTCAACCTGCCCACGCCTAGATCACCCGGCTTCGGGTCATACCCCAGTGACTCCACGCACTTGTATACGCCGCGCCTGGCCCGAAGGTTGCGCGCATGTTGCTTTCGCTCCGGCTTCCCACGTAAAAGGTTAGCCATCGCCACTTGGATATACTCCCTGGCCCGTTCTTCAAAACGTAAGTTATGACATCGGCAATGATACTCGTACAACAGCCTCGCGACTGCTTCCTTCATACCAAAGATCCTTTCATGCCATAACGCTCTATCACCATCAGATTTCAGGCGCTTTTTACCTCCCTTCTTGGGGTACTTTTCAGCTTTCGGTCACCCTACTACTTCGCTATCGGTCTCAAGTCGTATTTAGTTTTGGAAGTTGGTGCCTCCCAAATTCGCGCGAGAATTCCGACCCACGCTACTCAGGACTTAACCCAGATCCATTAACCTTTACCTACGTGACTATCACACTCTTTGGTCTCACGTTCCAGAGAAGTTCGATTTCAGTTAATTAGGACCTTTAGGAAAAGCCTATAACACCACATCTCCCACTCATTACTGGTGGGATTCAGTTTGAACTTTGCCGTGTTCACTCGCCGTTACTAGCGGCATCTCTTCGATTTCTTTTCCTGCTCCTACTAAGATGCTTCAATTCGGAGCGTTCCCGATCATTACTGATCAATGCGTAAAACGCATTAAGAGGCCTCATTAGGACATCCTCGGTTCATTGGATCCATGCTCCTACCCGAGGCTTATCGCAGCTTGGCACGTCCCTCATCAGCGCTTGAGCCGAGCCATCCACCTGACGGTATATTCACCAGAGTCCACCTTACTAATTCCAGTAAACGTCTGATATGCACACTTGTACATGATCTCATCATGATCGATTCCATGTATCGAACACTTCATCCTTCCCAAGCAACATTACTCGCTTGGTGCACTAACATGGACTTGCTGGGATTCGAACCCAGGGCCTCTGCCTTGCAAAGGCAGCGATCTTCCAACTGATCTACAAGCCCTTTTCTGAGTCACCAGCTTATCCTTTTTTTGGATTTGGCAGTCTTTCGATTTCTGGTCGGTCGTGCTGACCTGCGTTTGCAGGTCGCTTAGGAGGTGATCCAGCCGCAGATTCCCCTACGGCTACCTTGTTACGACTTAACCCCCCTTGCAAAATTTAGGTTCGAGCACAGCACAATGTCCATGCCCTCACCCATACCTCACTCGGGTGGTTTGACGGGCGGTGTGTGCAAGGAGCAGGGACGTATTCACCGCGCTATGTTGAAACGCGATTACTACGGATTCCAGCTTCACGAGGGCGGGTTACAGCCCTCGATCCGAACTACGGCTGGGTTTATGAGATTACCATCCCCTTTCGGGGTAGGAACCCATTGTCCCAGTCATTGTAGCCCGCGTGTAGCCCGGGAGATTCGGGGCATACTGACCTACCGTAGCCCGCACCTTCCTCCGATTTAGCATCGGCGGTCCCCACAGAGTACCCATCATCCCGAAGGACATGCTGGCAACAGTGGGCACGGGTCTCGCTCGTTGCCTGACTTAACAGGATGCTTCACAGTACGAACTGACGACGGCCATGCACCTCCTCTCAGCGATTCTGGTAAAGTCTTTAGCTTGACCTACATATTGCTGTCGCCCCCGGTGAGTTTTCCGGCGTTGAGTCCAATTAAACCGCAGGCTCCACCCGTTGTAGTGCTCCCCCGCCAATTCCTTTAAGTTTCAGCCTTGCGACCGTACTTCCCAGGTGGCTCGCTTCACGGCTTCCCTGCGGCACCAGAAACGGTCGCACCGTCCCTGACACCTAGCGAGCATAGTTTACAGCTGGGACTACCCGGGTATCTAATCCGGTTCGTGCCCCCAGCTTTCGTCCCTCACCGTCGGACCCGTTCTGGTAAGACGCCTTCGCCACTGGTGGTCCCACGGGGATTACAAGATTTCACTCCTACCCCCGTAGTACCTCTTACCTCTCCCGGTCCCAAGCCTGGTAGTATCCCCCGAAAGCCTAACGGTTAAGCCGTCAGATTTCCCGGAAGACTGACCAAACCGGCTACGGACCCTTTAGACCCAATAATAGTGGCCACCACTCGGGCCGCCGGTGTTACCGCGGCGGCTGGCACCGGTCTTGCCCGGCCCTTGCTAACACATGTGATTTATACATATGGACAGCCAACATAGGATGCTGGCACTCGGTGTCCCCTTATCGCGGTTTCCCGCATTGTAAAGTTTTCGCGCCTGCTGCGCCCCGTAGGGCCTGGATTCATGTCTCAGAATCCATCTCCGGGCTCTTGCTCCCACAACCCGTATCCGTCGTCGGCTAGTAGGTACGTTACACCCACTACAACCTGATAGACCGCAGACCCATCCTTAGGCACAAAAGCTTTCGATTACAGGGCATTCCAGCATCTATAATCTATCCGGAATTATCCCCAGTTTCCCGGGGTTATGCCGGACCTAAGGGCAGGTTATCCACGTGTTACTGAGCAGTACGCCATGTTCACGAAGAACATTTGACTCGCATGGCTTAGTCGAACACCGATAGCAGTGACCTCTGGCAGGATCAACCAGAATTGTTGATCACACACATAGGTTTAAAATTTTGGAAGTTCATATCGGAATTGTTCAGGAAATTCACTGAGAATTTCTTGCACGCATATAATTCGTTTAATTCCTTTTCGATAATGATACACTACCGACCAGAATTAATCGAACTGCCAAACCCAACGTCAGGCAAGAAATAACTCTTGCCTCCACTTACGATAAAGCAGTGATTATCACGCACAACAGTTGTTGTGCAGGAATCACCATAATACTCGTCTTGCTATTTATACCTTGCGATTGAAGCAAGGAATTAAGCAGAAATGAATATTTATCGATGATAACTTAACTTTATGATCTCTCAAGCGAGCTGCATTGCGTTTCCGCGCTGCAAAGCCCCTTGCAAGCACCCCTAGAAGTACACGCTGCTATAAATACATGTCGCTTCTGCGCAGCTTTAGAACTGAGGCCATCAAATTAGCTCCTTAGATTTCTATTCTAATTTGATGTACTTTTTAGAATAGTCCCCAAAACGGATACCTGGATTTAACTTTATTGACTCTCTTAAACATCGTGAGGGTTTCCCCATCATCAGAGAGACCATATTTCGTCTATATTTTTCTGATATTATAATAGAGAATCTTTTATAATGCGGTTTTAATCATATTGTTCAATCCCTCTGAAACTCCATTGTTAAGATCGCCCTTCATCGCTTCAAGAATTCCCAGTGCATGCTTTTTGATTGCTTTTGACACTAAAATATATTCCATTTTCAATGTGCACGACTCTTGCCCCATCCATGCAATAGAACAAAGTGATGTAGTTATGACCCTTTTTTACAGCAATCTCGTCTACTCCAATTGTTTTAAGGTCTGACATACCCCTTTTCTCTTTTGCTTTGTCTACATAATGACTAAGTATTGTATAGATAGAATCCTCATGAATACTTACTGCAATATCAGCTACCGAAGCAACTGATATTTCTTTGCACATGGCAACAATCAATGCTTCAAAGAACAAAGTAAATCCCGTGTTCTGACTGGTTCATGGAAGATCAATTATCTTCACACCATGCTCATTACACTTTACTCTGTGAGCATTTGCATGAAGATGGGTTTACATAATGGAAGAAAGCGAAACACCACTATACTCTTTCTTTTGTAGCATGAATAATACATGATTCGTTACAAACGGGAAAGAGGAATTTACTTCCTTTTATAAAATCAAGGTAAATACTCATTCTTTTCTTAGAAGTACTGAGATTTAGTTCTTTTACAAACAACGGAGGTATTATTCCCAGAGCAAGTTGAAGGAGGTATTTGTCTTCAATAGAAAGGAGTTTGTGTTAAAAAAGATATTAACTTACCCACTCAATGTTGTGGAGAGCAATGAAAATTTACTACACAACCTGTGCAATTGTATGTAGTTACCTAAAATAATCTGATGATATCCTTTTAGATAATTGTTATATTTTATTGATAAAAGAAAAGAGATAAGGAAAAATCATTTTAACTGATCTTCCTTAGAATATGATTTAATTATTATTACTCTACAACTTCACCAAATGCGAATTTGCGCATGACTTTTGTGACTTTTATGGTCACTTCATCGCCCACAGATGTACCTGGAACGAAGATCACGAAACCGCTTACTCTAGCAATTCCGTCGCCTTCTTTTGCAATGTCTTCAATGGTTACTTCGTATTCCTTTCCAGCATCAACTGGAGCAGTTGATTCATTTCTGTTGAACAACTATTTCACTTCCTTTACAAATAAGCTTAAAAGGTGCACTTGCTGGAAGCATACGGAAAATAGCAGTTACAAAGTAATACCATTAAAAGCCTTATGTTCTCAAAACAGTTACACACTCAAAGCATGGATATCATGCAATCTAGATATATAAATATTTGCAGGAAAAACCAGTAAAACCATGTATTTTACCAATTTAACTGGTTTTATGTATGCTGTTCATACTGTATATGCCTTATATGTTGTGAAATATTCATAAAAATATGAATGAATCAGTTATCTTTAAGTTAATTGAAGGAATGCCTCACCACGGCCCTGGTAACAATGAATGTACGTCCAAAGCTTTTTGTTGTGCTTCTGGGAAAAAGGGTATTTGGACAGATTTACCCTATGTAAATAGTTACAAGGCCCTATTTTATAAGACAGTTACAACCTCTTATGTGTAGTCTATTATTTTTATTAATAGTATCGTATTATTCCATTTTCTACAATATTCTCTCAAGTTATAAAGTATTTTAAATACTATTAAGTCGGCAAGAACCTTCTGATTAACCAAAGCTGAATGATAATATGAAGAATAATGCAGTGCTGCAAAACAATATACATGTTCCTCAAGGTTTCAGTTCCTCCACAATAAAGATATATTTCTGGCTGGGGATCATGTCAGCTTTAGCTCTTCGACTCATACTTATTGCGGATCATTACAATCCAATATTGGGAAAGGCAATGTTCTATCTGGGAGTAGTAGGGTATATGATCTTTTTCGCACACAGGTATAGAGTTTCCAAGAGAAGGCTAGCAGTGCTGGAAGAACTAAAGCTGTTAGAAAAGCTTGAAAGTGGCAAGCAATTAACCGAATTCACTGAAAAGGACATTGAAGGACTGCATTACATAATCTGGAGTCTTTCGGTTTCAAAGGAAAGGATCAATTACCTCCTAATTTTTACTTTCTCTGTCCTTTCAATATTCATCTCCCTAATACTTGATTTGGGGATAACCGGATAATTAAAATATCTGAATTGCCAGCTTAATTTATGCTGGCAATCACCGTAATTGCAGCAAATATTTTATTTGTGAATCATACATAATTCACTCATCCTGGCATTGCTTCCCAGCAAGGGTAGTCTACAAATACCTTGAGAGACCTTGTCACCTGGCAATCTTAATGTTCAGTGCTGACATAATTCGATTGGTTAGCAACTGTCATGAACAATATTATGATAACAGAATCATCAGGCTAGTGCCTGAAATATTATTACACGTTTTACACTGACAGGTGACAATATGACCGGAAAAGGAAATCCGTTCGGTGCAAAAGAGACCGTTAATATTTGTAATGAAAAAGTGACGATCTACCGTCTGAACAAACTAGAAGAAATGGGTATTGGAAAAATATCCAGCTTACCATATTCGATAAGAATACTCCTTGAATCCCTTTTGAGAAATGCTGGAAGTGAAGCCGTATCCGAGGATGATGTCCGTACCCTTGCTGCATGGAGTCCAAAAAAGACACAAAAGTCAGAGATCCCTTTCATTCCTTCAAGAGTCATACTTCAGGATTTTACAGGTGTTCCAGCAGTTGTAGACCTGGCTGCCATCAGATCAGCAATGCAAAGATTTGGTGGAAACCCAGGTGAAATTAACCCCGTAGTCCCTGTGGACCTGGTCATAGACCATTCGATACAAGTGGATTACTATGGGACTTCTTATGCCATACATTGTAATGAAAAATATGAGTTCCACCGGAACAAAGAAAGGTATGAACTGCTTCACTGGGCACAAAGAGCTTTTAATAATCTGAGAGTAGTGCCCCCAGGAACAGGCATCATTCATCAGGTGAACCTTGAATATCTGGCACCTTTGGTCCATTTCAGGGAAACTACGGGAGGAAGAATTGCATATCCCGACTCTCTTGTAGGTACTGATTCACATACTACCATGATCAATGGCCTCGGAGTCCTAGGATGGGGAGTTGGCGGTATAGAGGCAGAGGCTGTTATGCTAAACCAGCCATATTATATGGCAGTACCTGAAGTAATAGGTTTCAAGCTATATGGTCATCTGAAGGATGGGGTAACAGCAACAGATTTAGTGCTCACTGTAACTCAAATACTCAGGGAATATGGTGTTGTTGACAAGTTTGTAGAATTCTATGGTCCAGGAATGAGAGCTCTTGATCTGACAATAAGAGCAACTTTGGCGAACATGGGTCCAGAATATGGTGCTACAATGGGATTCTTCCCTGCTGACGAAAAAACTATGCAATATATGCTAATGACAGGCAGGGACAAGAAACATGTGGATATGGTCAGAGAGTACCTGAAGATGCAGGGATTGTTCGTAACCGATGATTCGCCGGAGCCAGTATTTACACATACACTAGAACTTGACATGGGCACCGTAGAACCATGCCTTGCAGGTCCAAAAAGACCTCAGGACCGCATACTGCTCTCAGAAATGCCCAAAGTGTTCCATAAGGCAATGGAAACTGCATTCACGGAGAAAAGGGGTGGAGAGGTACTTGCAGCAGATCCAGACTACAATCGATGGCTGGAAGAAGGTGGCTACAGCATTGCAAAAGATAAGATTCCTGGTCATTCAGGTCTTGTAAAGGTCAAATGTGCTGATGATAATGTTGCCGTTGCCCATGGTTCTGTTGTCATAGCATCAATCACTTCATGTACTAACACATCTAATCCTGCAGTGCTCATCGGTGCTGGACTGCTTGCAAAGAAAGCTGTGGAAAGAGGCTTGCGAATGAAACCGTTCGTAAAAACCAGTTTATCTCCTGGATCCAGAGTAGTTACGGATTACCTTGCAGCTGCCGGATTGACACCATATCTTGAAGCGCTGGGATTCCACGATGTGGGATATGGATGTACCACATGTATTGGTAACAGTGGACCTCTTAAAGACTCAGTGTCCCAGGCAATTAAGAACAAGGATCTTACAGTTGCTGCAGTACTTAGCGGCAATAGGAACTTTGAAGGCAGGATCAATTCCCAGGTGAAGGCAAACTACCTTGCTTCTCCCTTACTGGTTGTCGCATTTGCCCTTGCAGGTACGGTAGATCTTGACCTTACCAAAGAGCCAATAGCATGCGATCCAAACGGGCAGCCAGTGTATCTTAAAGATATATTGCCTGGAAGGGAAGAGATCAATGATTACATTTCCAAGTATGTTCTCCCTGAGATGTTCGAGAAAGAATACTCCAATGTGTTTGAGGGCACAAAACTCTGGAGAGAACTGGATGCACCTAGTGGCACACAATATAAATGGAATTCAGAATCCACATACATTCAGGAACCACCATTCTTCAAGGATTTCCCTCTTAACATTGGAGAAAAGCAGGATATAAAAGGCGCAAGGGTGCTTGCATTGTTAGGGGATAGTATAACAACTGACCACATATCACCAGCTGGCTCCATACCTACTCACTACCCTGCGGGCGAATATCTGCAAAGCCATGATGTTGATGAAAAGCAGTTCAATTCATACGGTGCACGCAGAGGAAATCACGAAGTCATGATGCGTGGAACCTTTGGTAATGTGAGGCTTAAGAATCAGCTTGTGCCGGGAAAAGTGGGGTCCTGGACCCTTCACCTGCCTGAAAAGCAGGAAATGTACATTTATGATGCTGCCATGAAATATGTGAAAGATAAAGTTCCTCTGATAGTAATCGCAGGCAAAGAATATGGTACCGGCAGTTCCCGTGACTGGGCAGCCAAGGGCACACAACTTCTGGGAGTGCAGGCAGTAATAGCTGAATCATTCGAGCGTATTCACCGCAGCAACCTTATAGGCATGGGAGTCCTGCCTCTGCAATTCAAAGAAGGAGAGAACGCTAAGTCCCTTGGTCTGGACGGTACTGAAATGTATGATCTTCTGGACATCTCGAAGTTGCAGCCTGCCGGTGAACTCAAGGTAATGGCTCATAAGGAAGATGGAACTGAGAGAACCTTTAATGTTATTGTCAGGCTTAATTCTTCCATTGAATTGGAATACTTCCGCAACGGAGGAATATTGCACAGGTTCCTTAGGGAAAAGGTAAAAGGGAACTAAGTTTCCCTTGTTTTACTTTTTGTTTGTAGATCTAAAGTAAATTTATAAAAACTTATACCGTATTTTCCATAAAATAGGGGATTTCCTCAAACCGGAATTCAAGTCCTATTTATACGGGATATGTCAATAACATCATGACATAATCTATTCATTAATTTTCTTTCATGGCTCACGACCAAAACTCCTATATTCATTTTATCAACTATTTCCAAAATGCTTTCCCATATCTGAGCTTGAGTAATAGCATCTACCATTGTAGTTATTTCATCAGCTATTAAAAATTTAGTTTTAGGACCCAAAGCTCTTGCAAGAGCAAATCTCTGGAGCTCTCCGCCGGAAAGTTCATTTGGCCATCTATTAAGCCAGTTCTTCTTTATTCCAAAGGAATCTAAAACGTCTTGTGAAACAACATGACCCTCATTTAAGATATCCTTCATTTTCCATTTTGGATTAACAGCTTTTTCCGGGTGCTGGAAGATAAGCTGGACCGGATTATATACGCCTGGCGGGATTTTTTCTCCGCCTATGGTTACATTTCCATTATAGTTCGTTTCATAGCCTGAAAGTATCTTACAAAGGGTGGATTTCCCACTTCCGCTATCTCCCATTAGCCCCAATACCTCACCGCTACCTAACGATATGTCCACATTATTTAAAATCCAAGTACGCTTCTTGTATCCAAAACTTATATTTTCGCCTTTAAGATGCATTATTGCACCTCACCAATCCTTCATTTATGTTTTTTAATTGAGGAGTACCTTTAGAGCAAAGCTCATTCTTTCTTGAACACCTTTCATAGAAGAAACATCCTTCAATGATTTCATCCTGCATTGGCTGATGGCCTTTTATTGCCTGAAATTTATTTTGGGGAAGAGCATTCCACAGAGCACGTGTATATGGGTGCCGTAAATTTTTACCTTCATTCTTAAAATCCTCTATATTCGCTACTTCTAAGATCGTACCTGCATAAAAAATCGCAATCTTATCCGATATTCTTAATGCAGCTTCTATATCATGAGTTATAAGTATCACTGCACATCCTTTATTTGCCATGTCTTTGAAGTAACTCAGTGTTTCATTCAGATTTTTTTCATCCAATCCCGGAGTAGGTTCATCTGCAATTATGAGCTTTGAAGAGTTCATCAAGGCAGTAGAAACTAGGACTCTTCTGGCCATACCCCCTGACAGTTCATGAGGAAACATTCTGTCAACATCTGCCTTCAAATCATATTTATGGAAAATATTTCTCTGCGTCTTCTTCATCAATTCTTTACTTTTCTCTTCAACACTTCCTATTACCTGATTGGAAATCCTCATTAAAGGATCAAGATAATTTACAGATTGGGGAATAAGGGCTATTTCCTTACCCCTTAATTCTTCCTTTTTCTCCTGAGTCAGGTTTTTGCCTTTATAGTCCATTTCACCATAAAGTTTCGCATTTGAAGGTAAAATTCCTAATATCGCATGTGCAAGAAGGCTTTTTCCAGAACCGCTTGATCCTACAACAGCTAAAATTTCACCGCTATAAGCTTCAATACTTAAATTTGAGATCACTTTTAATTCAGTTTGCCTAAGTCCGGAAGTATATTGAACGAAAGACAGTGAAATATCTTTTACTTTAAATAGAGCTTCACCCTTCTTCTTTCTTTCAATATTCATTTCAACTTTATTTAACATACTTCACCTCTTTTGACTTTTTTTGTGTTTTTAACATAACAAAATACCTGCAGGTCATCTATTCATGAGCTTTTTTCGGATCCATAAGCTTTGCCAGATTTTCACCGATCACATCAAATGCCAGAACTATTATTAGGAGTGATACTCCAGGGAAGAATGCAAGCCACCAGTATCCTGCTGACAAGTACTTCATAGATTCTGATAGTATTATGCCGATAGCCGGTTCGTGTGGTGAAAGTCCGAAACCCAGAAAAGTGACCGAAGCTTCATGCAAAATAGCATGTGGAAACATTAAGATCGTGCCTAATATGAACTGAGGAATTAAATGAGGCAGAAAATGTTTTACAGCTATCCACCATTTGGATTTGCCAAAATTTCTGGATATATGAATATATTCCTGGGTTTTGAGCTGTTTAATTTCTGCTCTTACTACTCTTGTAAGACCTGTCCAATGAGTTAATGCAACTCCAATGATAACTCCCGTAGCTCCTCCTCCCAGTCCGATAGAAATCATGATTATTAAAAGAAGATGCGGTATCGAAAGAGATAGGTCTACCAGCCAGGATACGAATGAATCTTCTACTTTTCCTATGCTTGAAAGTAAACCTAATATTACACTCAATACAGTACTGATCGTGGATGCAAAAGCTCCTATCACGATACTTAATCCCAATCCTCCCACAGTTCTTGTAAACATATCTCTTCCCATCCAGTCAGTTCCAAACGGATGTTCAAGAGAAGGAGCAAGGTTCTTTGATCCAAAATTAGTAGATAGTGACTTGCTGTCTATAAATAAACTGGAAATTACGATTGTAATTAATAAAAGCGACATGAAGCCTATCAATAGAATGGTTCTTTGCCTCAAATTCATTCCTATGAATGATCTTTTGTTCATCGTTACAACAGCTATACTCATGATGATGTCTCCTGCTGTTTTATCCTGGGATCGAGGAATTCATAGATGACATCAGCAATCAGATTTCCGAAAAAGACAAACCAAGTGCTTATGATGACAATTCCTAAAAGAAGAGGCACATCAGATCTTAGGCCAGCTGCTACTGTAGCCTGCCCTATTCCGGGATAAGAAAAAACCTGCTCTACAAGGACGGCTCCTCCAAACAATTCGCTGAATCCTAGAAACTGCAATGTAATAGCAGGAAGAGCTACATTTCGGATTCCATGCCTTAGTATCAGATCGAGTCCTTTTTCACCTCTTGCCTTTGCAAATAATACATAATCACTTGACATAACTTCAATTAATTTTTCACGAGTAAACATTGCAATTGAGGCAACTCCCAGTAAACTCAGGGTTATTGTAGGGAGGATCAAATGTTGTATCCTGTCGAAAAAAGTCACATCTGTAACTCCTATAGGTACACTTAAACCCACTGGGAACCATCCTAAATGCACTGAAAATACAAGCAACAGAATCAATGCCAGCCAGAATGTAGGAGTGGCGGCTAAAAGATAGCAGTAAGTTTTTATTGCCTTGTCAACCAAAGTTCCACTTTTCATTCCCGCTATTATTCCTAAAATGAACCCCAGGAAGCCAGATGTTAACCAGGAGGAAAACATCAAAACTAAAGACGCTGTAAATCGTTCTTTGATTACATCAATAACAGGCATCCTGTAAATCAATGAAGTTCCAAAATTTCCTTCAAGGATGTTATTTGCCCAGTTAAGGAATTTTTCCTGCGGGGAAGTGTTAACTCCCCAGTATTCTTCTAATTTTGCTTTTTGTTCCGGCTGTATACTCATTTCTCCAATATAAGCTCTGACAGGATCTATCGGGGACTGCTCGATAATCCAAAAGCTGGCAAAGCAAACAATTATCAAAAGACAGATCAATTTGATAAATTTCGTTCCAATAAAGAACCCTAGTTTTCTGTGTTTCACTCCTTAAACCTCCCTGTTACCCGGGTGCCAACATTCCTGATATACTTCCAAGAAAAGTATATTATTGAATAAATTTTCTAAAAAAGAGGTTGTACTGAGGATTTCCAGATCCTCAGCATCATTAAACCTCTGTCTAATTTTCCGTGCGCTTCCATTCAAGAATGTTTCCAAAGATATCAGCACCGTGAGGCTGGATTTTTGGAGTTCCCATGTCTATATCCTCATCTACAATGTATACATAATTGATTGTTGCCATCCACATCCATGTAGCATCTCCTTTTTCAGAGAATCCGTTTTCTCCATCCCACGCAGCCAACTGCCAGTTTTCATTGGCAGTGGTCTGATCAGAGCTAGTTATGGCTTTTCTCAAATAGGCGTCCACAACAGAGTTGTTGTACATGATTATATTATTGTAGTTTGCAGGATCGTAGCTCTTGCTGTAGTATTTTAGGTACATGTCAGTTGGGTCCAGTGAACCATATCCGAAAACGATTGGAGTTGAATGAGCAAGGGTATCGATTTTATCCCAGCTTGCACCCTCAGGGTTAATGCTTATACCAATCTTTTTTGCTTCTTCTGATATAGAAACAGCTAATGCCTGCCTTTCCTGTGCAGTTGCCGCGTATAACAAAGTAAATTCAGCTTTTTGCCCGTTTTTCTCAACGATGCCATCGCCGTCAGTATCTACCCATCCGGCATCACTTAAGATTTTCTTAGCCTCGTCAATATTTCCATCTTCAAAGATAGCTTCCTTGTTTCCCCAAGGTAATTTATCCACACCAGTATATTCTTCCTTACCTTGTCCATTCAAAGCTCCATTGATCAAAGCCTGCCTGTCTATTCCAATATTCAATGCTTTTCTTATTGCAATATCAGAAGTTACGTTGTTCCCGATAGAATAGCCATTCTCTGTTTTCTTACCAGTATCAGCTTGCAGTGGGAAACTTATTCCGCGAGCATCAATGGAATCAAGGGATACTATTTTCATTCCATCTATTTCCTGATTGGCATAAGAAGACGGAATTTCAGCTAGGTCGATCTGTCCTGCCTTTGCAGCCGCAAAAGCAGTATCTGCTTGCATATATACTATGGTTAGTTTTTTAAAGTATGGCTGCTGACCATAATAGTCTGGATTTGCTTCGAGAATTACTTGCTGGCCCTTATCCCACTGTACAAATCTATAAGGGCCTGATCCAATGGGATTCTGACCGTAGTTTTCGCTATAAGCATGTTCGGGGACAATCCCAATTACTGCAAGTTTATTGATGAATGTGGCTTGATTGTCATTTAGTTTAAATTCAACGGTTTCGTTATTGATGGCTGTAGCTTTTTCCAGCATGGAAAGGTCCACTTGGCCACTGGCATTGGCTGCTGTGTTAAATGTGAATGCTACGTCTTCTGCGGTAAGTGGCACCCCATCATGGAATTTAACATCTTTCCTTATTTTAACAATCCACGTTAATCCATCCTCACTAACTGTGTAATTTGTAGCAAGATCGTTGATCAAATTTGCATTACTGTCCCTTTTAAATAGTGTGCTTTGAATCAACGGTTCATGATTATAGCCCCATCCTGTGATGGGATTAAAACCCGCTGCAGGTTCCCCGCCATGGGTTCCTATAGCTGCAACTAATTCATCTGTACATGTTTCGGTTGTAGCTACGTTTTCTGTACTTGTTTCATCCGCACTGCCGGCACATCCGGAAAATGCAACTACTCCTATCATTATTAGTCCTATCAATAAAAGGCTCAATGATTTATTCATCTAAACTCCTTCTCCACTTGTTTGTGACCACGACTTCCTTTTTGTAGTATGTATTCAAATGTATTTTTAATGACTATTAATCATATTTAATGAAATAATCATATCTAAAAATACATTTAATATACGACTAATATCTAATTTTATGATTGTACTTAAGTAAAACAATAGTACTATTTAACACTTCTGTTAACTAACGTATTACTGAAAGAAATCAAACATCTAACTCAAATTTATATGTTGCAGCAAAGCAATTTGAATTAATATTAGATTCTTAAAAATCGGTTTTTCGAAGCTGTAACCGGAAAGTTTGGAAAAATCTATTTTCTTTGTTATCTAATTAAGCATAACACATTATGAATGGATGAACGACATCAAAGGCAGACATGTCACTAATTTGAAATGACAGGAACATGTGAAGCATTGGGTAAACTGCTTATCTTGCTTTTCCTGCTCCTGTTGATACCTCTTCTGGTGGCTGTGGCAGTGCAGACAGTGCAAAACTCGCGCGTTGTCACTATGTTGTTGATACTATCTCTGATAATACCAATTCTTCCCCAACTTGGACTTCCACCGGAAATTAGTCTGCCATCCATGGTATGCGGCATTTTTCTGTTCTCTCACGTAAATGATCCATTCTTCTGGATATTTAGAGATCTGGCAGAAATGGATAGCTGGGAAGCGCTTAGAGAATACGCTTTTAGAGGGATCCTGAGGGAGTTTGCAGGCTTGCCGCTACTTGGATGTGGCTACTTAATAGCATTTTAAAAAGAACAAGATAAACGAGCAAAAAAATAGAAAGAATAAGACCAGATAATTATCTGGTCTTAGTGGTGATCATGATGTTCTTCTGCCTTCTGCTTTTGCCACCTCTGGTCTGCCTCCTGAACAGAAGCAAGACACCTCCTGCAGAGCATTACAGTATCCTCTTCCTGGCCTTTTGAAAAAGAAGGCCTGGATATTTCTACAGGCTGCAGCTGTGCAATAGTTCCACACAAGTCACACTTTCCAGCGGTACCGCATGAGCTGGATGTTGCTACACTGTCAGCAGTCTCTTTTGCTGCCTTAAGGCATTGTTCACACAACCCTTTCCAGATGCCTTCAGGATATGAATGCTCAAAGCGAGGCATAAAAGCCCTTACAGGAACAACAGTGGGTATTGAAACGCCACATAAATCGCAATCTGCCATATTCTTTACCTCCTTAGATCAACACCTTTGCAGCTTCCATTGCCCAGTAGATGAACGGTTCTGACCAGAAACCAATTGCCAATACAAATATTGCCGCAATGACCATTGCAAAGGTGTATGGCATAGGTTCTGCGACCTTTACTCCATCAGAAGGCAGGAAATACATGTATTTCACGACCCTGGCATAATAGAACAGTGAAATAGCACTATTGAGGATTGCGATCACTGCCAGCCATACAAGTCCGGCTTCAATGGTAGATGCGAACAGAACGAACTTGCTCATGTAACCTGCTGTAAGGGGTATACCTGCAAGTGCAAAGAGGAAAATGGTCATACAGAGAGCTGTTACTGGCATTCTTTTCCCAAGACCTCTGAAGTTATCGATGTGATCAGGCACTTCTGCATCCTTCTTCTCGGAAAGGACCATATATGTGACCGCTGCGGTTGCAATGAATGCACCTGCTTTCATGAAACCATGGGATAATGCATAGAGTATTGCACCTGCAAGAGCTGTCTTGCTCATAACCACAAAGGCCATGGTAATATAGCCCGCCTGGGCAACGGATGAGTATGCAAGCATCCTCTTGACACTGGTCTGCGAGAGAGCTACAACGTTACCCAGGGTCATGGTGATAACTGCAAGTATGGCAAACGCTGTACTCCATTCAGCCTGCAAAGCAACAAGAGCGATCATGAAGACTTTAAAGGCTGCTACAAAGCCCATTTTCTTGGAGCCTGCTGCAAGCAGTGAGGATACTACTGAAGGTGAACCCTGATAAGTATCCGGTGCCCACATGTGGAACGGTACAAGAGCTATCTTAAAGCCAAGACCAGCTATCATGAGAACCACAGACAATAAACCCATCGGACTTCCAAGCAGTAAACTGATATTCTCTGCAATTCCAGGGATGCTGGTGGTACCTGTCACGCCATATATGAATGAGATACCAAAGAGCATCAAGGCTGCAGACAGTGATCCGATCATAAAGTACTTCATTGAAGCTTCGAGTGAAACAGAATTCTTCTTCTCGAAACCTGCCAGAGCATAAGTAGCAAGACTTGCCAGCTCAAAAGCAACGAACAATACCATAAGGTCATTGGCCGATGCCACGAGCATCATACCTGCTGTTGCGAAGATCATCAGGGAGTAGAACTCCTCAGTGTGTGCATTACCTTCAGTATACTTTATAGATGCAATAGATACCAGTAAAGCAACTGAAAGGAACACGATCTTGAAGAACTGAGACAATGCATCAAAGGAAAGAGTATCATTAAACAACATGCCTTCTGTGCCGAGGCTTGTTACTACAAGCACAAGGGATGCAAGTATTCCCAGAGATGCAAGGTAACCCAGTATCTTCTTTGCTTTCGTACTAAGGAATAATCCGATGAGCAGGACTGCAAGTCCCGTTCCCACCAGAGTGAGTTCAGGTGTGAGTAAGGTAAGATCTGCCATTCCTCACACCCCCGCAACAGCCATCAGGCTGACCAGTTTTTCGGAGTTAGTTATCATCATATCCAGCACCGGACTGGGGTGCAGTCCAAAGTAAATTATGAGTATTGCGAGGACAGCCATTGAGAATGTTTTAGATGCAGAAATATCTTTCAAAGCACCGAACTTCTCATTGTATACACCGAACATCGCCCTCTGCATTGCCCACAGATGATATGCTGCTGTGATGATTATAGCCAGTATAGCTATGATCACATAAGTGGGCTGGTTGATGTAGGTGAATGTAAGGACCAAGAACTCGGCTAT
This sequence comes from uncultured Methanomethylovorans sp., assembly GCF_963678545.1. Lineage (NCBI taxonomy): Archaea > Methanobacteriati > Methanobacteriota > Methanomicrobia > Methanosarcinales > Methanosarcinaceae > Methanomethylovorans > uncultured Methanomethylovorans sp. The sequence goes on from NZ_OY782870.1 coordinate 2,325,184, forward strand.
GAATCCTGTAAGTCCTGGAAGTCCCAGTGAGGCCATGAAAGCCACCATCATAATAACAGTAAGTTTTGGCATCTTTCTGGCAAGTCCTCCAAGGTCATTGATGATCCTAGTACCCGTGGCATTGTTGATAACTCCGCATGCCATGAACATAATGCTCATGATAAGTCCATGTGAGAACTGCTGGAACATAGCTCCGGATACGGATAGAGAAACAAGACCTGCAGCTCCCAGTGTCACATAACCCATGTGGCTTATACTAGAGTATGCTACCATGCGTTTGAGATCCTTCTGTGCCAGTGCAAGGAAAGCACCGTACAGAACGCTTACTGAACCAAGTAATGCCATAATAGTAATCATAAGATTCATAGATGGCGTAAAGGGCAGTAAGGGTAGTGAAACTCTGAATAATCCATAACCACCGATCTTAAGCAGGACGAAGAGAACACTGCCTGCAGTTGGTGCTTCAACATATGCATCTGGCAACCATGAGTGGAATGGGAAGGAAGGGATCTTCACTAGGAATCCAAACAGGAGTGCCACGAATATAAGATCACGGGAGAGGCTGTCACCTATATACTGGAACTGGGAAAGTAGATGTTCGATGCCCATATTGGGAGTTCCGGTCTGTTTCCATGCTGCAAAGTAGAGAGCAAAAATGCCCAGCAGCATTACAAGTGATCCTACGTGCGTGTAAATGAAGAATTTAATGGATGCCTTGTGCTTGTTAGGCCCTCCCCACATACTTACCATGAAGAAGAGTGGCACAAGAGTAAGTTCCCAGAACACGTAGAACAGGAAGAAATCAAGTGCTAAGAAAACACCTATGACAGCTCCCTGAGTTCCAAGGATAAGCGCATAGAATTTGTTGGCTTGTTGTTTGTTATCATTCCATGTGAAGAGTATCAGTAATGGGATTACTATAGCGTTTAGCAGAACTAGTGGCATGGATATACCATCTATACCAAGCTGATAGTGTATTCCCAGACTTGGGACCCACTGGGCCAATTCCTGGAACTGCATCTCAGTTGTAGTACTATCAAAATTGAAGTACATGAACAGGGTCAGCACCAGTACCAGCACGGAAGATAACAGGGCAGAAGCCCTTGCTTGTTCTCTTGTCTTTGTGAATAGTGTAAGTACTGCGAATAAAAGCGGAATCAGTACTATTGAAGATAGAATGGGTATTGCCATTTAGAATACCTCCAGGATCAGCTTGACAAGAATTATGAGCAAACTGACACCAGTTACTACCGAAGTGGCATAGTTTTGTACCACGCCGGTCTGAAGTTGTCTTAGACCATCTGAGGCATCAGTGAATATATTGCCGATCAAATTGATCAACCAGTCAAAGCCTCTGTCGATAGCTCTTCCAGCGAGTGCAAGGCCTTCATATACAACCTTTACCGCCAGGAACTGAGTAAATATTGCATTCTGGTAGTACCTGTTGTAAAGCAATTTGTACAGGGGATTCTTTCTGGAAACAACTCTTGACATATCAATTACACGCATGCCATAGATAAGGTATGATATCAGCAGACCTGCAACAGCCACGATAACAGGCATCCACAAAATCAGCAAAGGCTCACCTTCTCCACCATGTAAAGCCAGATGATACTTCCCAATTTCGGCAAGAGCATGGATGTCAACATTGACAAAATTGTTGGTAAATGTTTCTTCCAGGAATTTTCCGAAGCTTGTCTTAGTGAGTGCACCAAAGACAAGTGCCAAGACGGCCAATATCATAAGAGGTATTGTCATCACGGAAGGAGACTCATGTCCTCCATAATTAGTCCTTGGCTCACCAGTAAAGGTCATGAATATCAATCTAAATATATAGATGGATGTAAGCAAGGCAGCTACTATTGCAAATGCATATGGAATCCAATTATGTGTAGATTCTCCAAAAAGATATGCTGCTTCGATTATAGGATCTTTACTGAAGAAACCGCTAGTACCGATGGAAGTTCCGGGTATGCCTAAACCTGCCAGAGCTAGGGAAGCAATGAGCATTGTTGCGAAGGTGATGGGCATAACTTTTCTTACGCCGCCCATCTGCCTGATATCCTGGGTGCCAACTGCATGAATTACACTACCAGCACACAGGAAAAGAAGTGCTTTGAAGAATGCATGGTTGACAAGATGGAACAAAGAATCTCCGACTGCAGTTATTCCGATAATTGATCCCATTCCGAGTCCCAGCATCATATATCCAAGCTGACTGATAGTGGAAAATGCCAGAACACGTTTTATATCGTTCATAACAAGTCCCATTGTTGCAGCGAAGAGTGCAGTGAATGCACCAAGATATGCAACTACTAACAATGACTGGGGAGCAGCAATGAACATGGGAAATGTCCTTGCGACCAGATATACACCGGCTGTAACCATCGTTGCTGCATGGATAAGTGCAGAAACAGTAGTTGGACCTTCCATTGCATCCGGAAGCCATACATGCAGAGGGAACTGACCAGATTTACCTACAGCGCCTCCGAAGAAGAGCAGGGTAATAAGAGTCAGATGGCTTACCTGATATCCCAATATTTGTGTATTGAAAGCAGCTATTTCAGGTATGTGGCTGAAGATCTCATTGAACTTCAGAACATATACTCCTTCAGGGATGGAACCGTTGAATATCCTGAATATATCAGAGAAAAGCAAAATGATACCTGCAAGGAACATCACATCACCAACCCTTGTGGTGAGGAAAGCCTTCTTTGCTGCAGAAGCTGCAGATGGTTTCTCGAACCAGAAGCCTATGAGCAGGTAAGAACATAGTCCCACAAGTTCCCAGCAAACAAAGAACTGAAGGATGTTGTCAGACAAGATTACACCAAGCATTGCAGCTGTAAAGAGTGCTGTTTCTGCGAAGTATCTGGGCTGTCCTTTGTCATGGGACATGTAGCCAACAGCGTATATATGGATAAGAAGGCTCACGAATGTCACCATTGAAAGCATCACGGCAGCCAGTGGATCTATTAGAATGCCCACATTCAGTATGGCAAACCAGTTGTAAGATTGTGATACAACTTGTTCTGGGTTCTGAAGCAGGTTGAGTGTAATCATCAATGAGATGACGAAAGAAGTAAAGATAGCAAGTATAGGAATAAAGGCTCCGCCTCTTGGCAGCTTCTTACCTAGGAAGAACGTCAGCACGAAAGCAAGTGCCGGCAATATAGGTATTAAAAATGCCATGTTTTCTATTGCCATTTTTACCACCTCAATATGTTGAGTTTAGCAAGATTGATCATGCCCCTTACTCTATAGATGGACATAAGGATGGCAAAACCAATTGCTGCCTCAGCTGCTGCCAGAGCAATGGAGTATAAAGCAAATACCTGCCCTGTGAGGTCTCCGTTGTAGCTTGAGAAAGCCACAAGGTTGATATTGGCAGCGTTAAGCATAAGCTCCACGCACATAAGCATCCGGATACCGCTTTTCTGGGTCATAAATCCAAAAAGACCTATTGAGAATATAATGGCTGACAGTGCAAGATAATAGAATAGTGGTATCATTTGGTACCATCTCCTTTTGCCATATAGATAGCTCCTATAAGGGAAGCCAGCAAAACAATTGATAATATTTCAAAAGGTACGACAAAGTCAGTAAAAATCAATCTGCCTATTCCCTGAATATTACTTTGATCCATCATATTCTGTGGGATCTGGTCTAAAGTGTTCCATTGGGTAAAACCTACGGATATCACCACTATTGCAAGGAACAGGAATGCGATTATCATACCTGCTATACGCGGCCTAAAGAAGTCATATACAGAAGTCAAGACCTGCATAATGGTGAATTTCTTATTCATCATCCTTATCACTTCCAAATTCCTTCTTTGTGAGCATGACCGCGAACATTATCAATACGCCAATAGCTCCAACGTACACCAGTACCTGAATGACTCCGAGGAACTGGGCATTCAACATAATGTACAAACCTGCTACAACGAACATTACCACTATTAGTGACAATGCAGATCTTACTATATCCTTCGCAGTTACTACGAACAAAGCGCAAGATATGGAAATTAGGGCCATAACAGCAAAGACCAGTATTTCCAGAGCATCTGCAATTATTGAGGTGTCCATCTGCTTACCTCCTTACCAGCTTCTTTTTCAGCATTTATGTCAACCTCTCTTGCCAGCATGTCCGGCGTGAAGAGAAGGTCATTGTGTTCCCATCTAATGATACCAGTTAGGTATACTTTACTACTTGAGAGAGCTCCCTTAGGACACTGGTCTATGCACAGTCCACAGAAGAGGCAGTGACCCACATCAATTGATGGGAACCATCTTTTCTTGTCGCTTTTTGGACCGGTCCGGGCCTTCACTACCTTTATTGCATTGTTGGGACAGGTATTAGCACATATCCCACAACCTATGCACTTGCTTTTATCCAGTTTCTGTAATCCTCTAAACCTATCTGCGAGCCTGGTCGGTTCTTCAGGACACAGTCTGGTTACAGCGGGTGCAAAATATATACTTTTTAAAGCCTTCTTAATATTCTTTATAACCATATTGTCACACTCCCAGCAGAACCAGTGCTATAACCCATCCCAGATTCAGCAAAGATAGGGGCAGCAGTTTCTTCCAGCTCAAGTCTACAACCTGATCAATTCTGAACCTTGGAACAGCCCATCTGATCATGATAATAGTGAGAATAACAAGTGATACCTTGCCAAGGAAGAACGCTGTGGGAAGAATTATTCCAAGCAACATATTAGAAGTGAGTACTGTAGGCAGGTTCCATCCACCCAGGAAGAGTAAGACAATAAGCATGGACCCAAGCATCATGTGAATATACTCGGCAAAGAAACCAAGACCAAATCTCATACCGGTATACTCTGTAATCCATCCTGCAATGAGTTCTTCCTCAGACTCGTTCTGGTCAAATGGAAGACGTCCCATATCAGCCATGAGAGCTATAAAGAACACTACAAATCCTATAGGTTGTTTGATAATAAACCACAGGGGATTCTGAGCCTGAGCAATGTCTATAATGTTCAAAGATCCTGCCATAATGGCCACACTTACGACACAAATTCCCAGGGGAACTTCATAACCAATCATGCGTGCGAAGTTCCTGAATGCGCCTAGCAGGGAATACTTGTTGTTAGAACTATAGGCTATCATGAAAATACCTATAACGGAAACAGCGGAAACTGCTTCAATGTAAAGAACACTGATATCCATATCAGTTGCAGCTATTGGGTAGGTGTCTCCATTTATAATCATTGCACCAAAAGGAATGGCAACGAGCATCAGGAAAATAGATCCCATCAAGACCATTGGTCCAAAGACAAAGAGCAATTTGTCAGCATTGGCAGGTATAATATCTTCCTTAGTGAGCAGTTTTATTGCATCCGCAACCAACTGGAATATTCCATGAGGACCAACTCTGCTTGGACCAAGACGCTGTTGGATGTCAGCAGCGAGTTTACGCTCAAACCAAACAACTAACATTGCACCCATGAATATGGCGCCCATAAGACAAAGTCCCAGAATACCACGTAGCCAGGGATTGAAAAGAATTTCTGTTAACTCCATCATAATCACCTGTCAACCTCACTTGTACATGTGTCCATGCTTCCGGCAATTGCCACAATATCGGCAACATTGACCCCTTTAAGAAGTGGAGGTAATGTCTGCAATGTAGGATATACCGGTCCTCTGACCTTTACACGATATGGTTTATCGGAACCGTCAGAAACCATGTAGAATCCCATTTCACCTCTTGGGTCTTCCACACGGTGGAATACTTCTCCGGCTGGTACTCTCATAACAGGTGACCTGCGGCCATAGGCAGTGCCTTCAGGGAAAAGAGGACCATTAGGTATCTGATCAAGGCATTGTTCTATTATATACATGCTTTCGCGCATCTCATCAAGACGCACCTGAATTCTTGCGAACACATCGCCTGCAGTCTGAGTACATACTTTGAAATCCAGGTCCTTATATACTAAGTAGGGTTCTGCCTTACGGATATCAAAAGCAACTCCTGTTGCACGAAGCGGCGGACCGGATACTCCAATATCCTTTGCGGCCTCAGCCTGAAGTACGCCGATGCCTACAGTCCTTCCCTTGTAAATGGTATCTGTGCTGTACATATTCTCATAAGAGTCAATGGCTTTTCTCAGGTTTGCAAAAACATGCTTGACATCTTCCTTAAATCCTTCAGGGAGATCATCCTTTACACCGCCAAAACGCAGGAATGAATGTGTGACACGTGCTCCTGTTACAGAGTCCATAAGGCTCATCACATCTTCCCTTTCCTTGATAGTGTACATGAACATGCTCACAAAGCCAACAAAAGAGGCATATTCTCCCATACCCAGTAAATGGCTTTGTAGCCTGGAAAGCTCTTCCATGATAACACGGATATATTGTGCTCTCTGGGGTACTTCAATCCCTGCAAGCTTTTCCACACAGCCAACATATGCTTCTTCATTGGTCAGCGCTGCAAGGTAGCATATCCTGTCTACAATGGTTATGCCCTGCAGATAAGTCTTGCTTTCAAGTATTTTCTCGATTCCTTTGTGAATATATCCCATCTCTACCTCGGAATCCACTACTGTCTCTCCTCTCAATTTTGCATTGAGTCTGAAGGGACCCGGCATCATTGGATGTTGTGGTCCAAGGTGAACTATCATTTCAGAAGGTCCAACTGTATTATCCATAGTAAAACCTCATACCAGATTCCTGGCTGTTTTGTTGGGGAAACCTTTGTAATCTTTTCTGAGCGGCCATTCGCCAAGCATTTCCTGAGGAAGTACAAGAGGCCGCAGGTCCGGATGATTGAGATACTTTACGCCGAACAGTTCGTATGTCTCTCTCTCATACCAATTAGCATTCCAGTATACAGGAACGACAGACTCAATTTCAGTATTATCCCTTGGTAATATTGCTTTTAGTGTAAGGACTACCGGATGGTCGTAAGAACCGATCACATAAACAACTTCGATTTCATTCCTGTTAGGGTAGTCAACACCGAATTCACAACAGAGATGTCCAAAAGAAAGTTTGTCCTTAAGGTACCTGCATATATCCTTTACATTTTCCGGCTTCACTTTAGCAATTATCCTTATATCAGATTCAACACTTGCATCGTAGATAGTGCCTGTGAATTGACTGGAAAGTGAATCAATCATTGTTTTAGCATCCATTGCGTCACCTCAATATTCAGTACCTTTGTCCTTCTTTGCAACTATCTTCTGTTGCAATTCAACAAATGCCTGGATCAGGGCTTCACATCTTGGTGGACAGCCCGGAACATAAACATCTACCGGAAATACCTCATCTATGTTCTGAGTTGTGCTGTAAGATTCATAGAACGGGCCGCCACTAATGGCACAATCGCCAAAACAAATAACCCATTTTGGGGCTGGCATTTGGTCCCATATCCTCTGTAATGCAGGGAGATATTTTTTTGTCACATATCCACTGATGATTAGTACATCTGCATGTCTTGGAGAGTTCCTTGGAATGATTCCAAAGCGGTCTGTGTCATAGTGTGCCATACCTGTTGAAAGCAATTCAACACCACAACAACCCATAGCATTTACTGTGAACCAGAGTGAGTTCTTACGTCCCCAGTTAATTAAGTCCTGGGCTTTTGTTTTCTTTAAGAAGTCACTAATAGCACTGCTGCTTGTTGTCATGACACCAGGAATCTCTTCGGGCATGTCCTCTTTATTGTTGGGAGTAACTGCCTTTACTTCTGCCATTTAAGAGCCTCCTTTTTAATGAGGTATAAATATCCAAACAGTACTACAAAAATGAAAATCAACATCTCAATGGTTGCTATAGTTGTTATGCCGGGTTCTTTGAAAATAGTAGCCCATGGGTACAAGAAAAGAACCTCAATATCAAACAAGACAAATGCAATGGCGTACAAATAATACTCAACATTGAATTGGATCCTTGCATTTCCTATTGGAACAGAACCCGCTTCGTATGTCTCATATTTTGCAAGTGATTTACTCCTTGGACTTAGCTGCTTTACAAGAAGCATAGTCACAGGAGGCATCAATAGCGCCACTACAAGAATTATCGCAACCGGAATGTAACTGTATATTATGTTGCTAGTATCGATTATTCCTGACATAGTGTGATTCACCTGAAGAATTTGATTATAAAAGGTTACTTGTATACATTACTTCTAATGATAATCTAGTATAATGTAACCTAATTTCAAGAATGTAATTCCAAAATACGTGATGGGTTATTAATTTTTTGTTGCGGACAAGTTCCACACAGCCACGGTATAATTATATTAAAGAAATTTGATAATATTGTATTGGTTAATAATTATAGATGGAGTCAATTGATGCCGGTTAATAATTACAGATTTAGTTAATTTATGCACGAAAATCCAGTGAAAACTGGATAATTGTCTCATTGTAACTGTGGTGAATAATATTTCTTAATGACAGTATTACATTCGGAACAAGAGACAACCAGCCAGTCCCCCAGATCTGTCCGAATATATTTATCAAAAATAGACGCGCCGCAATGAGGGCACACATAATAGTCCTTAAAATAGTAATGGTAAAAATGTGGTGTTGTTTCAAGCCACTTAAGTACTATCTGCATATGCTCAAAATATTTTTGCTTAAGAGGAGCCGAATTTGCTTCAAGAGCACCCTGCACGTGAGTAACTGCTTGTTTTGTGTGACTTTCGGATTTATCTGTGAGTTTTTTGTAGTCTGATATATATTTTATCGTATGCTCAATATACTGCAGATAAGCTTTGTGCGCCTTAGGTTCTCTTTTCCATATAGTACGTATGAAGTATTCTCCCATCACATCTTCCATTATATCTGTACACGTAGTACATATATTATAATCCTTAAAATAACGAAAATCCTGCTCACCACCACAGATTTCGCATGTGTCCACTGTCTCATCCCCATTGATCTCAAATTGCTCAAGTGATAGGTACGGGCTTCATAGCTTCCCGCGTGAACATTATGGGAAATATATTCAGCACTGCAATGAGGTCTCCTTTATGCACTCTTCCGGATTCTTGCCCTAACACATAAGCGTATGTGATGATGCGTTCATTATCTACAGGTTTGGTCCCACCCTCAGTACCTACTTTAATTAGAGAAACTATCGCATGATGTGTGAATGTGCAAGGAATAGCAATTGTATCCGGCTCTATACTGATTTCTTTCACGCGTAACTTCTTGAATTCACCTGCCCGCATTTCCGTATCTTCGGCAGCTATCACCATTTCCCACTTAGCCCGTGTGGCAATCGTGAATTCATATGTCGCAGCTTTTATTGTCTTACAGTTGATGTTGCCGTTTTCTCGAGAAACAACCTGGACTATTGCTTGCTTCATTTCATCACCACAAGTAGTTGGGCTATCCCGTTACATATAGATTTCGAGCAATTAACATTAATAATCATTATGTTGCTCGGTGCCTTACTATTTGGGTAGAACTAGTAAGAAAAGCTTATTTTTTTGACAGAACACATGTCTTCTCTTTATGGCATTTTGTAGTAAGCAAACTGTTTGATTCAATTACGCCATCTATATTGTTGAGTATATGAAGAACATTTTCTTTTAATGAATGTATGTCATATGTTCTTACCTTCAAGAGAAGATCATAAGGTTCCAAAAGTTCATAGATCTCCAATATATCATTGATATTTTTCAGTTTATTGATTACGTTAATCCTTTTATTCTGCTCTATTCGAAGACCTATATAGGTCGTTACATTCAGCCCAACGCTAACAGGGTCTACCAGGACAGTGAATTGTCTGACTATTCCATTACTCTGAAGTTTCTCAATTCTTTTATGAACAGTAGATGTAGCAAGCCCAAGATCATTTGCAATCTCGGTGCTATGGGTCCTGGAATTTTGGGTGAGATGTTCCAAGATAGCAAAGTCTATATCATCCATATTATTATATTTATAATTTCATAGTATATGATATTTTTCTTTCATTTTGATTATTACAGTCAATTTGATATTAATAGTAAAACTAATGTGAAAATATCAGATGATGAGAATACTAATAAAGACAACAATGTTTTTGTTTATTGAATGCTTTTATAGTGCATAAACGGTGGATAGCCAATGAAAATTGATGAAAGATGTGTTGGATGTGGCCAATGTACTGCCTTTTGTCCAAAAAATGCTATTATTGTAAAGGGCATTGCCCGGATTACTGCTGATTGCGTCCAGTGCAAAATGTGTATGGCCTACTGTCCGATGAAAGCTATCGAGGAAAGTGCATGAAAGTTTTAGTGATTGGTTCCGGACTTGGCGGCCTTCTCAGTGCTGCATGGCTCTCACGGAAAGGGCATGAAGTTGATGTTTTTGAGAGGCTTCCAATTATAGGTGGAAGATTTACCAATATAGAGTACAAGGGCTTCCAGCTATCTACTGGCGCTTTACACATGATCCCCCATGGTCCGACTGGGCCTCTGGGCACCTTGCTAAAAGATCTCGGAGCAGATGTCAAGATAGTAAGATCTAATCCTATGACTACTATTCGTATTCCGAAAAATAAAGATGCTACGGATTATACACAAGGTTTTCAGGACATAGAGTTTCATGACTTCAGAAAACGCTTTTCTCTGTTTAACAGAATTAAACTTGCAATTCTCATAACTACCACTCGCACCTTCCCACCAAAAAGTGGCTCAATGGCCCAATGGTGTTCCAAGAATCTAAAGCAGGATTGGGCTCTAAAGCTTGCTGATTCATTTTGTGGCTGGTCACTAAGCCTGAAAGCTGAAAACGTACCAGCTACAGAAGTCTTTGAAATAATCGAAAACATGTATAGGTATAGCGGTCCTGGAATCCCTATGGGAGGCTGTCAGGCAGTAACAGAGGCCCTGATTAATGTAATCAGCTCTCACGGGGGTAAAATACATACATCCACTGAGGTCACACAGATTCTTGTGGAAAATGGCAAGGCTGTAGGACTGATGGCCGATGCAAATGAGTATCGAGCTGATCTTGTCATAAGTGACATAGGTCATATGGAAACAAGCAGGCTATACGATGCCAATATCCTGGGTACAAATGCGGCGAGCTATCTTGCATCCATCCGCAAACTGCGACCTTCTGCCGGTGTCAAGATATGCCTTTCATCGAACGAACCTCTGATCGGGCATACAGGTGTGCTACTGACTCCTTATGCCCGCCGGATTAACGGAATAGACGAGGTGACAAATGTTGATCCGTCCCTGGCTCCTGCCGGTAAACACCTTATAATGGCTCATCAGTGCGTACAATGGGAAAATATCGGTAGGCTGGAGGAAGAGATCGATCTTGGATTACGTGATCTCTCAGAGATATTTACAGGGAAGGAATATGAAGTTATTCTCATACAGTCATATTCCGGAGAATGGCCTGTAAATCGTTCATCTTCCGGCAGTGATCTGAGCAATCGAACTCCCATCGAAGGCCTATATATAGTTGGAGACAGCGCAAAAGGCAAAGGTGGCATAGAAGTTGATGGCATTGCATTAGGTGTGAGAACTGCCATAAACGACATTCTAAATTCCAACTAATCGATAGATTAAATTTAAGGTACTCCATATAGTTCAGTGAAAGCATATGAAAGATTTTGTTACATTTTCCCGTAATGTTTTTGTACCTGTGACTAACGTATGCAGAAACAGGTGTGGGTATTGTACATTCAGGCGCGAGCCCGATGAGCCAGGGTCATGCTTCATGTCACCTGATGAAGTTATTCCAATACTCAAAGACGGAAAAAAAGCAGGTTGCACTGAGGTACTCTTTACATTCGGGGAATATGCAGATGAAATACCTGAATACAAAAAATGGCTTGAAGAGCTGGGTTTTCCTTCCAACGTTGAGTATGTGATACACCTTTGCAAACTGGCAATAAAGGTCGGCATTCTGCCACACACAAATGCTGGTGTTCTTAACTATACGGAACTTGAAGCCTTAAAACCCTGGAACGCGAGTATGGGCCTTATGCTGGAAACCACAGGTAAGGTAGCAGCTCATCTTAATTGTCCTGGGAAACATCCCGATGTCAGGATCAAAACCATCAAATATGCCGGGGAACTGCAAATACCTTTTACAACTGGTATACTTGTTGGCATCGGAGAGACTTTAGACGATCGAATTGATTCATTGCAATGTATCTCTAATCTGCATCAAGAATATGGCCATATCCAGGAAGTCATAGTCCAGAACTTCATACCAAAAACCGGAACTTTCATGGAGAAACATTCGTCTCCAACCATAGAGGACATGATGCAGATAGTTTCTATTGCAAGGGAGATATTACCTGCTGATATAGCTATACAGGTTGCTCCAAATTTAATAGACCCATATTTACTCGTCAAATATGGGGCTACAGACCTAGGTGGCATATCTCCCACAACCATTGATTGGATCAACCCTGAAACAGAGTGGCCTTCAGTGGAAAAATTGCAAGAGATGCTCAGAGATATATCATTAAGAGAGCGTTTGCCTATTTATCCTGCTTACATTAAAAAAGGATGGTATAGTAAGAACTTGAAGTCACTTATAAAATCCATGATTGATAATGATGGTTACAGAAGACTGTGAGGTGTAATGCTATCGTATTTAGATAATGCTTTTATATTTTGAATTAATTGAGCATACTATTCCAACAGACTAGTTTGGTCATATCATGATGTCAAAAATTGATGAAGAGCTGGTGGAAAGAGCGTACAACGGAAAAACCAGCAGCGAAGATGCGCTCTTGCTTCTGGATGCTGAACCTTTTGAACTTTTCAGGTTTGCTGACAACTTACGCTACGAAGCCGTTGGTGATCTTACTACCTATGTAGTGAACCGGAACATTAACTTTACTAATCGTTGTATAGGTCGATGCGGTTTTTGTGCATTTAAAAAGGACGAAGGGTACATCCTGAAAACAGAAGAAATACTTGCCAAGGTGGAAGAAGCCCACAAGGCTGGAGCAACTGAGGTATGTATCCAGGGTGGCCTCTTGCCGAATGCCGGCCTTGATTTATACACCGGCATCTTAGAAGCTGTTAAAGAAGAATATCCATCTATTCATGTTCATGCATTTTCCCCGATGGAAGTTTATCATGCCTCAAGGACTAGTGACCTGAGCGTCAAGCAGGTGTTACATGAACTGAAAAAATCAGGGCTTGGAACCATGCCAGGCACTGCCGCTGAAATTCTTTGTGACCATGTAAGAAAAGAACTTTGTCCAGGTAAACTTCTAACTGCAGAATGGGTAGATGTGGTTACATCGGCTCACAAAACAGGCATCCGTACGACTGCTACCATGATGTACGGACATATAGAATCCTGGCAGGATAGAATAGAACATATGATGGTCGTGAGGGATGTCCAGAAAGAAACAGGCGGTATCACTGAATTTGTACCTCTGCCTTTCATGCCCTATAATAACCCTGTTGGAAAAAAAATGATCCAAGAAGGTCGCTATGCTACTACTGGTATTGATGATCTGAAGGTATATGCCCTTTCCCGCATAATCTTCCATAAACACATTAATAATATTCAGGCAAGCTGGGTCAAGCTAGGCAAAAAACTAGCACAGGTAGCTCTCTATTGTGGGGCAAATGATCTAGGAGGTACACTTATGGAAGAAAGTATCTCTACCTCAGCTGGTGCAAATAATGGTTCTTCAATTTCTACACAGGAACTTGAATGGATTATCAAAGGGGCAAGCAGAATTCCAAAGCAGAGGACCACCCTATACGAAATAGATAATATCAAAAACGAGTCTTTTGGCAATGGTCCCCGTGAGGCTGGCAATGCTACCATTTATTCCTGAGGATATTAGGGAAAGAGCTTATCAGGGAAAAATTACCCTGGAAGATGCCCTGGAACTTGTAGAAGTATTTCCTCTGGCGCTTTTCAATTTTGCAGACGAACTTCGTTCAAACACAGTAGGTGATGTTGTAACTTATGTGGTGAACCGGAATATCTACATTACTAATATGTGTAAAGGAGATTGCGGATTTTGCGCTTATCGATCTGAAAAGGGATTTATGCTTGACATGAACCAGATCCTTGAACAGGTAGCAGAGGCAAGTGATGCTGGTGCAGTGGAAGTATGCATCCAGGGTGGCTTCCTGCCACAGCTTGATATTGATTATTATACTTCGGTCGTAGAGAACATCAAAGAAGCATTCCCAAGGATGAGCATACACGGTTTTTCTCCCATGGAGATCTTCTATGCATGCAAGACCACAGGAGTTTCCGCTGAAAAAGCCTTTCTAAGACTTAAAGCAGCAGGTCTTGATACTCTTACGGGCACTTCTGCAGAGATACTGTCTGACAGAGTGCGTAAGATCATATGTCCCGGAAAACTCAGCACAGATCAATGGGTAAGTACCATAATGGCTGCTCATCAGGTGGGACTTAGGACAAACTCAACTATAATGTATGGTCATGTGGAAACCTTTGAAGAGCGCATGAACCATCTTTTCATTCTTCGTTCCATACAGCAAAAGACAGGTGGTTTTACGGAACTGGTCCCTATGTCTTTCATGCCTTATAACAATCCTGTTGGTGAGAATATGCTCTCACAAGGCAAATTCATGACAATGGGCATTGAAGACCTGCGTTTCTATGCCATGGCAAGAATAATTCTTAATGGACACATCAATAACATTCAGGCAAGCTGGGTCAAACTTGGAAAGAAGCTTTGTCAGGTAGCTTTGCATTGTGGAGCCAATGATCTCGGCGGCACGCTTATGGAAGATAAGATCTCCACGGCTTCCGGAAGCACTAATGGGGAATATGTTCCACCGGCTGAGATCGAATGGATTATCAAATCTTCCAGCAGAATTCCTAAACAAAGAAATGCGCTTTATGAAGGAGTATAAATGCGCGCTGTCATCCCATACAAAAAAGAAAATGCAAAATCCCGGCTTTCTCCGATTCTCAGCCGGATAGAGAGGGAACAATTTGTAGAGTTGATGTTGAGGGATGTAGTATCCTCTTTACGAGAGGCAGGTGTCAATGATATAGATATCCTTGCAACATCTGAATATAGGTCACTCACTGACCTTAATGTTAATATTATAATCGACCCTAATGATCTTAACGAATCAATCAATAAATATCTTGAAAAAATGGATCAACCAGTGCTTATAATAATGGCAGATCTTCCTCTTGCCAGATCCGAACAAGTAAAAAACATAATTAATTCCAACGAAGATGTGGTGATCGTACCTGGAAAAGGTGGCGGGACGAATGTACTCTCCATAAAGAACCCATCCAGGTTTCATGTTCAATACTATGGCATGAGTTTCTGTAACCATTGTGCGATAGCTAAAGACATGCAGCAGTCATTGAGGATATATGATTCCTTCCTACTGAGCACAGATATCGATGAGCCACATGATATTGTTGAGATTCTTCTACACGGACATGGTTTTTCCCTTGAATATGCGCAGGGGAAGTTCGAGCTGGAAAGTGGCAGAGCACGTGTGAAGCTTACCAGTACTCAGTGAACATGAAGTAACTTCAGCTATATGCGATAAATATAAAACTAAATACACTATTAGGATACGTTAAGTTATGTAGTCTCAAATTTATAGGTGATAATTGTGTCCATTGAAGTGAACAGGTATAAATGTGGATATTGTGGTGCATGTGTGGGAGTGTGTCCAGCAGGGGCCCTGGAACTTGTGGAGACATGGATAGAGGTGGATAAGAACTGTTCTAGTTGCGGTATATGCGCTAAGATCTGCCCGGTAGGAGCTCTGAGGGTGGTAAGATGAAAAATTATTATGATGTAATTGTGATAGGTGCCGGGCCGGCTGGGTCTATAGCAGCAAAGGTTGCAGCCGAGAAGGGGCTTAGCGTATTATTGATAGAAAAACGTCAGGAGATCGGTGACCCCGTAAGATGTGCAGAAGGCGTGAGCAAAATAGCTCTGAAAAAGCACATTGAGCCTGATCCCAGATGGATATGTGCTGATATGAAAGGGTCAAGAATATTCTCTCCAGATGGTACAAGTATCCAGATGGCTGAAGAAATAGCCGGAGGGGAAGTAGGTTATGTTCTGGAAAGAAAGATCTTTGACAGGGCATTGGCCTATGAAAGTGCCAAGGCAGGAGCCGAGGTCATGGTCAAGACCAGAGCTACCGAACTCATAATTGAAAATGGATATGTGTGTGGTATAAAGGCCATGCATCTTGGACAAGAGTATGAGATAAGGTCAAAGATTGTAATTGGTGCCGATGGCATAGAGTCCAAGGTAGGCAGATGGGCAGGTATTGATACTTCTTTAAAGCCTTCGGATATGGAGACATGTGTGCAGTATCTTATGAGTGGTGTTAATATCGATCAGGAATACTGCCAGTTCTATGTAGGTAATGAGGTTGCACCTTCTGGATACGTCTGGCTATTTCCAAAAGGTGAGAATATGGCCAATGTAGGTATCGGTATACTTGGAAGCGAATCCGGTTCAAAAAGAGCTGTTGACTATCTTAACGATTTTGTAAAGAAGAAACTTCCAAACGCTTCTATTATCGAAATTGATTATGGCGGTGTACCTGTGAGCGGGTCCATTGAAAGAACTATTGCTAATGGACTTATGCTGGTTGGTGATGCAGCGAGGCAATCTGACCCTGTAACTGGAGGTGGTATTATTAATGCTATGAACGCGGGTGAAATTGCGGCTGAAGTAGCTTATAATGCAATAAGTGCAGGCGATGTTTCCATAAAAAAGCTTCAGGAATATGAGGACAGGTGGAGAAGGACTATTGGAAAGGCAATAGATAATGGACTCATTGTGAAAGACACTTTTGTGAAGATCACTGATGAAGAACTAAATTCTCTGGCTCATTCCCTTAAAGACGTAAACTTTAGCAGGATGAGCCTTATTGATTTATTGTATGCTCTTTTCAAGGCCAATAAGAAGCTTCTATGGGATCTGAGAGTATTATTTAAGAACGTTGTGAAAAATGAATTGGATGTATAACAGAATCTCATAACTGAAAAATACCCGTACATAATACATTATGTATGGGATATTTTTACTTTTTCAGAACTCTGCATAGCTAATGTGGGAATTCATAAAATAATCAAACAGCGATTACCACATGAAATATTCCACTTTTTAGAGAACAATTCACATTATAACCAAGCTTTATTAGTGTGCTTATTATTATCTTATTCTGGGGCGCAATTATAGCAACATATTGAGAAATACCGTGCTCTTTGCCGATCTCAACAATTCTTCCCAATAATGATTTGCCAAGTCCACGATGCTGCCAGTCATCACGAACAGTAACAGCAAGTTCTGTATTATTGTCTTCAGATGAATAAGCGTAACGAGCTACTGCAATAATTCGTTCATCTCCGCCTTCATTGATTGTTGCAACTAATGCAAATTCGCTTATGTAATTAACATGTGTAAGTTGGTAAAGCAAAGTTTCAGATAAGGAACCAAGGGATCTTAGAAAACGTAAATATTTAGAATTTGAAGATAACTTTTCAACTCGGTCAATAACTAGATCTCCATTAGTTGCTTTTATGGGTCTAAGAAAGACTACACTTCCATCCCTAAGTGTAAGGTTGCTTTCATATTGTGCTGAATAGCTTTCAGTGAAAAACATTATGCATTTCCCAAAATAACTTATTTTCTACATCTATAATAATATCAACAATGCTTACTTAACTGAAATCCATTATTGCAATTCTCAATAGAGAATTCTGATAACCCTCTTTATATTAGTTTACTTTTACCTACTTTAGAGTTTTACTTTGAAAATAATATCGTATCTCTATTAGTAAAAGAGTTTTTTAAAAGATGGATGATCAAAGAAGATACTTTGAAATCTCTTGAGTTGGAATCTTTGGACAATTTTCCATGCAACAATATTTTACTTTGTTTGAATGGTTGCAAGCATCCTGAGAAGGTGAATTGTACTGACGAAGAGAACAATCTTGCCACACTTCTTCTTTCCATTTTAAGAAATCCGCTTATATCCCTCCTTGTCTTTTATTGTCCGTCTGCAGGTCATTTTTTATTGACATCAATATTCCGACTGATATAAACACATCGTTTTAGTTCCCTTTTTTAAAATTTGATACAATTATGTTGATGCCGAAAGTAATTCCTGATTTCATGTGATAGATGAAGATCATGAATTTTTTCATAGAGCCAAATTATCATAAACGCTTATTTAGACGAATATTTAGTTACTCATGACAGTCTACGCAACTATAACAAAATTTTCTTCTTTTCCATATACTGCACGATGAGATCCACAGTTACTGCATTTATAGATTTTAATGTTGATTACAAACCGTTTTTCTGTTATTTCTAGAGGAAAATTGTCGATCATTTGATCAAGTTCCAAAAAACGATCATAGCTATCAATCATATCCATATTTGAGTTACAATGAGAACATAATTCATTTTTCATTCTTCACCTTCTCCAAACACATTTTGATTAGAATTATTCAAAATAGCTTTTATTTGTCTGGTTAGCGGTGTGAAAGTAATATTTGATTAAATTTTGGACATGTTCTTTCTAATGCCGAACTTGAACGACAGTGCATTGATAGAATATCTTTCCAGAAATCCCTGGGATAATATTAAATCAAAGATTTAATAGGAGTTGCAGATTTATAATCTGCAACATTTCCATACTATATACTAAACAGTACAACTGTCTGGTCATTCAGGAAAGGGATAATTGGAAAAGAAGCTAACAATATTGAGTAGCAGGCTCTTGATGTGGATAAAATACAGATGTTTGTGAATAAAGATATAATACTGAATAATTGCTTTCAATTAGTCTCTCAGAATTCTCAAATAGTTGTTCAGAATACTTTGTACGGCAGTGTATCTAAAATGCTGTAAAATATGATAGTCCTGTACCTTAGTAGAACATTGTGAACAACTAGGAAGGGCGAAAGAGGAGTGTTCTATGCCTATCTTTAAAAATGCATGAATCGTTTTCAAAATATAAATCACAAAGCGAATCATGCCATAACATAAACAACAATATTATTACGCCAAGCAAATAAAAATCAATTCCACAGCGCCACTTCCTCATAGATCTCCAAACCATTAATCAATTGTAAAGTATGGAATCACTCTTCCAATTGGAAAAATATATTGAATATCTTGATGGAATCCAAGAAGTCCTGTTTTCCCATCAGCTCCCTGGTTGAATGCATTGCCAACATCGGCACTCCTACATCTACCACATGAACAGGCACATATTTGCTAAGCAAAGGACCCAAGGTCGTTCCTCCTGGTTGATCGGAATGGTTCACAAATTTTTGATACTTCACATTGGCTTTGTCACACAATTGCTGAAAAGCTGCAATCGTCTCCACTTCAGATGCATAGGAACGATTACAACTAATCTTAATAGCCATCCCTTTGTTCATTACAGGCTTGTTGGTGATATCGCTCTTTTCACCGTAATTGGGATGCAAACCATGGGCACAGTCAGCTGAGATAACAAAGAAGTTCATTGCCCGAGAGATGGATTGTTGCTCCCTTCTCTCCGTACTCATATGGATTCTTTCCAAAATACTGCTCAACATCATGGAATCAGCACCTTGCCTTGTCATAGAACCGATTTCCTCATTATCCATAAATGCCACCATGTTGATCCCGTCCTTATGCTTCGACCCTACAATAGCTTCCATAGCAGCATATACCATGGACAGATCGTCGATTCTCGGACAGGAGATGAATTCCTCTTTTGAGCCAACCAACATACCTTCTTCACTACAATAAACGTTCAAGTCCATATCCAGAATATCTTCACGATCGACCCCGGCTTCCTTAGCAACCAGATCCAGCAGATAATGATCCTTGATCTCATCTTCAATCAACTGGGTTAACAGAGGTTGCATTTCTTTTTGGACCTTGATCTCCACACCTTTATTGACCTCACGGTTCATATGGATGGCCAAATTCGGGATGATAAGTATAGGTCTTTGAAAATCCAGATGAATTACTTTCGGCTTCAGAACCTCATCGGACTTCACTGCTATTCTTCCGGCAATGGATAAAGGACGATCGAACCAGGTATTAAGAATTGGCCCTCCGTAGCGTTCCACGTTCAGTGTCAACATTCCTTCACTGTTTACCTCGGGATTGGGTTTGATCCTAAATCCGGGATTATCTGTATGAGCAGCGATCATTTTCACACCTTTTGTTTGAAATTGACCACTTCCGATAGTAAAGCCCACCAACATGGAAGGATAGGGAGTCAGATAGTATTTCCCTGATGCATTCAATGTCCATAGCTCATTCATTTCCAATTCCAGAAAACCTTCAGCGTCCAGACGTTCTCTTATGGCATCCACCGTCTGAACTGATGTTGTTGCTTTTTTTATGAATCCAAAAAAATCACTGATATAATCCATATTTGCCACCTTTCTCATGATGTCCATATGCATTAAACTTTGCAATGGACTTAGAACTGGTTTCTCGCCATGACGTCTCATTGTAAGAGATTACATAATGACAAAAACTTTTTTCTTTTTTTAGTATTAATAGTAGATAATAGATTCTCGGGATACTTAATACTGTAACTTCATACTGAAAAGAAAATGTATCGTAGTGTAGAGCGTATAGATAGTATTGAACGAAGGTGTAAATGTGGTAAACAGATACAAAATAATAGATTTTGAAACGTGGAAAAGAAAAGAGTATTGTCAAATATACAGGAGCGCTGTGCAGCCTCAATATTGTGTGAGTTTTGAACTTGATGTGACTTATTTTAAAAAACACGTTAAAAAAAATAAGTTATCATTTACAATGGCTTTCATATTTGCTGTTACAAAATGCGCAAATGAGATTGAAGAATTCAGGTATCGTTTCCTTGATGGTGAAGTTGTGTTATATGAATCCATTGACACGTCATTTACATATCTGGAAAAAGAAACTGAATTATTTAAAGTAGTAAATGTTCCCATGCAGGATACGGTAGAGAAGTTTGCAAAATTGGCAATAGTAACGGCGGAAAATCAAAAAGAGCATTTTACAGGACCTGTAGAAAATGATGTATATCAATTTTCTGCGTTGCCCTGGATCACATTTATGCATATTTCACACACGGATTTTGGAAATAAAGAAAAAGCTCAACCCATATTTGATTGGGGTAAATATCAAAAAAGAGAAGATAAATTTATGATGCCGTTTGCAGTTCAGGTTCATCATGCATTTGTTGATGGTATTCATATTGCCAAACTTGCGGATAAGCTGCAGAGATACCTAGATGAAGTGTAGATTATGGAGAAAAGACATTTTTATATATCAAATAGCAAAACTCGTATTCCTGCCATCCTTTGGGGAAAGTTGAATAAAAAGTTGTTGATTGAAGTTCACGGTAATCTTTCTAATAAAGAGGACACTGTAATTTCCATGATGGCCCAAAAGGCCATTGCAAAAGGTTACCAGGTGTTAAGTTTTGATCTGCCTATGCATGGTGAGCGTTTAGATGAGGGATATGCTTGTGTTCCTGATAATTGCGTCAGTGATTTGCTCAGTGTTTATGAATATGCAAAGTCTTTTGCATCTGATATTCATTTGTTTGCGTGTACCATAGGAGCCTATTTCAGTTTGCTTGCCTATCATAACTTTGACATAAAGCAAAGTTTATTCCTCTCGCCCATCGTCAATATGGAACGCGTTGTACACAATATGATGAAAAGTTTCCAAGTAAGTGAAGAGAGACTAAAAGCAGAGCATGAGATTCAGTTGCCTATTGGGCAGAAATTGGAATGGAATTATTATTGCTATGTGAAAGAAAATCCCATTTCTTTTGAATGGAAAGTACCAACTGCCATTTTGTACGGGTCGGATGATAATCTATCTGAATGTGAGGAAATTTTAGAATTTGCAGCGAGATATCAAGCAACAGTTAAAGTTCTTAAGCATGGGGAGCATTATTTCCATACGGAACAGCAATTGCAGGTGTTTGATCAATGGGCAGACGAAAATCTGCTGTAAAATATCCCTCGAAAATGAGCGAAAACGAAGCCATTGAGTTTGGAAATCTGCTTATTCTATTAAAAGACAGAAATAAGATATTTTCAGGCAAAAGATACTGAGTATTTGTTATGCTGAATAGGAACAGTTTTGTCTAAAGTTGTTCTCCATATATGAAACGGAATGTTAAGGTAGATTAGCCTTTTATACCTAATGATATTTTAGGAAAAGCTGAAGCTATGGGAAAAGTTCAGAACAGTATAAGCTAATTAAGAAGGTTTATTTGCATAATATATATATATAAACTAGTTGGTATAATTCGCATTGAATGTTGCTGCCTAAACACTTAACATTAAGTTTTGCCCGATGGGCATTATTTTGCTTCTTAGGAGATGATGCAAATGAAAAAAGCATTGATTGAAGTGTTATTTGCTTCTGATAAAAGACGAAAAGTTCTTCTATTGTTGCGGAAGGAGCCGAAAGAAATGGAAACTCTCTTTACATCCCTGGAAATAACAAGGAGGGAATTAGTTCCGCAGATGAAGATCTTGAAAGCACATCATCTTGTTTCTCACTATAAAGACACTTATGAATTGACAACAATAGGGAAACTAATAGTTGACGAGATGGTTCCTTTATTAGACAAGGTTGAGGTTTTAGATACGGATATTGATTACTGGGGAACTCGTAAACTTGATTTTATTCCGCCTCATCTTTTTAAAAGAATACTGGAACTTAAGGACTGCCAGATAGTAAATCCTTATACTCAAAGTATATATGCCCAACCTCCAGAGCTATATGGAGCATATGATTTATCCCAAGTGGCTTCTAAGAGAGGAAAAATATTTTTTGCTGTTACGACATTCTTTTACCCTAACTTTGCTGAGGTATTTGCTGAGATGATTCATGGCCAGGTAAAGATAAATATAATTGTTACTCCAGATGTGGTTGCCAGAATCCAAAATCAGGACCGAGCTGATTATGTAGAAATCGTTAAAAATGAATTGTTTAATTTGTTTGTATACCCCAAAAAAATAGACTTTGTATCTTTTGGATTTAATGAATACTGCTTACTTATGCGTTTGCTAGATAATAAGGGAAAATACGATTATAAGTATATGCTAAGTTCCAACCAAGGTGCGCTTGAGTGGGGAAAAGAACTCTTCGAATACTACTTGAAAGATTCTGTGCCAGTGACGGAAATCTAATGGTTCATAACCATTCGATTTTCCACTATTTATAGCCGCAGGTTTCAAGTTTTAAGCGCATAATTCAGTATCATGAGACGTTTATGCATCTAAAAAAGCGGAAGTAGCTTTATGCTCTTGGATTGAAGATCAAAAAAAATGACCCAGGATGCTACTTTCATCCATTCGAATCTAGGGAATGCTAAAGCATATGAGCCTAGGGGAAAAGAAGTAGAAACAGAAATAGGGAAAATAACTGTTGCTTCAAATTTATTTTGACATAAAAAAATAGAGGGTTAATCAGAATCCTCTAATATTTTTCCTCGGTGTAATATGGACTTTTCAACTAATGGTTGTTAAATAACCGAAAGTTATAATATAACCTTAAGTTAACAATTCTAGTAAGACTGCCTCCGGGCAGAATCCTACACAATTGAAGGAGGAAAAAAATGAAAATGGAATCTGTGAAATTAGTCTATTTTTCACCTACCGGGACAACAAAAGCGGTTGTTCAGGGCATTACGCATGGTATTAATCCAGGCACCGTGGAATTAATTGATATTACCAAACCAGATACAAGAAAACAACCATTAATGACCTCGGAAAATGAATTGCTTGTTATTGGAGTTCCCGTTTATATGGGGAGAGTGCCGGCATTATTAAATGAATGGCTCAATGCAATTCAAGCTCATAATACCCCCACGGTTTGTGTTGTTGTCTATGGTAATCGTGTATATGATGATGCACTACTCGAACTAAAAAATATTGTAATGAAATGTGGGTGTATTCCCATTGCCTGTGCAGCATATATCGGGGAACACTCATTCTCAAATTCTGAGACATCAATAGCACAAGGACGTCCCGATGAAGATGATTTAACCCATGCAGAAGTATTTGGACAGAAAATACGTGAAAAACTACAATCTATTTCATCAATTCCTCAGGTTT
This sequence comes from uncultured Methanomethylovorans sp., assembly GCF_963678545.1. Lineage (NCBI taxonomy): Archaea > Methanobacteriati > Methanobacteriota > Methanomicrobia > Methanosarcinales > Methanosarcinaceae > Methanomethylovorans > uncultured Methanomethylovorans sp. The sequence continues at coordinate 2,349,254 of NZ_OY782870.1, forward strand.
TTGATGTGCATGTGTCTGGCACTTACCCTTATGAAGGAGTTACAAAATTATGGATCGTTGATTTTATCGCAGTCAGTGATAAGTGTTCACAATGTGGGATCTGTGCAGAGAAGTGTCCTGTTGGTGCTATTGATGCAGAAAATTCCCGTTTGATAGATACGGATATATGCATTACATGCTGTGCATGTATCAAAAATTGCCCGCAAAGTGCCAGATCGATGAAACCCGGGCTGGTTAAAGACGCATCAGTGCGTCTCCATACGCTCTATAGCCAGCGAAAGGAGCCTGAATGTTTTATCTGAAGAATAAGTTATTTAATAAATATGTGTTAAGTGAAGTGGAATAATGGGAATCGTCGATAGAAGACAACGAGAAAAGGAACAGAGAAAGACCGAGATCATCGATGCAGCTGAAAGTCTCTTTTTTTCCCGGAGTTACGAAGATGTCTCCATGGATGAAATCGCCCGCGAGGTTGAACTGAATAAGGCTACCATTTATCTATATTTTAAAAATAAGGAGACACTTTTCGCAACCATTGTACTTCGTGGTATCCAGATCCTTAAAGAAAAATACACAGAATGCATGGAGAAACAAGTGCCTGGTATTGTCAAGGTAGCTCTGATGGGACAGGCTTATTACCAGTTTTCACAGGAATACCCCGATTATCTTCGCATGATCCATTTTTATGGTTCTGAGCATTTTTCCAAAGAGAACCCGTGTACCGCAGAGATCGGTAAGGGGTATGGTACCTGCCGTATGATCCTGCGGGATGCGATCCAGGAGGGTATTGATGACGGTACGATCCGAGTGGATCTCGATCCATTCCTCACCTCAATGTACCTTATGATCTCCTTCATGGGCATCCTGTCAATGGAAAATAAATGGAAACTGGTGATTGAGGCGGAGGGGTTCAGCTACGAGCAGTATACCCGTGAGTTTTTCCGTTTCATAACTACTGCTATTTCTTCCGGTGAGAAATCTCACAGCATGGATCTCAAAGATTTCACATCATTTGGATTCTTTTTAACCGAGCCTGTGGCACCTGAGAAGAAAAAGAGAAAATGACCCTCTTTTTTCTTATCGCTATCTGCCGCCTCATATAACTACAAACCCACTTGAAGTTTAGACAATTCTTTAATATGTGCAACTCCTTCTATAACATGCAATAACCGGCCATAACAAGACAGACTCACCGGTTAACAATGCATTGAACAAGGAGAATGTGAAAATGTCACAGGAAAATAAAAACGATAAATCCAATTTCGCTATCATTGCATTATCAGTTGTCTTGGTGGTGATGTCGTTTACGATATACGCCATCTCGCAGAGTGGGTCGGAACAGAATGCAGCAGACACAATAACTATGAGCGGGTACGCCGAAGAGAAAGTCGTGCCTGACACAGCCGCCTTAAGCATAGGTGTCGTGGTCCAGGCTGACACTGCAAAGGACGCATCCGATCAGAACGCAGCTCTCATGAGCACTGTTGTCGCAGAACTCAAAGCACTGGGTCTGGAGGACAGGGAAATACAGACATCCTATTTATCCGTGTACCCGGTCTACAACTATGACAAGGAACAGACCATTACAGGTTACTCCGCATCCAACAGTGTGCAGGTCACAACCACAAAGATCGGCAACCTGAGCCAGATCATCGACAGGGCAACAGCCGCAGGAGCCAATCAGATCGGAAGCATCTCCTTCTCAGTATCTGATGACAGGCAGAAACAGCTCCGTGAAGACCTCATGAACGAAGCCGTAGCCGATGCATCATCAAAGGCTAATGGCCTCGCCGGCAGCCTGGGTCTTAAGGTCACAGGTGTGCAGACAGCATCCATATCTGGGAATGATAACTCCAGGGTCTCCTACACAGTGGCAGAAACAGCAATGGGTACAGGGACGGGACAGGTTTCCACACCAATTGAGCCGGGAGAGTCCACAGTTTCAATGTCAGTACAGGTCACATACTACATTGGATAAGAGGGCGATTTATCAACCAACCACCAACCAACCACCATCCAAACCCAACCCACTGGCAGCAGCCGGTGGACTTTTTTTATTTAATAGTCAATGTTATGCTCAATTATGGCTATGCTTTGAAACTGAATGCTTGAGAGCCATTAATACAGTTGGTCTAGATGCTCATGTTGGTTTTTTACATGAAATTAATCCATCTATAATAGCACCAATTAAATATTATGGCCTTCTGGGCATAGTTCTTATAGAAGAATGCTTTGTAGAAAAGCTACTTTTGATTTTATCTTGACCTGGCTCTGTAGAATTCTTGAGATTAAATCTTTAATGCGCTCTTTATTCTTATATCTCGATATTCCTGTATCCTTTGCTATTCTGCTTATTTCAAAAAGAAGGTTAAACCCTCCTGTTATTGTAAAAAAGCTAGTGGATGCTTACAGTTTCAAGTTTACCACTACTAAAGAGAAGAAAGGAGAAGAGTATTTTCCAGGTTATTTTCTAGATCTGCAAAAATTAGACCCTTAGTGATCCACGGAACCCTCTAACGCCATAGTAATAGGATGCACTGTTGTGATACACGAAGACGTGGTCGTAGCGACGATCAGCAAAGAGGGCGCCGCCAAGTTTTCTAATAGTAGAAGGCGTTTTCACCCAACTCGACGTTTTTGTATCGAAATTTCCAAGTTTCTGCAACTCCCGATATTGTTCTTCCGTTAAAAGCTCAATGCCTATGGCAGCTGCCATATCAATAGCATTGTTTTCTGGTTTATGTTCTTTCCTTGACTCCAGCGCTTCACGGTCGTAACAAACATTTCTGCGGCCTTTAGGACTTTCAGCTGAACAATCATAAAAAATGTATTCGTCCGTTTTGTCATCATGAACAACAACATCCGGTTCACCGCCAGTTCTTTCCATTTCATTGAGTGACCACAGTTTTTCAGTATTAACTTCCAGCTTTGCTTGTACTTTAGCCCATTCAAGACCTTTATGGCAGTTCATGTTTTTCTCAAAACGGGCTTTCAACGCTCTTAGTAGTTCTTCACGTTGTTCTGGTGATAACTCCTTTTTAGTGCTATTAATGTTGTTCATGCTTTTCTATTACCTCTGTTGAATAGGGCGTTAAGCATATAATTGCCTAATACTATTGCCATCATTTTACAACTTCCCGTCCCTTCTTATAATGAGCTGGTTTCATAAGTATAAATACGCCTTTCTCCAATAATAGTATGGGGATTTTAATGGGTTTTAAAGAACTCTCTGATGAACAATGGAAGTTTATTAAAACATTCCTGCCTCCACAACCAATAACCGGGAGAAAGAGAGTTGATGACCGTAAGGTCATCAACGGTATTCTCTATGTCCTGATAACAGGTTGCAGATGGCGAGATCTGCCACCTTCTTATGGTTCTGGAGTTACAGCTTGGCGAAGATTGAAAAGGTGGTCAGAAGCAGGGATATGGGACAAGATAATGGAATCCCTTCGGGATTCCGCTTACCAGAAAAGTAAGTTCTCATTGGATACAGTGTGTATCGATAGCAGTTTCATCGAAACTAAAAAAGGGTAGATGACTCCTCGTACAACGGTCACAAGAAAAGAAAAGGCATAAAGATCCATGCATGTGTAAGTTGTGAAGGTTTTCCACTTACAATCCAAATATCTTCTGGAAAAGAGCACGATAGACAGCACTTCATTGAAGTTATGGAGGATATTAAGGTTAAGACCGATGGAAGACCAAGGACAAGACCTCTTGAAGTTCTGGCAGACGCTGCGTACGACGATACAGAAATCAGGCAGTACTTAAGGTCCAGAGCTATCAAAAGCAACATACCGATCAATACAAGGAACAGTAAAAGAAAGAAAAGAGGAAGACCTACTCGATTTGATGAAGAAACATATCATTACAGAGGAACTATAGAACGATTCTTTGCATGGTTGAAGATGGGATTTAGAAAATTAGCAAGTAGATATGAACGTCTTAATGTGGTTTTCAAAGGATTGTTAGATATTGCATGTTTCCTGTTGTGTTGGAAAAAGGTGTGAGTGAAGTTTTGAAATAGGCTCATCATGTAATTATGTTAGTTACCCAGGTTTAAAGCTTTGCTTCCAACACCTTTAACCTTTGCTTAACATGAGTATTTTGTGTAAATGGATTTTCTTCTTTTACATTTTTCCGCATGAAATGTAAAGCATCTAACTCAACACCCACAGGGTTCTTTTACAAACATGATATAATTAAAGAAAGAGGAGAATAGTATGGCAAGATATTGTAAGATATGCGGAGCAAAAAGCGGAAGGTGCAACCATCTGATAGTTGACTTTGGTGAGAGAGAAGAAACCAGCGAGAAAAGTAAGGACGATGCAAATAAATCCGAAACTCAAAAGTAGTCTTTTATAGTTACACCTATTTACGAATATCCTTTTTAAAAACATGATAAAAATGATCCTTAGATTCTGATCCATAGATCCCTCAAATCCCTTGATACGATGCTTACATGAGCATCTAAACCAACTGTATTAATTGTCCTCAAACACTTTTTACTCAACGACTGCTTTATCAGTGTAATTCTGAGTATAAAATGTAGCAAATAACTCTGAGGAAAGGAAATTGAATACACAATGTGCAGTAATAATAGTGATAGAATATGTGCATTAAAAATAATGATATAGATATATACATCAATAATCGTGAGGTAGTGAGTGCATTAAAAATAATGTTATAAAAGTTATATATATATAAACGTACAATTTTACCATATGGAATCGTTAAACTTGAATGGTAAAACTGATAGGAAGATAGGTGGAATTCAAAAGTTAAATTTGAATGATAAAACTGATAAGAAGATAGGCAGAATTCAAAAAAGCTTGCTGGTACTAGCTGGTGGATTATTACTGTTGACCCTTTTTATAATCTTTCCCTTGTATTTTACAGTAATATTTGAATCTGCTTATGGATACATAGTCGGATTAGTTGTAAGTTTCGTGCTGTTCTATTCTATAGGGGCATGGTTTGGCAGATCAAACAACAAAGGCTCTAATTAACCCTCTGTTTTTTATGCCACTATAAACTTCAAGTGGCATTTATTCCTCCTATTTCTGTTTTTGTTTCATTTCTTTCATTTCTCTATGTTTTTAGCATAGCTTCCGCTATCCTATTAATTGCTTTATGTTTGAGTGTCTTTAAATAATGTAAGTTAAAGCAAAAAACTGGCCTTTAGTACTGTTCTATCCTGGAACAAAAATCATATTTGTAAGGAATTGCCTTTGAAAATTCATTCCAGTATTTCCAGACACCACCACCCTCAAGATCCATCCTTCCCGGAGAGAATACATATTCTTGTGGTTCTTCAGGAGCAAAAAAGGTTACTGAAGAGTTCCAAAACTGGATGAATAAGAAATTGCCATATCAAAAGAACTCGGTAGTTTGGAATTATGCATTGTTATTGAAAACTAGAGAGTTAGTTCAATACCTTGTTGAAAAAAGGCAAGTTATTGATTTTAACAGGCCTGAATTTACTATTGATAAACAGGATTCTGATGATATAAGGCAGAAGATACTGAGTATTTCTTATACTGATTGGAAGACCATGGGATTCTCTAAGGGTACATTGCATTATATGAAACAGAATGCTAAGGCTGAGAAGCCGTTTACTTTGAATGCACATGTAAGGGAAAAGTTAGAGATGCGGGAGGGGTGTTAACAATTAGATTAACTCAAATAAATTGAAAGTATTGAATTTTACATAAAACAAAGGAGAAAACAATTGCCTGCATCCAGACAATTGTATTGCAGTAATGGAGTTTGCCACATTAGGTGGCAATTCTCTTGCTTATGTTTCTGCAGCAGCTCAGCTTATTGAGACCTGACTGTGACAGCTGCAATTACAACTGCAGTCGTCATGATTGTGATCATGTTCATGGCTGTCGCAGTTACCATTCTGGTTATTTGAGAGAGCACCGGACTCCCACGCATCAATGGCATCTTTTATTGTTCCAGATGCACCGATGAAAACATCGATCCCTCTCTGCTGGAGCATCACTGCAGCACCCTTTCCAATACCTCCACAGAGCATTACATTCACACCGGCTCCAGCCATCAGGTCAACAGGACCTTCACTACCATTTTTCATTACAACGGAATATTCCCCAGTCTCTGTGTCAAAAACAGTGTAGGCAGGTGCCCTTCCAAAATGCTGGCTGACTGCGTCATCGCTTCCGCCTTTTCCCATACATGGTACGCTTACTTTCATGATATCGCCTTATAAGTGATTATTATGTTAAGATTTTAATCTGGATTCTGAATCGGCATCCTAAAGAGGATACTAACTGATCCAATACAGATATTATGTACATAAGAGTTAAAGTATTAAAGCCTTGTCCAGCATGTATATATATTTGTATGCATTGGAGCAAAAATAAGAAATAAAAAGAACGGAGTTCACCAAATCAAAAATCAGGAAATTATGAGCCAATTTAACATTCTTAAAGGAAGAGTACTTCCTAGATTCCACACATTGGTTATAGTTTGATTTTATTTTTAGCATACTACATATTAAAGTCATCAAATGACACTATGCTTACAGTACTTGCTCTGATTTTCATAATAACATGTCTATTTGTATATGCCTTATATTCAAAAACACTTATATCTTCAAAAAAGAAGAATCTGATTGATTGTGAATTTAATAACATAATTGATACTAAAGACTTTATCAGGACTGAGAGCTATTCACTCAGGCTCAAGCCTTCAGGGGTAAGAGAGTAACTGAAGAGTTCCAGATATGGATGAATAAGAAAGTTCCCTATCAGAAGAACTCAGTAACTTGGAATTATGTTTTGTTATTGAAAACTAGAGAACTAGTTCAATACCTTGTTGAGAAAAGGAAGGCTATTGATTTCAGTAAGCCTGAATTTACTATTGATAGACAGGATTCTGATGAGATTAGGCAAAAGATACTGAGTATTTCCTATACTGAATGGAAGAACCTGGGATTCTCTAAGGGTACGTTGCATTATATGAAACAGAATGCTAAGGGTGATAAGCCATTTACTTTGAATTCACATGTTAGGGAAAGGTTGGAGATGTGGGGAGCACAAGGATTAAACAATAATACAATTTTGTTTTGCTTGCTCTCTATTTAAGGTTTCATACTTTTACCTTGAATCTACCACTGATACTTCAGTGGAAAAGGATTCCATTTCTTGTCAGACTGGGAAAATACGGTTGATAAATCGCACAAGTGGAGACGAGTAGTAGAGCAAAAAATTAAATTGAAAATGATTTGTATTCGGATGTGACCTGCTTGTTATGAGCAAGTCACCCCATATACGATATTAGATACTATTCTTCTTTGATTTCTTTTTGAGTTTCTGGATCATTTAATTGTTCATCAGTAACAGATCATTTATTTGTGTTCTTCTGTAAAATGAAGAACGTATAACCATATTCATCTGGGTATTCTCTGAAGATCTTTATCTCTTTTCTATTAAAACTAAGTATCGTTTCTGCATCGGTGTTTCCTTTATAGTTATCACTGATGTCATCAACTCTTTTTTCCAGATGGGAGTAAAAATCGTACCAGATAGAAGCTGGCAGTTTAAAACGGTCAATGATATCATATCCTACTGCCATGATAACTTTTTCAGTGTCAGGTATGCTCTTAATATCGGGATAACAGCCCTGCCAGAATTGAAGCACTTCCAAAGAAGGTTCATCCGTGAACCATGTGCTTTCTGTCAGTGCTATATAACCCCCATCTTTCAGAAACTGTTTCCAGTAGCTAAGTCCTTTTTCAAAACCAATGACAAAGATAGAACCCTCTGACCAGATAATATCGAATTCTCCTGCTTCAAAAGGCAGGTCATCCATGGAAGCACAAACCGTGGTAATCCTGTCATCAAATCCTTCTTTAACTGCATTTTCCATCAGTTTATCCAGAAAAGGCTGGTAAATGTCAGTTGCAGTGATGTGACAGTCGCTGCATATCTTCGCAAGATGTATTGTCTGTATACCAACACCGCAACCAATGTCAAGGATCTTAGTGCCTGCAGGAAGGGAAGAAAGCAAATTAAAGGCTTTTTCAGTACACTTGTTATTACCTGGACCCTGTCTGGGCAATCCATCAAATATCTCAAAAATTGGTGATTCTGCCATAAAATCCTCACATAGATAATTGCTTAAATCTTTTGTGGTATCACGATAACGATTGTGTTTCCATCAATGTGTTTCTTAAGATTCTTCAAGCTCTCTAACTTGATTCTGATTTATTCTTCTGATTTCATCTCTCACACTTCCTTTATTGTGGGGTTTTGGAAATGATGAATTATCAGCAATTTAGGTTTTGTATTTTATCTATTAAAGATTCTTGAAAGACTTAAGGGTACAAAAAAATACAGTTACCTATTACCGGCTCTGTAGAATACCTATTAAAATCAATATCTATAGCCAGAAAGAGTTGTTTTCTAACGATACCTAGAGAAACATTTGAGAAAAATCTCAATTCTGTTTCTTGCTTGAATATCGAGGATTTCTACAGAGCCCTGTCGAAATCCGCGAGGATATGTTGTCTTTAAATATAATTATAGCAGATGTGTACAATAGTCTTACATGTATCGTAGATGATGGGGCTTGATCTTAAAACGTACCTACTTCGAGTTTTTGTTCCCGGTGTAGTATGGCTTTGATGGAGCTTGTAGAGAAAGAGCCGGAGATTGCGAAGATATTGAGGAAGAGTAGGTGAGGAAATGCCCAAATTATTTTTTTGCTTATTCAGACCACTTCATAAGATAAAAAACATTTTAGTGCTCAATGTTCTTCATTATTTGTGAAAAGAATCTATTTCGCAAATATCTCTTAGATTAATTTTCAGATGTTCTGATTTCAATTTTTGATAAATTATTTTGGATATGAGGATATTTGTTCAACTGAGTCTGATTTCATTAAATGAGTTGTTCAATTTACCGACTCATTGTGAAAATATATTGAGAAATAAAATAAATGTAGTATATTTACTCTAATATACTTTCTAAATAACTTTATATTTAAAGAAGTGTGTATTACGCAATCACTTAAAATTAAACGATTAAGATAGTCCGCCATTACTAGCCTAAAGTTAAACGAGTATGACTCTCTTTGTCAATCGTTATATTGCAATTTCTAATTGCTTGGGTTATGGGTGGGAGGAAAAATGAGAAAAAATAAGATATTAATAGCTGTGCTTTTGTATGTGGCCATTTTGGCCTTTGTACCGACGATTAGTGCTGCTGGTTATCCAGTACCTGTGCAGTTCTTCTACGTACCAATCCCTGAAGATCAGCATCTACTAGCACTTAAAACAATTGAATCAGGAGGATCTGGTACTGATCCTGGTGAACCCATGCAAAGCTACATTTCGATATCAGCAATCGCTGATAACACCATCATCTATTACGATCAATATGAGAATGGCTTTGAATCTGATGTTGGTAATCCAATCAACATATACACTTCTGCTAACACAGGCGGCACACAGATTTGGGGTGATGGTAACACATCTAACGGAGTCCCTCCGGGAGTGCCAAGTGATATAATCAAAGCAGGTACAGTAATAGTCTTAAATAATCCTGTTACTACTACCGACTCATCAACTGTCATCAAATATGGTGGTAGAGATAAGATCGCATCAACTAAGACCATTTCTGTGGTCCGTGCCGGTTGGTCTACAGGACCTAATACTTTAATGGCTGATGCTAATGAAGTATTTGACACTGATAGCTGGGGTACAGATTTTCGTGTTCCTGTAGGTGAAGACATTCCTGATACTACTGATTATCAAATGTTCGAGTATACAGGAATGACTATAATGGCTGGTCATGGAGGAGCAACTGTTAACATAGATGCAGATAACAGTGGAAGTTATGAGACTACAAAATCCCTGACAGAAGGAGAGAGTTATCTTGTTAACGGTGGGGTAAAGGTAGGTGCTCATATTTCCTCCGATAACCCAGTGCAAATAGATCTCATTACTGGTGATAAAGCTTCAAACTATGAAAGTCGTTTTTTCCGTTTATTACCTACTAATTTGTGGTCTAGTAGCTCCTATACTCCGGTTTCCACACCTGCTACTGTTGGTAGCCTTACTTGCGGTACAACGGTATGGATTTATAATCCATCTAGTAGCGCCCTTACAGTGCAATATGAAAGACGAACTGCAAGCGGTTTGACAACCAGTTCACTATCTGTTCCAGCAAATGGTTATCTCAAACAAGTTCTTACTGATGGATATGGAGCGCACTTCTATACAACAGGTAATAAATTCTATGCATTATCCACTACTGACTCTACAAGTAGCACCTTTAGTAATAATCAAGCATGGGATTGGGGTTTTACTCTTGTTCCTGAAAATTCTCTCACATCACAATTACTCATTGGTCTTGGCATTGGCCGGGATCCTACTTCCGGTACTAACCCTAACGAAAACGGAAACCCTGTCTGGGTGACTCCTATTGGCAATGGCGATAATGCAGTTACAATTTACGTTGATTATGATGCAGACCCGACTACAGGCTCATTAACAGACCCGAATGGTAATAAGTATGACAAGTCATATAGTTTATTAGAATGTGAGCGTGCTAAGGTATACAAACCTTCAGGTGATCAGACAGGGATGCTGCTCTACACATTGGATGGGACAAAACTAGCGGGTGCTTGGGGACAGGATCCATCAGCTGCTAGTGCTGCAGCTCCAGGTCTTGATTTAGGAACGGGAGTTCCACCTACGCCCCTGTTTGATGCAGGTAAAACTGCCACTTTATCTGAGGATAGAGATAACGATGGATATGTTAGCCCCGGAGATGTGATTCTATATACTATCGTAATTAACAATATAGCTCGTCTCCCAGTATCAGATATCCTGTTGCAGGATTCATTGCCAGTTGATGTAAGCTACGTTGCAGATAGTATTACCCTATACAAGTCCTTTACTGGAACAACAACACCTATTACTGACAGTGGTTCGACAGCGTTTCCTTTGGATGAAGGCGGGATTGTTTTGGATAGTAATACTGCACTTCCTGTCCGTCAATCATATACAGTAACATTTAAAGTAACCATCAAAAATTTTGTTAATCTTACTCCAGGTGTGGCCCAGATAGTGAATACAGGATATGCATCTTCTGATGGAGTTAAAACACCTTTTGAAACTAGAACCCCTCTCTATGGTTCTATTGGTGATTTTGTCTGGGCAGACATTGATGGTGATGGAATACAAGATGTATATGAGCTTGGTGTTACAAATGTGACAGTAAATCTGCTGGATGGTAGTGGTAACCCAGTTTTCGATGTATACGGAAACACAATGACTACCTTAACAAATGCTACAGGTTTCTATAAGTTCGTAGGCTTGCTGCCTGGTAACTACAGTGTTCAGTTCATAAAACCCATTGGCTATAATTTCTCTCTTCAGGATCAAGGTACAAATGATACATTAGACAGTGATGCTGACCCTGCCACAGGTAGAACAAATGCAATAACCCTATCTGCGGGAGAGACTAATAATATGATGGATGCGGGTCTTTTCAACTCTATTCCAAAAATAGATCTCGAGAAATATACCAATGGTGAAGATGCAGATAATGCACCTGGACCTTATGTTGGAATAGGTTCTACAGTTACATGGACTTACAATGTTACTAACACAGGCAATGTGAATCTGACAAGTGTTGTTGTAAGTGACAACATGGGTGTCATTCCAACTTATGTTAGTGGTGATAACGGTAACAGCATCCTTGAAGTTGGAGAATCATGGATATACAATGCAACAGGAGTAGCAACTGCTGGTCAGTATGCCAATATCGGTAATGTTACTGCGGATTACAAGGGTACTCCAGTAACTGATGAAGATCCAAGTCATTACTTCGGTTCAAGTACAGCTATTGATATCGAGAAGTATACCAATGGTGAAGATGCAGATAATGCACCTGGACCTTATGTTGGAATAGGTTCTACAGTTACATGGACTTACAATGTTACTAACACAGGCAATGTAAATCTGACAAGTGTTGTTGTAAGTGACAACATGGGTGTCATTCCAACTTATGTTAGTGGTGATAACGGTAACAGCATCCTTGAAGTTGGAGAATCATGGATATACAATGCAACAGGAGTAGCAACTGCTGGTCAGTATGCTAACATCGGTAATGTTACTGCAGATTACAAGGGTACTCCGGTAACCGATGAAGATCCAAGCCATTACTTCGGTTCAAGTACAGCTATTGATATCGAGAAGTATACCAATGGTGAAGATGCAGATAATGCACCTGGACCTTATGTTGGAATAGGTTCTACAGTTACATGGACTTACAATGTTACTAACACAGGCAATGTAAATCTGACAAGTGTTGTTGTAAGTGACAACATGGGTGTCATTCCAACATTATGTCCAGTGGTGCATAACGGTAACAGCATCCTTGACCAGTTGGTAGACTTCATGGATATACAATGCAACAGGAGTAGCAACTGCGAAGTAATGCTAACTTGGATCTTCATCGGTTACAAGGAGTACCCTTGTAATCTGCAGTAACATTACCGATGTTAGCATACTGACCAGCAGTTGCTACTCCTGTTGCATTGTATATCCATGATTCTCCAACTTCAAGGATGCTGTTACCGTTATCACCACTAACATAAGTTGGAATGACACCCATGTTGTCACTTACAACAACACTTGTCAGATTTACATTGCCTGTGTTAGTAACATTGTAAGTCCATGTAACTGTAGAACCTATTCCAACATAAGGTCCAGGTGCATTATCTGCATCTTCACCATTGGTATACTTCTCGATATCAATAGCTGTACTTGAACCGAAGTAATGGCTTGGATCTTCATCGGTTACCGGAGTACCCTTGTAATCTGCAGTAACATTACCGATGTTAGCATACTGACCAGCAGTTGCTACTCCTGTTGCATTGTATATCCATGATTCTCCAACTTCAAGGATGCTGTTACCGTTATCACCACTAACATAAGTTGGAATGACACCCATGTTGTCACTTACAACAACACTTGTCAGATTCACATTGCCTGTGTTAGTAACATTGTAAGTCCATGTAACTGTAGAACCTATTCCAACATAAGGTCCAGGTGCATTATCTGCATCTTCACCATTGGTATACTTCTCGATATCAATAGCTGTACTTGAACCGAAGTAATGGCTTGGATCTTCATCGGTTACCGGAGTACCCTTGTAATCTGCAGTAACATTACCGATGTTAGCATACTGACCAGCAGTTGCTACTCCTGTTGCATTGTATATCCATGATTCTCCAACTTCAAGGATGCTGTTACCGTTATCACCACTAACATAAGTTGGAATGACACCCATGTTGTCACTTACAACAACACTTGTCAGATTCACATTACCTGTGTTAGTAACATTGTAAGTCCATGTAACTGTAGAACCTATTCCAACATAAGGTCCAGGTGCATTATCTGCATCTTCACCATTGGTATACTTCTCGATATCAATAGCTGTACTTGAACCGAAGTAATGGCTTGGATCTTCATCGGTTACCGGAGTACCCTTGTAATCTGCAGTAACATTACCGATGTTAGCATACTGACCAGCAGTTGCTACTCCTGTTGCATTGTATATCCATGATTCTCCAACTTCAAGGATGCTGTTACCGTTATCACCACTAACATAAGTTGGAATGACACCCATGTTGTCACTTACAACAACACTTGTCAGATTCACATTACCTGTGTTAGTAACATTGTAAGTCCATGTAACTGTAGAACCTATTCCAACATAAGGTCCAGGTGCATTATCTGCATCTTCACCATTGGTATACTTCTCGATATCAATAGCTGTACTTGAACCGAAGTAATGGCTTGGATCTTCATCGGTTACCGGAGTACCCTTGTAATCTGCAGTAACATTACCGATGTTAGCATACTGACCAGCAGTTGCTACTCCTGTTGCATTGTATATCCATGATTCTCCAACTTCAAGGATGCTGTTACCGTTATCACCACTAACATAAGTTGGAATGACACCCATGTTGTCACTTACAACAACACTTGTCAGATTCACATTACCTGTGTTAGTAACATTGTAAGTCCATGTAACTGTAGAACCTATTCCAACATAAGGTCCAGGTGCATTATCTGCATCTTCACCATTGGTATACTTCTCGATATCAATAGCTGTACTTGAACCGAAGTAATGGCTTGGATCTTCATCAGTTACCGGAGTACCCTTGTAATCTGCAGTAACATTACCGATGTTAGCATACTGACCAGCAGTTGCTACTCCTGTTGCATTGTATATCCATGATTCTCCAACTTCAAGGATGCTGTTACCGTTATCACCACTAACATAAGTTGGAATGACACCCATGTTGTCACTTACAACAACACTTGTCAGATTCACATTACCTGTGTTAGTAACATTGTAAGTCCATGTAACTGTAGAACCTATTCCAACATAAGGTCCAGGTGCATTATCTGCATCTTCACCATTGGTATACTTCTCGATATCAATAGCTGTACTTGAACCGAAGTAATGGCTTGGATCTTCATCGGTTACCGGAGTACCCTTGTAATCTGCAGTAACATTACCGATGTTAGCATACTGACCAGCAGTTGCTACTCCTGTTGCATTGTATATCCATGATTCTCCAACTTCAAGGATGCTGTTACCGTTATCACCACTAACATAAGTTGGAATGACACCCATGTTGTCACTTACAACAACACTTGTCAGATTCACATTACCTGTGTTAGTAACATTGTAAGTCCATGTAACTGTAGAACCTATTCCAACATAAGGTCCAGGTGCATTATCTGCATCTTCACCATTGGTATACTTCTCGATATCAATAGCTGTACTTGAACCGAAGTAATGGCTTGGATCTTCATCGGTTACCGGAGTACCCTTGTAATCTGCAGTAACATTACCGATGTTAGCATACTGACCAGCAGTTGCTACTCCTGTTGCATTGTATATCCATGATTCTCCAACTTCAAGGATGCTGTTACCGTTATCACCACTAACATAAGTTGGAATGACACCCATGTTGTCACTTACAACAACACTTGTCAGATTCACATTACCTGTGTTAGTAACATTGTAAGTCCATGTAACTGTAGAACCTATTCCAACATAAGGTCCAGGTGCATTATCTGCATCTTCACCATTGGTATACTTCTCGATATCAATAGCTGTACTTGAACCGAAGTAATGGCTTGGATCTTCATCGGTTACCGGAGTACCCTTGTAATCTGCAGTAACATTACCGATGTTAGCATACTGACCAGCAGTTGCTACTCCTGTTGCATTGTATATCCATGATTCTCCAACTTCAAGGATGCTGTTACCGTTATCACCACTAACATAAGTTGGAATGACACCCATGTTGTCACTTACAACAACACTTGTCAGATTCACATTACCTGTGTTAGTAACATTGTAAGTCCATGTAACTGTAGAACCTATTCCAACATAAGGTCCAGGTGCATTATCTGCATCTTCACCATTGGTATACTTCTCGATATCAATAGCTGTACTTGAACCGAAGTAATGGCTTGGATCTTCATCGGTTACCGGAGTACCCTTGTAATCTGCAGTAACATTACCGATGTTGGCATACTGACCAGCAGTTGCTACTCCTGTTGCATTGTATATCCATGATTCTCCAACTTCAAGGATGCTGTTACCGTTATCACCACTAACATAAGTTGGAATGACACCCATGTTGTCACTTACAACAACACTTGTCAGATTTACATTGCCTGTGTTAGTAACATTGTAAGTCCATGTAACTGTAGAACCTATTCCAACATAAGGTCCAGGTGCATTATCTGCATCTTCACCATTGGTATACTTCTCGATATCAATAGCTGTACTTGAACCGAAGTAATGGCTTGGATCTTCATCGGTTACCGGAGTACCCTTGTAATCTGCAGTAACATTACCGATGTTAGCATACTGACCAGCAGTTGCTACTCCTGTTGCATTGTATATCCATGATTCTCCAACTTCAAGGATGCTGTTACCGTTATCACCACTAACATAAGTTGGAATGACACCCATGTTGTCACTTACAACAACACTTGTCAGATTTACATTACCTGTGTTAGTAACATTGTAAGTCCATGTAACTGTAGAACCTATTCCAACATAAGGTCCAGGTGCATTATCTGCATCTTCACCATTGGTATACTTCTCGATATCAATAGCTGTACTTGAACCGAAGTAATGGCTTGGATCTTCATCAGTTACCGGAGTACCCTTGTAATCTGCAGTAACATTACCGATGTTAGCATACTGACCAGCAGTTGCTACTCCTGTTGCATTGTATATCCATGATTCTCCAACTTCAAGGATGCTGTTACCGTTATCACCACTAACATAAGTTGGAATGACACCCATGTTGTCACTTACAACAACACTTGTCAGATTCACATTACCTGTGTTAGTAACATTGTAAGTCCATGTAACTGTAGAACCTATTCCAACATAAGGTCCAGGTGCATTATCTGCATCTTCACCATTGGTATACTTCTCGATATCAATAGCTGTACTTGAACCGAAGTAATGGCTTGGATCTTCATCGGTTACCGGAGTACCCTTGTAATCTGCAGTAACATTACCGATGTTTAGGCATACTGACCAGCAGTTGCTACTCCTGTTGCATTGTATATCCATGATTCTCCAACTTCAAGGATGCTGTTACCGTTATCACCACTAACATAAGTTGGAATGACACCCATGTTGTCACTTACAACAACACTTGTCAGATTTACATTGCCTGTGTTAGTAACATTGTAAGTCCATGTAACTGTAGAACCTATTCCAACATAAGGTCCAGGTGCATTATCTGCATCTTCACCATTGGTATACTTCTCGATATCAATAGCTGTACTTGAACCGAAGTAATGGCTTGGATCTTCATCGGTTACCGGAGTACCCTTGTAATCTGCAGTAACATTACCGATGTTAGCATACTGACCAGCAGTTGCTACTCCTGTTGCATTGTATATCCATGATTCTCCAACTTCAAGGATGCTGTTACCGTTATCACCACTAACATAAGTTGGAATGACACCCATGTTGTCACTTACAACAACACTTGTCAGATTCAACATTACCTGTGTTAGTAACATTGTAAGTCCATGTAACTGTAGAACCTATTCCAACATAAGGTCCAGGTGCATTATCTGCATCTTCACCATTGGTATACTTCTCGATATCAATAGCTGTACTTGAACCGAAGTAATGGCTTGGATCTTCATCGGTTACCGGAGTACCCTTGTAATCTGCAGTAACATTACCGATGTTAGCATACTGACCAGCAGTTGCTACTCCTGTTGCATTGTATATCCATGATTCTCCAACTTCAAGGATGCTGTTACCGTTATCACCACTAACATAAGTTGGAATGACACCCATGTTGTCACTTACAACAACACTTGTCAGATTCACATTACCTGTGTTAGTAACATTGTAAGTCCATGTAACTGTAGAACCTATTCCAACATAAGGTCCAGGTGCATTATCTGCATCTTCACCATTGGTATACTTCTCGATATCAATAGCTGTACTTGAACCGAAGTAATGGCTTGGATCTTCATCGGTTACCGGAGTACCCTTGTAATCTGCAGTAACATTACCGATGTTAGCATACTGACCAGCAGTTGCTACTCCTGTTGCATTGTATATCCATGATTCTCCAACTTCAAGGATGCTGTTACCGTTATCACCACTAACATAAGTTGGAATGACACCCATGTTGTCACTTACAACAACACTTGTCAGATTTACATTGCCTGTGTTAGTAACATTGTAAGTCCATGTAACTGTAGAACCTATTCCAACATAAGGTCCAGGTGCATTATCTGCATCTTCACCATTGGTATACTTCTCGATATCAATAGCTGTACTTGAACCGAAGTAATGGCTTGGATCTTCATCGGTTACCGGAGTACCCTTGTAATCTGCAGTAACATTACCGATGTTAGCATACTGACCAGCAGTTGCTACTCCTGTTGCATTGTATATCCATGCCATTCTCCAACTTCAAGGATGCTGTTACCGTTATCACCACTAACATAAGTTGGAATGACACCCATGTTGTCACTTACAACAACACTTGTCAGATTTACATGGACTTACAATGTTACTAACACAGGCAATGTAAATCTGACAAGTGTTGTTGTAAGTGACAACATGGGTGTCATTCCAACTTATGTTAGTGGTGATAACGGTAACAGCATCCTTGAAGTTGGAGAATCATGGATATACAATGCAACAGGAGTAGCAACTGCTGGTCAGTATGCTAACATCGGTAATGTTACTGCAGATTACAAGGGTACTCCAGTAACCGATGAAGATCCAAGTCATTACTTCGGTGCCAGCGGTGCTATTGATGTTGAGAAGTATGTGTGGAATGGCACTGGATGGGAAGACGCTGATACTGTAACAGGTCCTTCTCTATCATCTGGTCCGGTTAAGTTCAAGATCATAGTTACTAACATTGGTAATGTTGAACTTACTGGAATCAGTGTAACTGATAGTAAGTATGGTCCAATTACTCTTAGTACAACTACTCTGGGTATTGGGAATTCCACTGAAGCTGAATACAATATGATATGGGCTTCTGGCCAACAAGTCAACACTGCCACGGTTGAAGGCTACTACGGTAGTACAAAGTACACAGACAGCGATGATGCACACTACTATGGTCCTGCTTCATTCCAGGCTCAATATGACAACAGATTGCGCGAGTCATCCTCATGCGTGGTATTCTCAAAGGCCACTTATCTGGATGTTGGAAAGAATGTATCTCGTAGTAGGGACGTGCTCTGGTTCGATCTCAGCAAGTTCAATAAGACTGATGTCGTATCCAAAGCAACTCTCTCGCTTTTCTGGTATTATCCGGAAGGTGCTACACGTAAGTCTGATACTGTAGTCGATATCTACAGGCCTATTTCCTGGGATCCAAAATATGTGACTTGGTACTACATTAGTCAGAGTAAGAAGTGGCCCATAGTAGGAGGAACTTGGTACGATAAAAACAATGTTTCCCAAGGTAGCACGCCATATGGCTCTGTAACCTTCCCGGCAGGCAAAGTGCCTGATAACAAGTACTATGAGTTTGATGTCACTCAGCTTGTGCAGGAATACATAAATGGTAAGTATAAGAACACTGGTTTCTTCCTCAAGGCAAGAACAGAGAGCGGCAATTACATTGCTTTCTACAGTTCCGACTGGACCAATGCAGATCAGAGGCCGAAGCTGACTGTAAGCCTTGCGAGTGCTCCAACTCCTACCACACCGGCTGTTGTAGATAATCCACCTGTTGCCAATGCTGGTGCTGATCAGAGTGCTACCATAGGTTCCACTGTAAGTTTCGATGGCATTGGCTCTACAGATGACAAGAACATAATGTCTTACTCGTGGGACTTTGACGATGGCATAACAGCTACCGGAATCTCAGTCACTCACGCGTATACAACAGCAGATACTTACAATGTGACCCTCACTGTCACTGATAGTGGTGGACAGACTGATTCTGACACACTAACGGTAGTTGTGACTGAACCAACAACTCCAACTGGAGTTTCTTCCTCATACATGGCTGTAGCTGACAATAGATTGCGTCAGACATCCCCCAAAACAGTTTATGCCACTACCACCTATCTTGACGTTGGAAAGGGTGTATCTACCAGTAGGGATGTGATGTTGTTCGACCTGAGTAGCTACAAACCAACGGATACTGTATCCAAGGCAACCCTATCGCTCTACTGGTATTACCCAGCAGGTGCTACCCGCACTTCTGATACTGTAGTAGATATCTATAGGCCAGCAGTTGAATGGGATCCAAAGTATGTGAGTTGGAACAATTATGCATCCGGTAAGCTGTGGACTACAGCCGGAGGCGATTGGTTCGATAAGAATGGAGTTCCCCAGGGCAGCACACCGTATGCCTCTGTGACTTTCCTGAAGGGCACTGTGCCTGACAACAGATACTATGAGTTTGATGTCACAAAGCTTGTGCAGGAATATATAAAGGGTACGTACAAGAACACCGGTTTCTTCATCAAGGCAAGAGATGAGAGTGGCAATTACATTGCTTTCTATAGCTCGGACTATTCAAATACTGCCATGAGACCGAAACTAACCGTAACTCGATGACAAGAAAATATGACCTTAAGTAGGCAGAAGATATTTTGAGCGATTAAAATCGCTCATTTTTTTTTATTCATATGTTTTTAGTGATATTATATATATTTTATTAACAACTGCTATGTAGAAAACATATTAAATCAACATCATTAGCCTGAAATACCTGTTATGGAACGATATATACAGACACATTTCGTAAAAATGTCAATTTGATTAGTTCCTCGAAAAGAAAGGATTTCTACAGAGCTTTGCTGAAATCAGCGAGGCTTTCTTAGACAGTGACTATTACTTACAGGATAGAATTTAATTCATATCCTTGTACATGTAGATACCTTAGGTTAATCATAATACAAGAAAAAACGTATCATAAGGACGTGTGACTTGTGGTGGGGTGCCCGTCACCCACCACGTATGGCTCTATTTCCCATAGGGTGTGAACCAGAACGGTGTGTACCTCCATTCCAGTTCTATTGGAAAGAAGATTCAGGCAGATAAAAGCATTTGGATGCTGTTCAATGCTCTGGTTTCGATATGCAGCGAACTCTTAGTAAAGTCGCTTTCTCTTTCATTGGCAGGCAGGAAAATCTCAGGTATGTTACTATGGGTATGAGGGAGAAAACCTTGCCAAAGGGCTGTATAACAATGCTGGCATGGTTTATGTGGGTCAAATGACAACTGGCTTATAGCAGTGTACCAGACAACTTCATATGCTCCAAATAGATGACCAATTCATTCAGCAGTGGGCTTCACGATACTGTGACATAATATCGGTGACGATGAGGAAGAGTACAATCTGATTCTGAGTAAAGTCAGTGACGAAATATCACACATGACACCCTCTCACAAGAGACGTTCGAACGAATAGCTGATTGGAAGTCGTCCCACGTCATACACAAGGTAAAGTGGGAAGACTTTGGGCTATACAAGACTGCCATAAAGTATTCATTGGAAGTACCCGGTCATATGAATCATGGTCCTGTACCTTCCTAGTTATTTCCAAGATTCTACTAAGGTACAGGACTATCATATTTCTTTGGGAGAATATAAGGAAGCGTTGCAAGCGTACGATAAAGCTATTGAACTTGATCCGCAGTATGCCTCTGCTTGGAACAACAAAGCTTATACTCTCCATGAGTTGGGAAGAGATGAAGAAGCACAAAAGGCATTTGATAAAGCCAAGGAACTTGATTCACGGTTGGGCCTAGCTGGAAATAATAATTCTTTGTTTGATTCTGGCACATGGTATGACAAAGCGACGGTCCTTCTTGATACGGGTAAATATGAAGAAGCGCTACAAGCTTTTAATAAAGCCATAGAAATGGATGCAGATGATGCATATACATGGGCTGGTAAAAGTAAGTCTCTTTGGGCTATGGGTAGATATGAAGAAGCAATGCAAGCCTATGATAAAGCAGAGGAACTTGATTCAGTGATACTCGTGTATTTCACACCATACACACCAAATTACAATGGTGGATCGGATCTAAAAATAGAAAACAGTCCAGAGTGCCCCATCCAAGTATTCTGGCTCAGGCAGGGTTCAAATAATCCAGTTTTCCTTGTTTATGTCAAAAGCGGAGAAACGTGTAATGTTAAAATTCCCGCTGGCACCTATGAGGAACACATCGCAGCATATTGCTCTACTGGAATAATGAAAAGTATAGAGTCTGGTACTGCTATTCGATCAAATTCCGAGTATAGTGTTGAGTACTATATCAAAACTACAACAATGCCTGGATTGCTTGGATAAACAATGAGCCTGTATCAAAACTATAAATACTATTTCTCTGAATGTTATTGTGGGGATATGAATGGAATTCAGAGAACTCTCTGATGATCAATGGAAGTTTATAAAGCCACACTTGCCACCACAACCAATTACCGGAAGAAAGAGAGCTGATGACCGTAAGGTCATCAATGGTATTCTCTTTGTTCTGATAACAGGTTGCAGATGGGGAGATATGCCAGCTATTTATGATTCCCAGGCAACTGCCTGGAGAAGGCTGAAAAGGTGGTCAGAGGAAGGTATATGGAACGAGATAATGGAATCCCTTCGGGATTCCGCTTACCAGAAAGGTAAGTTCTCATTGGATACAGTGTGTATCGATAGCAGTTTCATCGAAACTAAAAAAGGGGAGATGACTCCTCGTACAACGGTCACAAGAAAAGAAAAGGCATAAAGATCCATGCATGTGTAAGTTGTGAAGGTTTTCCACTTACAATCCAAATATCTTCTGGAAAAGAGCACGATAGACAGCACTTCATTGAAGTTATGGAGGATATTAAGGTTAAGACCGATGGAAGACCAAGGACAAGACCTCTTGAAGTTCTGGCAGACGCTGCGTACGACGATACAGAAATCAGGCAGTACTTAAGGTCCAGAGCTATCAAAAGCAACATACCGATCAATACAAGGAACAGTAAAAGAAAGAAAAGAGGAAGACCTACTCGATTTGATGAAGAAACATATCATTACAGAGGAACTATAGAACGATTCTTTGCATGGTTGAAGATGGGATTTAGAAAATTAGCAAGTAGATATGAACGTCTTAATGTGGTTTTCAAAGGATTGTTAGATATTGCATGTTTCCTGTTGTGTTGGAAAAAGGTGTGAGTGAAGTTTTGAAATAGGCTCAATAAAAGATGATAGAAAAGCCATCGACTTGATTCATAATCTGTTTTATATTGTGTAACAAAACCTACAATCTTGAAGAACTTGACAAGATTTAAAAACTCATGCATGTTTTGATAAGGCTAAGGAACTGGGATATAATGAGTAAATATCCCATATCAATTTTATAATAATCCTTCACCTAACCACACCAATGCAATTACCATCGAGCCACTGTGTGTTCCAATGTTACTATTGACTGGACTGTTCGTAATAATGTCCGTGTAGAGATGCGTGTGCTTGTGAAGCGCATACAGTATCACTGGACAGCAGGAGAAGGCTACTCAGGCTGTCTTGACGCAGGTAGAAGTGCTGTCACAGGAATGGGCAGCAGTAACTTGAAAGGAATTTACAGCAAAATAGAAATACACAGCAAACTGATGGTAAACTGAGTTTTGAATCCACTTCAATAAGAATATAATATATACAGCATCTCTGGAAAACTGTATATGGTTGGCCTTAAAGCTCAAAGTCATCTATAATTTTTAATATAACTTTATATTGTTTGAGGTATTCAAAACCTTTCTTTTTTAGCCTATAGTGTTGCTTGCAATCTATTGTATGAATTTCAACGAATCCTTTCTCTATTAATTCTGTTATATAGTAATCAAATTGACTTGATGACAAATTGGACTTACGAAGAAGAGGAGTTGGCCTAATGAGATTCTCATTTTTACTAATTAGAGACAAAATATCATATATTATCTCTAATCGTTCTCTTCTTTTCATTAAGTTTTGACCTCTTTCCAAATAATTAAAAATAGTGCAATTTGAAAAAGAAACACACAAAGATCAATGAAAAGACTATGGTAAATAGGGTATCCAATCAATTGAATCAAGTTTATTGTGTAGGATAAAATGAGCAAATTGTAAACAATAAAATAGCTGAATACTTTAGAACTCTGCTTTGTTTTCTTATACATTGTGTAGAAGAAAAGTAGAGGAACAAATAGAATAGGAAATGAAATGAAAGGGAATAGTATTAGCCCAAATATCACTATTAAGGGTATGGCTCTTTTATCATTTGCTAATATTCTATAAATCTTGGTGTGCTTTCTTTTGATATCTTCAAAGAAGAAAGTCATAATATAATTATATAAAAATAAAACTAAAACCACTACTAGAAAATGTAATATTATAATTTCTATTATGTGTGGAAGATATAAGCTTTTAATATCATCAATTTGTACACTTTTTATTTGGTCAATTCTCAACAAATAGATAAAGAAAAATGAAAATATAAGAGACATAAAAGAATTCTTGAAATATTTCAATCCTTCATATCCCGTTAATTCATAATATTTATTGAGTTGCCAGTATATAGAACCTAAAATAATCTCGATAACTAATAGGAAAAAAGATGTGGCTAAAATGGTAATTTCTGGAGTGAAATACATAATTATCTTTTTGTATAGTGTTCTACATTAGTTATCTAGCTTGAAATATATAGTTAGAGGTTTTGAGCATACATACACAAAACCTCAATCGTTCTTAAGGAAACTTTCACTCATACCTCAAAGCGTCTACGGGTTTCATCTTTGATGCATTGTAAGCAGGGATTATACCTGATACTACACCTATTAAGACAGCTAAAGATATCCCTTCTACCGCTAGAGAAGGTGCAATTGACATACTAAGTCCTAGCAGCGGCCCCATTATGTATGTAAGAATCACACTTAATATTATGCCGATAAGTCCTCCTACAAAACCTACCATTCCTGAATTGAATACGAATATCATCAATATATCCTTATTCGTAGCTCCAATTGCTTTCATGGTACCGATTTCCTTTGTCTTTTCCATCACAGAAGTAAACATCGTATTAGCAATACCAACTGAACCTACTACTAAGGATACTCCAGCTATAGCTCCGAGGAAGAGGCTTATAGATGACAGCATCTCGGTTACAGTATCCGCCATTGATAATGAATCTGATACCGTAAAATCTCTGTCGTTCTCGTTCATTACATTTCTTGAGATCATGAGTTTAGTTTCAATTTCTTCTTTTGTTGCTTTTACATTATTTACATCGTTTACCTGCACAACAATTGAGTCATAAACTTCATTCTCTGCATCTGTTATTATACCAACAGCTGCATCTATAGGCATATAAACAGCATTATCATCTTCTCCGTCTTCAAGTATGCCTACTATTCGAACGGATTTTCCATTAATTTTAACTATTCTATTCACACTGATCTGATTATCAAAAATTTCATGGGCAACACTATAACCTATGACTGCAACATTATTGTCCGCTGGATCAAGCATCCTTCCAGATTCCAGATTATATGTGGACATATACTGCCATACCTGTGGATCAACACCGGTTATGGAGAGACTTGCAGATTCACCCATAAAGGAAACAGTATTGTCACTTCCCGATATACGCCCATCGATATAGGAAATATTGCCTATCAGCTTAATAGCTCTTATATCCTTTTTAGTAAGTTCAGCATCTGTAAAGGAACCACCACCCATCCCCGGTGGTCCCATTACTGAAGACGCCTTGCTATATCCAGGTGTGATCGTAATTACGGTTAGGTCGAATTCCGACATACGCTCTTTCATGTCTGCAGACATACTATCGCTAATAGAAAGTATAGTTACGACCGAAGCTATGCCTATCACTATTCCTATAATTGTGAGCCAGCTGCGGATCTTACTATGATACAGAATGCTTAAAGCCATCTTCAGATAGCCGCTGCTCTTCATTGTTAATTACCTTCTTTCTTTTTTCCATGTTGTAAAAGTGATCTCAGCTTTTGAACTGCAGCAGGATTTTCACCATGCTTTTTTCTGTAATACATGACATATCCTGCAAGAGCTACTGCTATCACAATGATGTATACGATTGAGCTTGAGCTTGCTGAATTATTTTGTAGATTAGAATTTGCTGAGGTTGTATTCCCTGAGACCTGAACTGATTTTTCTACTGTATTCCTCTGACCTGCAGAGTCTGTGTATTCTATCAAAACATTTAGTTCATTGCTGGTTTCTGACGTATTTATGCTTGATTTCCCATTAGAAGTGCTTTGAGTATCTCCTTCCTTTGCTATTGCAAAAGAGGCAATTGTATAGTCGCCTTTTTCCAGATTACCTACAATTGAAGAAGAACTGCCTGATACAGTATAACCATCCTGTTCAGGGATAGATACTTTGACTGAATAAGCCTCATTATTGCCTATATTAGCAACTGAGAAAGACATCTCTCCATCGGAATTATCTGAGAATGCAACATCGAAATCCGTCCCGCCTCCTACAAATAATCCAGCTTTCGTTGAAATTGTACTGATATCCGAGTTATAGTCCTCTACCTGAAGAGTAACATTCAATTGATAAAGACCAGGATTGGCATTCACATCAGCCATTACTATATAACTAACAGTTACAGATTGATTGGCAGCAAGATAGCTAATGTATTTGGTATTCGATGAATATACAGGTAAAATCGTTCCTGTGGAATCATCCCAGGATATCTGCATATTCTTCAAAGGTGAACTTCCGGTGTTTGTAACTACAAAATCAAGTTGCTCCTCGGTTGCAAAGTCTATATTGGATTTGCTAATTGTCACAATCTGAGCGTATTCCTTACCTCTTACTTCAATATTCAGTGTAGTTGTTTTAGTTGAACCACTTGAATCAGTACTAACAACGTCCAACTTATATGTGCCTGGTGGCACGTCAGCGTCTACCTTCAGCTTCAATTTTACTGTTGCAGCTTCATCGTCATCCTGTCTGGCATTGAGGTAAGGTATTGTTTTAGTCAATGATTCGCCATTTACCTGTGAGAATGGATATTCCGGTTGTGCAGTTAGGACGATGTTTTTAAGATTCTCATTTCCAAAGTTCTGTACACTAAGAGTAAGTTCAACTGTTTCACCTGGTCTTGCAGGGTTTGGAGTTTGGCTCATTATCGATACACTTACTCCCGAAGCATCCACAGAACTACTTGCAGCAGCAACAGTTGAGATGCTGAATAACATCAAAAGTATGAATATAAACAGTTTTTTCATTCTAGTCACCTTAATTGTTTTTTCTTTCCTCTATTGATTCTACTACTCCATCCTTGATGTGAAAGACTCGTTCGGCGTATCTGACAAGACTCACATCGTGTGTTACAATGATAATCGTCTTTCCTTCTTTCCTATGTAAGTCACTTAAGAAATCAAGAATGTATGTTCCTGTTTTGCTATCGAGGTTACCTGTGGGTTCATCAGCCAGTATAATCTCGGGATCAACAGCTAGGGATCTAGCAATTGCAACTCTCTGTCTCTGGCCACCAGACAATTGTGATGGTAGATTACGCGCTTTCTGTTCCAAGCCTACCATTTCTAATAGTTTAGTGGCTTTCTCAGTAGCAAAAGAAGAATTCGCTTCCTGGAATTCTAAAGGAAGCATTACATTTTCGAGTGTGTTTAAAGTGGGTAGCAGGTTGAACTGCTGGAAAATGAAACCTATCATTTTACCTCTAATGATCGCAAGTTCAGATTCACCAAGCTGTGAGATATCTTTTCCATTGAGAAAAACAGTGCCTTTACTTGGTATATCAAGGCAGCCTAGCAAGTTCATCAAAGTACTTTTACCACTACCGCTTGGACCCAGTATGATCACAAACTCGCCTTTAGATATAGTTAGATCGATGCCCTTCAAAGCAGCGAATTCAGTTTCTCCCATCTGGTAGATCTTCCAAACATCCTCCAGTTTAAGGAGTGTAGAAGAATTAGTATTGTTATTCACATCTTCATCTAAATTATCAACCATAAGGAAATCTCCTTATTTTAGATTCTGGAAGAAACAGATGGAGATGGAACCTGCTCTGTACTATTGAACCAGCTTTTTGCCATATTCCATACTAACAGATTGAATCGCCTTTTATCAAGGACAGTATAATTCTTTAACCTGTAACTTTTTTTCACAATATCTCTCCATTATATACCACTAATCTACTTTTTAGTCAATCTCCTCAAAGGAGGCATCCACAGGAGAGTGAAATGCCTCCTATTCCCTCCTTTTGTGGTGCCACTCATAGGAGTTTGGGATGGCTGTGTTGGGTGGTACCTCACATCTGTTTTGATGAAAGGCAATCTATACATTGTTAAAATGATTATAAATAAAAAGTGGAGATTAGCTCCACATTGACATAATTATGGGACTGTGGGAGTATTGAGTCAATAGATACCTTTTTTACTACTTGTGGTGATGCGAATATTTACAAATCGATATCCATAATTGGTCTTACAAGTAACTTATTTGTACTTTGAATCAATGAAAAATAGATTGATCTTGAACATTCACTTTTATTGCATAATTTACTGTTTTTTCTGTTTTCTCACATCAATAAGCAGTATTATAATAATATCAAATTTAATAGGTGCTTTTTTCGTGTTAAATTAATTTCTGTTATATACGAATAATCATTGCATTTTAGTATCATACGAAACTAATATATACTTATGATGCTAGTAGGTAGTTATTAGTCTCCTATGGAACGATCTATCTACGTAGATATCAGCTTATTGAAAGTTATTTCGGAATACTGAGTGACAAATAATAATATTGCACAAAATCATTTCAGTTTCATATGTTACTATCTATTTAATATACCCAATTTCAACAAAAACCAGTCAGATTCTGAAAGTGAAGGATGAATATGGATGATGCAATAATGCTACTAGGTCCGATTGCTCATATCTATCGAAGCAATTTAGCCTATATGACAAAAGAACTCGAAACTTATCAAATTGGAAGCGGTCAATTTGAGTTTTTACTGGTTTTATATCACCAAGATGGTATCTCCCAAGAAGCCATTGCAAAACTCCTGAAAGTGAGCAAAGCAACAAGTGCTAGATCAATCCAAAGTCTTGAACAAGAAGGTTATGTTTACAGGCAAAGGGATGAAAATGATCTTCGGGCTTACAAGGTTTATCTTACTGAAAAAGGTAAGGGAATAAGGAATGTAATTTTGCAAAAACAAGCCTCTTTAATTAACATTCTGTTTTCGGATTTTTCGTATGAAGAAAAAGAAATATTTAAACTACTTATCCACAAAGCTGCTATTAAACTTTTTGAGCCTGGCTTCGAGCCTCCATCTGATAAGCGAGTGGGATGAAATTAACTGAAAAACTGCAGAGATGACAAAATGGATGAAAAAAGTGATTTTCTGGGTAAAGATAATGTAAGAAAGCTCCTGTTTAAGCTTTCAACTCCTATAATCATTGGAATGCTTGTGCAGGCGCTTTATAATGTCGTGGACACGTTTTTCGTGGGAATGGCTTATGGAGAAAATAGTGTCCAGGCAATAGGCGGGCTTTCAATAGCTTTTCCAGTCCAGATGATTATAATGGCATTTGGAATTGTTCTTGGAACAGGGGGATCTTCCATAATCTCCCGGGCTCTTGGAGCACGAAATAATGAAAAAGCAGAAAGGGTTCTGGGAAACGTTTTTTCCCTTAGTTTACTTTTAAGTGTGCTTATAGCTGTTCCTTGTCTTCTTTACCTTGAACCTATTTTAAAGTTATTCGGGGCAACTGCTGGAATCCTGCCTTATGCCAGAGATTATCTGAAGTATATAATTTTAGGAGGTATTTTCTTTGTCTTTGGGGTGGCTGTTCAGAATATTGTCAGATCTGAAGGGAACTCCCGCCTTGCAATGAATGCTATGCTTGTAGGAGGTGGCCTCAATATATTGCTTGATCCGATTTTCATGTTTGGTTTCGGAATGGGTGTTGAAGGAGCTGCAATTGCAACCGTACTGTCACAAGCTGTAGGTTCGATCTGGCTCCTACTATATTATCTTAAAGGAAAAGGAACTATTCATTTCAAATCACAAAATTTAAAACCAGATCCTGAAATCATCAAGGAAATTGGAGCCATTGGTACTGGTTCTTTTATAATGGAATGTTCAAACAGTTTGATGATGATTGTAGTGTATAACATCCTCGCAATTTATGGAGGAGACGTTGCAATTGCTGTCTTAGGTATAGTAATGAAGATTAATTCCTTTATCTTCCTGCCTCTTCTGGGTATGGGCTTTGGATTACAACCGATTGTAGGGTTTAACTACGGGGCAAAGAAGTATGATAGAATAGTAGAAGCTGTAAAAATGGCTCTGGTGGTAGTAACAGCCTTTGGATTGTTTGGTTTACTCATAATTTATATCTTCGCTGAAAAACTTCTTATTATTTTCAGTGCAGATCCAGCATATCTGGAAATGGGGAAGAATGCTTTAATAATCATGGTTCTGGGAACGCCTTTGATTGGTTTGACCGTAGTTGCATCGATCTTTTTCCAGGCATTAGGGAGAGCCAAACCTGCTTTTATTCTTTCTATTAGCAGGCAGCTACTGTTCCTTATTCCCGCAGTTGTGCTGCTTCCCCGTTTTTATGGCCTGAATGGAGCTTGGGTGGCTTTTCCTGTCTCGGATCTCTTGGCATTTATGCTCTCCGGGTTTATGCTTTTCAGGGCATATAGGGTATTCGAGAAGAGTAAAAAGTCCATCGCGTGAAATATAGGACCAAAACTATCCGAAATAATTTCCTTTTTTATTGTTGTTTTAATATGAAAGCATTTAGATTACATTTGATGGAAAAATATAAGAGGATTCTGATTATAAGCAACTACAAAGCAGAGCACAGGCTATCAAAATCCTGGTAAATGCTACCAGTTACGGAATATTCATTGAACTTATCCCAGAAGATAAGACCAGTGACATACAGGTTTATGGCCTTGATTCTTTCAATACTTCAGAAAACAGGTTTGAAAAACCAGGAAACTATTATCATCCTCTGCTTGCTGTAATGATAACAGCAGCTTCCAGGCTGTTCCTTGCTATGGCTGAAACCAAATTAAAGGAACAGGGTGGGATTCATGCTTACATGGATACAGATAGTATCTTTGTTCCTCCTGAATATGCCCAGGATATGATAGATTATTTCCAACCACTTAATCCCTATAGCCTTGATATTCCATTGCTGAAGGCTGAAAAAGTGGATATGTGGTTTTATGGTATTTCCTCAAAACGCTATGCTCTGTACACTTATGAAAAAGAACAGACTAAATTTATAGAAGGGGAAAGGTCTTTCAAATTACATGGTTTAGGGCATCTTACTAATCCATTCCCTAAGAATATACAGGACTGGCAGGCCCAGGTATGGGAAGATATACTAAGATTACACTACAAAACCATAAGTTCTGTAGATATTGAGGCTAAGTATTCTGGGGTATATGCTATTTCGAAGCTTACTGTTTCTACCCCCAGGGTGTTGGCCAGGTTTAAGAAACTTAATGAAAACAAAACCTGGGATCAACAAATAAAACCCTTCAACTTTTACATCCTAGGGTTCCAAACCATAAAAGAAAATGGTAAATCTGTGAAACCCTTAGCCCCTTTCTCTACTAATCCCCAGGAAATAGTGTATGAGCCTTTCATTGATTATGAAACAGGAGAGATTAAGCAAGGATCACATTACTTCAAACCACTAAGTAAAATCATAATGCAATATGTAGATCATCCAGAGAGTAAATTTGATGGTGATATTGGTATTCTGGAAAGAAAACATGTGCATGCTGACGGTATTATCTACATTGGGAAGGAAGCGAACAATATTGATGAACAGGCTCTTGATGTTAAGAAGGCTCAAGAATTTGTGAATAAAGAAGAGATAATGCAAATGATACTCGATTTATCACAAAAAGAAGCCGAAGTAAGAGGAGTATCAAGGTGTGTGTTTCAGGGGATTAAGCAAAGGATAAGGGAAACGGGGGATGTGAATTTAGATACTCCTGCTGTGAGGAGATTGATGGGTAAAATATCATCAGTTTAATGTTAGAACTTTATCTCGAATAAAAGATAAAAAATCTTTTACTTCAATAGAAGATACTCGATAAAATTTGTCATCGCCATGTGCAGCCCATGTTCCAATTTCATAATTTGCTCGTAGGCTATTTTCTAGAGGTTTATGAATCAAACCATTTTGGCGAAGAGTGATTATAATCTGATCAAACCTTTGGTTTGTGTCTATATTATTTTTTTTTGCAAATTCTTTGATAGTGGCTTATATAATAACTCTTCCATACATTACTGCTGCTAAATCCAATTTCTGACTTAAAAATTCAAAAGCCTGATCCAGCATATCACTAAAAACTAATAGTTCTCTTTAATAAAAAAGGTCATCAGTCAAACTATTTTCGAGGGCATATGAAACAGCTTCTAATATACCGATCTGTATTTCAACTTGAGTTTTGTAGTAAGAGGTAGTAGTAGTTGTAGATTCTGAATATTTTCGCTCGTATGTTTTAATGAATTTTTTATAATATTCAGAATTTTCTCCAAATCTTAAACGCAAAATGTTTTCGGCACTTGTTTGAAATTTTGTAATACTCCTGTACGGGGAAAATTCAACCTTATAAATAGAATTGAATGATTTAGATATGACACCCTCTATATCATTTCCTGGTGTCATAGTTCTGATTATTGATTTTCCTTCTAGAATAATTTGCGATAATCCATTAGCTATGATTTTATCATTCATGTTTATCTGTTAATACAAGTTTTGCATATAAAAAGTAATTGAGTTTCAATTTAAAAATTATTTCAAGATTTACGTCTCACGACTTTATTATACAATATCTAATGAATATTTAAATTATATTTTACTGAGTTGAGATGTGAGAGTAATCACATCATCTAGAAGTTGTTTTGCTTTATCTTCATCCAGTTTTAGATTGTATGTTCCATGTGCCACTTGATTTTTTAAATTTCGTACCTCTTCAATTAATGCTTTTTCGGTAGCATTTATTAGTTTTTGCTGTTCTGCAAACTTGATTAAACGAGAAAAAGATATAGATCTATTATTTTCAATTGAGTCTGTTGTTGCTAATTTAGCATATAACGATTTTTCAATTGCATTATTAAGTTCGATAAGCATATAATCATAATATCCGCTTTTATATACTCTTTTTGCATTTAAAAGTGAAATGGATTCAGAGTCTCTTGCTCTTTCTATAGCATCTCGATATCTTTCCATGTATGCCTTTAAAGTAATCTTCATTGGAATATAAGCAAAAAGTGTGGAAAGCAATGATGTTATTATTTGAATTGCTATTTCGCCCGTATATCCGTTAAAATTCGTACTTTCAATATATGCAACAATACTAGAGGAAATATATAGTAATAGAATAACTATTGGAAAAACAAAAATTGCAGTGGTATATAGTAAATCTGCTATTAAACTTGTATGAGAGAATATGGACATTTTGACAAGCTTAAATGAACAATATTTCATATTATCTATTGCATAGAAATAAACAGATAAGAATAAAATAAAACCCATAGTTAAAAAGAGGGTATACAAAGAGGTACTATAGGAAAAAAGTGAAATCTTAATGGGTATAAATAATCTTTATAATTTGGGAGAGCAAAGAGCAAAGCTAAAAAGCTGATAATAAAAATTACTTTCTCATTAGATTTCTTATCATCATCCACACATTCCTGTAAAATATAAACTTATATATACTTTTCTAAAAATAGGTATATGTCTTTAAGGGAACTTTTTTCTATTTAGTAGTGTTTTTTAATTATTGGAACATTTCTAAAAGATTATTTTAACTCAAGTAACAAAAAAGCATGTTTAAAACAAATTGTAGGAGTATTGTTTTTTCGATAGAGAAGGGAATACAGTTTGTATTAATAAGAAGAGTATTGTTTTTTCACGTTACCTATATCCCTTAAAATTTATGCGGGGATATAGGTAACTCTAAAAAACAGAACTCTTCTAAATAATTAAGACTGATGGCCAAGTCAATTTACAGATACTTTTAAATAATTGTACTACTTTTTTTAAATAAACGTTAATATATTGTAAGTATAATATGAGTCAAAAGGTAATTACACTAGAGGAACGAGTTAAACATATAGAAAAAGCTTTGTTGTCTTTTATTTTCTTTACCTTATCTTGGATTCCATTATCAGATACAAGTAGCACTCTCTCTTTATATGGTGGATATGGAATTATCTTTTTTTTAGCATTTTTTATTGTATTCTCTTCTTTAACTACTTATTATTCTTCCCTCTTAGCTTTTTCAGTATTTTCAGATACTCCAAATAAAGTTGCTAGAATTATTATAAAATATAAAGAAAAAGTTTCAATGACATTTGTATTTTTCATAATAATTAGTGCTATAATAGTTCTAAAATATTTGAGTTTTGATTTGAAAGAAATTGCTGGTAGCATAGTTCTTGTAGGGCTTGCATCTGTTATCTATAATTTCAAAAAAATCTGTAGCCGAATCTGTGAGCGTATTTCAAAAATCGATGAATATGCAGAAAAGAAAAATCTCAAATAAGCATTTTTAATTTAACAGCTGAATCATTAATTCTGGAAGTATTAACACATACTGATTCTTAATTTCCAAGCACTTAACTCTTATTTTTTTCCTATGAATTAAACAAGCATTATTGGGGATTATCATACCATGAAAACTTTTCATAGAAAGTATTATCTTTGCTATTTAAAGGAAATTACAAAAACTTGTTACGTGAATATGGAAATCGGAATTACTTGAATGGCAGGTTTTTTAATTTCTGTAACCATTTCGGGAATCTCAACCCCTTGTTCTTGTATGCCTTCAAGTATCTTGCAAAATTCATCAATAAACTGTTTATTTAATAATCCTAAACTTGTTTTTCTAAGCAGATTTATAGAAACTGTTGACTCTAACGGTATAGTGCGTATTACTTTTCCAAAAATTCTGTATTCTCCGTCGATTAATTCTTCCATATTTTGGTTGATAAAAAAATCGGATTTGGCAGACAAAACTGCACTTATCTTTGTTCCACCTACAATTTGGCCAATAATTTCTGTTGATTTTGAGTTGTTAAGTTCAGTTGATAGTCCTTTTATTTTGCTTAATAGAATTTCATTTTCATTTTTATTTTGACTTGTGTTTTCTTTTCTTTTTCCTTTGATTGATGGGTGTGTTTCCTCTTCTATAAGTGGTAAAGCCATTTCCATTAATTGTGTAATTCTTTCAATACTATCAATTAATGGGTTTCGAGTAAGAATTGCTTTAAATTCTACAAACATTCCACTTTCTAATTTATTAAAATCTTCAATTGATAATAATTCGTGTACTAAACCTTTTTCTTTTAAACATATTCTTAATTTAGAAAACAATGATGATGGCGTATGGATCTTTTTCTTTGATAATTCTGTTTGCTCATCTGTATCTCTTTCTTGATTTAAACTCCCACTAAATGAAACACCGAACAAACTCAATAAATTACTTAGTCCAATTGTTGATCCTGCTGAAGCACTTTTTCTCTCCGAATCTATAATTGATGTTTTGATTGTAGTTACATCTGACAATCCATCTTCAATTATTGCAAGTAAATCAAAAACAATCTGTTGATTCAAATAAATAGGAATACATAGATCAAGTGAATCCTCAATAAGTTTTTCCACCTTCTTTTTCCTCCATTAGTACTGAAAAATCCCTTTCAGTTGCTGTGTTAATTTACGTTTCAATAGTATTATACATCAATACATAGAGATTTTTAACATTAATGGTTAAGAGTACACGATATTAAGTATAAATTATGACAGTTACTTATAATAAGTAAGTTTTGTTCGACAGAAAAAACTACCCTCTCCATACCTCCAACCTCTCCCTTACATGAGCATTCAAAGTAAATGGCTTATCAGCCTTTGCATTTTGTTTCATATAATGCAATGTGCCTTTTGAGAATCCCATGTTCTTCCATTCAGTATAGGAAATATTCAGTATCTTTTGTCTAATATCATCTGAATCCTGTCTATCAATAGTAAATTCAGGCTTACTGAAATCTATAGCCTTCCTTTTCTCAACAAGGTATTGAACTAGCTCTCTAGTTTTCAACAACAAAGCATAATTCCAGGTTACTGAGTTCTTATGATACGGAACTTTCTTATTCATCCAATTCTGGAACTCTTCAGTTACTTTCTTTGCACCTGAAGGTTTTAGCCTGAGGGAATAGCTTTCTGTCCTGATAAAATCCTTATCTTCCATTTTCTTAGATTCAATAAGGCTGATTACTGCAAGATCAACAAGGAATCTGAAAGGCTCTTGAAGATCATAGGCTAAACTGTTCTTACTTGGATTCATTTCGTGTAAGAAACCTACATGAGCATCCAAACCAACTGTATTAATGGCTCTCAAACATTCAGCTTCGAGTAAAGCATAACCATAATTGAGCATAACATTAACCATATCACCTGCTGTTACTGGCCTTCTATACTGGTCTATCCTGGAACAGAAATCATATTTATCAGGAATAGCTTTTGAAAATTCATTCCAGTATTTCCAGGCAACACCACCCTCAATACCCATTATTTCCCTTATGGTTTTAGCCTTCTTTAACTTCTCATTATCCTCAGAGAAATCATAAGCAATCTCAGGATACCTTTGTTTTAGGTAATCCAGAACCACCTGGGATTTATCAAACTTGGCTTCAATGAATTTCCTTGCTATGCTGATTCTGGTTTCTTCATCCTCAAAAGCATGGTATTGAGCAAACTTTGTTTTTACATTGGTACTTTCAGGAGGAAGCATTGTTGTTAAGAGCTTACCATCCCAATTAAGGATAGAAACCTGTACATTGTGTTTCATTAACCATTTAACAGCATCCAGAGTAAGGTTTCCATTCCTGCCATAGATAACAATGTTATCCAAATCCATTCTTCTTGGAGAGAATACATATTCTTGTGGTTCTTCAGTGGTTGAAGTTCTCCCGTCTTTGATATGGAGTTTTGCACTATTAACCCTCATATCAATTCCATGACCACTAAGAAGCAATAATTTCATAATTAGCACCCCTACTGTACACAAAAATTGTTTAATTTTACAATGCTGTTAAGCGTTAAAGCTTTTTTGGCTTTGTAGAAATGCTCATTTGAACAATATATGTAACCTTGACATACCTGTCAAGGTTATGCACTAATAGTTTCAATTTAACCTCTTTTGCTTGATTCCAATACTTTTTTGCCTTCACTTCTTCCCCGTATTTCCTTTTCAGAACAGAGAACATCGTTTCTACAAGATTTCTGCAATGGTACAATATTTCCTCAAACTCATCGATCATTTTTCTACGATACTTACCCTTGATCTTCTTCCTTTTCCTTTCTCTCAAAGGAATCATAGCTACTGCGTCTAGTTCTTCCCTTACTAGAGAATGTATAGCTTCAGAATCGTAACCTTTGTCCATAAGGTAAAACTTTGATTGGCGATTTTTATGACATTGCCGTAGCAATGTCATCGCATGCTTTGCATCATGGATAGGCTTACCAGATATCTTAAAACCAGTGATAATAAACTTCTTTGTATCAATGGAAATACTCACTTTTAGGAATGATCTACGTTTCTTTCCAGTCCTAAAAGAGTAATAGTAGCTACAGTGACCACTCGTAAATCCACTCGAATCAATGGCAATTATCTCTATTTTTTCGCCATATGAATAGAACAGTTTTAGTGTTTGCTGTAACAACGATCTGAAAAGAATTGACCTAAGTCTAGTTATAAACTTGTGAAGTGTGGTATAATGTGGAACCTCTTTTAAACCAATTCTTAACTTCAAACTCTCCATTAATTCAACAAGTTCAACAATACTTCTGTAATCTACATTAAGATATTCTTTTAACAAAATCAAGGTCAATAGCTGGTGTTGTGTATATTTCCTTTTCGAATATTTGCAACTATAGATCGGCAGGTGTGATTTTCCTGATACAGCTAAAGCTGTATCAACAAACTTTAAGTACTTATTTGACAAAACACAATCATCCCCTTTGTGTTTCAGTGGAAAGTAATACTCAG
The DNA here is from genome assembly GCF_963678545.1 of uncultured Methanomethylovorans sp. Classification (NCBI taxonomy): domain Archaea; kingdom Methanobacteriati; phylum Methanobacteriota; class Methanomicrobia; order Methanosarcinales; family Methanosarcinaceae; genus Methanomethylovorans; species uncultured Methanomethylovorans sp. The sequence continues at coordinate 2,386,910 of NZ_OY782870.1, forward strand.
GGGATTTATTCTTTTTAAATTATTAGGTCAAAATAAAAGCAAAAGTAGCATTTCTACAGAGCCGCTTTTTTGGTGATTATTATAAGTAAAGATTAACAGCAAAAGTTGGTTTAGTATATAAATCATCTCATTTAATAATGCCAATAGATACTGTTTTTTGAGATTACTTTCGCCGTGCTATACTGTCTCTATTTATATTAAAACAGTTTATTTGCTATCTACTACGCCACCCGTAATGATAGCAACCCTGGCGTTGGAGATAGAAAAACATGAAACAAAAAACAGAATATGGACGTTTTGTCCTGACATTACGCCCTTTCATAAAGGGAAAATTGGAACAATTATCAGAAAAGTTTGGATGCTCTCAGGCTGAAGTAGTCAGAATAGCATTAGTGAAACTCTGGGAGGAAGAGAAATGAGCAGACCTGTTTTCTCCAAAGACCACCGAACTTATGGTGAATGGCTCAAAGCTCAACCCAGGGATAGCAGATATGCAAAAGAGATCATCAAGAAACATAACCTGTTTCCAGATAAGAGCCTGAATCAGCTTAGAAACCTCAGAATAGCTGATTATGATAACAGTAAGATGGCCTGGAAAAGCCTTACCTCTCAACAGAAAAGTGATAGGAAACGATCACTTGAAATTCTGAGAAATATGAGAAAGGGAGGAAATCTTACTGAGATAACTGAAAAATTAGGAGTAAACAGACAATTTGCACTCAAAAACCTGGGGAACTATCTCTACAAGGATAAAGGCAAATGGACTGTTACAGCTACAGATAAGATTGAAACTCAGATGCTATTCTATAGCAGGGATAAAGGCCACATATCCATAGTGACTGCAAGCTCAAAAGACAGGTCATTGATCGGAAAATACATGGCTTATGTGAACAAAGCCCTGAAACACAATGATCCTTCTGTACTTGATGAGTTCAGGAATCTCAAAATAATAGATGCTGAAGGAAAAGAGCATCATTTTGAAACCGATCTTGATAAACTGTATGAGATAGAGGAAGCGCAGGAAGAACCAGAGTTCTTGGAGATATACCAGAGTTAAGGAGTTGATGCTATGGACAAAAACGAATATCAAAAAAGTATCAAGAAACAGCAGAGAGAAGGAAAAACAACTATTTGTTGTTCAACATGTGGAGTAACAGATTCTTCAATTATTGAAATGCATCATATCTTTGGTCGGAACAATTCTGAGAAAACAGTTCCTTTATGCAAGAATTGTCATGCTAAAATTACATATCAACAGAATAAGCTTGCACCCAAAATAAGATCTGTTAATGCATCCAGTGAGGAAAAGAGAAGATTCCTGTTTGTTTCTATGGGCGGCATTTTAAGGGTTATTTCAGACCAACTGCTTACATTTGGTTTTGAAGGTGATTTTTCATGAGTAAGATTGCTGTTAGAGGATATACTCAGAAGGTAACGGGGCCTTCTATTAAGGCCCCTTTTAAGGCCCTAAAACACCCTTTAAGGTTTAGCAGGGTATTAGTTTTTGATACTGAAACCACCATTAATCATTATCAGAATCTTAAAATAGGGTACTTTAAGATTTATCAAAAAGGGTATATTCAGCATGAGGGTTTAGTTTATACCCCTAATACCTTAACAGAAAAGGAAATTAAGGCCCTTCAGGATTATTCAAATAAGACTAATATTGCCCTTTATACTCATGATGAGTTCATTGATGATGTATTTTATCCTGAAGTGTTTAAACTAAAAACCCTTTGTATAGGGTTTAATCTTCCCTTTGACATCAGCAGGATAGCAAAGGATACAGGAATATCCAGAGGCAAGAATAAAGGAGGGTTTACTTTTACCCTTTCAGAAAACAGGTTTAACCCTCCTGTTATTGTAAAAAAGCTAGGTAATGCTTACAGTTTCAAGTTTACCACTACTAAAGAGAATAAAGGAAAAGAGTATTTCCAAGGGTATTTCCTTGATGCTCAAACTTTAGCTAAAGTGCTCTTACAATCAAACCATATTTCACTTGCAAAAGCAGGAGAGAAGCTCAATACTAAAAACAGAAAAATGAAAGATATAGAACATGGAAGGGTAACTAAGAGGTATATTGATTACTTGATCCAGGATGTAGCCACTACTTACGAAGTGTATCAGAAGTTAATCGAAGAGCTTGATTTATATCAAATAGATATCTCACCAACACAAATATACAGCGCCGCTTCACTTGGAAAACATACTTTAAAGCAATTAGGAATCAAGCCATTCAAAGAGCAAGTACCTGAGTTTCCCGATTCCTTGATCGGCAACATTATGACTGCTTATTATGGTGGTAGGTGTGAATGTAAAATTAGGAAAGTTCCAACAAAAGTTACTACTCTTGATTTTATCAGTATGTATCCTACTGTTACCATGCTACTTGATTTTTGGAAATTTATTATTGCAGAGGATATTGAAACAAAAGAAGTAACTGAAGAAATTAAGGTTCTGCTAAATAACATAAACCTATCTTATCTGCAAAATAAGGACAACTGGAAAGACTTTATTGTTATGGTTAAGCTAAGACCTGATGAGGATATTTTACCCACCAGGATGAATTACAAAGGTGATGGATCGGCTTTCAATGTGGGTATTAATTACCTTACCTCAAACAGTGAATTGTGGTATTCATTACCTGATGTTATAGCTTCAGTTATCTTAAATGGAAAAGTACCTGAGATTGTAGAAGCTGTAAGATTTATTCCTATAGGTATTCAGAAAGGATTAAGGAAAACTAAGGTTTTAGGAATTGATATTGATCCATCAAAGGATAATTTAATTCAGCTCTTAGTTGAGGAAAGGCAGAAGATAAAGCAAGGTTTGAAAAGCAAAAGCAGAGACGATCCAGAATATCAGCATTTACAAAGCAGAGCACAGGCTATAAAAATCCTGGTAAATGCTACCAGTTACGGAATATTCATTGAACTTATCCCAGAAGATAAGACCAGTGATATACAAGTTTTTGGCCTTGATTCTTTCAATACTTCAGAGAACAGGTTTGAGAAACCAGGAAATTATTATCATCCTCTGCTTGCTGTAATGATAACAGCAGCTTCCAGGCTGTTCCTTGCTATGGCTGAAGCCAAATTAAAAGAACTGGGTGGGATTCATGCTTACATGGATACAGATAGTATCTTTGTTCCTCCTAAACATGCTCAGGATATAATAGATTATTTCCAACCCCTTAACCCCTATAGCCTTGATATTCCATTACTCAAAGCTGAAAAAGTGGATGTGTGGTTTTATGGTATAGCCTCAAAACGCTATGCTCTGTATAATCTTAAGGATAATAAAATTGAGTTTATGGAAGATGAGAGATCTTTCAAACTGCATGGATTAGGCCATCTTACAAATCCATTCCCAAAGGATATAGAAGATTGGCAGGCTCAGATATGGGAAGATATACTAAGTTTACACTATGGGTACATTACAGAACTTGATATTGAAGATAAGTATTCTAATCTATATGCAATTTCAAGACTAACTGTTTCAACCTCTAATGTATTAAGCAGATTCAAAAAGGTTAATCAGGGAAAAACCTGGGATCAGCAAATCAAACCATTCAACTTTTTCTTAGTAGGATTCCAGAGCATAGAAGAGAATGATAAGGCTGTAAAACCCTTATTACCTCACTCCAATAACCCTCAGAGTGTTGTTTATGAGCCTTTCATTGATTATGAAACAGGAGAGATAAAGCAAGGATCACATTACTTTAAACCATTAAGTAAGACCATTATGCAATATGTGGATCATCCAGAAAGCAAGTTTGATGGTGATATAGGTATTCTGGAAAGAAAGCATGTGTATGTTGATGGTGTAATCTACATAGGAAAGGAAGCAAATAATATTGATGAACAAGCTCTTGATGTTAAGAAGGCTCAGGAGTTTGTGAATAAAGAAGATATCATGCAGGTGGTACTTGCTATACCACAAAAAGAAGCTGAAGCAAGAGGAGTTTCAAGGAGTGTGTTTCAGGGAATTAAGAAGAGGATAAGGGAAAGTGGGGATGTGAATTTGGATACTCCTGGGGTGAGGAGATTGATAAATAAGTAACATAAAAAAAGCCTTCTCTTTGAATGCTTATCTTAAATAAACTCAATCTTTTACAACAATATTGATACTAACTATTATATATTATAAAACTTCTACTAATTATACAACTTAATAATGTGGGATTATTATGAGTACTACTGAAATTATTCCTTCAGGCCAGAATAAAATAGGTGCAGATGTTGATGGTTTTTCAAAATCACTGGAATCTTACCTAAAGTCTCTTGGTTTACCTGCAAAAAATGTGCTTGTAGAAATAAAGGAACGACAGATAGTTATTGCAAATATGCCTTTCATTATTGAATCTTTAGACCCTTCAATTATGGAAGAAGCCTATTATATTTCAAAATTCATTGCATCATGTGGTGTAGGCTTATTTGATGCTGCTTTGAATTATCTTTGGAATGAAACAATTGTAAATTTAAGACAAAAAATAGTTCTTTTTGATTTAGATTACTTTTTTAATGTTTTAAACAAGGAAACCTACAATAGTGAAGAAGACTTACAGAAAATTGAAGATTGGGAGTTAATAAAAGGCTGCCTTAAAGTAGGCATACTTTCTGATATTGGGTTCAAACATTTAGATTACATAAGAGATATGAGGAATTTTGCAAGTGCAGCCCATCCAAATAACACTGAATTGACAGGCTTAATGTTGGCTAATTGGTTACAAACCTGTATCAATGAAGTACTTTCAAAGGAACCGTCTAGTTCCGCTCTACAAATTAAAAAATTATTACCTAGTGTTAGACAAGAAACATTGACAGAATCAGATTCCAGGCCGATTATTTCAAATATTGAACGTCTACCACAAGATCTTGCAAATTCGTTATTGCTTGCATTATTTGGAATGTATACAAATGAAGACATCTTACCCGTTGTCAGAAATAATATACAATATCTTGCAAAAGCGACTTGGTTGAAATCCGATACAAAAACAAAAAAAGCTATAGGACTAAGATATTCTAATTTTTCTGCAAATGCACAAGTTGTGAGAAAAAAGTTTGCAAGAGATTTTTTAATTCTTGTTGAGGGATTAGCTTATTTGACAGAAGATCAAAGAAGCATAGAATTAAGAGAATGTTTAGAAGCACTTATTAATGCACATTATGGACATAATAATTTCTATAACGAAGAACCACATGCGAAAATAATCTATAACTATATACGTGACAATTATAATATACCCGAAAATGTCCGACCATTATATGTATCATCCATTTTAACTTGCAAATTAGGTAATTCGTATGGACCTTCATATTCTGCTGAACCTTATTATGATCAAATGATTGATAGGTTTGATGAGACCGAAATTAGGGAATTATTAAGGCTATTAAAAGACAAAGAATTTACTGTTATATTCCAAGATAACTCAAGAGCATTTAGATTTAAAAATGTAGTCTCTAAATTAGCAGATAATTTGTCCAATGCTATATTGAAACAAGCACTTGAAAAATTAAAGGAAAGCTCAAATACTGAGTTACAAAATGGACGAGCATATCTTAATATAAAGAATTTGATTGAATAATACGTCTTTATCTTGAGGACTGTATTATTCTTTATATTTTTTCATTTCTTCGATTTGTCGTATAATCAAAAATTTGTTATGGAAAGATGAAATGTTTAAAAATGGTGACTAATATAAATAAATAGCATAAGTTATGTTTTTCGTTTTTCTATTTGAGAGTAAAGGTAACAAAACATAGAATTAAAAAAGTTTAACAGTTCTGTTTTTTCTCGTTAACTATATCCCTTAAAATTTATGCGAGGGGTGGGATTTGAACCCACGAAATCCTTCGATACCAGATCTTAAGTCTGGCGCCTTTGACCAGCTGGGCAACCCTCGCATGAAGAATAGTTGTTGTGGATTTATCCCAGTATGGACCTACCCCATAATTAAAGTTAAGTTACTTAAGCCTTATTCTTCTATCTATGAAGATCACGTTCTTAGGCACAGGGACAGGCATCCCACAGGCAAGGGCACAGTCCGGGCTTATCATGGAAGTAATGGTTGGCGGGAAGAAAAAACCACTGCTCTTTGACTGCGGATGCGGTATACTGCAACGGATTTACGAAAGCGGATATGACCACCGGGATATAGACACTATCTTCCTGACACATCTGCACCTGGATCATGTCTCCGATCTTCTAGGGCTTATCAAGGCCAACTGGCTCGTAGGGCTCACGCAGGTGCACATCTACGGTCCTGTTGGGACAGTGGAATGGTTCAGCAAGCTCATGGCACTTTACCCATACCTTCAGGGCAAGCTTCAGGTAGAGATCACCGAACTTTCAGGGAGCGATGTTGTAAATGTGGCAGACTGCACCATACGCACCGCACACGGGTGCCATAGTGTGACAACAATTGGTTACAGAGTAGAACACGCTGACAGGATCGCCGTGTACACTGGCGACACAGAACCCTGTGACAGCCTTACCCAGCTTGCTCAGGGAGCGCATGTCCTGGTATACGAATGCTCCTTCCCCCTGGGATTTGAAGTAGACAACCACACCACCCCGGATATGCTCACAGCCCACATCTCAAAACACCCCCTGAATGTGGACAGGCTTTATCTGACACATCTATACCCGCACATGCAGGGACATGAGCAGGAAGCAATAGATCACATACGCACTGTCTTCCCCGCAGAAGTGCACATCGCAGAAGACCTTATGCAGGTCGACGCATGAGTGTTGTAACTAAACTATATTACAGGCTGAATATAAATGCTAAATGAACACTAATTAAAGAAAGAAAAATGGCAAATAAATATTAATAATAGGTAATCAAAAATGATTACCTTCATTCTTCTGCTGCAAGCAGGTCTACAATTGCATGTCCGAACTTTTCGGCAGCCTTCGGGTCTCTTGCGGTAACAATGTTCCCGTCCACCACTATATCCTTATCCATGTAAAGGCCACCATACTTCTCGATCTCTGCAATGCATTCCTTATCCTTGAAAACCGTACAATCCCTGTCTTCCAGGACCTTCGCCCTTGCAAGTACCACAGGTGACACGCATATAGCGGCTAGTACCTTATCCTGATCGAAAGCATCCTTTACAAGCCTTTGTAAATCTTTGCTAGGCCAGAGGTGTTCCCTTGAACCGCCGCCACCTGCAATGACGAGCCCGTCAAATTCAGCCATGATGGCATCTTTTATGGTGATATCTGGTTTAATTTTGCCTCCAAGCGCGCCGTGAGCCTCCTTTGTGCTGTTGCTGGCAACCGTAATACTCACCCCTGCGTCTTCCAGGACATCTCTTGGTTCAAAGTACTCTTCATCTCTGAAGTTATCCTGGGCAACTACCATCAGTATTTTTTTATCTTCAAGTTCTGAACTCATATGATCACTGTTATGAAGTTTTAATGTTGTGCAAATCTGTTATCTGCATGCTGTACCATGGACGGATAAGTATACGCCACAGTCAAATGTATGCGTCCATCTCGTCCTCACACGCAGACATGCAGGTAAATATTAGTATTAAACACTAGCATCATCAGTACCTGCACATAAGGCATGTATTATGTCCCTAAAACCCTATGTTCAAATTAAGGAATAAATATTTATCGCAGGGAGCCAGCCTATTATAGACTAAGAATAGTGGAGGGGGAATTTCATGAATATGAAGTCTAGTGTAAGATACATTCGCTGGTTTGAGGAAATAAGGATACAGGATATACCGTCTGTCGGAGGCAAAAATGCCTCAATAGGAGAAATGTATAGGGAATTGCAAAGCTCAGGAATCAAAGTTCCAAACGGTTTCGCCATTACCGCAGATGCGTACTGGTATATGCTACAGGCCGCAGGCGCTGTCGATGCCCTGAAAAATACCATGAAAGGGCTCGATACTTCTAACGTAAAGGACTTGTCCATAAGAGGCCGCAAAGCAAGGGATATTATTTTAGAAGCTGGGCTTCCTGATGACCTCTGGGCAGAAATTAAATCATCCTACGACAAGCTTTGCCAAGAGTATGGTCCTGATACAGATGTTGCAGTCCGCAGTTCAGCCACTGCCGAAGACCTTCCCTTTGCTTCTTTCGCCGGTCAGCAGGAAACATATCTTAATGTGCATGGCTATCCAGCCCTGAAGATCGCATGTATCCGCTGTTTTGCTTCCCTGTTCACCGACCGGGCCATATCTTACCGCGTCACAAATAACTTTGATCATTTCAAGGTTGGCCTTTCCATTGGTGTTATGAAGATGGTACGCTCGGACCTTGCTTCCAGTGGCGTGATATTCACTCTTGATACGGAGAGCGGTTTTAATGATGTGGTTTTCATTACAGGTGCTTATGGCCTGGGTGAGAATATTGTTCAAGGAGCCGTTAATCCCGATGAGTTCTACGTATTCAAGCCCACGCTTAAAGCAGGTTACAAGCCCATTGTCCAGAAAAAGCTGGGCAGCAAGGACATAAAAATGATCTATGGTGTTGGGGATTCCAAAATCCAGACTCGCAATATAGATGTCCCTGAATCAGACAGGCGCAGGTATTGCATAAACAATGAGGAAATACTAACCCTGGCCAAGTATGCTGTCACTATAGAAGACTATTATTCAGACAAATCAGGCAAGCTCATTCCTATGGATATAGAATGGGCCAAGGATGGTATGACAGGTGAGTTATTCATAGTACAAGCCAGACCGGAAACGGTACAGGCTCATAGGTTACGGGACGTCTTGGAAACCTATTATCTGGACCAGCACAGCACAGTACTTGCTGAAGGCAGGAGCGTGGGAAGCAAGATAGCATCCGGCAAAGCCCATGTCATCACTGAGGTCTCCCAGCTTCCCAATTTCCATCCAGGTGAGATACTTGTAGCCGATACCACCACTCCTGACTGGGAACCGGTCATGAAGACAGCAGCTGCCATAGTCACTAATAAAGGTGGCAGAACATGCCATGCAGCCATTGTGAGCCGAGAGTTAGGTATCCCTGCAGTGGTTGGTACGGAAAATGCAACTGAAAAACTCAGTACAAGTACAGAAGCAACCGTAAGCTGTGCAGAAGGAGATGTGGGCAGGGTATACGAAGGCATTCTGCCTTTCCATGTAGAAACAGTGGATCTAAAAGGTCTCAAGCGTCCCAAAACCGAAATAATGATGAACCTCGGTAATCCTGAAGAAGCCTTTTCCCTTTCCATGATCCCAAACGATGGTATAGGACTGGCACGGCTGGAGTTTATAATCACCAGCTACATCAAGGTTCACCCCATGGCTCTGGTACATCCCGAAAAAGTAAAGGACGAAACTACACTTTCCAATATCAAGCAACTGACCCGGGGCTATGGCAGTATGACAGATTATTTTGTTGAAAAGCTGGCCCAGGGAGTGGGCACGATCGCTGCGGCCTTTTATCCGAAGCCAGTGATAGTGCGCATGAGTGACTTCAAGTCCAACGAATACGCGAGTCTACTGGGAGGTAAGTACTTCGAGATAGAAGAAAACAACCCCATGCTGGGATTTAGGGGCGCTTCCCGATACTATGACGACAGGTACCGTGAAGGCTTTGCTCTGGAATGTCAGGCGATGAAGAAAGTACGGGATGAAATGGGTCTTAAGAACCTCATCCTGATGATACCCTTCTGCCGCCGGGTTGAAGAGGCAAAGAAAGTTATCGCAGAGATGGAAAAGAATGGACTTAAGAGAGGAGAGAATGACCTACGGGTCTATGTGATGTGTGAGATCCCGAACAACGTCCTCCTTGTGGACGAGTTCAGCAAGTATTTTGACGGTTTTTCAATAGGCTCCAATGATCTCACACAGCTTACCCTGGGAGTGGATAGGGATTCGGAGATCCTCGCATCCTCCTTCGATGAACGAGATCCAGGTGTTATGAAAATAGTATCCATGGCGATAGAGGGGGCTAAACGCAATGGTAAGCACAGCGGCCTCTGCGGCCAGGCACCTAGTGATTATCCTGAATTTGCCGAGTTCCTTGTAAGGGAAGGCATAGATTCTATTTCCCTTAATCCAGATTCCATCATGAATATCACCATGAAAGTGCTGGAAACAGAAGAAAAAAGCAAATAAATACCATTTATCGGGAGTAGCAGAGCTTCTGCATTCCCGTGTTCTATTATGTCCCAAAGGATCTAAGTCAAATTATTTAAGATCAACTGTTACTAATTTATACTATTGATGCATAATATCAACTATGGAACGCTCCTTTAAGATGGCAATGGCACTTTTGTTACTGGTTGTGCTTGCAGCCGTGCTTACAGATGCTCTCTTGCCATACATCAATGCATTACTGGGAGCATTCATCCTTTACGTCATCCTGCGTCCCACATATCAGTTCATGGTCAGAAGGGGCCATTTACCAAAAGGCATTTCTGCCCTTATGACTATTGCCCTCTCTTTCCTTCTCATATTGGTACCTTTGTATTTCCTGATCTCGACTATAGCCACGGAACTACAGAATTCCTTGCAATATATTAACAACATTCCCATCTATGCCGGAGTTGTGAACACTTTCCTGGAGAACCTGCATCTGGAACAATTGCCAATAAACATTGATATAAAGACAAAAGTTGTAGAGATGGCTTCTTATATTGCCAATTACAGTAGTATGGTGTTGCTTAGTGCAGTACAAAGTCTGGGCCAGCGTTTTCTGGAATTTACTATAATGTATTTTCTGTTATACTACTTATTAACTGGAGAAGATTCGGATTTTGCGAAGAGTCTATATTTAGCTATTCCCTTCAACAAGGAAAATTCCGACAAACTGCTGCAAGAGTTCAGGTCAATAGTCAAAACCACCCTTGTTTCATCTCTTATCATGGGTATTATGCAGGGAGGGCTGCTCGCTGTAGCCTTTTTCCTGTTGGGTATACAGGGTGCCATTCTCTGGGGTGCGGTTGCTGCAATTCTCTCCTTCGTTCCCATAGTAGGCGCAACTGTCGTATGGGCTCCTGCGGCCATCATCCAGCTGATACAGCAAGATTACTTTGCTGCGGTGGGCATCCTCGTTGCAGGAATCTTCATAAGTTCCATAGACAACGTCGTAAGACCTTTTGTCCAGAAAAAACTTGGCTCCCTGCATCCTCTGACTTCCTTACTGGGAATTATTATCGGGATCAATCTATTCGGTCTTATAGGGTTAGTAGTGGGACCGCTTTTACTATCATATTTCCTGCTGATTGTGAGGATGTTCCATGAAGAGTACATCGAAACTTATCAAAAAATGTAATAATTGAGCAATCATTCATTTTTTAATCAGAAGTAGTCCTTTATAGAGTTAGTTTACTGCATTATATGGATTTTGTATTTTCTTCATTTTTTTGTGGTATAAACTTCACTCTGCACATATGAATTTCAAAGTAATTTTAAAGCTTATTTTGGCAAAATAAAGTAAAATTAACCTTTTAATTCCATTTGTGTAAAGTAAATATAGTAATAAAGTAAAGTATCTATTTATTTGAATATGCTTACAAGATGTTTGACGAAAAGCGTCTAGTAAAAAGGAGAGATACAAAATGAAAAATATACGAAAAATTGCTTATGTTTCTATAGCAGTCCTTGTAGTAAGTATATTGGCAATAGGAGCAGTATCTGCAAAGGCTGAAGAAGGAAACGGAAAGATGTTCAAAAACAATGAGGACTGTATCTGTATTGGAGATTGTTTCAATACTGAAGTTTGTCCATATGACGGAAACTGTCTGCATGATGGTCAGTGTGTAAATGCAAAAGAATGCATACCTAAAGACTATGACTACAACTATCTCAGTGGCAAAAACTAATCATTAAAGAACTTAGAATGCAGTTATTTTTGCTCTGTATAAAGTTTTTACCAAATTTGATTTCTACATAGCCACTATTTATAAATCGTTTAAATACCAAATATAATATTGTATAATATAATTCTACATGTACAGGAAGGGATAAAAACGAAGATCATGAAACTAGTTACTTATATCGCTATTGTGCTGATGTTGACAAGTCTTGTCTCAACCAGTGCCTTTGCTGCAAATTCGAAAGATGTTGATGATAAAAATAAAGCTACCACAAGCTTGTTGAAAGAATCAAAAAATCAAGATCAAGAAGAAGAACAAAACCAAGTATCACTGAGTGGCAATAATAGCACAGGTGGCAGATTCACTGTACAATTGAGAGAAACAAAGGAAGAGTATTTTGCTGCAAAGGATAAACTGCAGCAGATCAATGCCAACATAAACAGTGGCAAGATCAATGGTTCTTCAAAGGAAGTATTTGAAGTAAAACAGGAATACTTGCTTGAAACTGTTAATTATACTATATCCAATTTAGAAGATCTGAAAGAAAATGTCGATGCCTTTGAAAGAGTAGATGCGGATGAGGTCATTGCCGATATAGATGGATACATCTTTAAATTAAATGCTGAAAAAGATAATATAGGGAATGCTACAACAACAAAGGAACTTGCGGAGTCTGCCAGAACTATTCGTGATATCTGGAAAGATGCAGTAAAAGATGCCTACAAAACCAGAACAAAATTTGTAGATGATAAGGTAGTTCTCTATTTGAATAAATCTGTGTTCCTTTCAGAACGTCTTTCAAATGAGGTAGCAACACTCCGGAAACAGGGTGAAAATACAACAGAACTTGAAGCAATGCTTCAGGAATACAATGGTTTTATAGAACAAGCCCAGCAAAATAGGGAACGTGCAAGAGAAACATATCAGAATGGTGATGAGAATGCACATGAATACTGGAGTGCCTCAGCAGAAAATTTGAAAGATGCAAATTCTGTGCTTGCTGAGATTTCTCAAATGCTTAAAACATACAGACATGGATTAGTTTCCCTTAATGGAAGTGACGTACTTCTTGCTAAAGGTAATGGTACTGCTGTGCTTTCAGGCAATTTGGACGCAGAGATGACAATAACTGATTCACAGCTTGTGATCAAAGATCTTGCAGGCGATGCAAAAATAACTATCACTAACGATGAATCTGCAATTGTGCTCAAATTGGATAATTCTCTGGCTGATGAACCTAAAAGAGCACTTGTATATTCTGATCTTACCGGTAAGGTCAGTATATCAGGTAGCAGGCTTACGATCATGGTAAGAGGGAATGATCTTGATCTGGAAGTAAAAGGCACCGGAAATGCAGTACTTTCAGGAAAGGGTACATATACTGCAGGTATGGATGAAGTGAGTAAGCAATGGACTTCTCAATTTGATACTCTTTCCGAAGAAGATAATTCACAGGAGGATTAAGAGATGAAGTATTCCAATATTTGTGTTTTGGCTATAGTCATCTGTGGCCTTGTACTTTCCGGGTGTACCGATAAAAAGGATACTTCCTCTGAACTTACGTCAGAGATATCGCCTGCTAATGACACTGCAACTGCTGATGCAATACTGGCAGAAGGTAATGCAAGTATAACTGATACTGAGATACAGGATATGGATAAGGAAATGAAGGAATTAGAAGTTCTTATTGTTGAGATGGAAAAAGAGAACATTACTATCGAAGAGATTTGATTTCAGCTACCTACGGCTAATGCCGTGGGTTTTCTTCCTTAAGCAGTTGTGATTCCAACGATATGATTTTTGGATAATTCTAGATTTTATTTTAAATTTTATTATGGCATATTTCTATTAATGTGTTTCATCTTTTTTTGTCCCCCATAGGGGGGCAAATTATTTACTATATATATTTTTTGCCCTTGCATATTTATCACTCATGTTAGAATAATATAAAGAGGCTTATTGTTATTGATTTATGTATTAACGGTGTGAATTAGCTAATGGAAAAATACATATACTATGTTTTTACAACACTCTGACAAATCACCTATATAATCAAAGGAGTTTGCAAAAATGAGTTATAGCCTTGGTATAGATGCAGGAGGAACGTATACTGATGCGGTTCTTCTAAGGGATGAAGACAATATCATTATACAATCAAATAAAGCATTAACAAGCTACCCGGACCCGCTAGACGGGATTAAACAATCAATTGACGGATTGGACCCTACATATCTTAAAAATGTAAAAATTGTGTCAGTATCCACAACTCTTTCTACAAACAGTATATTGGAAGGCACTGGTTTCCCTGTTGCCTTAATACTTATTGGGAAATATGAGGTCAAACAAGAACTTCCAACTAAACATTTCATACAGGTCAGTGGTGGTCATGATCACAATGGTGTTGAAACTAACAGCCTGGATATTGATTCCATCAGTGAATTTGCCCAGCAGGTAAAAGATCAGGTATCAGCTTTTGCTATATCTTCATACTTCAGTATCAGGAACCACGAACATGAATTGATGGCAAAGGAAATCATCAGGGAACTTACAGGTCTACCTGTGGTTTGTAGTCATGAACTTTCCCAGGATCTTGGAGCTTTTGAAAGAGCAGTGACAGCATTTCTTAATGCACAATTGATACCTGTAACAGAAAGATTCATGAAAAACGTTGAAGCAGAAATAAAGTCAAGGAGCATTGATGCAAAAATATTTATGCTAAAATGTGACGGATCTGTTATAGGCATTCAGAGCGCACTAAAAAAACCTATTGAGTCAATCTTTTCAGGTCCTGCCGGAAGTCTTGTAGGAGCTTCATTCCTTGCGAAAAAGGAAACCTGTGCCGTCATAGATGTAGGGGGGACCAGCACAGACATTTCAGTTACATACAACGGTGTTCCCGATATGAGTGATTCAGGTGCTGTTGTAGGCGGATGGAAAACCAGGGTCAAAGCAATAAAGATGGAAACATCTGCAATGGGAGGAGACAGCCATGTATGGGTCAAAGGAAGCGATATCCACATAGGTCCCAGAAGGGTTATCCCACTGTGTCGGGCTGCTGTACTCTATCCTGATTTTATTGAGCTGCTCAAAACAAACCCAATTCCCACAAAAATACAGCTAGGGGCTAACTATCAGCCTACAAAATTCTACCTGAGAACAGACTATGAAGTAATGAATATCAGTGAAGAGGAAAAAAAGGTACTCGATGCTATAAAAAAGCATCCCACGTCGATAACGGAAATATTCAACCGCATCAAAAAATATCCTTCCAGCAGTGTACTGGATAGTCTTATTCAAAAGAGACTCATACAGCCAATTGGTTTTACACTCACAGATGCTTTGCATGTGTTGGGAGAGTACACGGAAAGAAATGTTGAAGCTGCAAATATCGGGGCTAACCTGCTTGGTTCATTAGTGGACATGGACAGATATGAATTTGCAAGGTATATTAAGGTAGAATTTGCAAAGAATATGGCATGTGACCTCATATCATTCTTCCTTGAAGGAATAGAGAAAAAAGAAATAAGAAAAATATTTGATATTCACTCCCCTGCAAAGTTCAAAGTAGAGGTTCCTGTTGTATTGATAGGAGGACCTGTATCTGCTTTTGTAGAGAATATGAAAGAAATACTGGATGCCGAAATTATCCTTCCGGAGTATTCAAACGTAGGGAATGCTGCCGGTGCACTGGCTGCAAAAGGAATCCGAAGATTCGAAGTGCTTATAAGACCCGCATCTATGGCTGCTCCTGATTGGGAATTCTTTGTGTTTTCAGAGCATGGTAAAACTAACTTTTATGAATACAAGGATGCGCTTAACTATGCAGTTACTCTGGGGGAAACTACAGTTCACAGTTATATGAAAGAAGCCGGGCTTGATTCAAGCCATATCAAAATAGATGTTCAAAAAGAGGAAATTATCCCCGTGGGATGGAAAACACCAATGGAAACAAAAATTGTTGTACTTGGTGTTGGCAACAGAAAAACTGAGCAGGATTGTTGTTAAGAACCTGGCTTCTTTATAAGAAAAGAAATAGCTTTGAGGACATTCGGTCCTCTCCAATTACCATGTGAATTTAGACTTTATGGGAATGAGACTCCTTCATTTCTTACAAGATGATTCTCAAATGCCGAGGGTTTGCCTACCGTTATCTCATCCAGATTTTGAGCAATATATTACATATTTTCATTTGCTGCCAAGGGTAAATTCCTGACAGACGCCAATGCAGCTCCCAACAGAATAAACAAACACCCAGTCATTGTATTAAAGAAGATAGGAGTATGCAAAAGTACATGGTCGAAGAAAATAACGCTTACTGGTTCCATAAGGGCAATTATGCTGCTTGTCTGGGCTGGCAGTTTGGATATCCCCTTGATATATAGTATCGAAGCAACTGCTGTGTTTACAAATGCAAAAAGCACTATCACGGTCATATTTTCTACAAGTGTAGGCAGAGTAACATCAAATGCAGCAGGAGCAAGCATCAATATACCAATGAAAGTTGACCAGAATAACTGTGCAGGGCCTGTATAATCATCCTTTAGGTACCTTACAGTAATGATAACTCCCGCAAAACACATGCCAGAAACAATGCCTGCAATGATTCCTATGAAGTTTTTTCCTCCAAAATTCAGTTGTGATGCCATGCCAGCAGGATCAACTATGAACAGAATGCCTGTCAAAGATAACAATAATGCAACTATTCCTTCTATTCTGACCTTTTCCTTTAGGAACGCTGGCGAAAGCAATGTTACGTACATGGGAGCTGTGTAAAGCAGAAGTATTGCAACAGATAAAGTAGTGTACTGAATGCATATAAAATACGCAAAGATAGTGAATGTGTTGAACAGTCCCAGCAGCAATAGGTAACTTTTTCTCTTTGTCGGCCGAAGTAGTTTTATACCGCCAGTCATCAAAAAATAAATAGCAAGGAAAATGATCCCTGCAAAATGCTTGTAGAAAATAATACTGCCTGTGGACATCCCATGTATGTTTGCAAGGAATATGCCCACCATTCCAAAGAGAATGCTGCCACTGATCAGTTCAAGATATGCTTTTTGGGACATGTTTATATATACATCGAACTCGGTTTGATGTGTAGCCAGTTATCCCTTCCTGTTTTCCCTTACATTACTGTTCATTGCTAGCTCCACAAAGGGCCGGTTCCTTTTTCTCATATCTGCAAATCTTTTAAGCAGCATATCAGCTTGATTTTGGGAAACTGTGATAAAAGAGAACTTTGAAAAAACTTCAATGGTCTCAAGTTCCAGATCATTTATCCCGGATTCCCTGCTGAGGAAATCTGGCATTTTCTCAGGAGTCATGCCTTCATACCCTCCTATGGCTACAAAAAGCCGTACCTTTCCCAGATCATTTTTAGAAATACCGGCATCTAATTCAGGATAATGCTCTTCCTTCAAAGTGTCCTGGAAATAATATTTAAGGAGGGATGCGACCACAGCATTTGCTTGTTGTCTGTCCATCAATTCATTTGCCATCTTCAAGAAATCCTGGTATTCCCCAGATCTGATTATTTGCCCTACATCCCTTTTAAAATTTTTAGTACGGGCAGTAACAACCTCTTTTGCAGATGGTATTTTTTCCTGCCTGACCTCAGCATTTGCAGCCCTTACGAACGATTCAAACCTTCTTGAATCAGCCGGAGTAATAAAAGTGATTGCAGTACCCTGTTTTCCTGCTCTTCCTGTACGTCCTATCCTGTGAATATACGATTCTGCATCCTGCGGTAATGAATAATTAATCACATGTGTAAGTTCTACAACATCGATTCCCCTTGCAGCTACATCTGTGGCCACAAGAATATTGAGTCCCTTATTTCTGAATTTTTTAAGGATATTTTCTCTTTGGTCCTGAGTAAGGTCCCCATTGAGAGCGTCAGCGGCATAGCCTCTTTCACCAAGCTTCTGTGAGATCTCAAGGGTATCGCTTTTGGTATTACAGAAAATAAGTCCGTAAAAACCATCATTGATATCTATCAGTCTGCACAGAGCTTCGAATTTTTGATTCTCTGCAAGCTCATAATAAACTTGATCAGTGAACTCCGCAATAAGGTCTTCCTGAGACACTGAAACATAATCATGGTTTCGCATGTGCTTTTTAGCGAGTTTGAGGATGGGCGTGGGCATAGTTGCTGAGAACAGCAGCATTTGCTTGTTCTCATTTGTACTCTTGAAGATCTCCTTCACATCTTCTATGAAACCCATGTTAAGCATCTCATCGGCTTCGTCAAGTACAAGATAGGAGATAGAGTTCAGTTTTACGTTCTCTTTTTGCAGGTGATCGATGATTCTTCCCGGAGTACCTACTATTATGTCGGTACCGGATGTTAATGTCTTCAGCTGCTGTTTGATTGGTTGGCCACCGTACAAAGCCACGATGGTTATGTTTTTATCTCCTTTGAGAGACTCAAGTTCTTCAGATACCTGAAGTGCCAGCTCTCTTGTGGGTGTCAAGACTAAAACCTGTATGGAGCCTTTATTCTCAGTCAATTTCTCAATGATGGGAATGCCGAATGCAGCGGTTTTTCCGGTGCCGGTTTGCGCTTGGCCGATGATATCACGGTCTCCCTTCATAAGGAGGGGAATCACTTGTACCTGGATAGGAGTGGGTTTGAAGAAACCTTTTTTTTCCAGAACATCTAACATGCCCTGGGATATATTGAATGCTTTGAAATTTTCAAATTTTGTCATATACTCACTTTGATCCTGCAACATTTCTCGAATGCAAACCCACTGCTATGTAATAGATAAGGGGATAAGCAAAACTACGTTATTGATTTAGATGTGTAGAATAACAGAACTCATGTATATAAAGTAGCCTCGAAAAATGCATGAACAAAAAACAAAATGAGGAGGTTTTACCCCCTTATAAAAAACAGATTATTGAATCTACTTATTTCTTTTTCTGGCCTTTAGCAGGTGCCTTTGCAGCTCCTTTTGCTGGTTCAGGTGCTTTTGCTCCCTTCTTCTGCTCTTCTTTCTTTGCCATTCATCTCACCTCCAACTGGAGAAATACCATTTTGCCCATTACATGATATTTTGAGGCAATTCAACAGGCTGTACAAGGCTTTTAGCAGAATTCATACTGCATTCAGCATTTAAAGCCATTAGCAGACTTTATAGATTGATATAACTTATATTTGATTCTAGTTACCCAATCTATAATCTTGTGTACTTTCAATATATATAAAACTACCGTAGTATTCCTATTTTCAATATCTAAGTTTCCTTTGACTTTAAAATGCACTTAAAAATAAGAGTTCAAAGTATTATCTACTTTAAATAATTTTTACTCTTTCCAAGTAACCTAAAATTGGACAATTAAAAAAAATCGATAGGAATTACCATCTTCTCAAGAACTGAGAAATCAGATAAGTTCCGTCATTTTACAAGAGGCACTGTAAGGCTACCCTGTGGCAGAATTACAACATAAGGCTCTTTACCTGCAGCGCGGGTGGCAGCTATAGCCTTGTCGAAAGTTTCCTGCAGGTCCGTGTGCGGCTTAAGTCTTGCCTTTTTTAAGGTATCAGTGTCAAGGTCCGAAACAGCCCACATCTGTGCATGCATTCCTATCTGTACCATCTTTGCAGCTTTATGGTAACCAAGCTTATAGCCTTCAGATATTTTCTGCATCACATCTTCGGAAGTCTGGGCACAGCAAAGCAGTTTAAGGAAAGTGTCATCCCCTATTCCATCTCTGCATTTGGAAACAAGTATTATTATACCACCGTGTTCTAGTGCAAGCTTGCCGTTTTCCAAAGCTTTCTGGGACTGGTATAGATCAATGTCCATGGGATATGGAGCTACGGTGAGCACAATGTTTCCTCTTCTGTTACACGATGGACAGAAAACCTCATTTGCTTTTTTCACTGCCAATTCAAACGATAGTTTGAGATCTCCAGCAATCATTGCATATAATCCATGATCTGCTGTAAGGACGGTTTGTATGGAAAATACATGTAAGTCCTTCAACACTTTCATAGCGTCTTCCATATCCTCTGCTACCGGATTTCCCTGCAGTGCAAGTGGTGCGGCCATATCGGAAAGAGCATGCATATGATTCATTTCGATGGTTCTGTAGGCAGCAACCCCCGGAAGGAAAGATTTTCTACCACCGGTATAGCCTGCAAAATAGTGTGGTTCCACACTTCCTATTACCAGGATATTTTTCGTTTCTGTGACAAGTTTATTTAGATGCATCTCGGTCCCATTGCTTGATTCTCCGAGGTATGTCATATCTTCATCCATGCGTGCATCATGCACGTGTATCTTGCTACGGAATTCGTCAAGGAACTCAGCAAAAATATATCTCAGTTCTTCTTCTGTGGGCCCTCTGTGTGCTCCGGTGGCTATTAGGAATTTTACGTCTGGATGACCCTTTAAAAGAGGATAGAGTTCTTTCAGCACCTTTGAGGTAGGGGTAGGCCTAGTAGCATCGTTCACAAGGATCAGTAATTTATTGCTCTTGCGTGCGAAAATGGCAAAAGAGTCCATTCCTATGGGCTCTTCCAGAGCCTGTTTTATAATTTCGGATTCATTACCGACCTTTACATTTTTCGGAACAATGATTTCATGAGGAACGGTAACATCCAGGTCAACATATTCCTGGCCATAAGGTATCTTTATTTTAATGAGGACCTCTCCTTGGTTGCTATATATGGATATATAGATATTGTTCTTGAAATAGTGGTTTTTAATTAGATGACAGAATAAGCTTTCATGTCGATAAGCAAGAGGGCTTATTTAACTATTGCCAGCCTGCTTATGCGTTCAACTTATATAGTTTAGTCCACTATATATAAGAGCAGAGTAAAGTTGTATAATTATCATTGAAGATTTACTTTTTCTAAATGTAATGTATGGTTTTGTTCTGAAGGCGACTAAGCTCAGAAGTTTTTATAGGCAATGTTTTTGAAGTATTTTTGACAGGCCTGTAACCCTTCTTACTTTATTAAGTAGAGTGTAGTGCTATTCGATATAAATGTAAAAAAAGGTGGAATTAGTTTGGCAAATTATAGAAGCAATACTAGGAAGAAAAATTCGCAAAGTGGAAGTAGCAGTCCAGACCAGGTCTTCAAAGTGCGCACCCCTCGCGAACGAGATAATGAAGTATTTGCTACAGTTTCCAGCTTGCTTGGAGCTAACCGGGTAAGACTGCAATGTATGGATGGAATTGTACGCATGGGGAGAATCCCAGGATCAAAGAAAAAAAGTATGTGGGTAAAAGAAGGAGATCTGGTCATTGCTACTCCATGGGAAATACAGAATTCAAAAGCCGATGTTATCTGGAAATACACAAGGCCACAGGTAGACTGGCTTTCACGTAAAGGCTTCCTAAAATAACACTGAGCAAATGCTCAGGTTACACTTACAATTATTTTTTGTTATTCTTGTTTTAATCAAGCGCATCATCTCTATCTATAATATTAAAATTAATGTATAGATTAAGATGGTTTTCATGTCCAAAGAAAAGGTTCAGAAAAGTGCAGGAAGGTTAACTATAACTCTTCCTAAAAGTATTGTAGATATGAAAGGCTGGAAGAAAGGAACCTAATTAATAGATAAAGCCTTAGTTTCTTAGTTATTGAATGCTAGAAGGTGTAAATCATCAAAACGTTTAACCAATAGTACAATCAATTGCAGTTTTAATTTTATTGTTCAATCCCTCTGCAACTCCATTGTTGGGATCATTCTTCATCGCTTCAAGAATTCCCTGCGCATGTTTTTTGATTACTTTTGTCACTGAATCTTTTCCATTTTCAATATATATGACTCTTGCTTCATCCATGCCATAAATCAAAGTGATGTAGTTATGACCTTTTTTTACAGTAATCTCGTCTACTCCAATTATTTTAAGGTCTGAGATACCTCTTTTCTCTTTTGCTTTGTATACATAATGGCTAAGTATTCTCCAGACAGAATCCTCATGAGAACAAGGTAAATCCCAGGTGGAGTAGGGATAGTTGAGGGGTCGATGGCCGCACATTATAACGTCATAGGAGTGCCAATTCCTATCACAGTAGTGGTGATATTGATCTACCGTATTGTATCTTTCTGGGTACCCAGTATCCTGGGATTTCCAGTGGACTTTTATCTACAACAATTGTCGTTGCCAAACTTCCCTTCAATTATACAGCACATATATAGTATTTTAGTACGCTGCCAGTTTCTATTTTCTTCACACATAACCACCCTACAAACATGGCTTTACTAATAATTGCCACACCCTGAAACACAAAATAATGAAGCTTCGTAGATATGATCATACCTCCGATCGATGAGAGTAATGTAAGCATACAATCGCTTCAATTACTAAAGGTTATATTACTGCAAATATATTATACCCAATACTACATGCAATCTCGTATATTGAATTTTAGGAGTTGATATATGGAACATAATCAAATTTAAGATGATGACCACTTTAGGTAGCTATAGAGAGAAAAATTATCAATACTAGACCGAGGCAGGAATATAAATCAGAATGACGTAATGAGAATTACATACTTCCATATTTATGTTATATTAATCTATTAGATGGTTTATTTTATGGGCACTTGGACAATTGAAAGGTTGCTAGGGCTGGAACCCTATGAGTTTGAAGAACTTCTTGGCCATCTATTCAAAAAGATGGGATACATATCAGAAGTCACTCAGAAATCAAGGGATATGGGGGTGGATATTTTGATATCCATCGAGAACTTTGGCCTATCCCATACTTGGATCGTACAGGCCAAGCGCTATTCTGAACCGGTGGGCGTTAAGGAGATAAGAGAATATAGCAGTCTGCGCTACAGAGATAATGTTGATGGAGTTATCATAGCCACTACTTCAGGTTTTACGAAGGAGGCGCAAAAAGAAGCTGCTGAACATAATGTGAAACTTCTTGATGGTCCGCTGCTTGTGAAGATGTTGAGCCATTACATGCCTGAAAACTTAGATACAAATTTACAGCAGCGTCCAATTTCTGAAAATCAAGAACTCGTAAACATTGAAGGTACTGTTCTCAAGCAGGGAGAAAAAATACTTGGAGAGACAGAAGTTATATTCAGAGGCGAGAGAGTCTCAATGGCTTGTACCAACAAGCGCATTTTTCTGATCAAAAATACAACTGGTTTCCTCTCAAAAAGAAGAGATGTCCTGTGTTCACTGGAAGTTAAGGATATGCTGGGCTGGGCGCAGGAAATACCATCTTTTTATCTGGTCATGGGAAGCAAAGAGATAACGGTTATGAGCATGCGGGCCAGAAAGCCAGAACAGGCAGCAGAGATGTTACAATGCCTTCAGCAGGAATACATACGAGGGGAGCACCTGCTAAAGTTCGAAAGAACAAAAAATGAGTTCATAGTGCTTACAAATAAGAGAATATCAAAAATCGATAATGAAGGCATTTCAAGGGAAATAAGCTTGAAACAGACGCTAGGCACTGAAATAAAAGGAGGAGGGGTTTTAGGCCGAAGTAAGCTTATCCTCAAAGGAAATATGAAAGAAAATGCTCACATTGAACTTAACTGCGCAGATCTTCTCTTGTGGAAGGAAGCTATAGAAGCAGCTATTAGAGTGAGTTGAATGCATAGAGATATATTGTAGATCAAAGTGTTGACTTTCGTCTTACAGGGAATCTGTCTATGACTACATCATCCCAGATCAAGACAGTAAAAATTGCTTATTTTTCCGGCACTGGAAGCACGGCCAGGGTTGCTGACACTTTTGAAAGTGAACTGACTAGGCGTGGTATATCTGTTATAAAGTCTGAGATTAAACAAGGAAACATTTGCTCTGATGAAAAAGAAGATCTACTGATACTTCTGTATGCCGTACATGCATGCAATGCTCCCAAGATTGTGTATCAGTGGATTGATAGTCTAGATGGCAAAAAGCAGACTCCTGTGGCGGTTATCTCCGTTTCCGGAGGAGGAGAAATAACACCCAATACAGCATGCCGCTTAAGTTCCATAAGAAAGCTGGAAAAGAAGAACTACAAAGTATTTTATGAAAAAATGATCGTAATGCCTTCAAACTGGATCATAAAAACTGATGATGGGCTAGCTATCAGACTAGTTGATATACTGCCATTGAAGGTAAAGCATATTGTTGACGATCTGTTGAAAGGAGTCATCTGTAGGACAAAACCAAAGCTCATAGACCGTGTATTCTCAAGAATCGGAGAAATGGAAAAAAACGGAGCAAAATTCTTTGGCAGGAATCTTCGGGTAAATACAAACTGCAATAGTTGTGGCTGGTGTGCAAAGAACTGCTCAGCAAACAACATCATTATGATGGATGATAAACCGGCTTTTGGAGAGAAATGTATTCTTTGTTTAAAATGCATTTACGGATGTCCAAGACAAGCCCTTGAAGCGGGAACACTTAAATTCATCATAATAAAAGAAGGATATAATCTGAAAGATCTTGAAAATAGAATGCAAGGAATTCAACTGGCTCCAGTAGAGGATCTTGCAAAAGGATATATCTGGAAAGGAGTAAAGGAATATTTGCTTGAGGATTGAGTTTCCCTTAATGAGGTGGGGAGAATGTTTGTATGAATTGTTTTGTATAAACTGAAATATACCATTTTGATAAACACTTAAATCTTAATTATATTGCTTCAAGTGTTCTGCACTTGAGTCTATCAGATAGTGCATAAATTACTATTTTTTTAGTTTATTGCATTTCTACTTAAGTCCATGGTGAATAAATCAGAGTATGGCACAGATTTTTTTCTCTAAAACCAACCTGTGACTTCCTAAGGGATTGCACCTGCATTTAACTTCACTATAATACCTCTCCATGCATCCTGGATATCTGGCCCACAGCCTTTCCTCAGCATAAAATAGGCATGTATTCAAAATGGGTATTCACTACCTACAGTACAAGGAAATAAGATTATATATTCAGACACTGTACTGTTTATCAACACTAAATACAAAAGGTGATTTAAAAATGGCAGACTTCATGGGTGCTTTAATCAATGGAGTCATTTTCCCTGGCAGCGTGGTCTTTGCATTTATTCTGTTTATTTTGTTATGTATTGCAATATATGGAATTATAAAGATCATTGAAGTAATTGAACTGCAAGATTGGTAATTATGGTTCAGATCAAAAATGAGTCAGATAAATCCATAAAGAAGTCTGCAATCTTGCTTATTGTAGGCATAATCTTAGTTTTACTTATTCTCAGGTGGTTTTCTTTGAAATATGTTTTTGTATATGCGTAAAGAACCCCACCGCCTTTAGCGCTGAGAATATCTAAGAGTTTTTAAGATCAAGGATCTTTTGAGTTACTATACTTGCATAAGGATATTATAGTCAGCCAACCAAATCATTAATGGATCACGAATATAAAATTGGTGATATCATGACACAAGAAACCATTAACATAAAGGGTATGATGTGTGGACACTGTCAGGCAACTGTGGAGAAAGCCATAAAGGCAGTAAAGGGAGTAAAAAACGTGAAAGTTGACCTTGCAAATAAGAATGCAACTGTGGAATATGATGTCGCTGACACTGATATCAACAAGATAAAAAAGGCTGTTACAGACGCAGGATATGAAGTTGTAAATTAAGATACAACTAAGGATTGCATGATAACCAAATTTAAAGTTTATGGCATGATCTGTATGCACTGTCACAAGCGTGTGACAGATGCAATTTCCAAGGTTGCCGGAGTTAGTTCCGTAGATGTGCAACTGGAAGATGAAAGTGCTACAGTTGACTTTGACCCGGCAAAAACTGACCTTGGGACCATAAAGCAAGCAGTGGTGACGGCAGGTTATGAGACTGGCGAGGAATGTTCTGCAGTTGATGAGCAGCAGGCATGCCCTTTGCCCATACCCGATGACGATGAAAAGGTAATAAAAAATATCGAACCGGGTAAACTTGAAGACATCACCCTGAAAGTATCAGGGATGCAATGCTCTGCATGTGCTCTTAACATCGAACGGGCCCTCAAAAAGCTGGAGGGCGTAACTTCTGCTTCTGTGAATTTGCCAATGGCAAGGGCTCATGTTTCGTATGACCCTGCACTTGTGAGTCTGAAAGAGATGGAAGCTACCATCGAATCCATTGGATACAAAATTGTAAGGGATACCCTTAATCTTAAGATAGACGGCATGAAATGTGCTTCATGTGCCCTTAATGTTGAGAAGATCCTTAAAAAGCTTGATGGCGTGGAAGCCGTAAGTGTGAATGTTTCTCTTGGGAAGGCATATGTGGAATACAATGCTTCTCTAGTCTCTCCCGAGCAGATGAAGGCAGCCGTTGATGGCATCGGATACAAAGCATCCCTGGATATGGACAGGAAAACTCTGGAAGACAGAGAACGCAAGGAAAGGGAAGAAGAGATCAGACAGCAAAAACAGAACCTCCTCATAGCTGGCGGCATGGTTATCCCGGTAATGCTTGGTAGCATGAAAATGGGATTTCCGCAATTGCTTTCCTTTGTACCGGATATCCTGACAAACAACATTGTTCTGTTCCTTCTTACCACAATAGTGATGGTATTTCCTGGCAGGCAGTTTTTTGAAGGCACGTACAAAGGCCTCAAACATGGTGTCACAGACATGAACCTGCTCATTGCGACAGGTACCGGAGCAGCTTATGTGATCAGTGTAGCATCCTCATTCCTAGACCTAGGACCAGGGTATCACCATATTTATTATGATACTGCTGTCATGCTTATCGCTTTTATAGTCCTGGGCAGATATCTGGAAGCCAGGGCAAAGGGCAGGACATCAGAGTCCATCAAAAAACTCATAGGTTTACAGGCTAAAACTGCACGTGTACTTGTTGGAGAAGAAGAGAAAGAAGTCCCTGTGGAAGATGTGCAGGTAGGAGACATAGTGGTGGTCAGACCTGGAGAAAAACTGCCTGTGGATGGTGTAGTAGTACAGGGAGGATCAGCTGTCGATGAATCCATGATAACCGGGGAGAGCATCCCTGT
The DNA here is from genome assembly GCF_963678545.1 of uncultured Methanomethylovorans sp. Classification (NCBI taxonomy): domain Archaea; kingdom Methanobacteriati; phylum Methanobacteriota; class Methanomicrobia; order Methanosarcinales; family Methanosarcinaceae; genus Methanomethylovorans; species uncultured Methanomethylovorans sp. The sequence continues at coordinate 2,413,670 of NZ_OY782870.1, forward strand.
GGAGAAAGCAGTTGGAGACACTGTCATCGGAGCAACTATTAACAAGAGCGGTTACCTGCAGTTCAGGGCTACAAAAGTTGGTGCTGACACTGCCCTGGCACAGATCATCGAGCTGGTAGAGAATGCCCAGACATCAAAGGCTCCCATCCAGCGGATCGCTGATGTAGTGGCAGGAAACTTCATCATGGCTGTACATATTATTGCTCTTGCAGCCTTCTTCTTCTGGTTCTTTATCGGATACGAAAGATATGATGTAACATCAGTTTCCGGTATAACTAGTCCTTTCCTCTTTGCATTGCTTATTTCCATTACAGTGCTGGTCATATCCTGTCCTTGTGCCGTGGGGCTTGCCACACCTGCAGCTATCATGGTGGGTACAGGTAAAGGCGCAGAGAATGGTATTCTGATCAAGGGTGGAGAAGCTCTGGAACTTACCCAGAAAGTAAATACTATTGTTTTTGACAAGACTGGCACACTCACAAAGGGTAAACCTGAGCTTACGGATATTGTACTTACTGCAGGCCATGATGAGAAAGAAGTGCTTGTAATTGCAGCAACTGCCGAGAAGGGATCGGAGCATCCTCTCGGTGAGGCTATTGTCAGGGCAGCTCAAGAGAAGCAGCTGGACATTGGAAATACAGAGAATTTCAGATCGATTGCAGGACAAGGCATCGAAGCTGTAATAAACGGCAGTACAGTGTTGCTTGGAACCCGCAAGCTAATGGAAGACAATGGTATTGAGATCTCTTCCATCAATACGGATATGGAAAAACTTGAAACCGAGGGTAAAACTGCCATGATAGTTGCAATGGAAAGAACGGCTATCGGGATCGTTGCCGTTGCGGACACTATCAAGGAGAACTCAAAAGAGGCCGTTCAGAAAATCCGGAAAATGGGGATAGAAGTTGTGATGCTCACCGGAGACAACCGAAGAACAGCTGAAGCAATTGCAAAAGAAGCAGGGATTGATAGGGTACTTGCTGAAGTAATGCCTGAGGACAAAGCTTCTGAGATTAAGAAACTGCAAGAAGAAGGACGCATTGTTGCCATGGTAGGTGATGGTATCAACGATGCACCTGCGCTGACCCAGGCTGATATCGGCATTGCCATGGGTGCAGGTACTGATGTTGCTATGGAGTCAGCGGGTATCGTGCTAATCAAGAATGATCTCAGGGATGTAGTTGCATCTATTACTCTTAGCAAGCTTACCATGAACAAGATCAAGCAAAACCTGTTCTGGGCTTTCGGATATAACAGCATAGGCATACCCATTGCTGCCGGGGTTCTGTTCCCATTGTTCCACAAAATATTGATAACTCCCGAAATTGCTGCAGCTTTCATGGCAATGAGTTCCGTATCGGTTACAACTAACTCACTGCTTATGAAAAGAAGCCGTATAAAATGAGGTGATGATCGTATGAATAAAAGTTCAGACAATAAAGGGAAATACTCGCTTATTGCCAGCATCCTTTCTTCACTTTTGCTTGTTATTATTTTTGCCGGACTTGCTGTAATGGTAAACAGTTCCAGGGTCGTGCACCTGTACAGTCAGGTGGATATAATTGCAGGTATGGTGTTTGTCTTCGTGCTGAGTATGATTGTTTCAGCTTCTATATGGCCTGAAATAATTGAGAAAAAGCTACGTTGATTCTTAAATACTTATTTTACTTTTTAGGAGTTATCCATGGAAAAAGGCAATATCAAAATTGTAACCAGTGATTTTACTTTGAGGTCATGGGAAGATGGAGATGCTGAAAAGCTTGCGGTTATTGCGAACAATAAAAAAATAGCCGATAATTTAAGGGATGGTTTTCCTAATCCATATTCTATTGAGGATGCCAGAAGATTCATTCACCTTTGTAGACAGAATGAAGACACTTCCAGGGCATTTGCTATTGTTATAGATGGTACTGTTGCCGGGAGTATAGGTGCATATTTCAAGGAAAATGTTCATCGAAAGAATGCAGAACTGGGATATTATCTGGCAGAGGAATATTGGGGTAAGGGGCTCATGCCAAAGGTAGTCAGGTGCATGACACAGTACTTGTTCGAGAACTTCAACATTATCAGGGTTTATGCTCAACCCTTTGGAAAAAATACAGCTTCAAGAAAAGTACTTGAGAAGTCAGGTTTCAGGCTCGAAGCTGTCCTGAAAAGTAATATTATTAAAAACAATATTGTGCAGGATGGTTGCATATATGCAATCCTCAAAGATGAGTTTAAGAATGCAATTGAGAATGATCTGACTTGTGAGCCAGAGAATATGCAGATGTCTTGAACTGCAAGGAATTCTATGAAAGAATACAATTACAAAAAAAGTGATGCTTTTACGTCGGAAAAATCCCTGGGTAATCCTGCAGCATGTATTTATCTGGATGACAATCAAAAGCTCACAGATGAGGAAATGTTGAATATTGCAAAGCAGCATAAAGGCTTTGTGTCAGAGGTTGTTTATTGCACAGAATTTCACGAGTTTCAATTTGAACTTGTATACTATTCATCAGAATGTGAAGTTGATTTTTGCGGGCATGGAACTATCGCCTGCATGTACAGTCTACTTAAAAGCACTCCATAGCTCCATTCCCTGAATGAGCTGGTCATTCATACCCGTAAAAAAGGTGCTTTGAAGGTCTATAATCAAATACCCGAACAGGATGCCGTATACATTTCAGCTCCTGAGCCATTATTCATTGGAACAAAACTGTCACTGGATAGCATTGCACAGAATTTGGGGGTGGAAAGTTCCAAAATTTCAAATAAGTATCCTATTGATGTTATCGATGGAGGACTTGCTACACTGATCGTCCCCATAGAATCTCTTAATGATGAAATTAACCTTTTTCCGCATGAACAAAAACTTAAAGTATTTTGCATAGAAAATGCAATTGATATCATATTGGTCTTTTCAATGCAAGTAAAGGATAAGAGAAACTTTGCTCATACCAGAGTTTTCGCACCTAAATTCGGGTACTTGGAAGATCCTGCCACAGGCTCAGACAACAGTGCTTTTGGTTACTACATGCTAAAGAACAATATGTGTAATGGAGATAATATTTCTATTGAGCAAGGCGGGGCAAGGATGGAATTCAACACTGTAAAACTAAGAATTCTTAATGAAACTTTACTTTTCGGCGGCTGTGCTACTGATCGTATTATAGGTAAATACTATCTGTAGAAATAAAAATTTAAGATAGACTTAACTGAAAGTATCAATTCAGCCTATTCTTACATATTAATTACATATCAATATGCGGATTAAGGTCGCACCCCGTGCATGGAAGGCACATTGTCTGGAATTTATCGGCTCTTAGACCATATTCATCCAGTTTTTCACGCAGGAATCGGATCAAAAGCATGAGTCTTTCAGCAGATGGCCTTTCTATAAATGCCTCCCCTTTTCTTAGGGGATGTGGACTGGCAGCCCTGAGAATAGGCACCACACCCATGAAAACAAGTTCCTCAATGCCTTTCATGGCCGATTCATCGGTTTCTCCCAGGCCGATTATAAAATTCGAGCAAACTTTATTGCGTCCGAAGATCTCCACACCTTCACACAAACCTGCCAGTACATCTTCAAGACCGCCTCCGGGACATACTTTATTGAATATTTCACGATCCATTGTCTCTACGTTATATTTGAGTTCATCTGCACCTGCATCTTTAAGCCTGCGAGTGGAGTCTTTTGTCGGATAAACTGAAACACCTATGGGGACAGTGTATTTTTCCCTAAGTTTGTGGATGAGCTCTTCAGCTCTATCCACTTCCTGTTCCGGAGATATCTCTACACCTGATGTTATGGAGATTGCATGCATCATGCCAGTAGCATGGGCTTTTTCTATCATTGAAAGCATTTCGTCCATGGTTTTGACTTTGCCCTGCAGTTTTGGCACCGGACAGAACTTGCAGTCGAAGATGCACTTCTCACACATGGTAATAAAAGCCTGTTCCGGACAGTGGATAAGTTCTTCTTCAATAACACCACGGGCAATTTCCTGGCCATCTTTCATGATCACAAGCTCTCCATTTTCTTTTTTACCTTGGAGAGGAGAATCAGAATTGATTCCCAGACGTACCCGGTGTCCATTGGAATTAAAGAAAAAGGCAAGTTTTCCAGCTCCTGGACCGGCTGTAGGTATGGTTGTGCGGCCCAATAAGATAGGGGCTATGTTTACGGAGCCTATAGCAATAAGTTCGGCTTTTACTTCTGGTTTCATGATCTTACCGATAAATTAATACTTTACAACTATGCTGCGAAATACTTGATACTTTCTGTCCTATGGCTGGCTGGAAGAGCATATCCACCATACTTAATTTATAGTATTTGTTTTGAATGAAACATAATGTACGAAAATTGAGGAAGTTAACTATATAAAATAACATACAACTTTTTTCAATACAATAGTAATTTATAGGAATAGAGAGCATTTTATATGAAGAAACTAATGAATGGAGATAATAGTGTCAAATGATGTGATAGTATGCCCGGCATGTGTTTCACTCTCAAAGGAATTAAAGAGGCCAACTGGGTTTAGTGTAATAATTACATTGTTACTTTTAGGGTCAGTTGTACAATTACTTCAGGTTATGCCTCAAATACCGGCTTTCATATTAGGAAAAATGGTATATGGGTTTGTTGGCACAATATTTGCTTTTATTTTTGGAGTCACCGGATTAGTTATCACATATGGATTCTATAAGCTCAAAAGAATCGCGTTGACTTTTGGATTGCCATGGCTCTTGTTTGAAGCTGCCAATGGATTACTCGCATTGTTTATATTCCCTCCAATCACAGTTAATACCTTGCTCATAATAGCAGCCAGTTCTTTGATAACATCTATTCCAGTATTATTGTATATTCATTCCAAAAAGGAATATTTTATTTGCTGAGATTATTAGAATGCTTTTTTAGCGCTTTCTCATAGTTTCGTGGCTGCATGGCAACACTCTAATATAAAGGAATATCCAATGGAACTTCCGAAAAAAGAGATACTGTAGGGAGAACATGAGTAATAGATACGTCCACGGCTACTCCAAAAGAGAGGCTTTAAGGCTGCACGACCAGGCAACAACACTGGAAGAACTTCTGCACAGCGATACCCACTACCAGCCAGGAGAAAAAGTGCTGGAAGCGGGATGCGGTATAGGTGCACAGACAGTGATTCTATCAAAGAACAGCCCGGATGCTGATATCACTTCCATTGACATTTCAGAGAATTCGCTTAAGCAGGCTATGCAACGGGCTAAGGACCATGGCATTCCCAATGTGATCTTCGAGCAGGCGGATATTTTCGACCTACCCTTTGAGGATGAGAGCTTTGACCATGTATTCGTGTGCTTTGTGCTGGAACACCTGGAGCAGCCTCTGGAAGCGCTGAAGAAACTCATGAGGGTGCTGAAAAAAGATGGCACCATAACGGTAATTGAAGGCGATCACGGCTCATGTTTCTTCCACCCAGAAACAGAGGCAGCACGTCAGGCATGGAACAGTTTGATAGTTTCACAGGCCATGCTCGGCGGCAATTCTCTTGTAGGCAGACAGATATATCCGCTGCTCAAGAAAGCGGGCTTCAGAGATGTGGAAGTTTCACCGCGCATGGTCTACAGCGATGCCAGCCGTCCCCACATGGAAGAAGGCTTCGTGAGACTGACCATCATCCCTATGGTGGAAGGTGTGAAGGAGAGTGCTATTGAGAAAGGGATCATCGATGCCGGAACCTTTGACAGGGGAATCGAAGATCTGCACAAAACAGCTTCAGAGGAAGGGACTTTCAACTATATGTTCTTTAAAGGTGTGGGGAGAAAATGAGACGGAAAAATATGAATGATGATTGCAGGCGCTCAATCAAATGGATTTTAAAAACATACTCAAATCCGTTGATTCTAAATCTTCTATGTTTATTTCTCGCGTAATGTTCCAATTTTCAGATTTGCTCCGATGAGGAACTATTTGATTCAAAAGTTGATAAGGCTCTAAAAGGATTCTTTTTTATAACAAGCAATGAAAACAATTAATGGTTTTATTATGAGTAAAAACAAATCTATGGGGCTGTGGTCCGCTACCTCTATTGGTGTCGGTGCAATGGTCGGTGCAGGTATTTTTTCAATATTCGGTACAGCAACCCAGATTGCAGGTAATGCAGTTTATATCTCATTCATTATTGCCGGATTGATTGCCCTGTTAAGCACATATTCCTATGCAAAACTTGGGGTGACATATCCTTCTGCAGGTGGTCCTGTAGAGTTCCTTATCCAAGGTTTTGGAGACGGCATATTAACTGGTGGATTGAATCTTCTCCTGTGGAGTGGCTATATATTCGGACTTTCACTTTATGCAAAAGGATTTGCACTTTATACAATGACCTTTATGCCAGCAGGTTCAGCGGTTATCTGGTCAAATGTATTTGCCACAGCAATAATTTTAGTTTTTACAGCCATCAATTTCATAGGTGCAAAAGCTGTGGGTCGTGCCGAACTCTTTATCGTTTCAATAAAAGTCGGAATTCTCATGCTCTTTGCCATTTCCGGTCTTTTTTTTATAAATATCGCGAACCTTTCAACCATACATTTCCCAAAAACTCCTAATATCCTGTTTGGTGCAGGGATTGTATTTCTTGCATACCAGGGTTTCGGCTTAATAACTAATGCCGCAGAGGATATGAATGATCCACAAAAAACCCTTCCACGGGCCCTCTACCTGAGCGTTTTGATCGTCATATGCATTTATGTCCTGGTAAGCTTCGCAGTGATCGGGAATCTTTCAATGTCTGATATCTCCACTGCCAAAGACTATGCTCTGGCGGCAGCTGCAAAACCTTTCCTGGGTGATATTGGATTTAAGATCATAGCAATAGCTGCACTTTTCTCAACTTCATCAGCTATAAACGCATCTCTTTATGGCGGTGCAAATGTAAGTTATCTCATTGCCAAAGAAGGCGAATTACCAGCATTTTTTGAGAGGAAAGTCTGGAAAAAAAGTACAGAAGGCCTGTTTATTACTTCCGGCCTGGTCATTCTGTGCGCAAATCTCCTGAATCTGGAAGGGATCGGTATGTTAGCAAGTGCTTCTTTACTGGTGATATATGTAGCTGTCAACACCGCTCATCTGCGCTTATCCGGGAAAACGGGTGCAAAACCATATTTGATATGGGCATCCCTTTTCAGCAGCCTTATCTTCTTAGTGATTCTCGTATATTATGAACTTCTTAACTCAGTAATAACGCTAATTCTATTTGCAGTAGTCATCATAGCATGCTTTATTGTGGAATGGGTTTATAGAATTTATTCCCAAAGGGAACTAAAGACCAGAATTTGATATAAAGAGGTTAACTATGACTGATACATCTTCTGGAAAATCCATAGGCTATCTATCTGCAGTTTCCATAGGTATTGGAGGTATGGTCGGCGGAGGTATCTTTGCAGTGCTTGGCCTGGCTGTTGAGATCGGACAGGGTGGAACACCGGTTGCATTTGCACTTGCCGGCATAGTTGCATTGCTAACGTCATATTCATATGCAAAATTGTCTGTCCGATATCCTTCGGAAGGGGGAACCGTTGAATTTCTGAATCAGGCTTTTGGTTCAGGCATGATTACAGGAGGATTAAATGTCCTTCTATGGTTGAGCTATGTTGTAATGCTTTCACTCTATGCCTATGCTTTTGGAAGTTACGGTTCCACATTTTTCCCTTCTTCTATGCAGGCAGTTTCAAAACATATGCTCACTAGCATTATTGTTGTAGTGTTGACCATGGTAAATATTGTCGGTGCAAAAGTAGTCGGAAAATCTGAAGAATGGATTGTTGGCTTCAAGATCATAATTCTGCTGATTTTCATAGGAGGAGGGCTCTGGAATTTAAAGTCACAACCGTTTCAACTCACAACAGGTTCAAATCCGCTTCAACTTGTAGCCGGTGGGATGATCATTTTCTTGGCATATGAAGGATTTGAACTTATAGCAAACACAGCAAAGGACATTCAAAATCCTGCAAAAACGCTTCCTCGTGCATATTACTCGGCTGTTGTGTTTGTTATTGTACTATACGTTTTGATTGCTTTTGTAACAGTTGAAAGTGTTTCAACAGCTACTATCGTACAGGCCCAGGATTACGCTCTTGCTGTGGCTGCAAAACCGTTTTTAGGTAATTTAGGTTTCAATCTGATTGCAGTTGCAGCTCTTTTATCAACAACCTCAGCAATTAATGCAACTTTATACGGTGCTTCACGTGTGAGCTATATTATCGCTAAAGATGAGGAATTGCCTGAGACGCTGGAAGACAAAATATGGAATAGGCCGATTGAAGGTCTGTTGATCACATCTGCTTTCACATTACTTGTAGCAAATCTGTTTGACTTGTCCAGCATTTCAATAATGGGAAGTGCAGGTTTTTTGTTGATATTTGGAGCTGTGAATGCATCTAATGCGCACCTTTATCAAAAGACCAAAAGCATCAGATGGATTTCAGTAATTGGAGTTATTGTCTGTTTTATCGCATTATTGACATTGATATGGTACACTTTGAACAACTCACCAAAAGATATTTTCGTTTTGGCTTTCATGCTTTTTTCATCATTTGCCATCGAAGCAGTTTACAGGAAATATAGGGGCAGGTAGATAGCATCAAATTCAATACTTTTCTAATTTACCTCTTTTTTCTACTACTATTGATCTACCTCAAGCAATCTACTGCTAACCGAATTCTTAACTTTCTCTTAAGAAAATATTCTACGAGATGAGTAAAAGTATCAAACCTGAACTTGCCCTTATCAATGACCTAATAACCTTTTTTACTCTTGTAAAATGCTTTTTCTTAAGGTAGAGCCATGCATTCTTAAGTAGAAATGATGTCAAAGCTTAAAAAACTTGATAGTAACATCTTTTGTAGAGCTTCTTGGTTTGACAATGTTCCCCATTCTGTAAGACAATTCAATAGCAAACATTCTTCTATAAGTGTTACTACCTTTCTGGAGACCATTTTACCCCATGAACAACAAAACCAAGATTTTCATATCTATTATCATTATACTGTTTTGAAACGAATGAACTGAAATTTTGTCAACTGCCATACAGACGACAGTATGGCAAATATCTTTACAGGTAAGTGAACTATTTATCTGGATGCCCCGCATCAGCCTCACGGCCTGATACAGTTCGGAAATCCTATTATACTTTAAAGAATAATACTAGATTGACTAATCACTCTAGTGGTAATAAGATTGGAGAGAGAACAAATGCTCTACAGAGAAGTGCCTAAAAGTGGAGACAAATTATCGATACTTGGATTCGGAGCCATGAGGCTTCCAGAAAAGAACGGGGCTATCGATCATGGCAAGGCTAAAGCCCTTGTCCGCCATGCAATTGACAGCGGAATAAATTATGTTGATACCGCATGGACCTACCATAAAGACCAGAGTGAAGCCTTTCTTGGCGAAGCCCTGTCAGATGGATATCGTGAAAAGGTAAGGCTTGCCACAAAAATGCCTCACTGGCTTGTTAAAGATCAGCAGGACATGGAAAAGTTCCTGAATATCCAGTTAAACAGGCTACACACTGATCATATTGACTACTACCTCATTCATTCCCTGACAGCAGGCGGCTGGAAGAAAATAAAAGAAAACGGAGTTCTGGAATTCCTTGACAGAGCAAAAAAAGACGGACGCATAAAAAATACCGGTTTTTCCTTCCATGACAATATTGAAGTTTTCAAAGAAATAGTTGATTCCTATGACTGGGACGTCTGCCTGATACAATATAATTTCCTTGACGAGAAACACCAGGCAGGAACAGAGGGTTTGAAATACGCATCAAAGAAGGGTATTGCGGTTATTGTGATGGAGCCCCTCCGTGGTGGGAGCCTCGTCAGGAACATACCACCTGAAGTTCAAGATATCTGGAATGAAGCAGATGCCAAAAGAACACCTGTGCAGTGGGCTCTTAGGTGGATATGGAACCATCCTGAAGTCACTGTTGTCCTCTCCGGGATGAATGATATCTCACAGGTCGATGAAAATATCAGGACAGCATCTGATGCATATCCTAACTTGCTGACCCCGGGAGAGCTGGATACGGTCAACAGAGTGGCAGAGAAGTATCGAAATCTTATGACAATACCATGCACAGGCTGCGGGTATTGCATGCCATGTCCTGTTGGTGTTGATATCCCCGGATGTTTTGACCTTTACAACAGCAAGATGATATTCAAGGGCATAAGTGATCATGATACGCAATACAGATATCTTATACATCAGATGGGCATTCTTGGAAAGAACAGCGCTGCTTCTCTTTGTGTAGAATGTGGGAAATGCAAGGAGCAATGTCCTCAGCATATTGATATACCCGAAAAATTGAATGAAGTGGAAGCTCTGTTCGAGAAGCCGATAACAAAACTTACCGCTAAGACCATGAAATTGATACTGCCTTTTTTCAGGCGGGTTACTCTTTTGCGAAATCGACAAAGCGGCAGAAACTGAAAATGAGAGAAGGATATTTAAAAGAACAAAAACCTGAACATTCATTTAATCACATGACAAAGAAGCAAACCGATAAAAGACAGGCAATTCTTGATACTGCTCTGCTGCTTTTCACAGAACGGGGATTTCACGGCACTCCGACATCCTTGATAGCAAAGGAAGCTGGAGTGGCAACTGGCACGCTTTTCCATTATTTCAAAACAAAAGAAGAACTTATAGAAACCCTATATCTTGATATAAAGAAAGAATCAGGATCATTACTGAGTGAGGACGCCGGAACAAATGGCACCTGCATGGAAAAACTGGATAATATTGGCATGGCATTTGCCAAATGGGGTCTTGAAAACCCCAGAAAGATACATTTCATGCAACAGTTTTGCTACTCACCCTTTATTTCAAAAGCTGCGCATCAGGAAGGCATTTCTAATTTTGCGTTCCTTCACGACCAGATAAAAATAGGGATAAAAGAAGGATGGATAAGGAATTACCCGCCTGAAGTCATAATTTCAATAGTCTCATCCGGGCTTACTTCTGCGATTCTTGCTGCTGCACGTGAGAAAGCTCCGGAGAAACAACATGCTGTTCTAAGCAAATCTATTGATCTGATACTGCATGGAATTATAAAAGAGTGAATGTTTGTCATCTCATTCACCCTTCCTCCAGGCGAAGTCTTACTGCCACATAACTTCAAGAGGCTTCTTGCGAGGAATTCCATATATTTTATACTTCGGATGGCCGAACATCATTGCATAAGCAGATTTTCGCCCAGCTGGCAGGCCGAGTTCTTCCTGCAGAGGAGCATAGAAAGTGGCAGCTGCCGCAACAAAGCCTGCCCAGCAGGTGCCGATTCCAAATGCCGGTGCAGCTATGTCAAAATGTGTAAGAGCAATAATGGCGTCAACGGATGCCAGCTGGTTATCTTCAGGGATATGAGCAAAAAGCAGGTGCGGAGCTCCCAGGCAAATTGGATCTTCCCCCTGTTCCCATGCAGAAATCAGCATTGGCACAAAACTGCTCAGCGGATGAGGAGTATTCACGAGGCTTCTCATCCACTCTATAGTAAGTGCTGCAACCTTTTTTACTTTTTCTGGATCATGAATTACCAGCCACTGAACCGGCTGCAAGTTGCATCCGGAAGCTGCATAGCGAGCAATATCAAGGACTTCAAGTATTTTCTCCCTTGGCACGGGTTTACGGATAAAATGCCGTACAGATCTGCGTTTCTTTAGATTGAATTCCATATCTTTTTGAGAGATGTTGCCAGCGTTGGCAGGAAGGAGAACTTTCTCTTCTGGATGGAAGTTAAGGAGAAGAGCCTGGGACGAGCAGAAAGCCTCACAGTGTCCGCAGTAAAGGCAACGTGAAACATTTATTTCCTGCACCTGAGGGACCCCATCAGTTAAATCGATTATATCTGAAGAACATACCTTTACACAAATACCACATTGTGTACAAAGATCCTGATTTACAATAAGGAAAGTCATAAATTATCAAATCCTGGTAAGAGTGTTAATGTAATCAGCCAGTATTTATTTACTTTCATTTTTTATCTGCCGGTGAAGCTTTATTATTTGATTATTACAGATAAACAAGGCCAAACTACTAACCACTCTGCTAGAGTCATTTTTTCAAGTCTTTTCCACCCTCACAATCTTCCCGTCCTCCAGATATGCTATCCTGTCACAGACCTGCTGCAGCAACTCGAGATCATGGGAGATGAGCAGGTATGAGATGCCTTTTTCTTCCTGGATGCGCTGCATGAGCCTCAGTACCTGAGCTTGCACCGATACATCCAGCATGGAAGTAGGCTCATCGGCTACTATGAGCTGTGGGCCAATGGACAAGATCCTGGCAAGTACGATACGCTGGATCTCCCCGCCGCTAAGCTGGCTAGGATAACGCTGCAGATGCTCCATGCTAAGGCCCACCATATCTGCAAGCTCCCTGGCTTTGACATACATCTGTTCTCCTGTACATTTGTTGTGTATCTGCAAGGGCTCAATGATACTATCAATGCCTTTCATCCTGGGATCTAAAGAGGTCTCTGGATGCTGGAAGATCATTTGTATGCCAGTACCCCTAAGGGAAGAGTTTCTTTTGTCTTCGGACAGAAAATTTATCCCATTGAACAAAATTTTTCCGCTATCTGATTTCTCAAGCCCGACTATACAGCGTCCTACGGTGGTCTTACCCGAACCGCTCCTGCCACATAAACCGAGAGTTTCACCTGGGTTAATAGCAAGGCTCACATCTTCAAGCACGTTCCTGCCATTGAACTTCTTATGCAGGTGCTTCACTTCTAATACAGGTGGCAACTAACCAATCCCCCTTCATGGAGTTTAGTGAGGGGGTGCTCTAGACAACACACATCCGAGCGGGAATCGCAGCGCTGGTAGAACAAACAACCTTCAGGCATGTGTATCCTGCTCGGGCTATGGCCATTAAGAGGCACAAGTCCATTACGAGGCAGAGCCTGCACAAGACCCCGTGCATAGGGGTGGGATGGGGATGTAACAACCCTTTCGGCTTTGTTAATCTCCACTATCCTGCCAGAATACATCACAGCAACCCTGTCGCATACAGCATGTGCAAAATCTAGGTCATGGGTGATAATAAGCATGGAACTGCCATACTGTTGTTTGATGTTACGGAATAATTCAATGGCCTTTTCCCTGGCTTCATTATCAAGCCCCTTTGTGGGCTCGTCAGCTATCAAAAGCTTCGGATGCATAGAAAGAGAAATTGCAGCGAGCAATCTTTGCTTCATACCGCCTGAAAGCTGGTAGGGATATTGGCTGCATACTCTTTGAGGATCACCGAGAAGCAGTCTTTCCATAATGGACATTGCTTTTTGAAGGCCATCTTTCTTCTTTATACCATGTTGCTCAAATATCTCACTAACCTGTATTTGGTTCTTAAGTACAGGATTCAAGGATGTGGCAGGATTTTGAGGCATAAGTGAGATAAGTTTACCTCTCATTTCCCTAAGTTCCCTGTTATTCATGCCAAAAACATCCCTGCCTTCAACTATTATACTGCCTTTTACCCTGGAATTGACAGATAGCAGACGCAGTATAGCAAGTCCTACCACGGATTTACCTGAGCCGGTTTCACCGATTATACCGAATGATTCACCCTCCTTTAGCTGAAAAGATATCCCATCCACAGCTCTTACTGCTCCGTCCCTTGTGAGAAACTCAACATACAGATCCTTTACTTCAAGTGTATTATTTCCACTATTGCTTTTCAATACAAATCACCTCCCTGATCATGCGGATCAAGAATATCACGCATCCCGTCTCCAAGAATACTAAAAATAACAACGAACAAAGTAATAGCCAGACCCGGAAATATGGTCTGATAAGGCGCAGTTCTCATGAACTCCTTGCCTGCACTAAGCATGGAACCCCATTCCGGAATATCAGCAGGTAGTCCCAGCCCCAGGAAACTAAGAGCTGCCACTGAAAGAATCACATGTCCAAAATCAATGGTAGCCAGCACTATTATCGGGGCAATGGCATTAGGGATAATATGTTTTTTCATGATGTGCAAGTTGCTTGCACCCAAAAGTCGCGTTGAAAGAACGAACTCCTGTTCTTTGATAGACAGCACCTGGCCCCTCATGAGTCTTGCATATGAGGACCACTGCACCAGAGACAGAGAAAGCATGAGATTAATTATACCTGGACCAAGCATCCCCATCATGACCAAGGCAAAAATTATTCCTGGAAAAGCCAGAAATACATCAATTGCACGTGAGATTATCTCATCCACCAGTCCGCCATAATAACCCGCTATGCATCCCAGACTTATGCCGATAATAAGCGAAAGTACGACAACACCGGCAGCAATGGACAGTGATGTAGTAGCTCCGTGCATTATCCTGCTGAGCATATCCCTTCCCAGATAATCTGTTCCTAGCAAATGATCCGATGAAGGTGGCAGATTTTTGGATTTAAGGTCGATATCATTGGGATCATATGGCGATAATACAGGGGATGCAATGGCTATGAATACTAATAAGAAAAGCATTGTCATGGATATGAGCATAGACTTTCGTTCAGCTGCTCTGCAAAGCGTTTCATTTTTCAATATACGGGTAATCATTGATCTTTTTTTCATAAAATCAACCGTACCTTATGCGTGGATCAAAATAGGTATAAAGAATATCCACTAGGAAATTCACAAGCAGGAACATTGTGACAATCAGAATTATACAACCTTGTACTACTGGCAGGTCCCTGGCAGTAATGGAATTCACAAGCAAACTACCAATGCCCGGCCATGCAAATACTTCCTCTATGATCACAGAACCACCTAGCAAATGCCCCATCTGAAATCCAAGTACCGTTATCACAGGCAGCATGGCATTTTTCAGGGCGTGGCGCGTGATTATAACTCTTATGGGAAGCCCTTTTGCTGTAGCAAACCTGATATAGTCCTGACCAAGGGTTTCAAGCATGCTGGTTCTTGTAACCCTCATGATAGATGTGGTAGAATGAATAGAAAGTGCCAAGGAGGGCAGCAAAAGATTCTCAATGCTCCCATAACCTGTAATTGGGATCATTTTAAGCTTCACGGAGAATATCAGCATCAACAGCAAACCTACCCAGAATCCCGGCATTGATACCCCAAAAAGACTTACGAAACGCAGCAAGTGATCAGTAAACCTATTCTCTTTCATAGCTGAATATATACCCAAAGATACGCCACTGAGAATAGCTATTGACATACTGGTCATAGCTAGAATGATAGTTGCCGGAAAGCGCAATTCAAGCAAATATAGTACTGAGCGATGGTATACATAGGAAGTTCCAAGATCACCATGCAGCAAACCTGTCTGCATCCACCTAAAAAATTGCAGATAAAGAGGATCATTGAGATTGTACCGTTCTGAGATCTTCGCAAGCTCTTCGTTGCTGACGCTTTCTTCAAGTCCGACAAAAGTGTGTTTGAGTATGATTTCCGGCGTACCGCCTGGTATAACGTTCATTAGCATGAAAGTCATCATGCAGGCGATAAATATGGACAGGAACATGAAAAGAGTTCTTTTTAAGATATAGCGGTACATCTGACTGCCTCAACTTTTGAGATGAAATTATTTAGGGAATAGCGAGATAATAAAAGGAAAATGAAAGCACCGGAGATCCGGTGCTTACAGTATATCTCGTCCATTTAGTTCAGTTTCAGTTCTCCATATACATGCCGGCGTTTATGCGATAGTCGTGGGCAGTGGGATCAAAGACATAGCCTTTGACTTTGTCAGTCTTCACAATGGCACAGCCATAGTATGCCACTATGATCATGGGCTGTTCCTCGTAGACAATGGCTTCTACCTCATTGAACTTCTTGTAGCGAGCATCCAGGTCAGTGATGTTCCTTGCTTCATCTATCAAAGCATCTACTTTAGGGTTGGAGTAACCCGGACCATTATCGGGACCACCGGTGTAATACCAGTTGTTTAACACATACTCCGGATCCGGAACCATAGCAATGTTGTAGGCTGCAAGGTAAAGATCCCAGTTACCACTTTTCTTGTTGTCATCAATGGCACCCATATCCATAACTTCTGCATTCACTTTAATTCCAAGATCTTTAAGTTCGGCAGCTATGGTCTCGGCCATGGGTGGCAATCCAGGTCTTTCAGCATAAGTCATGAAGCTAAATTCAAGATCCTTACCATCCTTATCACGAATTCCATCATCGTTAGTATCCACCCATCCTGCTTCTGTGAGCAACTCTCCGGCTTTTGCGATATCCTGCTTATAGGGTGTGAGGTTCTTGTTAGCCCATACCATTGTGGGAAGGAAAGGACCTGCTGCTGGCTGACCTACATTGTAGAGCACATGTTCCACGATGTCATCTCTGTCTATAGCATACGAAATAGCCTGTCTGACCCTTACATCATCAAGAGGCTCATGGGCTAGATTCACTTCTATCCTATAGACACGGGGAGTCATGTATTTCTCCACGTTTATACCATCCAGGGCATCGATGCGATTAGTTTCACTGTATGGAACGTCAACTGTGAAGTCCACATCTCCACTTTCAATAGCCATTGCCCTCGTATTTGGATCAGGAATACCTTTGAGTATCATTTTGTCAAGACCAACTTCTCCTCCCCACCAATTCTTGTTCTTCACTACTGTAAGTTCACCGGTCTGTTCATTGAAAGACTCAAATGCATATGGACCTGTACCAATGGGTTTGACAAGCTTACCCTGTGCATCTACTGATTCACTGCTGATTATAGCTGTATTTGGATAGTGTAACACACCAGGAAGTATGGGGTTTATGTCAGTTGTTTTAATTTTAATGGTGTAATCATCAACAACTTCTATGGATTCTATTTTTAGCATGGAATTGACCCTTGGGCTGATATTCATGACCCTTTCCAGAGAGAACTTGACATCTGCTGCAGTCATCTTGCTGCCATCATGGAAAAGAACATCATTTCTAAGGTTGAACTGCCAGGTCTTGTTATCCAGTCGCTCCCAGGATGTAGCAAGAGCCGGTTTAAGTGAAAAATCTTCATTTGCGCCCACAAGTGTTTCAAGACATGCTGCTTTTTCACAAAGTACAGTACCGTCTTCTGCGGGATCAATGGAATCTATGACCCACATTTCGCCAAGCACAAGAGTGCTTTCGTTGTGCTGTGTGTTTTCAGTACTGCTCACATTCCCTGTGCTTGCTGCATCAGAGGAACTGGAAGTGCAGCCCGACATCATGACTGAACATACCACAACCAACATCAATATTAAACTCAATAAGTTATTCTTTTTCATATCATTCATCCCCATTCACAGTTGAACTTATTTGCAACCGTAAATTAGATAGTAACCATATTTGTGCCCTATCCGCTTATGCCAGGGCATGTAGCGTCTCTGGATATCACGGATGTATGTGATATCCTGTGATCTTATCTCCTTAAGACCTGCGTTATTGAGATAACCTGTAGATCTCTCAAGAGGTGTGCCTCCTGCATTTGGAAGTGCATCATTGAGCTCATTTGAATAGTAGCCTTTCCAGGGATTTTTCTTCTCCATCACCATGACACCGACATTGCTGACAAAACGTCTTAACTTCGTGTCCATGGAACCGTCATCCCATAAGCCATCGATGATAATCACCCTCCCCCCTGGTTTGATAACTCTTTTCCAGTTGTTTACTGCATCCTGCGGATGCGGCAGCGTCCATAGCAGATGGCGATTGATGACGACATCAAAATATCCGTCATCAAATGGCGGATTTTCAGCATCTCCTAGCTGGAAATTGATCTTAAAACCGCGATCTTTAGCTTTTATCCTTCCCTTTTCCATCATTTTGTTGGAAAGATCAAGCCCTGTGACTTGATGTCCCATGCTTGCCAGAAGCAGGCTGATCTCACCTGTACCGCAGCCAACATCCAAAATCTTCAGTTTCCCTGTAGGGAATACTTTGTTAAAGACACTCTTCCAGGCTTTGGCCTCTTCATCACTTTTCACAGCATGCCCATGCTGTGTATCATAGCTAGTGGAAGAATCATCCCACATGCTGGTGATTTCCTGCTTTATTTTATTGTCTGGTGTTACCATGCCAGCATAAATGGCAATATAGTATTAATAATTTATTTTTTCGTAATAAGTTATATTAAAATTAACTTTATTAATCTGACGTAAAACATTAAATAATAAAATTACTTTGCATTTGTACCAGCTGTGTACTGCATTATAGAAGGGAGGCAAAAAGTTATCCATTTGAACAAAAATAAGAACCTAAAAATCAATTAAACCACCTGTTTATTTCTGTACATTCACTTATATTCAATTACTTTACAATAGAATAAAAAAAGATATAAATAGGAGAACATACTAATCAAAATATGGGGATAAACAACCACCAATGATAGGAAATATTATTTCAAAGAGGTATAAAATATGAAAATAAGGGTTATTAATTCCAAAGAAGAAATTCACGCAGTAAATCAAAACGAAGAGATTGTGCATCTTACATTCAAACCACACAATACAGATATATTAACTCTTATTATGCAATATCCACAAATTAAAGCACTCCAAATTTCAAGTGCTTATCATAGAACTATATCTAATTATGTAAAGAAATGTCTTGAAATACGGGGTGTCAAACTGCTTGAGATTGACATGTAATTAAAGCGAAGATATAAAAATCATTTCAAAACTTCGCTCACACATTTTTCCAACACAACAGAAAGCATACAATAGCTAACAATCCTTTGAAAACCACATTAAGACCTCCATATCTGCTTGTCAGTTTTTTAAATCCCATCTTTAACCATACAAAGAATCGTTCTATAGTCCCTCTGTAATGATATGTTTCTCATTAAATCGAGTATTTCTTCCTTTTTCCTTTTACTGTTACTTTTATTGATCGGGATGTTACTTTTGATTGCTCTGGACCTTAAATACTGCCTTATCTGTACGTCATCATACGCAGCATCTACCAGAACTTCAATGAAATGCTGTCGGTAGTGCTCATTTCCAGAAGCTATTTGAATTGTAAGCAGAATCCCGGAGGGATTCCATAATCCCATTTAAGATACCTTCCTCAGACCACCTTTTTAGCCTTCTGCATGTTGTATCTGAACCATAACCTTTTGGCATATCACCCCACCTACAACCAGTTATCAGGACAAAGAGAATGCTGTTGATGACCTACGGTCATCAGCTCTCTTTCTTCCAGTTAGTGGTTGTGCAGGCAAATGTAGTTTAATAAACTTCCATTGTTCATCAGAAAGCTCTCTGAATTTCATTCAAATCGCATACGATTATTATAGAAAATAGTAATTATACTTTTGAAATGAGCTAAATAATAAAAAAATAGTTCAACGTGAAAACTGTAGGTCACATTTTGTATCCCCAAAGTATTCACCTTGAGCCTTGCCCCCAACAATAGTTCTTATTCTGTTGGGCTTAAAACAAACAGGGCATCTACGAACGGTTTCATGATTTTTAAGTATTACGAAAAACTCGTTCCTACAATGATAACATTCTACTACTGTACTCATAAGTAGCCCTCAAGTAAAAAAGAGATTTTTAAGTATATAAGTATTTCATTTTGAACATGTTAGAAATAATTGGCTTGTATACAAAAGATTACGTTTGAACTTATATAAATATCCTACAAATATGCATAGATGTGTACATATATACATCTGTATACCGGAGCATATCTTTGAGTATTAAGATCAAGTGGCGAATTTTATTATATATATATAATATAGATATACTATAATTTTAGCTGTGAGTATAATTTGTTAAGATTAAGCAATGCAAAGTAGAGATAGTCTACAGATAGATATATATTATATGAATAAATAAAATGATAAATATACTAATAGCTGTACTAATATATAGCTCCTAGAATTGTTCGTTAACACACCAACATTTTACAATCAAAGAATGAGTGAACAATATGGATTTCAAAAACATACCAATCAGCCGCAAGATCATTGCGATGGCATTAATCTTAACCATATTACCTGCAACAATTGTAGGACTTTATGCATATGAACAAACATCAAGTGCTATTCATACACAGCTAAACGAAAGATTGAATGAGCAAGTTAAAATGGAAAAGCAGTATATTGATGCTGTTTTTTCTGTTGGCGAAGAAGCTCTTCAATCGAATATAAAGATTGCTACTAATAGCTTCTATTCCCGAGGTAACCCTAAAATATCCGACGGTAAGATGATGTTTGGTGACTATATTGTCAATGGCAATTACGATATTGCTGACAGTATAAAAAAGGAAACCGGAGGAGAAGTTACTGTTTTTCAAGTAAATGATGGTTCTGCAACCCGTATATCTACAACTGTACTTGATTCAAATGGAAAACGTGTAGTAGGAACTACTGTCTCAGATTCTGTATACAATACTGTTGTACAAAAAGGGCAAACTTATGAAGGAAGATTTGATGTCCTTGGGGAACAATACCTAGGAACATACACCCCAATAAAGGATGAATCGGAGAAGATTATAGGTATAATGTTTGCCGGTCTTCCGGAAGAACACTATCGTCTCATTGTTAAAGAACAAATGAATGGGATCCAGTTCGGTGAGACTGGATACATGTATGCGATGGATTCTACAGGAAAACTCATAATTCACCCAACTAAGGAAGGAGAAAGCCTTGCTGCCGAAACTTTTGCAAAAGAAATGATTGCAAATAAAGAAGGACATATCATATATAACTGGCAGGGCAGAGACAAAACGATGGCTTATACGTACTACGAACCTGCTGACTGGATAATTGCATCTGGTACATACATCGATGAGTTCGAAGCTCCAGTAGTTGCTATACGTAATGGCATCATCGGTGCAGTTGCTGTATTCCTTGTGCTGGGTTCTGCCTTTGCATTCCTGATTAGCAGATCAATCTCCAGTGGAATTAATAGCATGGTAAAAGACTTCAACCAGATATCATCTGATGCTCTTGAAGGAAAGATCAATACTCGAGCGAGTACTGACGTGGGTGTGGATTTTGTCGCTATACCTACAGGACTGAACGAGATACTGAAATCCCTCACAGATGTTATCAGTGTGGTCAGTGTCAACGCAAACAATATAGCTGTAACTGCAGAGGCGATGTCTGCATCTATAGAGGAAACAACAGCTGCATCTGAACAGATCTCTCAAACTGTAAATGAGCTTGCAAAAGGTTCACAGAACCAATCCTCAAAAACAGAAGAGGTCGCGCATGCAATGGCAGATATGACTCAGACTGTCCAAGATGTCGCATCTAATTCACAGAAAGCCGCAGAGACTGCATCCCAATCTGGCGATATAATTCAGTCTATGAGCAAATCGGCTGGAGAACTCATCACAAAGATGGAAGCAATCCAAAAAGCTGAGGTTGATGCTAGTGAGGTTATTAAGGAGTTGGATCAGAAATCCAACCAGATAAGCGAAATAGTGAGCCTGATCACAAATATAGCAGATCAAACTAACTTGCTAGCCCTTAACGCTGCCATAGAAGCCGCACGCGCAGGGGAGCACGGAAGAGGTTTTGCAGTAGTTGCTGACGAAGTCCGGAAGCTAGCAGAAGATTCTGGTCATGCTGCAAAACAAATTTCTGGTCTTATCCATGACATACAGAAGGGAACAAGCAATGCAGTTAGCTCTATCCGTAAAAGCTCTGAAGAAGTTACCAACGGTTCTGTTGCTTTGAATGAAGCTATGAGCAATATGAAGAATGTAGTGGAGGCTGGCAACAGTATTGCTCTAATGGTCCAGGAAATTGCAGCAGCTGCAGAAGAACAATCCGCATCAATAGAAGAAATTACGTCTTCAGTAGAAGAGGTAGCAGCTATCTCAGAGGAAGCAGCCGCTGGAACTCAAGAAGCTTCAGCTGGAGTGGAACAGCAAAATGCAGCCATGCAGGAACTTTCCAAGAATGCACAAGAACTGGCAGGAATGGCTGCAAGTATGCAGCAAATGGTTGCAAAATATATCCAGAATAAATAAGCACTAAAATCTCATCCGGCTTTTCCTGTCATCCCGGATGAGATTTCACTTTTTCTTTTTGGCTTAAGTCTTAATTAGTATGAATTCGTATTTTAGTTAGGAGGGATTATTATAGCCAAACTGCAGATAATGAAATGTAGAGACCTGGGTTTTAATGATGATTTCATTGTCATAGAACAAGACCGTGAAGTTGCAAAGAAGAAGATGATGGACCATATATTGGAAAAGCATAAAGAAGAGTTTGAAATTCTGTCTACAATGCATCAGGATGAAATACGCTCAAAAATGGACTTTCTCCTGACCCGTGGTTGTGGTTGCGGAGTCAAAGAACTTTGAAACTATTCACTTGATTAAGTGAACAAACTTAGTTATTATCTAATCACTGGTAATAGAAAGTGCCTGGTTGGACATCTTATTGTACCTGAGAACAGGACGTTTTTCATTAGATTTATATCTGATGTAGCTTTTTAGGATACCGGAGAGAGGAAGGGCGGCTTCCGGGCCAATGGCCTGAGGAAAGTCTCCCCACCATCTGAACACACGAACACTTGTAAAGGGTGTCTGGCGAGAGCCAGGGCTCTGGCACAGAAACGATACCACCCCATACCAATGCAATGATGCCGGAAGGTTGAGGTCGTATGGAAGTGGATGGAACGGTGAATCCTCGTGGGTGCAAGTCAGAAGTAGGGATAAACGGTGTTCGGACCGTCCCCGAAGTTAACGACGCTTAGCTGAATGCCGCAACTGCAAATGCCACAAGCTATTTCTTTAGCGCCATGCGTTAAGAGATCTTTGCAGTAACAGAAGGGAGCTTACTCTCCTCACTCCTTAGTAATACTTAATTTGCTATCTATTATTTTTACTAGCGTTACATGCATTCTTAAAATAAATTTTTTAATATATTCCCTATAACCGTATACTCCCTTTCCTGTAAGTACATACATTCTGAAAAGTTCAGGGTCCTTATCAAATAGATAGAATACTTTCTCTATATATTCATGAAAGATATTGCCAAATTTGAAAGCAGTGCGCAGATCGTTGTTGAATAACGAGTCACATTTATTCCGATAGGAAGAAAGGTCAGAATGATTGTAGATTGCTTCAGCAGCAGTTTCACCCGCTGCTACACCACTTGCAACTGCGTAGTATATACCTTCACCCAGAAAAGGGTCCACAAAACCTGCTGCATCTCCCACAAGAAGCACTTTTTTCCCATAGGTCTGCCTGTTGATACCCCCTACAGGTACTCTGTGTATGAACTTCTTAGTAAGATGTATAGCAAGGTCTACGCCTCTTTCTCTGGAAAGGAAAGATATAAAATCATCAAAAGCTTTTGCAGGCTTGATAGTGTTTGGTTTCCACAAACCTATGCCAATTGACATTGTATTTCCTTTTGGGAATACCCATCCATATCCTTTGCTTTTGAGGAAATACGCTTCTATCAATTCTTTGTCAACAACACACTTATCTGCATCCTTTGGGCTTAGTTCGATCTCTGTTTCGATACATATCCCATAGCCTTCTGGTTCCCATTTTTGTCTCAGACCAGTTTCTCTGGCAACAGTGCTATTTACACCGTCAGCGCCGATAATAATTCTTGCAGTATAATTTCCTTTTGTCGTTACAACATGTACAAGTTCATCGTTTACATTAACTGAAACAGCTTTCTCACCGGAATGTATAATGGCTCCATTCTTCTGTGCTTGATTTAATAAATAAAGGTCAAAAGAACTACGAAAAACAAGTGTTAGTACTGCCTCTTTGAACTTCTGTGAGGATTGCCTCATAGTGGGGGAATATATTGTAACCCCATAACATGTATATTTGGGCTGAACTTCATCAATAGGCCCTATGATCTGTAATGCTTTCCAGGAAACAGCACCTCCACAAGCTTTATAGCGTGGTACTTGTTCTTTTTCCAGAACAAGAACTTTAAGTCCTTTTTCAGCACAAGTTCGTGCAGCCATTGCGCCCCCAGGTCCACCGCCGACAACTATGACATCATAATCCATCATATCCACCTGTTCATTGCACTTGAGATTTATCTACACATAAATTATGTCTTACAAGGAACTTACTAAATAGATATATTTTTCTATATGTTAACGGATTATGTTCGATTAGAACTACTTTTCCGATGTTCGTATCGCATCTTGTATCTACAAAATAATTGACATAACTGTATAATTGTAGACAATAATGCGGTCTATATTAGGAATATTGCATTATTTTGAAAATATCTCTTTAGCTCCACCTGAGATCAAAAGTGCAATATCCTTCAAAGCAGACACTTGCTTAAAATTACTGGGTAATGCAATATATCTTGGTTCCCAGATAGGATTAAATTTGTTTTTATATGCTCTTAATCCTTTAAAATTATAGAAATATTCACCGTGGTTATAAATAGCTGAACCAATTTTAGTCCATAAAGGTGCAAGATTTCGGTCTTCCAGGCCAGAAAGGGGCGACATTCCAAGAGAAAAATATTCATATCCGTTCTCTTTACCCCACAACATAAGCTTCACAAAAAGATATTCCATAGTCATATCTGCTATCTCAGGGTCATAACGCATCAAATCAATGGTCAGTTCTTCATTCTTGGCACTAAGCCATATGTTTGCAAAAGAAACTATTTTGTCTTCTTTTTTGACCACAGCCAGAGGGAAATTGCTCAAATAATCAATGTCAAAAAAACCCATTGAGAATTTCTTTTCACTAGTACGTTTTATTTCCAGCCACGCATCTGAAATGTCTTTTAGCTCTTTCTCATGATCCAAAACACATTCTCGGGGCAGAACTTCAAAATGATATCCAGCTTTCTCCATACGTTTTACCGAATATCGGAAATCCTTTCCAGCACTCCCTTCAAGATTGAATTCAGAAAGTTTGACTTTTGCTTCCTCTCCGATTTTTATCAATTTCAGGCCTATGTCTATGTAATAAGGTATAAATTTTTCACTCACTTCATAGAACACAGTCCATCCCTGGTGCAGGTTTGCAGTTTCATGAAAATCCCAAATAAGATCCTTTATATTATCAGCATTTCCTATGGGATCACCCATACATATCCAGCTTTTTCCGGATATGCCATACATTATAAATGATTCTATCTTTTCATCGAAAATTAGATATTTATCTTTAACTAATGCAAGGTTCCCATTTGTATCTGTACTTTTCTGAATTATCTGTGCTGCAAGTTCTATATCATCTTTATTTGGTAATTTTATATCTTTATTTGAACTGCCAAGAAGTTTCAATGTGCCCACTATTACCAAAATAAATATAGATCCTACAACCGATCTTAAAAATCTGGATATATGAGAATCAATGCCGAATTGCCATAACGTTTCATGAGAGTAGTAAGCATGTCGGTGAAAGAAAAATCCAAGCCAGATAAAACTTATGACAACAAGAGATATCGCAATGACATTATCCTTACTGAATAACTGGTTAAGTAACGATGATTTCCTGTAGAAATATTTTCGATTGGGCAATAGAGCCAGAAATGTTATGAACAGAAGTGATGCCCCTATATAATTGAAACTTTTCAAGATGGACAAAACAGCACCTAAAAATAATACTATAAGCGAGAGCAAATATGCTCCATCTATTCTCTTCCACAGACCTTTTGCAAGAATCAAAAGCAAGACTCCTGTCATGCTACTGAGCAGACTGGAAGATTCTATCAAAAAAAGTGGAATTATCCTGGCCATCAATCGCATGTTCTCTATTTGAGGTGGAAGAGCTTCAAAGAAAAGAAGAGCCATGCCAGCAAAGAATATCAATACAGCAAATATCTGGGGTGTAAAAGCAGATATTTTGGAAATGACCTTCCTTTGTGAACTTGTCAACAACTTCTTTCTTACATTTAGTTCGTTATGTGAAAGTAGAAATATCCCTACAATAAAGGGTATAAAATAATATACAATTCTAAATACAACAAGAGTACCAAGGATGTCATTTGAATGAAAGTAGGGAGTCAGCATGAAAAGCATAATCGTTTCAAATACTCCAAGTCCGCCCGGTACTGTGCTTATTAAACCGATCATCTGAGCTATCAGGAAAATTGTTAGCACATACAAATAGCTAACATGTCCGTACCCAGGAAGTAAAAAAAAGAACACACATCCTACAAGAACATAATCCAGTGTTGCTACAATAAGCTGTAAAAATGCTATATTGATCTTTGGGAAGTGTATTTCATGACTTTTGATTTTGAATGACTTTTGTGTCAGGCAGAAAAAGAAATAACTAATCAAAAAGAGAAGCAACAGAGCTCCAATTACTTTGAAGTAAATTGTAGGAATGGATATCGATTCAGGCAATTTAAGAGGATAGAAGGTAAGTACTGTTCCTCCAATAAAAGAGATGCCAACCCAAAAAGTAAGGCCACAGAACGTTACAATCTTTCCTATTTCAAGAAGTGTCAAACCATAAAGAGAATAGAGTCTGTATCGCAAGGACCCACTAGTCAGGAAGTTAAAACCAATATTGTAGCTTATGGAAGTACTGATAAAGGACGATTTTATTATTTTATCTATTGGTATCCAATGATTGGCATAATGCACTGCCAAAATATCATAACAGCTTAGTATAATGTAGCTCAGGAATGTAAAAACAATTACTAATAAAATATCCGTTGAAGAAATGTGTGAGAATACGTTGTGAATCTCTTCTAAGTGCATGTGATGCAATTGTTTATCTAAAGTAATCAATGCAAGTGCAAATATAGCAATTGGCAGCAAGTAACTGATTTTCTTTAGATTGTTTATTATTGCAGATTTTTTCTGGAACAATGTGATTCACCCTTATATACTCATCTTTCACTCTTTTGAGCAGATTGTCTGATACATTATCCCTTCATTGAGACAGGTATAGTACCTGGCTCAATTTTATCTAAAAGCGCTACTTACTATTTTCATCAAAGTTATGGGGAAACGTTTCATGGACATCGTAACATACTGTTTGTACGTGTACTCCCCTCTTGCTGCAAGCAAATAATTCTTATATAATACATGATCTGCTTTTAAACACAACATGAATAAGCTTAAATTATTATAGGCTATTTTTGCAAATTTATAAGCGAACTTCAGATCATTATTGAATTCGATATCACATCTTTTTTCATAAATACTTAAGTAGTCATGCGAGCAGTTGTTGTCATTTATAGCTTCAGTTGCTACTTTTCCTGCAATTATTCCACTTAAGATTGAATAGTAAATACCTTCTCCGATAAAAGGATCGACAAAACCAGCTGCATCCCCAACCAACATTACACGATCAGTGTAAATATTCCGGTCTAATCCTCCAGCGGGTATTAAATGGGCTTTTTTTGAAATTATGTTGTTTTCCAGATTTGAACTTTTACCCTTGGAAAGTAAGTGCAGGAAACTGGAAAAGGAGCCAAGGGGATCTGGTACTCTTTCGCGCATTCCGCCTATCCCAACGGATAAGACATTTCCTTTTGGAAATACCCATCCATACCCCCAGTTCTCGATGAAGTAAAAATCAACTAGCTGTGGATCAAAAACATATTCTTCAATGCCTTTACTATCTAATTGAATCTCTGCTTCAATGCAGATACCTGACTTGTCCTTTCCCCAATTTTTTCTTAAATTGGTCTGTTTTGCGACCAGACCATTAACCCCATCGGCTCCGATTAATATTTTTGCAAAATAAGTTGATTTAGAAGTTGTTACTTTCACATATTCTTCGTGTCTTTCGATCTTTTCTACTCTTTCATTTTCATAGATTTGTACATTTTTCGACCTGGCCTTTTCTAGCAGAAAGTAATCAAATGAATCTCTGAATGTTAAAATAATAGACAGGTCATCAAATTTATGTATTAATGATTCAAGCTTAGGAGTAAAAGTTCTTGCACCATATAATTTGAAATGAGGTTCGAGTGCATCAAGCCCACCAATTAAATCAAGCACTTTTTTAGAAACTGCTCCACCACATGTCTTGTAACGCGGCAAAGCCTCTTTTTCAAATAATATGACGTTTAATCCGTTTTTAGCACATGTCTGTGCAGCCGTTGCACCGCTTGGCCCACCTCCGACAACTATGACATCATAATCCATCCTCTTCGCCTCGCTACCCTCTGAATGTAATCAAAAATGAAGTTTAAACCAAACAGGAAATTCGCGCTAAATATATGTATTTATCTGAAAGATAGCAGAGTATGCTGAATTACACTTATTCGCAAATCAGCATCACCTATTTTTTAAAAGCGATTATTACTCATTGATCTGTGTTTAAGAGCTTATGTTTTTTCTGTGGATACATGTGTCTCATGCACGTATCGCTCTCCCCTCATTGCTGAAAGTAAAGCTGCTATTGCAGAGAGAATAGCCCCTAGGACAAAGGAAGCTCGTAGTGCTGGCATGAACGCCTGCTGCAGAGTCTGAGGGAACCAGTAGGTACTCTTGAGAGTATCCACAACAGATTGTGGTATTGCACTAACGACGTTCGGATCCATTGCTTCCAGAGTCGAGCCCATTGGATTGTAGCCCAGGAAGGCGGAGAATAGTGCGTTAGTAGGTGGCAAACTTGCCAGCTGGTCAGCGAGATTTTGAACAATGGGGCCTGACCCAAGGTTTGCAAATGATTCGTGTATCGCACCTGGTAATGCTCCCTGGATACCAACTATCACAATAGTAAAGAAAATAGCCATGCTCAAAGTTGAAGCTGAATTAATTAGAGTTGACATCATACCCGAAGCAACTCCCCGGTCCTCAGCTGGTACTGAGTTCATGATGGAAGAACTATTAGGAGAACTAAACATACCATTCCCAATTCCCATAAAGAATATAAGAATGCCAAGTTGCCAGTAGTCGAAATTGTAGGGAAGTAATGCAAGACCTATAAAGACCAGTGTCACAATGACCATACCAGAGGTAGCTATCCACCGAGGTCCGTATTTGTCCGAGAGTATTCCGGATAGAGGTCCCATAATAATGAATCCCAGGGTCATGGGTAACATGTAGATTCCAGCCCATAATGGTGTATCCTCAAAACGGTAACCATGCAGAGGAAGCCAGATACCCTGCAGCAACAGAATTAGCATGAACATGATTCCTCCTCTTGCAATAGCTGCTGTAAAGTTAGCAAGGTTTGCATAAGCAAAAGCCCTGATTTTGAAAAACTCGACGCGGAACATGGGATTCTTTGCCTTGCTTTCAGCAAATGGGAAAACTGCCAGTGCCACTATTCCTATGCCAAGGGTAGACATCACCAGGGGGCTGCTCCAGCCCATGGCATCAGTGATACCATTGTGTTCGTAAGGCATCAAGCCATAGGTAACCCCAACCAGAAGTGAGGTCAGCCCGCCTATGAATAATAAGTTCCCAAGTACATCAATACTTGTCTTTGGTGCCCGGAAAGAGATCTCTTTCATATTCCTATAAGACAAAACCGTCCCCAGCAAGGCAAAAGGAACGTTGACCAGGAAAACATAGCGCCAATTATAAGTTGCCAGTATACCACCCAGTAGTAAACCGATGAACTGACCGGACATGATGGCTACCATGTTGATACCAAGCGCCTTTCCCCTTTCACTTGTCGGAAATACATCTGTGATAATAGCTGCACCGTTTGCCATGGTGAATGCGCCACCTACAGCCTGTATGAGCCTGAAAATGATAAGTTCCAGTGCACCTTTATTGCCAGTGCCAGGTGTAAGGTAGAGCAAAATCGAGCCAATGGTAAAAATAAGGAATCCTAGCCTGAACAACTTTACTCTGCCGTATATATCTGCCAGCCGCCCTATACTAAGGAGAAGCGTGGCTGTGACCAAACCGTAACCCATCAATATCCATAACAAATACTGGAACGCATCTGGAGCCATGGGGTTTATCTGAATGCCTGTAAAAATAGCAGGTAGTGAAATAAGAATAATGCTGCCGTTTACCGTACCCATTAGCGATGCGAGCGCTACGTTGAACAGTGCAGTCCATTTGTACGCAATACCCTTTTTTACAGTATCTTCAGTCTTTTGGGTTGTTACATTACTGTTTTTATCCAATCTATTACCTTCAATTATTATCTTTTTCAAAAATCAAGGAATCTTTGTATACAGCTGCAGATGGCAGTTTCAGAAATCTTATGATACAGATTGTACCGTTTCTGCATAGTCAAAATATTCAAAAGCCCGAATTACTTTTTCATAATCTACTTCTGTATTATAGCACCCATCATTTAGCATTGAGATGCCATAAGTAACTATTTTTGTGCCTTTAAGCGCCTGCATTACTTTGATAAGTTCATAATCACATGCAATCAAGAGGGCACCTTCTATTGTTTCATCACGCAGGATATGCTTGACAAAAGAAGAGCCAGTGATTATGTACAATTTGTATCCATATTTCTGTGCATCCTTGCCAAGCCTTTCATAGATGCACTTGCCACAAGAGATGCATTGTATTCCTTCTTTTGTGGAATGTGCAGGACAATCCATAGAACGCATACAATGAGGTGCCAGAATAATACGTTTTTTCGTTTTTTGAAAATCATTTTTATGAGCTATGTTCTTCAGGGAAACCATCCATTTGTCGAGTATCTTTGGGTCAGAGAACTTGTAGAATAAATACTTAATCGGCAGATAAAAAAAATCAAGTATTTCTGCAAAAGAGCCTGCAAGCCAAACGTTACGACTAAGGCTCATTCGACTGACCATAAGAGCGATTATAGTAAGCAAAACAGAGGCGAGAATAAAAACAAAAACTATCTCACCTATTATTTTATACACAGGATTCCTCCATTTTCCGGATGATCTCTTCCACATTGGCTTCAGTATTGAAACATCCGTCTTTAAGCAGACAAATGCCTTGCACTGGCATGTAGGCTGCAACTCCTTGCATGGATTCTGAAAGCTCAGGATAGCAGGCAACTCCAATGCAGCTTTCAGGCCTGTGCGCTTTGAGTATCTTCTTTACAAAACTGCCGCCTGGAATCACAAATACCTTGAAACCATATTTATCGGCAGCCTCGCATATAGTTCCAATATCGCACTTTCCACATTTTTTGCATAGATATCCATCAATTGGATCACATCTTGCTTTACAATCAGGATGGCGTAGGCATTGAGGCAGAAAAACAACTTTACGCCCTTTCGTTTTCCGGAATTCCTCCAGCATCAGAGCATTTCTTAATTCGACAAGGATCTCATCAACAATAGTATCGCGAATAGAGAATCTTCTACATATCCATTTAGAAGGACCGTAGAAAAGGTATAGCATAAAAAGTACGAAACTTGGAAAAAGTATCTTATGACGGCTAAAACTGTAAGTACCCAGCAGTAAGGCTAGAACAATACTTACAATGACAATAATAGCCAGTAGTATGAATACCTTTCCCAATATTTCATAGGGAATCTGCATTTTTTATCTCTATTGCAGGTTTTATCTGAGATGTATTGTGCTTAAAAAAGAGAATGTTGAGTTTCACTCTGCAGGAGTGTCACTCAGGTCGATTCCCATGGCTTGTGCCACAAGCACTACAACATCTTCAACTTCCAGTTCTTTTATACCAAGAGCGTCTCTTCCATCGCTAAGGTTTCTCTTACAGAATGGACATGCGCTTGAAAGGAGTTCTGCCTTTGTTGCCAGAGCATCTTCAACTCTTGTTCTTGCAACACCCAATGCGAGGTCAGGAATACCAGCTTTTACACCACCGCCTGCTCCACAGCAGCGCTGGTTCTCTTCAATCCTTTCCATTTCCACAAATTCTATGCCCGGGATGCTCTTGAGCACAGCTCTTGGTGGCTCAAATACACCTACATGGCGGCCAAGGTGGCATGGATCGTGGTATGTGACCTTCTTGTTAATGGACTGCTCCCACTTGATATCTCCTTTCTGGATGAGGTCCTGAAGGAACTGAGTGATGTGAACTACCTTAAATGGCAGCTCTTTACCAGTCAGACGTGGCCAGTCGATAAGTGAGGCCCTGAAACATCCGGCGCATGCGTACAATACTATCTTTGCACCCTTTGCCTTGATGTTATCAATGTTCTTCTGGGCGTTCTTCTTAGCAGTATCGTTTACAAAAT
The DNA here is from genome assembly GCF_963678545.1 of uncultured Methanomethylovorans sp. NCBI lineage: Archaea > Methanobacteriati > Methanobacteriota > Methanomicrobia > Methanosarcinales > Methanosarcinaceae > Methanomethylovorans > uncultured Methanomethylovorans sp. The sequence goes on from NZ_OY782870.1 coordinate 2,445,667, forward strand.
ACTGACCTGTCCTGATAAGTGCTGAACCACAGCATATCTCATCTTCTCCAAGCATTGTGAACTTTATTCCAAGCTTGTTGAGTACACGTGCAGTTGCAAGAGCGAGTTTTCTCTGCTTAAGTTCTGCAGTACATCCTCCGAAGTAAAGGATCTCAGCTTTATCTTCGACCTTGATGTCAGCAGGGAACCAGTTGACTCTGTCCTTGTTGTCTGCCATGTAAGGGTTCTTGTATTCTCCGATGAGTTTCAGGAACATGCCCTGCTTTCCGAAAGGACCGTTACCGCGCTTCACAAGGTTAGCACGCATGGATTCCCACAATTCGACAGTGTTTATAGCAGATTCACATACTGTGGCACACATACCACAGGTAGTACATCCATATACATCGTTCTTGAACTGCTCTATCTCTTCTGCACTGATCTCCTTTGGTCCAAAGAGCTTTGCACGCAGTCCATAGGATTTGTTCATGAAATCTTTCCATCTGAGGATCTTGTCCCTGGGAGCAAGACCTGGATTTTGTCCGGATGCATCATATGTGGGACACCAGTTCACACATTCTCCACAGCGGCTGCATGAATCTAGCTCCATGAGCTGTACTGCTGTAAAGTTCTCTGTATTAATAGAAGGTTCACGTTTTGCCATTTTATTCTCCTCCCTTGTTTGCAAGGAGTGCGAGTGGTATTGCTATAATGTGAATGTATTTGCTAAACGGAATGTATGCGATACAGAACAGCAGTGAGATAATTACGTGGAAGAGGGCTGCTGGAGGTGCCAGTTCATTGTGGAGGCCCATACCCCAGAAAGTACCGTTCCTTATTCCGTCTGCAATGAAACCTGTCACTGTAATTATAGTGAGTCCAATCAGAAGGATGGAGTCGTACGCAATTGTGGATTCTCTGGTCTTTGCAACGAACAGTCTCCTGTATATTGCAATTATAATACCTATGAGTAGTATGTAACTGAATATGTCGTTAGGTACTGAGAGTAGTTCTCTGAATGTCTCCGGGATCATAAACCAGGGAAGTGACTCTGCATATCCTACCTTTTCACCTATCATGTACGTCATTTCAACAAAGAACATAGCACCAGACATAGCAAAAAGAGTCATCCAGCCAACAAAAATAGTGATGTGCATGAACCATCTGAGAGGACTTCTTCTAAGGATCCTTCTTTGAAAAAGAATGTCAAGAACAAACGTAGTAAGAATCGACTGATTGTGAACATGCGCATGTTGACTCATCTGGTACATAAGCATTTTAGGGAAAGCCAAGATACTTTTTGATGGTGTCTGGCCATATCCAGTTGAGCCCATGCCCCATTTCTTTAAGTTGATGTACATTCCTATAACAAAGATACCAACTGAAAGAATCGATATAATCATAATCTGCACAAATGTGAGTCTTAATGCCTCGGATACACCTGCAAAATACTCCATATTTATCTTCTCCTGATATTAATATAAACAAGCAACTATTATAAAAATTAAATCTGATCTACTCTCGAGTAACCGATATGGTTGCATGATTGTTGTGCCGATTATATTTAAAGATTTTCATTACATTATATCTATCAGAAGACACATTTTGATGCTCCCCACTGTTTGGAAGCCATTATGTAAAAAAAGATGGAGGGGCTGCTCACAGCCCGAGATCTTCCCTGAACTTGTCAAGTCCTATCTCATCGATCAACCTGCCAATCCTGTGCTTTGTGGAATAGCTCTTGTAATAGTTGATAATCTTTTCAACAAGTACAAGGACTTCTTCATCTGTCAGCTCATCTGCAATAGTATCTGCAAGTCTGGGTTTAAGTCCTGCACTGCCGCCTACCATCACGGTATATCCTTTGGGAGTACCCAGGATACCTATATCTTTGATTGCGGGCTCTGAACAGGAATTCATACATCCTGCAACGGCTATCTTAAGCTTGGATGGCAATTGCATACCGTGATATTTTTCGTCCAGTTTAAGACCAAGACCTACGGCGTCCTGCTGACCGCGCTTACAGAATGTCGTACCAGGGCATATCTTAATGCTTCTGACGCACAGCCCCACTGCTGCTGCCGGCTTCATGTCCAGGTCTTTCCAGATGTTATCCAGGTCTGCTTCCTTGATACCTACGATACAAATCCTCTGCGCAGAGGTCATTTTCATTGCTGCAGCATTGTACTTCTCTGCTACATCTGCAATCTTTCGCAATAGATCTGGAGTTACTAAGCCTCCTGGTATCTGTGGTGCTATTGCGTATGTTTCCTTGTCTCTCTGTAGGATTGCTCCTTTTTCTAATTTGTCTCCTGCCATGTTAATCTCCTTTTGGTATTCTCAGGAAGTAGCCCTGACAATACACCCCACTTGGTTAAATGAAATTGACAGCTATGTTAGATATTGTTTTTGCTCCTCTCTTTTGTGAAAAGAAGGCGTTATATTCGGTTATTCATTTGAAAAAGGGTTTAAAGAAGGGGTTTTGTGAGGATTTAGAGTGAACTTTGAGTATATTTTGACCAGCATTTCCGAGTAATTGAAATATTCTTTTTGAAAAACATAAATATTCAACGGTCGTTGAAAAAATCGGATCAAAGTATTTACTCATTCTATACAGCCACCCAATACATAAAAAAAAATAAAGTAGCAAGTATTAGACAATCTCTACTACCTTATATACCACTATTGCGGCAAAAGAAACCAACAGTGGAAGTATACTGAGGTCCAGCAAACAACTTATACTAGGGTTCCATTTGCTGCAAGCAGATAATATCTCTTTTGCGGAAAGAAAAGCTATTAAACCAATGACTGCCAGCACTCCATATTGAGGAATACCCACATTTGTTGTCATTGATATAGCCCCCGCTGCCGTAGATGCAGCAGCCGTAGATACAGCCGCTGAAGATACTGCTGTAGTCAACATGGTAAGTAAACCATTCACTTTCCACTATATAAATCTATTCAAATGTGCTCGAAACAATACACATTATGATATAAATACACAGCCATGTAAATTATAACTGGTGCATATTGTAGTTTAATTGCATGTTGATGCCACAAATATTACGCAGTTACTGACAGGTTTAAGAAAAAAAATCAATAGCTATAAATTTGAGACTATTATTGAGAATATACATTACTTTTAAAACCGGGCCTAAGAAAAGACCATATATAATTGAATCACAAAATTAAAGTTAGATATATAAAAAATATAAGATCACCTGTAAGATTCAACCTATGTAATTAAATAGATAACTTTAAGTAAAAGGTAAAGTTATAGAAGAACAGCAGAATACACAATTAAAATATCAATTTTGAGTAGGAGGTTGTTTATTGAACAGAGAATATTCAAGTGCTTCAGGCAGATTGCATAGCCCAGGTTTTAAAAGGCTTGGTCGCGCATCTGTTGCATCGATTGGCATACTATTGATTTTGTTAATATCAGCAAGTTGTGCTTTTGCATGGCCTGTGAGTAATTTTACTGTAACTCCCGAAAACCCAATTTGTAGAAATAGTGGTAATATTACCATTACAGGCGATGTTGGGCCGGGCGAAACTGTCACTATAGTTACTACTTATGTAAAAGAAGTAAATGTGACTGATGGAGAATATAAGTACGACGCGGGTCTTGTACCAATTCCTGCAGGTACTACTTTCTGTAGTATTACGGCAGAACGCGTTGCGAATATGACTATCACTACAAATCTCTTTGGATTGATGGACATATCCCATACACAGGACGCACATAATGGCAAGGCCACTTTGGCAACTACATATATACCTAAGGGCACGTACAATTTGATCATAAGCGGCTCAACTGCGGGAACAGACCCTGTGACAAATGGGAACGAAGGTACAGAAATAAACAGGACTGTGAATATTACATTCGTAGCAAAGATGAATGTCACAGCTGACAAGAATGGATACTTCAAGCAAGTCTGCTGTACTCAAAGACCTGCAGGTAACTACACTCTTGATGCTATGACTAAGGTCGGTAAAAAGACCAAGATTGTAACCTTGGTAGATTGTTGTGGTAACACCACCAACGGAAACTCTACTAATGTAGATAATTCAGTGACTGGCACCTATATATCTAATAGTGGAGGTACTGGTAATGCAGCATTAATGGGTGTTAATAATTCAACAGCCAGAAATGCAACAGTTCTGAATAGTCTTGGTGATGCAGGGCCTGAAGATCCTGCAGATGTTACAGGTACTACCGAACAGGCGACAGTCTCTTCAGTTCCGAATGGCTTAATGGGCATTATAAAGACAATCCTGAATTGGTTGGGCTTTTGAAGATGGGGGTTTAGCAACCTCCAACTCTACTCTTTTATAAGTCTTTTATCTATTTTGTGCATTTCTTATTTGTAAAATGTATAGTTAATGAAATCAGTTTTCATAAGTCTATTGGCAACTCATTTTTAAAATCAAACTCGATTGTATTAAAGGGTAAGACAGTAGTTACATGTCATTAAATATATATTGATTAAAAATATATTATTGGAGCATGCCCTATCCCGTCGTACATATAATGTTCTTCGTGCTTTGTATATCTCTGCCCGGACTGTTTAGTTTTGCACAAACTGCTCTCAGCAGCGGAGTGTACAAGCGGGATTGGTGGAATTTACTATTACTATTCTCTATTGGAAGTTTTTTTTCATTATTACCGGACATACCTGCAGTGTGGAATTTTCTCTTGCATGGAAACATGAATCATGGTATGGCTGGACCAATACCAACTCATTCCTTAGTTTTTGGCGTTGTAGCTTTCTGCAGTGCTTTTGTTTTGGGCTTACTGGCATATAGACAGCGTGACCGGGCTTTGGCTCTGGGCATGTATGCAGAAGCAGCATTTCTTTCCCATCTGCTTTTGGACGATATAGCAGAAGGAGGGCTTTCCTATCTTTATCCATTCTATAATGAAACCATGAGCTTGTTCTCTTACGTAAAAGTAAGATTCTCCGATGTAGATTTCCAGGGATATAATACTGCGGGCATGGTCTCCGTCTTCTTCATATTCTGTGTCCTACTTATGGCCCTCATGGCATTGAACTATCTGGGTTTTGGTTTCAGGTATGAACCATTGAAAAATAAGGCGGAAACAGCATGTAATCAAATTCCTTTAGCTTCACAACATACTACAAGAGAAATTAGAGAGATTCAGGTAATAAATGCTGATATTGCAGAAGATGAATATTAGTGTTCATTGGCATATACATGAAAAAATGAACTGAGTTGTTCTTGCAGACATTGAGCGATAGAAATATAAAATGTTTTAACCTCATTAATATTACATGCCGTATCCCATTGTTCATCTAATGTTCTTTGTTTTCTGCTTATCCTCACCGGCCCTATACGGTTTCGCAAAGACTGCCCGTTTAGAAGGTGTACATTGGACTGATTGGTGGTATTTAATGTTGCTACTAGCCATTGGAGGCTTTTGTTCACTGCTACCGGACATACCCGCTGTATGGAATAACTTGCTGTATGGCACCATGGAACACACTAGAGCTGGGCCAGTACCTACTCATTCATTATTTTTCTGCAGCCTGGCGTTCATTGGTGTAGCTTTCATAGGTCAATTGCTGTATAGCAACCGTGACAAAGCCATAGCATTAGGAACATTTGCAGAGGCTGCAGCTCTCTCACATCTGCTTTTGGATGATGTGGCTGATGGTGCTATAACTTATTTTTATCCATTCTACAACAAGTCTATGAACCTGTTCTCTTACGTGAATGTGGATCTGGCAAAAGTAAACTTCATGTACTATAATCTTGCAGGCATAGTGATCGTTGTCTTCATTTCTTGTGTGATGTTTATGACGCTTGTGTCTCTTAACTATCTGGGTTTTGGAATCAGATATCAGCCTCTTGGAGAAAGAAATGCAAGACTGGAATACAAGACTACAGTGACATCTGGAAACACTCTAAGAGAAATGCATACATCTCAAACTGAACATATAACCAGACTTATAGATGCAGATCATGCAGAATATAAGCGGCGATAAGCAACATAATTATTAAACCTCTAGTATTATCTTAATGCTATGCCATATCCTCCCGTACACTTAACACTCTTTGTATTGCTGTTAGTACCGATAGCCCTCTATGGATTTGCACAAGCTGTCCGCCAGGGAAAAGTGCAGCGCAGAGACTGGGGACATTTGTTGTTATTGCTAGCCATAGGCGGCTTTTTTTCGCTGTTTCCGGATATATCTGCCGTATGGAACTTGCTGGTGTACGGCAAATTGGGAGGGCATTGTATGATAGGGTCTTTTCCCACACATTCAATATTGTTCAGTATCATTGCTATTATCAGCGGATTTCTGATAGGCATGCTGGTGTACAAACAGCAGAACAAAGCTTTAGCTTTAGGATTATTTGCACTGGCTACCACGCTATTCCATCTGCTGTTAGATGATCTTGACGATGGAGTCATTACATACCTATACCCGGTGTACAATGAACCATTTAGCCTGTTCACCTTCCTGTACACAAACCCTACAAATATGGGTTTTCTGAACTACGCCTTTGCAGTTGCAGTTGGGGTAGTCTGTTTCTCCTTTGTGTTGGTTCTGGCTTATGCATCCCTTAAGTATCTGGGATTTGGCCCCAGGTACGAGCCTTTTAAACAGCAGAATTGAACATAAGGCATTTTGATGAATCTGCTTTATACCATAAAGCAGATATATTTATATTATTTTACTATATTTTAGTATAATAATAAATACATGCAATAAGGAGTGACCGCTGATATGAAGTGCAAGTTCTATAGGAAATGCAGTTTTGCAGACTCGGAGTCTGCCACATGCACCCAGGGACATGGAGGCAAATACTGCGGCAAATATCGTATTTTTCAGGTCGGCTTGTCAGTGTAACTAATCTTTTACGGAAATATCCCCGGAAAACATAATTTCGGAAAAACGTCCAAGAAGACTCGGTGTTAGATATCTGCATATAGAATAGATATCTGGGCTCTGTAGAAATCGTCAGGTTACAATCTCAACTATGGGCAGATGCAACCACAGAGAACACAGAGTTCACGGAGATGGATAACTATTCAAATTCTCTGTGTTCTCTGTGAACTCAGTGGTTCAAACTTAATGTGCATGTTTTCTACAGAGCCGATATATGAGTCTGTTTTGTCTTATTTCAGCCTGTACAATCTTCTTTTACTTAATTTTCCGCGTATGCAATAACAATGCAGTTAAATATTATATTACTACTAATATAACCTTCTGAACTGGTTTTATAAAACACATTTAAATATTGTTAACCCCAACATATCCCAAATAACACCACGCAAAGTCAACTAACACTTAATTAATGTTATGAGGGGTACAATATAAAATGAAATTGAAGAGATTTACGTATTTTGGAGTTGTCCTTCTTCTGCTGATAATAACAATAGGAACAATATCAGCTGCAAATTCTACTGTTGATCCTAGTAAATTAATAGAAGCTATAACATTAGCTGTTGATAAAGTAGGAGATGCTGTAGCAGGAACAGATATCGGTCAATATCCGCAATCTGCAATCAATGCATTAAAAACAGCTATTAGCGCAGCACAAGATGTTGCTGATAATACAAATTCAACGCAGCCTCAAATAGACGCTGCTCTCGCTGCTCTCAATGAATCTATAGATGTTTTTGATGCATCTAAAATAACAACAGTGACGGTGGACAAGACCGCATTAACAGCAGCTATCAAGACAGCCAATACTAAAGTAAAAGCTGCGGTGGCAGGAACAGACGTAGGCCAATATCCGCAGTCTGCAATCGATACATTTAAGACTGCTATCAGTGCAGCACAAAAGGTTCTTGACAACAAGAGTGCAAAACAGCCTGAGGTAGATCAGGCGGTCACTACTCTTAAGGCGGCTCAAAAGAAGTTTGATGCAGCAAAGATAACAACAGTGAATAAGGATGCATTAACAGCAGCCATTGAGGATGCCAGTAAAAAAGCAGATGCAGCAGTAGCAGGAACAGGAATGGGTCAGTACCCGCAAGCTGCAATTAATGCATTAAATGCGGCCATTGACGCAGCGCAGGAAATTGCAGATGATTCCGCTGCAACTGAGGATGAAGTAGCAAAGGCAGTTACGACTCTTAAGGCAGCTGTAACTACTTTTGATGCAGCTAAAATAACAACAGTTAATAAAGATGCATTAACAGCAGCCATTGAGGAAGCCAGTGAAAAGGCAGAAACCGCAGTAGCAGGGACTGGAGTGGGACAGTATCCGCAAGCTGCAATTGATACATTTAATGCCGCTATTGACGCAGCACAGGAAGTTGCAGATGATGCAACTGCGACTGAAAGTGAGGTAGCGAAGGCAGTAACCAACCTTAAGGCAGCTGTAATTGCTTTTGACGCAGCTAAAATATCAACAGTGGACAAGACTGCATTAACGGCAGCGATTGAGGATGCCAGTGAAAAGGCAGAAGCAGCAGTAGCCGGAACACATGTAGGAGAGTATCCGCAATCTGCAATTGATGCATTAAATGCAGCCATTGATGCAGCACAGGAAATTGCAGAAGATGCAACTGCAAATGAAAGGGATGTGGCCCAGGCAGTTACTAATCTTAAAGCGGCTGAAAGTACTTTTGATGCAACTAAAATTACAACAGTAAATATAATACTCCCCTATGTGACAAAACTGGAAGAAACAGTTACAGGTTCTGACTGGATCAACTGGAATTGGATAAATCCTACTGAGGAGGATTTTAGCCATGTCCAAATCTACATGAATGGCGCATTTGTCGCAGATACATCAGCCGATCCATCTATTCATTCCTACAATGCAACGGGACTTTCCAACGCAGCTACTTACACCATCAGTATACGTACTGTAGATGTTGCCGGGAACATCAGCTCTACATGGGTCAATGATTCGGCCACTACCGGACAACTGCCAACAATATACAACCTGCACGGTACAAACATCACTAATAGTTCTATCACGCTGGTATGGGAAGCTTCCAATGATACCTCTCGCGTACAGATCAGCAGAGATGGAAGTATCCTCGGTAATGTGAGCGGAATCACAACTTATGTAGATGGAAACCTGAGCACTGGCACAACTTATGGCTATACTTTAATTCCATACGATGAAAGTGGCCTGATAGGGAACTCAGTAAGTGTTAGCCTTAGTACGTCTTCCGGCAGCAGCAGTGGCGGCAGTAGCGGCGGAGGAGGTAGCAGTAGTAGCGGAAGCAGCGGTGGCGGAGGAGGAGCCGGTGGCAGCTCCGAGGACTTTGCGAACATAGCATTAAAAGATGCGGATACCGAGTATCTCACAGCAAATGCCAACGTAACTTATGAGTTCACTAAAAACGGAATTGACATAATGTCAGTGAGTTTCTATTCCCTGAAGACTTCAGGAGAGATCACTTCCACTGTAGAGCTTTTGAAGAACCAGTCAAAAATGGTAAACAGCACTCCAGAAGGGGATGTTTATGAATATATCAACATCTGGGTGGGTAAAGCCGGATTTGCCACTGCATCCAACATAGATAATCCGCACATTAGTTTCAAGGTAAAAACCTCCTGGATAGAGGAGATGGGTATAAAGCCAACTGACGTAAGGCTGCAGAGATACAACGGTACAGCCTGGGAAGTGTTGCCGACTACAGTGATCAGTGAAACAACGGATTATGTAGTATTTGAATCCCAAACCCCTGGCTTCTCACCTTTTGCCATCACGGCAGAAAAAGCACTTGCATCTCCCATAACTACTGAAACCGTTAAAGAGGCTGCCAAGGCAGCAATAGTAACCACCCAGCAGGTAGTCCAGGAGAAAAAGAACACCATCTGGACATTCGTCATAGCCATTGCCGCAGTGGAAGTGCTTTCCATCGGATTTGAGTATTACAGGAGGAAGAGGTAAAGGAATAGTACAGGAATACCAAAGTAATACTTTCTTTTTTTACTTTTTTACCTTTTTTAACTCCACACCTTGAGTTGCCCCGATAAGTGCGGCAACCCCTTTCCTACACAGTTACACATATTTACAAAACCGCTTTTATCTGCACTTGCCGCGAGTAACTAACCGTTATAATAGTTTTATAATAAAAATCCCCGAACAAACATTTTCATGCACAACTGACCTTGTTACTACACACACCAACCATGATTGTTGAGTTTATTCGTATACAGATGCATGATTGCACATGAAAATCACTTTCATTTGACCGTTTCTAAATTATTCAACAAGTTAAATAAATATGGATCTCCGCGAACATTTCACCACACAAAAAAATATTAAAATACTATTTATAAATCCCAGACAATAAATATTTTCGAAAGACTTATATTGCATTACAATGTTTGTAATTTTAGGTTGTTATGCACGAAGTGGTAGGGAGTACATTAAGGAGAAATCCGTATCAAAAAGTTAAGCTTCCATCCCTTGTTCATTTGCAGGGGTGGTACTTATGACGATACTTGTCTTAATCCATATTCATTCAGGGAGGTTCTGCCATGTCATCTGAGATCATCGGAGAGGTCGTAAAAGATGTTCATGGCCATGGGGGAAATGGCTCTTTCCCAAGACCCATTATTCCATCTGAAGAGTATCTTGATACAGGCATGGATGAGGACTCAATTCTTATTGACACTGTTACCCCCTCCAAAAATCCCAGAAGCTCCGGGAAAATTGTAGCAGCTATCCCTGCTTACAATGAGGAGATCGCCATAGGCAGTGTCATCGCCCGCGCCAGAGAACATGTCGATGAAGTGCTTGTGATCGATGATGGCAGTGCTGACCGTACTGCTTATGTAGCTGAACTTATGGGTGCTACTCTGCTACGCCATGAGAAAAATGCAGGTAAAGGTGCTGCCCTTAGAACTGCTTTCAAGTGGGCTATGGAAAATAATGCTGAAATTGTTGTAACATTAGACTCAGATGGCCAACACAATCCCGATGAGATCCCCATTCTACTGGAACCGATCCTCAATAAGGAAGCTGATGTAGTCAATGGCGCACGTTTTCTTAAGGGCCACACTCTCAAAGTCCCTAAATACCGCCGCCTCGGCCAGGAGATACTTACCTTTGCCACCAACATGACTGCTGATTTTAAAGTAAAGGTAAACGATTCCCAGAGTGGATTCCGTGCATTCTCAAAAGACACTCTCGCCATCTTTAAGTTCAATAATAATGGTATGGGCGTAGAGTCTGAGATGCTCGCCAACGCCACTGAAGCTGGCATGAGGATCAAGGAAGTGCCAATTTCATGCAGATATGATATAGAAGGATCTACATTCAACCCGTTCAAGCATGGAATGTCTGTATTAAATTCAATAATAAACCACTTTCAGAGGAGGCACCCACTATTGTATTTCGGAGTGCCCGGACTATTTTGCTTTGTTGTAGGCTTGGGGCTTGCTTTTATAACATATGATTGGTACCAAAATAGAAGTGGCTTTGCTATTGGAATGGCACTATTAGCTATGACTTTTTCTTTGATAGGAACTTTTGGGATGTTTACTGGGTTAATATTGAATTCATTGGCCTCATATCTACCAGAAAAGAGAGTATAGAATTATAAAAATGTAAATTGGAGATATATATGCCTAATGTTTTTGTCACTGATGCTCAGATGAGAAGTTCCCTTGCAGTAATTCAATCTCTTGGAAAAAACGGACTGAATGTAACTGCCGGAGAAGAAACAAGATTTACAACTGGTTTTTTCTCAAAGTTCACTGATCAGCGGGTTGTATACCCAAGTCCAAAAAAAAATCCCGATGAATTCATTGACTTTCTTACAAATGAACTACAGCAAAAAGAATATGATGTTCTTTTTCCAATTGCAGATGCATGCTTAAAACCATTAGTATGTAATGAAAAAGAGATTTCTAAATATACCTCTCTAGCTTTACCTCCAAAAGATGTCTTTTTTAGAGGGTACGATAAAGGTAATACTTTAAAGTTTGCAATTGATAATGATATTCCGTGTCCAAAAACGTATTTTGTTAATGACAAGGATGAATTATACAATTTAACCAATGAGTTTGAATATCCTTTGGTAATAAAACCTAGAATAAGTTCGGGTAGCAGGGGTTTTCATGTTTGTCATTCTTTTGAGGAGCTAGTTACTAAATTCCAAGACTCCAACCAGAAATATGGAAATCTCTTGATTCAAGAGTATATTCCTTCTGGAGGAGAGTTTGGAGTATATACACTTTTTAACTTTGATTCTGAACCTCGCGCATTAACCGTCCAGAGAAGGATTAGATCATATCCTGCATCTGGCGGTCCAAGTACTTTAAGAGAAACGGTGAAAAATGAAACCACAGATAAAGCTGTAGAAATGGCTTTTAAGTTGTTAAAAGCGATGGGTTGGATTGGAGTAGCGATGGTAGAATTCAGAATAGATGCAAGAGATGGCATCCCAAAGCTGATGGAAGTGAATTCCAGATTTTGGGGATCATTAAAACTATCTATTCTCGGTGGAGTGGATTTTCCTTATTTACTCTATCGTATGCATGTGGATGGGGATGTTACCCCAGTATTTGACTATAAGGCAGGAGTAAAATGCAGGTGGCTATTACCTGGAGATATACTCTGGTTCTTGACAACTCCAAATAAATACCAAAATTCCCGTGAGTTTTTTAAAATCGATACTCCCTTTGATATAATCTCGAGAGAAGATCCCGGGCCAACATTTGGTTTTATGTTTGCATCTATGCGATATATGTTTGATAGAGACATGTGGAAATTTATACTAAGAAGGTGAAATCATAATTAATGCACTTAGTATAGATCTAGAGTACTGGTGGTGTAATGAATTCCTAACAAAGTACCTACCAGATGAGAAAGATGATTTGATTGTTGAATCACTAACTCCTCTACTATCTTTATTAGACAAGTATGAAACAAAAGCTACTTTTTTTGTTCTAGGTACTGTAGCCGAAAAACATCCAGAGGTTATTGAAAATCTCCACAAAAAAGGACATGAAATTGCCTGTCATGCTTATTCTCATGACACATTATACAAATTAGGACCAGCAGGTTTTGAAAAAGAAATATTCAAATCAGTGGAACTTTTAGAAAAATATAAACCGATTGGTTTCAGAGCACCATCTTTTTCAATCAACAACGACACGAAGTGGGCCTTTGAAATACTTGAAAAGTATGGATTTAAATATGATTCAAGTATTTTTCCAATCAAAACAATGTTATATGGGATACCAAATGCTCCAACCCATGTTTATCACCCTAATAAACAAGATATTTCTAAACACGATCCATCTGGTAAAATTATCGAATTTCCATTGACAACAGTAAAAATTGGATTCAACTTCCCTATTGCAGGTGGCTTTTATCTGAGAGTACTCCCCATCTGGTTTTTAAAATGGGGAATAAAAAGAGTGAATAAAAACAGGCCAGCAATAATCTACCTTCATCCATGGGAAACATATAAAGAAATTCCAAAATTCAAGTTACCCATGTTTTCAAGATTTGAAGCTTATCATGGAATATCTTCTGCTTTGTTCAAGCTCGAAGAATTATTGAAAGAATTCAAATTTGCACCAGTTAAGGAAGTGTTAGCAAATGAAATATGATTTGCATATACACTCTAAATATTCATATGATTCAAATCTCCATCCAGAGAAAATAATTAAGATTGCAAAGAAGAGAGGACTGGATGGGATAGCCATAACTGATCATGGAACGATTAAAGGTGGAATTGAAACCTCAAAATTAAGTAAAAATGATGAGTTCAAAATAATTGTAGGCACGGAAATTAAAACAGAGTATGGAGATGTTATTGGATTATTCTTAAATGAAGAAATTCGAAGTACTAAATTTGATGAAGTTCTTAATGAAATTAAAATGCAGGGTGGTTTAAGCATACTGGCACATCCTTACAGACAATACAAATTCCCTGAAAAGATAATTACTGGAGTAGACATGATAGAAGGATTCAATGCCAGATCTAAAACAGCACATAACAAAAAAGCATATGAACTTGGTATTAACTTCAATAAATCCATGACCGCAGGCAGTGACGCTCACTCATATTTTGAAATTGGAAGAGGTATAACTGAAGTTGAAAACGTAGACGATTTGCTAAGGCAAAAAACTAATGTTTATGGTAAAGAAACAAATTATTATCTGTCTCATGGATTGAGTGTTATTAATGAAATATTAAGGAAATATGTTTGACATAGTATGAGATAAAACATTTTAGATTAAATTAATCTCTTTGCAACTGTAAAGTGTAATCTATAAGCAGTGTTGAAAAGTTTATCTGCACACCAAAGAAGAGTCTTATTCTTAATAATCTGTTCATACGGCACTCGCCACTCAATGAGCTGAAAAAACTCTTTATCTGAAATTTTTTTAGTTGCAAGGGTTTTTTTTCTGTGCTCAAAGATAATATTTCTGTTATTTACAATCCACCAATAAGCTTTAAATTTATTTCTAATATATTCGGGCCCATTTAATGTCGCATGACCCATGGTAACTATTTCAGTTAATACCAAGCCCGGCAAAAGCAATAATAGAGTCTTTGTTTCTAAGTTTTTCAGCAACATCATGTACCTATTGCGTTCCAGGTAGAAATGCTTCCAAGCTGCTATTGATAATTTGAACTTGTGGTAAATAATAGAAGTCGGCACATACACTAGCTTTCCACCTGCAAATCTAACACGCCAAGAAAGATCTGTATCTTCCATATAAAGGAAAAAATCAGAATCAAATCCTTTTATGTAGTCAAGCATTTCTCGTCGAATAGCAAATGAACCCCCAGCTACGGCTCCGATTTCTTCAGACTGGCTGAAGCTATCCGAAGGTGCATGCAATCCCTTGCAAAAAGTAAGGCCAGTGTAATGAGATATATCCCCACATGCATTGATTTTATCTGTATCGTAATATATTTTAATTTTTGAAGTTGTTGCTGTGATAGATGAATCCTCATCAAGTGGTTTTATGAGTTCTGTTAACCACTGAGAATCTGCTACTGTATCCGGGTTCACAACCACTACATAGTTGCCCCTTGCATACTCAAAGCCTAGATTATTTCCTGATGGATAACCAAGATTTTTGCCAGCTTCAATTAGTTTTAACTGCGGATAATTCTTGTGGATAAACTCAACAGTTCCGTCTGAGGAAGCATTGTCTACTATAATTATCTCGAAATTACCGTATGTCTGTGAAAGAAGAGACGGAACACACTCTGGCAAATCTAGGGCACTATTATAGGTCAGGAGGATTATACTCACGAAATTAATATTGTTATCCATAGAGAGACCTTATTCATAATTGCAACTGTATACAAGTAAAGTAAATTGTCATTATCTTTATATAGTATAATGTAATATAAACCTTTCTGTTGAAAAGTAACAAAAAGAAGCAATAGCAGATATAAAAAATATAAATTGCATGATGGTTCTGAAGATTAAAGATAGACATAATACGGTATAAATACCGATGGTGAGATTAGAATGCATATATGTATTATTGCAGGAGAGTTTCCTCCCCACTGTGCAGGCATTGGAAACTATGCATATAATTTAGCAAGGAAACTAATAGATCATGGGCACAAAGTAACTGTTTTTACACGAGGTGATTGGAAAAATTGTTGTAGTATAGAAAATGTAGATGGAATTATTGTCCATAGAATTAGATTCATTCCAATTTATCCATTTCACGTAGATTTACATGGAATATTTCTTAATCGTAAATTTAAAATATTAGAAAGCTCATTTGACTTAGTCCACGTTCATAGTCCACTTATTCCGGTAGTCCGCACAAGATTACCCCTAGTTTTAACAGAGCATGGAACTACAAAGAGTGATATAGAGAATAGTGTTTCAAGTGATTTTCATTCAAAATTAATTAGATTGCTATCCAAGAAACTTATTTCACTTGATATAAAAGCTATTGAGAATTCAGATCAAATTACAGCAGTATCACATTCATGTGCAAACGATATAAACAGAGCATACAACATCAATCGTAAAATAACAGTAGTAAATAATGGTGTAGATACAAATTATTTTACCCCTAATAGTAATAATGATAGATATAATACAACTGAGCCATATATATTATACACAGGTCGGTTAGATAGTAGAAAAGGACTGGTGGACTTAATAGAAAGTGCTAAGTACATTTGTGCAAAGTATCCTCGAATGAAATTTGTTTTGATTGGAAAAGGCCCAAATCGAGAATATCTTGAACAAAAAGTTAAAGAAATGAAATTAGAACAAAATATACTATTTACTGGGTTTGTAGAGAAGAATATATTATTAAAATATTACCAGAATGCACAAATCTATGTGTTCCCATCATATTTTGAAGGCCTGCCTACAACTTTACTTGAAGCAATGTCGTGTGGACTACCAGTAATTGCAACAGACGTTGCAGGTAATTCTGAAGTGATTAAAAATGGTGAAAATGGTTTGTTGGTTTCTCAGAAAGCACCTCTACAAATAGCAGAAGCAATGATTAAACTATTAAGTGATGATATGTTTCGATTTGAAATTGGGCTTGCGGCAAGAGCACACGTTATTGAGAATTATGATTGGGAAATAATATCAAACAAAATTGAGGAAATCTATAATGATATTAAGCAGAGTTAAGTGTGCATTAATTACAATCTATTTAGGATAATATTTATTCGACAGCATTAGATAGCTCTATAAAAAACGAATTATTTCATGTACTGCGAATATTCAGAATCGACATGAGGATATAAATAAATGAAAAAGTCTATTTATATAGTTTACTACTTTTGTCTTAAACAGATAAATGATCCATTGTTTAAGAATTCAATATATATTTTATCATCATATATGTTGAATGCAGCCTTTGGTTTCTTTTTCTGGATAGTTGCAGCAAAAAAATATGTACCCTTAGAAGTAGGAACGGCCACCGCCTTACTTTCATCTATGAATTTATTGATACAGCTTTCGAGACTTGGTTTAGATACCTCCATGATACGTTTTTTTCCAGAGTGGAACAAAAATATTGTATTTAATACTTCTGTAATTGTTACTAGCTTTTCAGCTCTTATAATGGGGTCACTATACATTTTTTGGATTGATATTTTTTCCCCAGAACTTAAACTTCTAAAGTCAATAACAATGGCATCAATATTTCTTTTTTGCCTTTTAACGAACTCTCTTGCAACGCTACTTGGCACATCTTTTGTTGCTCTTCGAAAAGCAGGACATCAATTTACTCAAAATATAATATTATGCTCCAGAGTGATTTTCCTGATTCTTTTTGTCTCATTAGGGTCAGTAGGCATATTCAGTTCTTATGGCTTTTCTTCTTTGTTAGCTATAATTATCAGTATTATTCTTATTACTAAATCTGAGATTGAGTTTAAACTCAATATTGATGCTTCTTACTTAAGGAAATCATTAGAATTTTCTATTCCAAATTATTTTGTAAATCTTTTTATTTTAACTCCGGCAACAATACTTCCCATTATAGTTTATAATAAACTTGGATCTCAACAAGCTGCGTACTATTATATATGTTATACACTTGTGTCCCTTCTTTATATGATTCCAAACTCAATTAGCACATCCCTCTTTGTAGAAGGAAGTAATGGAGAAAAATTAAAGACATCTATCATAAAATCTATGTGCGGATTATTATTATTTTTAGTTCCTGCAACACTAATCATGTACTTATTTCCAAATTTTTTGCTTGGTTTGATAGGTGCTGATTATTCAAAAAATGGAGAGAACTTGCTACGCATAATGAGTATTTCAAGTATATTTGTATCGATAAATTATATTTATTACTCGATTGAAAGAATCAGAAATAATCCGAAAAGAATATTTATTGTAAGCTTATTTGTTTTTGTTTTGCTTCTTGGCTTGAGTAGAATATTTATCCAATGGTATGGTTTAGTAGGAATCGGGTATGCATGGTTTTCAAGTTATTTTATAGGATGTATATTTATAATTGGATGTTGCCTAAAAGAAGTCAGTATAAGCGCATATCTCCATAGATATAATAATCTACACATGAAAATAAAGGCGTTGATTTTGTTTTTAAAACAGACGCTTGAGAATTATATAGAGTAATTCATCTTTATAGGAAAACATTACTTTCTTTTAGTTTCAAACATTCAAAAAGGAATTAAAGACAATTCAACGTGACATTTCCAAGCGTTTATGATAATGTATTTTAAGCAGTTGATGTTTCAGTCTTAAGTAATTATGTATATGTAGCCAATAACTGGAATGTTCTTGTAGGCCTTCGCAGGGGAACTCCAGAACCGACAAATAATCCCCCCATTGAGAAAAGACGATTTCAACTCAAAGAAATTAAAGTATAATAACTGTAAATGATGCTGGTGATAAAAGGAATAGACCTATTGCAGGCCACATATAGTACTTGGAAAATAATTCGACCTGCATATCCAGGATACTTGGGTTTCCTAGATCCTGAAAGCGATGAAAAGTTCATTCAATCCAAAAGTATTTTTATAATGAAGCCTATACTTTTAATGATAGTGATATAAGAGATGTCTCGTAAACCATATTATTTAATTCTGTCTCCAACATGTAATGATGGAAATTTTGCTGAGAGATTATACCACCGAAAAAGATTTATATGGTTACGCAAAATGATGATTAAGTACCACCCTACATTTAAAAAAATAATAGAACTTGGAAGTTATGAAGGTTATTCTTTGGAATGGTTTCACCACCAACCAGAGTATTACGTGGGTCTTGAAAAATTTAGAGAGAGTGTGGAACGTTCAACTAAAAAATGGGGAGATTGCCAAAACATTAAATTTATTTCATGCGAAAAAATCACAGATGTTCCAGATACTTTTCTTAACATTAATTTTGATTGTTTTATTACTATGGAAACATTAGAACATATGCCTTTTAAATTAGCAGAGAATTATTTAGCAAAAATATCTACACTAGTTAATGGATATGTTTTTATTACGATACCAAATGAAAGTGGACCACATATGGTACCAAAATTTTTATATAATTGTATATTCAACAATAATCGTGAATATAGCCTGCTAGACCTATTATATGCTACATTTGGAAAGATGAACAAAGTTAAGGGCTACTCTAAAAGATATGATTCGTTTTTATGGGATAATATACCCTATTTTGAGCATAAAGGTTTTGATCATATGGAAATGATCGATTTAATTGAGAGGTATTTCGAAATATTAGAAATAAAAGGATTACATTTTCCAAGACTACCATTATGTATTAATTTTACTATAGGAATTGTTGCAAAAAGTAAAGAAGCACTTGAATAGCATAACTGTTTTACATTACAAGTAATTCGAAATTCAAGAGCATTATACATAGAAACCATCAAATCAGCTTATTTAGATCTTTGTTCTAATTTTTCTCTGTAGAGTGCTACTATTTTGAAAAGGATTAAGTCTCTTAGCATTACTTTTCATTGAAAAGTGAATTATGAGTTGCAGAGACTGTCGGAAAAGTCGGTTCGTATGAAGATTTGGACTAATTATAGCAACAATAGACAAAAAAACACTTGTTTTAGTTTTCTTTAAAGTATCTATTAATACTGATTTTATTCGCGTCTATGACTATTTAACTCTGCACACATGGCAATTGTTTCCAAGTTGGTTGACTTTTCTGACAGTCTCTTGCAAAATAGAAATGCTCCAAGGTTCCACTATCTTTGTTAAACCCCAAGTTTGACAGTTTCATTTTTAATCAACTGACTATCCATCTTTCTTTGTTTTCACCACAATCTAAGTATTTCCGCTTCCTTTTAGCTGAATGATAATCTCTCTACTTTCGCTTATATCTGCTTTTCATAATTTTGTCCATTTCCCACATACCTATTTGACAGTATCAGAGTTGTCATTAGAATGCGTTTTTTCTGATTCTTATCCATTTTTGAGCCGGAGAATTTGACTGTCCTGTCAGATCTTCGAAAACGGCTCTTAATCGTGCTTCATATTGTTTTCAGGCACAGAAAATATCCAAAAAAAGCTTAATGGAATTTGACAGTTGAGCACTATTCTAATGAAAAAGAAGGTTAAGTTGGTAAATTCAGGTAGTGTCCCTATTTTGCTGTAAATTCTCCTGTACCTCTGATATGTTCTTACTCTTCCATATTTAAATATCTGTTTCCAGTGATCCACTCTTCATTGATGTCAATCAATATTGAGACTGAAAGTCTCAATAGAGCTTCTTCATTGGGAAATGCACCAATGACCTTACTCCTTCTTTTGAGTTCCTTGTTTACCCTTTCTAGGATGTTCGTAGTTCTTATCTTTCTCCAATGCTCTTTTGGAAATGCCTGGTAGTTATGAGTATCGAAATGAAATCGGTCCAATGTTTCAATAGCCTTGTTAAACCTTCTTTCCTCAAGGTATTCTTTCACTTTCGATAACTGTAATGGATCTTCCATAGCTTCCTTTATCTTTTCTGCTACTTCTTTCTGATGCTTTTTCGGTATTGTTTTCAATACAGATCTTATCAAATGTACATGACACATTTGCCAGCTAGATCCTTGGAATGAAGTTGTAACTGCTTTTTGAATACCTTTGTGTCCATCCGAGATTATCATTTCTACTCCTCTTAGTCCTCTTTTCTTAAGGTCAGTAAAGAGGTCTTCCCAGAACATTGCATCTTCACTATCTGCTATCCTTGCTCCCAGAATTTCCCTATATCCATCTTTCTTCACACCTGCAACTACAAACAAAGCTTTGTTTGTATATCGCACGCTATCCCTTATCTTAAAGTAAGTAGCATCAACGAACAGATATTTGATCTCCTGTTCAATTGGTTTAGAAAGGAATTCTCGAACCTTCTCATCCAGTTCCTGAGCAATCCTTGATACTCTGGAAGCAGAGATGTTCTCAATTCCTAACTGAGAGATGATATGCTTTATTTTTCTGGTAGAAACTCCTTGCAGATACGATTCCATTATAGCATTTGCTAATGCTTTTTCAGTTCGAGAATATCTTTCAAAGACTTGAGTTTGGAATGGAACATCACGTAACTGAGGTTTCAATAGTTCAAGTGTTCCATTTCTGGTTGTCAGTGATCGTTTTCTATAGCCGTTTCTTTGAGCTTTCCTGCCATCATTCCTTTCATATTTTTCTGCACCAGACTGCTGTAAGGCCTCAAATTCCATAACCTGGTTCAAGAACCAGGTTATGAGTGTTCTTACAGCATCTTCACTATCGACAAAATAATCTTCTAACAGGTCATATAGATTCATGGTCCTGTACCTTCCTAGTTATCCCAAATTCTAATTAGGTACAGGACTATCATATTTTACAGCATTTTAGATACACTGCCTAAATTCAGGCTCAATTTGCTACAAATTACATCAATTCTAAGACAAAAATGGCTTAATTCGCCATATTTTGTATGAAAAAATGCAAACTGTCAAATAGGTTTTCCTGACAAAAAAACGAAAATTTTGGTCAAATGAAGCACATTCTCTTCAGCAAGGAGTGAAAACTGTCAAACTCAGGTTAAACCTATTTTCTTTGAAGCATTCTTCCACTTCGATAACTGTAAACGACCTTAAATCTATCCCTTTTTTTCTGCTAGTTCATTCAGGTACTTTTTAGATATTTTTGTCCAAGCCAATATGACTTTAAACAAGAGTATTAATTATGTCTTCTCAAAAAAAACAATTGGTGCATAAGATCTCCTATCCAGTATTTTAGTTAAAGATTCATAGTTATTTCCCACAAAACCAAACTCAGGATCACCTAATAACTTAGCTAATTTACTTAAAGTTTCAGAGCTGTGATAATTGGCTGGATCGGGTTCTATGAAAATGGACATTACTTTAAAACCATTTTGTTTCAATGATGTTATAATTTCATCCATATTTTCTTTTGACATTAAGTGAGAATGAAGTTCTATGCATAATTTTAATGGACCCCCTTCCTTTAAAATGGTTGATGCACCTTTCAGTATTTGGTATTCATATCCCTCAGCATCCATTCTAATAAATGTAGGTTTTTTGTCCATATACGATTTAACAAAACTATCTAGAGTAATTATTGGAACTTCAATTTCTCCAATAATTTTCTCATTCAAATCTTTAGTAAAAGAACACAAATTACATTTATCATAAACGTACATCTTTCCTTTTGTATTAGCATCACCCATAGCTAACTGAAAAACAAATATGTTTTTCCTATTATTGAGCTCTATATTTTTAGATAATATATTGAAATTGGAAGGTATAGGTTCAACTACATACACTTTGCCTTCATTTGCTAAGCGGGATTCCATTAAGGCATAATATCCAATATTACCTCCCACATCAATTACAATTTCATCGTCATCTAAGAAGCTTTGAATATAATCTGTTGAAAAATGTTCTCTTTTTCTATGAATATAAAGCTGCTTTGAGATTCCATTGTCATTCAAATCTATGTACATTAAGCTGCCATTTACCTCAACTTTTGGACTGGTTGACTTATGTTTAATTTTTTTGGCAAGTGAATAGAATATCTTGTTGGAATACATATTAGTTCTTGAAATGGCAAAAAAGGTAAAACCATACAACAAATAGTTTATCTTCCCATTACCTAAGTATTTGGATGCTCTATTTATAAGTCCACTTCGAATCATACTTTTAACACCTCTGTTTCACCATTATAGTATATCTTATTAGCTGAAGAATCACTTTCTAGTAGTTTAAAATCTTCTGCGCTCCAGTAAGCAATATCATTAAGAGTATTCGTCGGGTATACATGATAAAGAAGCCTATCTATTTGAAAGATAAGTACATACTTATCAAAACGATGTAATGAGTCAAAAATGGAGATATTCCCACCATAACCAAAGTGAGAAGGTAGAGCTTGTGTATCCAAATAATATCTATTATTAGATAACATACCCTCACCATAAGTAAAATTTGTAGAAAGATAATCCTGATATCGAAGAAAAGTCAATTGCGATTGTGGAGCAACTACAACTTTTGTATCAGTATAACTGTTAAATGAATTTAACCACTTTACTCCCATTATATCCATAGAAGTGGTTTGAGAATTTGCAGCATAGTTAAATGGAGATGTATAAGTACTGAATAGACTAAGTACTACCATTAATATAATAATTCCAATCAGAAGTATAACAGAAAGGTAGTCTAAATGTGCTTTTTTAGCAAACTTACTTTTTTCGAGATTAGCAACAACGTCATATGTAACCAGCCCACTAAGAATTGTACCCATAAGTATACCAACTCTAAAAACTCTAATTGGATTATGCTCAATAAAATCACCAAATAACATAATGATCCCAATTAGCATAGAGACAACAAATTGAATAGCATAACAAAATACTAATGGATCTAATGAAGTCCTTTTTGCTACATATTTATGCAAAGTAAATATACAAAAGATTGAAGAAATTGCAAATAAAACCGTTATAGAACCATATCGCGTCGCATACAACCAAAGTATTTGAGATTTAGTAAAACTAATACTATTCAATAAAGTTAATTGAGTATTATATGTAGAGGGAGAAAAAATCTCGCCCATTAACCAGTCTGCAACATGTTTAAAACTGTTGGAAATTACCGAGTATGAAGAATACCACATAAAGAATGAAACAAATGC
Organism: uncultured Methanomethylovorans sp.; assembly: GCF_963678545.1. Taxonomy (NCBI): domain Archaea; kingdom Methanobacteriati; phylum Methanobacteriota; class Methanomicrobia; order Methanosarcinales; family Methanosarcinaceae; genus Methanomethylovorans; species uncultured Methanomethylovorans sp. Next base: position 2,469,218 of record NZ_OY782870.1, read on the forward strand.
TATAAGAACTATTTGTCTATAATTTTTGCCGATAATTAGATTTCGTTCAAGTATCGCTTTTTTTTTATCAACAAAGCCGTAATAAAGTATATTAGATATACCAAATGTTAAAAAAATGAATATACAAAGAATAACAGTAATTGGATGTGAATATACTACAAAAAAGAGTGTTATTAATGTTAACAATGTATATTCTAATTTGTGAGACAATACTAATTCTCTTCTAATATATAAAAATAATAGAAATGGAAGTGACAATATAGAAAAAAAATTCGTTGAGAGTAGAACATAATAATAATTAAATAGCAAAGGTGAAGAAAACATAAGTATAAAAAGAACTTGACCAAATTGTTTGCTAGAAGTCTTAGCCAATAGATAAATTCCAAAAGTAAAAAGATATAAATAAATGATTGAAAAAACATAAGATATTTTTGCTATCGATACGTGAGATAATAAGACTAAATAACTGGCTAAAATATGTAGAGTAGGATAGAAGTTGCCTATTCCCACATGCCCACTCGAAAGTATATCATTTATAAGTCCTATATGTGAAAGAGTATCTTGGCCCCTACCATAAAAGGCATACCCTCTAAATTCGGGTAGAAGAACAATAATAAAATTTGTAAATAGTATAATAGTAAGTCCAATTATCCAACATTTTGAGGTTCTATGAAACAAGGCCTCATTCAATATAATTCCTATACCACTAATTATGCTAAGTATAAGAAAAAGCCAAAAGTATAATGGATAATTGCTATACATTGTTATTTCATAGCCGTTTGAGGGAGGAATTTTTGAAGCTATGGTCAAAACTATTGTTATAAAAGTAAAAGCCATAATAGAAAGGACTTTATTAAACCTACTATTGCATAATATCATGAAATCTACCTATGATTCACTTAGCACTATCTTAGTATCAATTAATAATACGTTTTATCTATGTTGCCTCACTATGGTCCCAGCCCTTAACAAGCTCTCAAATGTTCCTGCATCACTCCAGTAACCATCTAGTACTGTGAATTTCATCTGACCTTCTTTAACATAATGATTATTTACATCTGTGATCTCTAGTTCACCACGGCCTGATGGTTTAAGGGTTTTGATAACATCAAACACATCATTAGAATATATATATAGCCCAGTGACAGCGAAATTAGATTTTGGTCGCAAAGGTTTTTCTTCTATTCCAAGGACGTGACAATTACTCATATCCACTTCAGCTACACCGAAACGATTCGCATCGGTAACAGCTTTAAGGAAGATATGTGCACCATTGGTGAAACTCTGTATAGCATCTTTAAAATTATCCTGATAAATATTGTCTCCAAGAATTACTGTGACATTATCATTATCCACAAAATCTTTTGCCAGTCCCAGAGCCTGGGCAATCCCTCCAGCCTCATCCTGGATTTCATAGGTAAATTTTACTCCAAAGTCAGCTCCAGATCCCAGTAATTCTAAAAAGTGGCCTGCATGACCATGACCAGAAACTATCATTATTTCCTTAATTCCTGCATCTATAAGGGTCTGCAGTGGATAATATATCATGGGTTTATCATAAACTGGCAACAAATGTTTATTTGTAACCTTGGTTAAAGGATAAAGTCGGCTACCTGTACCACCTGCAAGTATTACACCTTTCATATATACTCCTCCTATTGATTAAATGTTAGTGAAAAATTCTCTTAGCTTACCCACGACGTACTTTATCATTTCTTCATCAATTCCTGGATGAATACCTATCCAGAAACAATTTTTCATAAGGTTATTAGTATAGTCTAGTTGTCCATATAATGAATATTTTATATTTTCATAAGCAGGCTGTTTTAATAGATTGCCTCCAAAAAGATAACGTGTTGCAATTTTGTTAGAATTTAAATATTTTATTAGATCTTGTCTTTTTACTTTTTCATTATTTATTACTAGAGGCATTCCAAAGAAAACGGGATCAGAATGTTTATTAATGGTTGGAATTTCAATATAATTATCAAGACCCTCTAACTCATCAGAATAACACTTGAAATTATTTTTTCTTATTCGATTGAACTCATCTAATTTATTAAGCTGTTCAAGACCCATTGCAGCTTGCAATTCAAGGGGTTTCAAATTGTATCCAATTGTTGAATAAATATATTTGTGATCATAGGGGATTCCATCGATTTCATAGTCAAATCTTCTGCCACAACTGCCTAAGATATTTTTTTCATCAGTGGTACACCAACAATCTCTCCCCCAATCCCTTAAACTTTTAGAAATTTTACTCAAACTATGATCATTTGTAACCAAACATCCACCTTCACCCATTGTTATACCATGGGCAGGATAGAAACTGTACGTAGAAATAGTTCCAAATGTTCCACATATTTTATTGTTATATTTTGAGCCTAAAGCATCACAACAATCCTCAACGATGAAAAGATCATTTTCAGCAGCAATTTTTGCTATCTCTTCTATTTGAGCAGGATTGCCCAAAGTATGAGCAAACATAATTCCCTTGGTATTTTCATTAATTGCAGAAATGACGCTCTCAGGAGTTATGTTTAAACTTTCATCAACATCAATAATTGCTGGAGTGAAACCCAGTTGCAATATTGCATTAAATGACGTAGGAAAAGCACAGGCAGGTGTAATGATTTCACCTGAATGTAGATTCAATTTATTTTTAATGCTGTTTAAAGCTATTAAATTAGCAGAAGATCCTGAATTTACAAGTATTCCATATTTACTGCAAATATAAGAAGAAAAACGCTTTTCAAATTCAACGCCTTTTTTGCCAAGCCCAAACCAGCCATCAAGTAATGACCCTATAATGGCGTTAATCTCTTTATGATCATATACAGCCATCCCAGTTAATACTGGAGACTCTCCAGGAACAAATTGTGTCTTATCATTATTCACTATTTGTGATATATTTTCATAAATATCGTTTTTTAATTCGTTTATACCCATAAATTATTGCCCCATTTGATATCTCAATTCTTTATAATATTGAATAGTTTTTTCAATTCCTTCTTCAATAGTGATTTCTGGCTTCCAACCAAGTCTTTTTAATTCAGAATTATCACAAACAAAGTTTTTTATTCCTACCCTATTATGAAAATCAGGAGGATTTACGGCTTCTGCCCTAACTCCAGTGTGCTGTACAATAATATCAATCAAATTTTTGAATTTAACAAACTCACTCAATCCAACATAATAGGTTTTATTTGTAGAACCTTTTTCAGCAATCGTTAAACATGCTGAAACAACATCAGTAACATAAATATAATCGCGGAAAAAATTACCATTATCATAGATATTAATCTGATTTCCTTCCACTGCCTGCTTAATTAGATAATTAAATCCTGCTTTCTTTTTGTCATTACCTTTTTCCTTTGCTCCAAAAACATTGCAAAAGCGAGCAATCACAATATCCAAATCAAATATATTATGATAAATATGGCAAAAATGTTCACCTGCCAAACGGGTAGCGCCATATAATCCTAATGGATTGCATGGAGTATTTTCATCGACGGGTAATTTCTCAACGTTGCCATTGACAAAAAAAGTACTTGCAAAAAACAATCTTGCTTTGGGATTATGCTTTCTGATAGCTTCAAGCAATGAAATGGTTGAAACACAATTCAATTGTATATCTTTATAAGGTTTGTTCTCGATGATGCTATAATTGTCAGTACTTCCTGCAAGGTGGAATATAACATCATATCCAATAACTTCATCAGTAATATCTGCAACATCTAATATAATTAATTTAACTAAATCTTTAATGTCACTAATGTTTTCAATCTTATCCTCTGATTTCGAAACAATCGTGACATCAAACCCTCTATTAACACATTCACGAGCTAAATATGACCCTATAAAGCCTAACCCCCCGGTTATTAGAACTTTTTTCATGGTTTTCAATCTCCGATTAGCTTGAAATATAAAGCAAAATTGAAATTCCTGAGCTCAATAATTTCTTATATAGATGGCAGAAAGAATCTAGAACTAGCATTTTAATGGTTCCCACCACCATCTGTTGTTTACGTACCACTGAACAGTTGCATCAAGGGCAGTGTCAAAATTATATTGTGGTTTCCAGCCCATCTTTTTTAGTTTGGAGCAGTCAAGAGAATAGCGGAAATCATGTCCTTTACGGTCTTCCACATACCGGATCATGGATTCATTCTTTCCAAGAACTTTCAATATCCTGTGGGTGATCTCAAGATTGGTGAGTTCGTTCCCGCCACCGATGTTGTAAATCTCTCCGGCTTTGCCGTGCTGCATGACAAAATCAATACCGGAACAATGATCTTCCACGTATATCCAATCTCTTATATTCAGACCAGTACCATAAACTGGCACTTGCTTCCCATCCATGAGGTTTGTTATGAAAAGAGGAATGAGTTTCTCTGGATACTGGCAAGGACCAAAGTTGTTAGTACAGCGGGTAATAGTCACAGGCAGACCGTATGTATTATGATAGGACATTGCTAGTAGGTCAGAGCCTGCTTTGCTTGATGAGTATGGACTGGAAGGGTTTAAATTATCAGTTTCACTGAAAGAGCCTTCCCTTATGCTACCGTATACTTCATCAGTGGACACATGAATAAACTTCTTTATGTCTGAATCCATGGCACATTTCAGGAGGTTATTTGTTCCCACAACATTAGTGATAACAAAAACAGAACTGTCCTTAATGGAGCGATCTACATGGCTTTCAGCAGCGAAATGCACTACAAAATCTACACCTTCCATAGCCTGCATGACAATTTCTGGGTCGCAGATATCACCATGAACAAAATTGTAATTGGGATTAGAGATATCCTTGAGATTATCAATATTTCCAGCATAGGTAAGTTTGTCGAGATTTGTTATTTCTATTTCCTGATATTTTTCAAACATCATTCGAATGAAGTTGCTGCCGATAAATCCTGCACCGCCAGTTACTAGAAGTTTCATGATCCTCACCAATTTAAAATAAATTTGAAAGAAATTTGCTCAATATAATGAGAAAATATAGAGCTTGTTGATAGAAATTGTTGCCTTATTTCTACGATTCCCATTTTTAGCTCCAAATTATATAGTCACTAATTTCTCAATCATTATTCTACTTGCAGCCCCATCCCCATAGGGATTCTGCCAGCCATTCCCTGCATGCATCATCTGCTTTAGAGATGCAATCACGTTCTTAGAAGCACCAACTATGATATTACCATCCAGCTGAACAGTCTCCGGCCTTTCTGTATTATCCCTCAGTGTCACACATGGCACACCTAAAATACAGGCTTCTTCCTGCAATCCCCCACTATCAGTAAGTATTAACCTTGCACCGCTTTCAAGCTGCAGGAATTCCAGATAGCCTACGGGGTCGGTGATGTGAACGCCTTGGGGGATTGGGAGGTTGAATTCATGGATCATCTTGGCTGTGCGGGGGTGGGCAGGGAAGATGATGGGTAAGTGGAACTCGTCGTAAACCTGCCTGAACCCATCGAGGATGCCGGACAGGCGGTCCTTGTTGTCGGTGTTTTCAGCCCGGTGGACTGTGGTGAGGAAGTAGCCTTTTTCCTGAAGGCCCATGTCCTTAAGGGGATTAGTGGTTTGTTTAGAGATCTCAAGGTTCTGGTACACGGCATCCACAACAGTGTTGCCTGTGACAAAGATCCTTTCTTCAGGAATGCCTTCGCTTAACATGTATTGCTTTGAGGTTTCGGTGGGTGCAAAAAGGTAATCGGAAATATGGTCGGCCATGATGCGGTTGATCTCTTCGGGCATGGTCCGGTCAAAACTGCGCAGTCCTGCCTCCACATGGCCGATCCTGATGTGCAGTTTGGAAGCCGCCAGGGCTCCTGCAAGGACTGTGTTGGTATCACCCTGCACCAGCACCACATCCGGAGTGTCCTGCATGAGGATCTGCTCTATGCCAGCAAGCATCTTACCCGTCTGTGCACCGTGCAGGCCGGAGCCCACGTCCAGATTGTATTTTGCCGCCGGAAGTTTAAGCTGCTCAAAGAATATCCTGTCCATCTCGTAGCTATAATGCTGGCCTGTATGGAGAATGTAATACTCAATACCACGGCGTTCACATTCCCGAATAACAGGACTCATTTTGATGATTTCAGGACGGGTACCCAGGATGATCGCTATCTTCAATTCATATCCTCTCTTTGTTCTGACAACTACACGTTCCCCTTGCTGCTCATTCTCCAAAATCCCTGTGTTCATGTATGCATGAAACTGCACGGATCGTCAGCAATCCGCCCATGTTTCTCCAGGACATGGCGTTTAAAGCTCGAATAACCCAAACGAGCACTTGCTTTGACGATCCCGGCTCCACCCGTCCACCATTTGGACAGCACCTGAGATTTTTATAGATAGTACATAAGATAACGAACATATTTAAGTGTTTTGAAATGAATTGGAGGAAAGGGCGAGGGTTTTGTATGGGAAAGAGTGTCGAGAATGCAGGTTGTGGTGGGTAGAAGATATGCACTAACTGTGCTAAAGGTGGTCGGCGTGGTTGAATTGATATTGAACTTCAGGGTACATTCTATATTCTGACTAAACCACAGAGGGTACGAAAACTTGCTCGTATTCTCTGTGTGTCCTGTGGTAAAATAGGTATTGAACTCGAAGGTATTTTACGATATTAATAAACCACAGAGATCACAGAGGACACGGAGAGAGTTCTTACAGGGTACTCTGCGTTCTCTGTGTACTCTGTGGTAAAATAGGGATTGAACTCGAAGGTATTTTACGATATTAATAAACCACAGAGATCACAGAGGACACGGAGATTGTTCTTGCATGGTACTCTGCATTCTCCGTGTACTCTGTGGTTAGTTCATATGAGTTGCTGTCCTGAAGGCATCCGCAGCACAAAGCCGCAATGATCACAAGAAAGCAAAGCCTGTTCTCACTTCTTTGCGCCTTAGCGTCCTTGCGTTGATAAATAGTTACTTTTTTAATTGCCAGAACATATAGTCCATCAAAGATAAAAAAACACCTCTGACTGCTTTTCTAATAGGACCTTGTTCATACTGGTGAAGACACATATATACGTTGAAAACAATATTTAAGAACAAACTCCACGAGGTGCTAAAAAATGCTCATCGAATATATCCAGGCAGCCCTTGAAAAGGCCAGATACGAAATTATAGAAGATGAGGAAACCTCTTATGGTGAAGTGCTGGAGCTAGAAGGTGTTTGGGCTACAGGCAATACCCTTGAAGAATGCAGGAGAAATCTTGAAGAGGTTATTGATGAGTGGATAGTTTTCCGGTTAAGGAGAGGCCTTATGCTTCCGCCAATAGGTAATCACGTAATAAAAGACTCCGGGGAAATTGCAGTTGCCTAAGTTAGTGCCAGTTACCTGGCGAAACCTTGTTACAAGGCTAAGGTAATTGGGATTTGAAGGTCCGTTTTCTGGCGGAAAGCATTCTTTCATGACCAAAGGCGATCTCATCCTGACGATCCCAAATCCTCATAAAGACAGGATCAGTGTAGACCTGTTGCAAAGAATTCTTAAGCAGGCTCACATATCGAGAGAAGAGTGGCTTGGTGAATGACCTAAGATATATAGGATGATCTTTTGTTTAAAAGTGCCTCAACGGCTTCTTTCAGGTATGGGATATCTTTCTTTGCGGTATTCCATACTTCATCAATGTCCACACCAAAATAAGCATGTATTAACTTATTCCTCATTCCTGCAATTTATTTCCAGGGGATTTGCGGATATTGTTCTGTTGTATCCCTGGAAAGGTTCTTTGTCGCCTCGCCGATGATTTCAAGCTGCCTGACAACTCCATCTTGTATCAACCGTGTTTCGAGGAATTCATCATAAGTTACATTTGTATAATCTTCAATCTGGTTCACTGCATCCAGTATATGCCTCCGGAAAAAAGCATCACCCCTCACAATAGAGCCTCTTGAGATCTGTTTTTACCATTGGAGCAATATAAGGGCTCAATGATCTTTCAGTGATAAGATCAACCTTTTTTCCAAGCAGGTTTCAAAAGCTTTCTCGGCCCTTACATGATCAATGAGACTTATGCTTAGACTCTCTGCCTCAGTTGTTCGTACAGTTCGCGAGGTATCTTAACCTGCTTTAGAATCTCTTTGATAAGACCGATACCAAGTTCTTCGTTACCATGCACTGGCACGACAGTTCTTCTGCCGTCCGGATGCGCATATCTTGCATGACTGCCAACCTGGTGAACTTTCACAAAACCTGACAATTCAAGTATTTTGCACATTTGTCTCCCCGTAACAGGGAGAAATCTACTCATACCTTTACCTCTACCTGTTGCAGACCAACGAACTTCATTGGCACAAAAGTATCTATTTCATCATCGGCCTCTAGACATACCTGGATAGCTTCCACGATTCTTTCCATTGCTTGCTCTACAGTTTGTCCCTGCGTATAACATCCTTGGATGTCCGGTACCTTTGCTACGTATATGCCATCTTCGTCCTGTTCTATAAGGACTGTAAAATTCAGCATTCTATGCTTCATTCGGATCACATTACAATTGTATATTTTTGTATTTAAAAGACATCATTGCTATATCATCCCATGTTAAATAGATACCAGATCAAAAGAGAACTAATATTGATACTTCAACTATTATCTCATCATTTGAAAAAATTAGTCCTCATTTCGGGGAAGTTTTTAAGATCAAGACGAGGATATTAAAAATAAGGTGCAAGCATGAAGAAATACACATTACCTGTTGTAATAGAAAAAGATGAAGACAGGTATTTTGCTATGTGTCCGGCTCTTGAGGGCTGTTATTCCCAGGGAGATACATACGAAGAAGCACTTGAGAATATCAAAGATGCAATTCGGCTGGTCCTACGGACATGAAAGAATACGAAGAACTGGTTTCGGATATCAACTCATTCAGCCTGGTAGCCGTTGAGGTCACCGCATGAGTGAAAAACTGCCACGAGTAACAGCTAAGCAGTTGAAAGTCTTGGATTTCAACTTGTACGCCAGTCGGGAAGTCACATGGTATTCCGAAATAACGAAGCAAAAAGGATTGTAATACCCTATCACACTGGGAAGAATTTACATCCGAAGATAGTGAGTTCTATTATTAAAGACATAGACTTAAGCATAGAAGATTTCAAAAAATATTATAGGACTTCAACTCATTTCGTTTAAATATAGAGAATATTTTATATTTCCTTTAAAAAAAACTAAACGTTTTCAAAAAGCACATGTTTTAAAGTTGATTGCCTGCTCGCAATAGCATATTAAATTACACCCATTCAAGCTGTAGTGCATGGCCTATACACATTTTGTGCTACCACTGTCCAGTATAGGTTACAGAGTTAGGATATATAGTTAATTAGTACAGATTCTCGCAGGACATATCAGTGATAAGTATATGTACTTATCATAAACTAACGATATGTATCACTGATACCTACATATAGTTATCACAATATAGTGATAATTAAGATGACACAGCAGATAGAAGAATATGATAAAATCCGTGCATACATTCAGGATTTTTTGGGCATTCCGGAAGGTTTGGATGAAATCGATGTCAAACAGGACTCCAGTGATCTCCCTTTCACACCTGACCTTATGCTAATGAAAGCCGATGTAGTTTACATTGCAGAGATTAAATCCAAAGTAACTATCGATGTGATATCACGGTTGAATCTACTCCGTGACCTCTGGTTGAGAAACAAACCAGCAGAAAAGATACAGCTGGTTATTGCTGCTAAATACTTTCCTCAACGGGAAGAAGACCTGATGGAACAATTAGACATGCAGGCAATAAAACTCCCCTGGTCGTTCAAGTCTGAAAGCCGGGAGCAATACACACCCACAAACCAAAGAATAACATCCGAAAAGTCATGGAAAGTGATATCCTGCCTGCTTAAAGAGAAAATAACCTCAATACGGCAACTCTCACTTATAGAAAATGTTTCCTACGGATGGACGCATAAAACAATAAGAACATTGATGCAGCAAAACATCGTTAAGCAGAATAACAACCATGTAAGCATTTCAGATGTAAACAAACTCCTCAACGGTGTTGCATGGGAACGACCGCTTTCAAATCTAAAGATTGCCGAAATACGGATCAAATTCGATGAAGCTATAACTGCCGCAAAAGAGATAACAGCCGCCTTTAAATCCCAGGATGATATGCCCCTTGGGTTCACCTCATATACTGCTGCATCACTGTACACTGGTTATGGTGTACGTCATGATGCAGTATATGTTTACATGAAAACAGAACATTTAGGTTATTTAAAGGAACTTTTCGAGTCCAGCTCCAAAAAAGGAGTTTTAGCACTGATCTACCAGCCTGACAGGAAAATATTCCAGAACACACGGGAAATAGAAAGTATCAGGATAGTATCACCAGCTCAGACACTGCTTGATCTGGCAGGCATGGGTTATTGTGCAATGGATATGACAAAACAGATGGTTTCAGACTATGACACTATATGAGCCCACCAAAGGATAATAGAACTGTCTTTAGTGGAGTTAAATGAGATAGGGTCCTTTTGAAATAACATTCAAATGGAGGATTTACTGAGGCTATTTTTAGCTGTAAGCAGTCAATAGAACCTCCCCCATAAAAAGTACATCTTGATAATTGATTAATTACGCAAATCAGGACTTGTATAAGTCTAATACAGAAATGAAGTAGTAAAAATCCTTTAATGGCTACTTATTGATATACAGGCTATTGTTACTGGTTTTTTAAATATCCAATTCTAACTAAATAAAGGGTAAATATGCCATTAAAAAAGAAATAAGACACTAATTAAGAGTAAAATGAAAAGTAACCTTGTTTTGAGATGTACATTTGAAGGGGGAATATGGATTAGTACTAAAATAGAGAAAATAAGTTATATTAATCCTAGAAATGAGTTCTATTTTCAAAGGGCCCTAAAATGAGATTATCCAATATCTGCAAGAAAAGTATGATGACACTGAACCAAAAGCAGTACTCATAGGTGGCTGGGCAGTAGATTCCTATTATTCCTGGTTCGGATCCATAGACATCGATCTGGTCACAAATAGCCGGACACGAAAAGGAATAATGCATCATTTGAGAGAAAAACGAGGCTTTTAACCATACAGGCTTCCAGACCTATCCACAAGCGTGCAAAAATTGACAGAAGCCGGTCCCATAATTATTGATTTTGCCACATTGCAGAAGCCCTATTCTTTTGAAGGAATTGAAGATATATCCATGGATCTGCACATTCTTGAAGAAAACACGGAAATGAGAAAGATCCGTGGCGGCATAGAAATGGCTGTCCCCAACAGAGTAACACTACTGGTACTGAAATTGAAAGCAATATGGGATCGTCAGTACCGAATTAATAATGGCTTAAGTGACGATCTGCTATGGGAAACAGGAAAGGTCGTAAAGGACCGGGTTGATGTTCTTGCATTGCTGGATCCGGAACAGGGAGGAAGAAATTTAGACATATACGTGCTTGGCAAGCTGTTGAGAAATTATCCTTTCCTTGAAAAATCCTTAATTTCAGTATACGAAACAAATGAAGGCATAGAGAAATACGGCAGAATATCACAGAGTTTTGCCAAGGAGATCATTGAGCAACTATTGTCTTTGACCCGTCAAGATTATTGAGGAAGACATAAGTTCCTTTCATAGTATCTTTACTTCCTCTTTCATGATATGTTCCTTGATAAGAGGGTTTATGGAATCATAGGTTATGACATCCACCTTCCTCCGGGATTCCCTTTCAAGTTCCAGTTCTAGTCTGGCAAGGTCAAAAAGGCTTTTTCGGCTTTTGAACTTAACAAGAATATCGATGTCACTATCCTCTTTAGCCTTGTTCCTCGCAAATGAACCAAAAATACCGGCTTTATCTACATCATTTTCTATCAGTGTTGGAACTATGATCTGCTTGTACGTTTCGATCTGGTTCGCCGCCATATTATCACTATTCGTTTTAGTTATATGGATGATGCTTCTTAAAGTTTAGGGCAGTGTTGCTAAAAGGTATTCCCTTCCGTTGCTATTAATACAGATAGTATAATATTTGCATCAATGACAAACTCCATTTATACACCCAGATCTTTGTATCGCTGATTTAAAGACTCATTAATTTGCTTTCCGAGTTCAAGTGCATCTTCTTGTGACAACTGTGACCTGGAAGTTATGGCACGAAGTATCCTAAACTGATTGATCTTTATTCTGATAGCATCTCTTGCAACCTCTGACCAGTTTATTTCCTTTGAGAGACCCATCTCTTTCATCAGATCATCAGGAATAGATAGAGTTATTGTCGCCATATTCTCACAGATGTTAGTTCTAATATTACTAAATGTGGTCAATTATTAAAGGTGATTGCCTGGTTACTGCAATATACTATATTGAATCTGCACAGTTTGTGTGGTGCACTCCCCCCATACTCTCTGTGTTCTCTGTGGTTAGATCATATGAGATACTTTACTGAATACATCCGCAGCACAAAGAATCAAAAGATCAAGGAAACAAAGAGTATTTTCATCTTTGCATCTTGAAGTTATCTACTACCTTACGTTAATTATAGACCATGAATATATCTATGGCAGGTATCTGGAACTTGAATTTACACAGAGCACGACCTATTGCAGAATACGAACATACGCCTTATTTTTGTTTTTTATTCATTCAACACTTATTGAATCTGTGTCTTAATTTTGTATAGATTGAAGCTCTGGAATCTACAGCCAAAAAAGCGATTGTATCTGAATCTATGAGCTCAAAAACAATTCTGTATTTACCCACGCGATACCTGTAAAATTCAAAGCATTGCAATTGTTTAGTATCATCGCTAAAAGGATTCAATAAGAGTTTCTGCTCAATAGAATGAACAATTAGTTCGAGATCTTTAGGATTTTTCTTGTGAATAGAGTTTAAATCCTTTTTAAAAGCGTTGGTAAAAATCCCCTTATAGCTCATTCTAATCCAAATTCAGCTTTTAACTCTTCAAGAGTGCAGACATTGCCCTCTTTAATGTCCTTTTTAGCTTCAGCTATGCGTTTAATAGTTTTTGAACTGAGGGGAACCGAATCAACAGCAACAATAGCCCCTATATTTTTCTTGACATGATGTGAATGAGTTTTTAAAGCCATCAATTAAAAATGCCCTTTTTTACATAAATAGTTAGTGTTCCTAAGAGCACCATTGTCGTATAAATACGAAATAAGTTTCAAGAAAAAGTATCATCTTTCATAATAGAGCCTTTTTACATCTTTTTTGATCATTGGGGCAATATATGGGCTCAATGATCTTTCAGTGATAAGATCAACCTTTTTTCCAAGCAAGCTTTCAAAAGCTTTCTCGGCCCTTACATGATCAATGAGACTTTTCCCCTTTGAAAATGTAACTAACAGATCAATGTCACTATTCTGTGTTTGCTGACCTCTCGCATAAGAACCGAACAGTTCAAGAGAAGAGATATCATTCTGCCTGCAAAGGTTCAGCAGTTCCTCTGCCTTATCTCTGGAAAGGCCCAGAGCCTGAACAAGGTCGAATGCATCTTTTATCTTAATAGTATCCTTATATGGTGACATAAAACATCTTCAACTTATCTTCTTTTCGTCAAACTAAATCACTTTTCCATTGTTCTGGCATCGACCAATGCCAGCCTGCTCATAAAGCGACTTCGACCTGCTGCAGGCCGACAAATTCAGGAATTGTTTATTTGTCTTCAGGATTCATTTCTTCCAGGTATAGTTCTATCACTTCTTTTAGCCTGATCTGCAATTCATCCAATGTATCACCTACAGAAATCGTTGGTGGTGTAAACAAGATAATCTTTTTATGCTGTTGAGGATCATATACTATCAATAAAGCGGAACCAGAATCACAAGAAAGGAAGCATATATGGAGATCGAAGATATTAAATCTATTATCAAAAGCAATAGCCAGAATATAAGCACTAGGTTCAAAGCAGAAGTTATAGGTATTTTCGGTTCCTATGCACGCGGTGAGGAGAAAAAAGACAGTGATATTGATATTCTAGTGAAGTTCGAAAAAGGAGCCACACTTTTTGATCTTGTGGAGCTTTCAGAATATCTTGAAAATATACTTGGCATTCCTGTAGATGTAGTATCCCAACGTGCACTACATCCTATGATAAAAGATGAGGTTTTGAAGGAAATGGTGGCTTTATGAGGTCTCCACGCCTCTATCTATCCGAAATGCTTGCAGCTATTAAGGCCATTGAAAATTTTACGCTTGGAATGGACAAAGAAACTTTTCTAGACGACGAAAAAACAAAAAGTGCTGTTGTTCGCCAATTTGAGATTCTCGGAGAAGCCGCAAAATCCGTCCCTAATGAAATTAAGTCTCTAGCACCAGAACTGCATTGGAGAGGTATTGCAGGGATGCGTGATCGCCTTGTTCATGCCTATTTCCGAGTAGATTACGATCTAGTATGGAATACAATTCAAAATGAACTTCCTTTGCTTGAGAAACAACTTACCGTGTTGATAGAAAAATTGAAAAAAGATCATTGAGCCTTGAATTGCAGATATACTATCACTATCAAAGACAACAGTTCTCATTTTCCTTAAACATGAACCTTATTTATCCAAGAAAGTCTTCTCAGCACTTACAGCTCATTCTAATCCAAATTCAGCTTTTAACTCTTCAAGAGTGAAGACATTGCCTTCTTAAATATTTTTTTAGCTTCAGCTATGCGTTTAATAGTTTTTGAACTGAGGGGAACCGAATCAACCGCAACAATAGTCCCTATATTTTTCTTGACATGATGTGAATGAGTATTTAAAGCCATCAATTGAAAATGCCCCTTTTTTACATAAATAGTTAGTGTTCCTCAGAGCGATATTGTCGTATAAATCCGAAATATGCCTCCGGAAAAAAGCACCATTCTTCAGGATAGATCCTCTTTACATCTTTTTTGATCATTGGGCAATATAGGGGCTCAATGATTTTTGAGTTGCTATGAGGTATTCTAGAAATCCGAACAACTTGTTCATACAAAAATAAATATAACTCATAAAAGACCTTTCTTGATGTGAAAATGCCACATAATGCAAATGTTGAAACTTACAGACGCAAGCTCCACGAAATGCTGCCGGAGCTGAAAAAGGATTATAATGTCAGTTACATCGGACTGTTCGGATCCTATGTACGTGGGGAGAATACTCCTGAAAGTGATCTTGACATACTTGTGGAGTTCAGCAGGACACCCACCATCTTCGGGTTCGTCCATCTCGAGAACTACCTGTCCGATTCCCTGGGAGTCAAAGTGGACCTGGTTATGAAAAGTGCACTTAGACCAAATATTGGGAAATACATATTAAAAGAAGTCGAAGCTGTCTGAGGGATTAGAATTCGCGATATAAAGGACTATGTACAAGACATCTTTGATGCCATGGAGGCAGCAGAGGACTTTGTCAGCGACTGTACATTTGAGGATTTTATCGGGGACACCAAGACACAATACGCAGTAATCCGGGCTCTTGAAATAATCGGCGAGGCAGCAAAGAATGTTCCTGAAGATATAAGACAAAAGTATCCCTCGATTCCATGGAAAGATTTGGCAGGCATACGAGATAAATTAATTCACGCCTATTTTGGCGTAAATCTTGAAGTGGTTTGGCTTAGTGTAAAAGAAGGTATTCCAGAATCAAAGCCTGTGATAGGGAGTTTACTGGCTGAGTTAGACCTATAGGACATGTATCTCTCTTGGATCAATTATTTGAAAGAATATATTAAAAAGTACAGTTCTCCATACTGTATAGTTGTCACAGAGGAGACACTGAAACTAGTCGATAATATCCTTTTCATACCACTGGCACTATTCCTTTTGATATGCTGACGCAAGAAGCCGGAAAAAGTAGTTTCACCGAAAACAACACACCGTCGAAGGCGGCGTTGTTCACCTCTGTCCCTATGTGTCCTTTCGTTGATCTAGCAATCTGGTCACTTATTGCAAAAGTAAGTAGGAGAAAACTTTTTTTAGCTGCAACTTTCAGTTTCTGTTTCACTAAGGCTCAATTCTCCGGCAGCAAGAGGGTGCACTAGCAAGGTAGAATCATGGAATTTCCGCACGATCTTATCGATCTTTCTGGAAGTTTCAGGCGTGTGATAAGCTTCTCTGCACTCCTGACAGATGAAAGCATCTACATCCTTTATGGAAAGCACTTTTGACTCTCCCTTTACAATGAACTCATGCTTCCCCTTTACAAGCTTACCCTTACAGAAACTGCATCTATCCGGGATCATTATGATCATATCCTTATTCTGTCTTCATTCCATTATCTTTTGTTGCTTTTTATTATGAAGGCCTTAAACAATGTTCAATTTTGATATGCATCGTCATGGTGAGAAAAATGTACCAGTAAAACAATTCTTTCTTCCACATTTACGGCGAAGATCAATACAAACCTCGTCATAACGTGTGCTCTATAATAACCAGCAAGATCATTGCGCAGTGGTTTATAATAAGTAGGATTTTCTAGTATCTCAGTAACCTTCTTTTCGAGAATACTTTGTAGTTGGGGATTTTTCTTTGTTATCCGCTTGATCTCTTTTTTACAGGATGGATCAATGCAAAGCGCATAACTCACACAAATCACCGGAATATGTCAGATACATCTTTAACTGCTACAGCTGACCTCTTATCGCTCTTTTTAAGCTTAGCAATGACCTCTTGCTTTATAAGCAGCTCGTCAACAGGATGCCAATCGATAGTTTCACAAAAAGCCGCATCATCCTCTGAAATACTTTTTTCCCTGATGTAAGTTTCAAGTATTTTCCGTTTTCTTATTCCATCCTGTACAACTTTAGACCACCTGATCCATGACAAATTCTGGACCTTATCGTAGAGTTCGTCATCAATGGGAATTGTCAGGGTGGACATTAATTTTCACGGCTCCTTTCAAACCGCTCAAACTCTTCCAGCATACGTACTTTCTTTTCAATGCTTTCCTTTGCGACCTGAGCCCAGTTAATATCAGGAAAAGCATCAATTTCTTTTTTAAGCTCATCAGGGAGAGAGATAGTAAATCTTTTCATTACATCACCAATTGCATAAAATTATGCATTTGCATATATTTCTAGTTGGTGATTTGGCACCAGTTCTTTGTCTCGCCAATAATTTCAAGCTGAGATAACTCTCTTACTCGGTCATAGAACATTACCATATAGTAAGTTACTGTACAGTAATTATTTATGATTTGTATTTAGAATCTACTTAACACGAAAGACATTCATGACATAGATATATATAAACAAGATATAAAAAAAAGAATTCTTCCAAATAACCTTGATATTCTCTACATCCTGTGGTTAAACATACTTATTTTACACATCAGAAAAGTCCAAGACCTGTACCTAGTAACGGAATCAATCCAAATAAGAATACATTGACTAAACCGTGGGAAATTGCTATAAAAGGTAGACTTCTGGTCTTCTGGAACATGTACCCCATTAACAGACCTGCCAGACCCGTCATCAATAACTCATATGCTTGTCCGTATCCAGAGTGCATAATACCGAAAAGAAGACTCGTAATCAATAGACCCTTTGTCATACCAAAAGCGGTCTCTAATCTTGTTTGCAGCAATGACCTGAAGATAAGTTCTTCCACAAGGCCCACAAAGAAGAGCATAACAAAGGAGAGCTTAAAAATGCTTAATGCTGAAGTGTCCGGTATAAGACTGCCTGCATGGATAATACTGTGCTCACCATAACCAATCATATATCCAACTACCACAGCAATTGGAATATACAGATATAGATGATCCAGCGTAAAACCCAGCTCTTTTAGGCTTATCTTCTGGTGGCGCACAATAAAATACACTGGAATTATCAAAGGGAAATAGATGAAAACATACAAATAAAGCATTGTTGGTACAAATACTGGCATAGAAATATTGACAAGCCTAAGTATTGGAAGCATTGCCAGAGCCTCCAGAGAGAAAGTCACATTAGATTCCCGCATCCACATGGTAGATATAGCAATACCCAGCGGAATCATCACATGTAACAATATGCCTGCTTCCAGTTTACCCATATAAAGCAATAACTCTGCAACGATGATAGCAAATATCGGTATGGCTACTATTTCCCAATCTTTCATAGGATGGTTGAACACTGAGAAATTAACCGAGGATTGAATATTTGAATCTTCCATACTATCATCAACAGGATCATCTTTTTCTTTATCTTCTAACAGTTCAGGCATTTTTTACATTCACCGTCATGGCAAAATATGTTCAACAGATTATTTATTCCACTACAACCTATAAAAATATACAAACAAAATCTATTAGCACAGTAATTTTCTAAAGTATATAAGTATTTTGAAATGGACCTCATTACCAACATATAACCATTTACAAAATAATGCGCTAATGCAGTCTTTTCAGTAAATATGCAAAGGCTTACATAACTATATAAAGTTCATTTGCTTTGGAATCAAATAGTGTAATCCACAACCACCCTTTCTTCCTTGATCTTTCCCACAAAACTAGCAACTTTAACGTGTTCTGGGTGTTTTTGATAGGTTTCCAGTGCTTTCTGATCCTTGAACTCGGAATACAACACCACATCAAAAGCAGCTTCCGAAGCTATTACATTCATTCCAACTTCTATGTGATCGATCTCAGCTATTTTTTCTTTCAAGCCTTCAAGCATGAGTTTCATCATTATAGCATTCTCAACCTTTGTTTTTCCTTCTGCAAGATCTCTTAGTTTCCACATTACGATATGTTTTAACACAATAATTCCCCTACATAGTTTTATAACAAGTTATCCAAAATCCTAAATTTCTGAACGTTATTTTATTGACATTGCATATGTTTATACATGTAGCAGACACTTAAACAAATGATATACTTAAAATCTACTTAAAATGATCTACCTATACATTAATAGGTACGTACTTCTGCAATAAAAGAATAAGTAGAGTAAAGTGATTTAGCTCTACCTATCATTACGATTTCTCATTATAATGTCACTGTCAGTTTTGGCCTCATGGAAGCATCTGAATATTCAGAACTATAGAATGCAATATAATTTCCATTTTCACTACGCGCCTTGAGGAAGAAACCAGTGTTTTTGTATTTGCCGCTTATATATTCCTGCACAAGCTGAGTGACATCGAAATTATAGTACTTATTATTAGGTACTGTACTGGCAGGGAACGTAACAGATGCATATGGCGCACTACCTTGAGAAGTACCGTTCTTATCATACCAGCTTCCTCCTGCATTACTCCACAGGACACCTGACATTCTTGAATTCCAGGTAACATACTTTGGATCCCACTCCATAGGCCTGTAGATGTCAACAACAGTATCTGAGGCACGAGTGGCATCAACTGGATAGTACCAGTAAAGCGAAAGAGTCGCTTTTGATATTATATCTGTGGCCTTGTAACTGCTGAGATTAAACAATATTATGTCCCTACAAAGAGATGTGCTCTTTCCGATATCAAGATAAAGTGTTGTAGAAAGCACACTATTTGGTGATGATTCCCGCAGTCTATTGTCATAAACAGGAGAATAAGTTACTAAACCAACTGTTGCATTCTGGTCGGAATCAGAAAGATCACCAGGAACATCATCAGGAGAAACAGGTGCACTAACAAACACAGTTAAGGTATCGTTTGAAGTCTGACCTTTGTTATCTGTAACTGTAAGTGTTACAGTATAGTTTCCGGCAGATGCATAGACATGAGTAGCTGTCATATTGATAGCTTCAGAAGTAATACCATCAGCTGCGTTGAAATCCCAGGAATAACTGGTGATACCTACGTCATCAGTAGAACCACTGCCATTAAAACTAACAACTGAACCTACTGTGGTATTTTGATCCGGACCAGCATGAGCAACAGGAACATCATCAGGAGAAACAGGTGCACTAACAAACACAGTTAAGGTATCGTTTGAAGTATGACCTTTGTTATCTGTAACTGTAAGTGTTACAGTATAATTTCCGACAGATGTATAGACATGAGTGACTGTCATGTTGGTAGCTTCAGAAGTAATACCATCAGCTGCATTGAAATCCCAGGAATAACTGGTAATACCTACGTCATCAGTAGAACCACTGCCATTAAAACTAACAACTGAACCTACTGTAGCATTCTGATCTGGACCAGCATGAGCAACGGGAGCGGCATCTGTTGAATTTGAACCCGAGGCAGAGTTTATTGTTAATTTCGGCTTCTGTGCATCGGTAGACCACTCTGAACTGTAGAATGCAATATAGTTCTCACCCTCTGTTTTTGCCTTGAGGAAGAAACCAGTGTTTTCATATGTACCATTTATGTATTCCTGCACAAGCTGAGTAACATCAAAATCATAGTAGTGGTTATCAGGCACTGTGCTTGCCTTGAAAGTTATAGAAGCATATGGCATGCTACCCTGTGAATCATTATTTTTATCATACCAGTTTCCACCGGCGGTATCCCATAAAGTACTAGAAGCGCGATAATTCCAGCTTACATAATTAGGATTCCATTCAACTGGCCTATATATTTCAACTACGGTATCAGAATTACGTGTTTTATCTACAGGATAGTACCAGTAAAGAGAAAGTGCCGCTTTGGATATCTTATCGGTCGCATTGTATCCGCTCAGATCGAACAGCATTACATCCCTGCAAAGAGATGTACTTCTTCCGATATCAAGATAAGTTGTAGTGGAAAGTACACTACTCGGTGATGACTCACGCAACCTATTGTCATAAAGAGGAGAATATGTTACAGAGGCTGCACTACCGCTTACAATTACTTTTAAGGTATCAGTATCTTTCTGACCAGCAGTGTCCGTGACAGTTAAAGTTACAGTGTAGTTTCCCGCGCAGACATATGTGTGAATAGCTGTCACCCCACTGGCTTCAGAGGTAATGCCATTTGATACATCAAAATCCCAGGAATAGGATGTGATACCCTTGTCGTCACTAGATCCATTTCCATCGAAAGTGACAATTGCGCCTGTGGTTGCTGTCTTATCTGTTCCGGCATTGGCAACAGGAGCAGTATCAACAGGACTGCTAACGATTACTTTTAAGGAATCAGTAGATTTCTGACCAGCAGTATCTGTGACAGTTAAAGTTACAGTATACGTTCCAGAGGATGTATAGATATGAGTAGCTGTTACTCCGGTAGCTTCAGACGTAATACCATTTGATACATCAAAATCCCATGAATAAGATGCGATACCCTTGTCGTCAGTAGATGCACTGCCATCAAAAGTGACAGCTGAACCAGTGATTGCTGTTTTATCTGTCCCGGCGTTAGCAACTGGAGGATTATCTATAGAGGTTGAACCTGAAATAGAAGTTATAGTTAATTTCGGCCTCATGGCTGTTTTAGAATAATCAGAGCTGTAAAATGCAATGTAATTTCCACTCTCGGTCCTTGCTTTGAGGAAGAAACCGGTGTTTTTATACTTGCCACTTACATACTCCTGTACAAGTTGCGTGACATTAAAATCATAATATTTGTTGTCCGGAACTTTGCTTCCTGCAAAAGTCAATGAAGCATAAGGAGTAGAACCTTGGGGCACATTGTTCTTGTCATACCAGTTCCCACCGGCTATACTCCATAACACACCAGACATTCTGGAATTCCATGTAACGTACTTTGCATCCCACTCAATGGGGCGGTATACATCAACTACAGTATCTGAAGTACGTGTTTTACTGATAGGATAGTACCAGTATAGAGAAAGTATTGCCTTGGATATTGTATCCGTAGTCTTGTAACTGCTTAGATCGAAGAGTAGTACATCCCTGCTACTAGTAGAGGATTTTCCGACATCAAGATAAGTCAAGCTGGAATATACAGTAGTAGGAGAAGACGCAACCATTCTATTATCGTAAACAGCTGAATATGAAGTAGAAATGGAAGTATTAGAGTTTGCGGGCTTGCTAGTAACAACTACCTGTAATGTGTCGCTTGATTTCTGACCAGCCGTATCTGTGACCGTGAGAGTTACAGTATAAGTTCCGGCAGAAGTATAGACATGAGTAGCAGTCACTCCACTAGCTTCAGACGTAATACCATTTGATACATCAAAGTCCCATGAATAGGACACTATGCCTTTGTCATCAGTAGATGCACTGCCACTGAAAGGGACTGCTGAACCCGTGGTTGCAGTCTTATCGGCCCCGGCATTGGCAACAGGAACAGTATCTGTTGAAGTTGAGCCAGAGGTTATTGTCAATTTTGGCCTCTGTGCAGCATTAGACCACTCTGAACTATAGAATGCAATATAATTTCCACTCTCTGTCCTTGCTTTGAGGAAGAAACCGGTGTTTTTGTACTTACCACTTACATATTCCTTTACAAGGTTCGTGACATCAAAATCATAGTATTTGTTACCAGGCACTGTGCTGCCAGAGAAGGTTACAGAGGCATATGATTTACTGCCCTGAGAAGTACCATCCTTATCATACCAGCTTCCACCTGCTGTTGTCCAGGAATTCCAGGTAACAGAATTTGGGTTCCATGCAACTGGTCTGTAGATTTCGACAATAGTGTCTGAAGTACGTGTAGTTCCTGCAGGGAAATACCAATATAAAGAAAGTGTTGCTTTGGATATTGTATCCATAGTCTTGTAACTGCTCAGATCGAACAAGATTAAATCTCTGCAAGCACTTGTGCTCTTTCCTATGTCAAGATAAGTGCTAGTAGAATAAACAGTACTTGGCGATGTCTGACGTATTCTATTGTCGTAAACGGCATTATAAATAGCAGTAGAAGAAACAGATGCTGGTACAAAGGGCTTTACTGCCGCATAAGCATCTATAAGACCGTAACCATAATAGTTATCCTTTCCACTAGTACCGAGGTCAATCGCTGTGCTCTTGAGCCTTGAGTAAACCTCTGCAGGGTCCCACTTACCATTTTTGTTCAGATCATAAGGAGTCCCTGATATGTTGGTGCTAAGCAACAAGGCTATAGCTCCTGTTACATGTGGAGCTGACATACTTGTACCATCCTTGTAACCATAGGAGTTACCGGGCATAGTAGATTTAACATTGACACCCGGAGCTGTGAAGTCTACTTCAGGACCGTAACATGACCAGGAAGCGATTTTATTGCTTGAGTCTATTGCAGATACAGCTATTACTGAATCGTACGCTGCAGGATATCTTACGGAACTAGCAGTATTTCCAGCCGAACCAACAAGTACAACTCCTTTATTGTAAGCATAGTCACACATCGTTTTAAGTGAAGACGAGTATGATGGACCGCTTAAACTCATTGTAATGACATCTGCATCGTTATTAACTGCCCATTCAATTCCTGCCATAATATTACTATATGAGGTATTATTTCCGGGAAGAGTGCTTCCAAATACTTTTAATCCATATAATTTTGCTTCTGGTGCTGCACCCACAACCCCTATACCATTAATGGGAGCTGCAATTGTCCCGGAAACATGTGTTCCATGACTGTGATCATCCATGGGATCACTATCGCCATTGTAAAAATCATAACCTCCAAGGTAATTTGCCTTTAAGTCAGGATGAGTATAATCAATGCCTGAATCTATCACAGCAACCTTTACACCACTACCCTTAAAACCAAGTGCTTGAGCAGCTGTAGCATTTATCCTGGAAATACCCCAGGGAATTTCATCTGCAAGAACTTCATCTAAAGTAAAATCATCATAATCTTTTGGAATCTGAGCCTGTCCGTCAGGTTCAATAAAATCTATAGTTGGATTTTGGGAAAGAGCATCAATTGCATCCTGTGTAAGTTCCGCAGCAACAACAGGAATAAGAGTATAGTTATATTTGACATCTCCACCATATTCCCTCACTAAATCTGCGTCGGCTTTTTCTTTGAAATTAATCAGAACTGGAATTTTTTCATCGTTGTTCTGCAAAGCATCTACAGGCATTATCAAAAAAAGAGTAATTAATAATATTAACAGTGATATAATTTTCCGCACAATAAGACCACCATATGCAATCAAATTCTAAATAACAGAACTGTATAGGAGTGCACATATATGAAATTTATCCATTTGAGTTGAAAAATAGTAAAAGTTAAGACTATACTCAATATTTAAAATTAAATATGCCTACTTATAAAAAAGAGATTATAATATAATCTTCTACGAACTTTTAGAAAAAGAAAGAAATACCGATCAAAACGAAAAGAATACCTGCTGCAGTAGAAATAGTCTGTTTATTGAGTTTTTCCATAAGCTTCTGTCCGACATAAACAGTCATTGTGGACAATAACAGTAATGCTAGAATTACTCCGATAAATACCATGACCGGATTATACTGCGTCGCAAATAAGGCTGCAGCCAATTGTGTTTTATCCCCCATTTCAGAAACAAGTATAAGGGAAAAACCTGATACAAAAGGACTTTTCAACTCATATGACCCATCATCGTTATCCTTATTCCTTTTATAAAGCATCAAAACACCAAATATTACAAAAAGAAGACCTGCGAATATTTTCACATATTCCAGGGGCACTGCAGAAGCAATGAAATCTCCAAGGACAATAGCTAACCCATCAGTTAACACAAAGGCAAGCATGACCCCTGCAAGCAAGGAACTGTATTTTTTTGTCTTTGTAGAAAGCACCAGAACAGCAAGCTGTGTTTTATCCCCAAGTTCAGCAAGTCCTACAAGCAGAAAAGGTATGAGGATGTCCTGGATCATGCTTTTTCTTTGTGAAAAGTTGTATATAAATCATTTGTAGAAATTAATTACATTTGAGTAGATATATTTGTTATAATCTCATACTGGACAGGAACTAGGAGTTCTTTCCAATCGAATATGCTTTATAGACCCGATAATAATTCCATCCCATATTACAATTACACAAAAGGAAAGGTTGGCACATTGATCGAAATAGCTATTCCCAAAGGCAGTCTGGAAGAACAAACACTCCTGCTTTTTAAGCAGGCAGACCTGGAAATAAAGAAAACTGACAGGCAGTATAATCCTACTATCAACGACCCCAGAATCAAAAAGATTAAGATCCTGCGCCCGCAAGAGATACCACGATATGTCCATGACGGATATTTCGACCTCGGTATCTCGGGGCTTGATTGGGTAACAGAATCAGATTCTGATGTTGTGGAAGTTGCAGACCTGCCTTACAGCAAACAGGGCTCAGGTAATGTGAAAATCGTTATTGCAGTGCCTCAGGAAAGTGACATCCACAGTGCAAAGGACATTAAACCCGGTAGCAGGGTCTCTACTGAATACCCCAAAATGACAAAGAAGTTCTTTGATAACCTTGATATTCCTGTTGAAATTCATTTTTCCTATGGAGCTACGGAAGCTAAGGTTCCTGACCTTATGGATGTAGTTGTGGACCTTACAGAAACAGGTTCTACATTACGCAAAAATGGCCTGAAGATCGTGGACCAGATAATGGAATCCTCCACAAAGCTTATAGCCAACAAGAAAAGCTGGCAAGACCCACTAAAAAGAAGAGAGATTGAAGAAATAAGGACTTTATTGCTTTCTGTTATTGAAGCACGGGGTAAAGTACTACTAGATATGAACGTACCGGCAGATAAGCTGGATGCAATCATAGAGTTCCTACCCTCTATGAAGCGCCCTACAGTATCCCAGCTGTACAAATCCGAATACTATGCAGTCGAAACTGTTGTCAGCAAGAGTGAAGTAAACCTACTTATCCCAAGGCTTAAGGCATTGGGCGCTGAAGATATCCTGGAAATGGATATTTCCAAGATAGTACGTTAGAATATACTGAGCTGTTCCGTAAGATAATGCAGGCATCTACCTGCACATTCTTCTTTTTTCTTTTTGAACCTTGATCTATTGAAAATTAAATTAATTCCTAAAACAATTCCATGACACGGATACCTCATTATTATGACAATAAGTATACAGAATAATATAGATAAGTTAATATACTTATTTTAAGAAGGTATGTATCAGATCAATAGCAAGGTGACGGAACCACTGAAGATGGGAATGATTTAAAGTAGGTCATAGCCTGAAAAACAAAAGATAAAAGGAGAAAAACAATATGGAATTTGTAGCTGTAACCTGTCAAAACTGTGGTAGTAAAATGCACGTACTGAACAAGTCTGTTCGTAAGGAGATGTATTGTACTATCCACTGTCTGGAATCAAGCACCTCATCTTTTTGATTATATCTGTTTTACAACCAAATTTGTATGAGCACTTCTTCACTCATATCTCAAAGCATCTACAGGCCTCATCCTGGATGCATTGTAAGCTGGAACTACACCTGATATAACGCCTATTACTACAGCGATCGAAATTCCCAAAATTACGAGGTAAGGTGCAACTGTTATATTAGAGATATTCATTAGTTTTCCCATTAAATAGGTAAGAATAAAACTCAATATTATACCAATAACACCTCCTACAAAACCTACCAGCGCTGAATTGAAAAGGAATATCATCATAATATCCACATTAGTAGCCCCGATAGCTTTCATGGTACCAATTTCTTTTGTTTTTTCCAGCACAGATGTGAACATTGTGTTAGCAATGCCTACAGAACCGACTACTAAAGAAACAGCAGCTATAGCTCCAAGGAAAAGGCTCATAGACGACAGCATTTCTGTAACCGTTTCAGCCATTGATAGTGAATCCGAAACACTGAAATCACGGTCAGCCTCATTCATCACATTCCTTGAAATCATGAGTTTTGTTTCGACCTTCTCTTTCACTGTTTTTACATTATCTACGTCATCGGCCTTTACAACAATTGAATCAAAAACATCCGGCTCTGCATCTTCGATAAGTTCAACTGCGGCATCTATAGGCATAAAAATAGCATTATCATCTTCACCTGATGCAAGTACACCTACTACCCTGACGGATTTCCCATTGATTGTGATAATCCTGTTCAGACTGATAGGATCATTATACATTTCTTTGGCTACTTTATATCCAATGACAGCAACGTACTTATCGGTTGGATCAAGCAACCGACCCGATTCCAGGTCATATGTAGCCATATACTGCCATACCTGAGGATCAACACCAGTAATGGAAAGGGTTGCAGATTCACCCATATAGTATACAGATTCTCTTCCTGATATTTGGCCAGAGATATAATCAATATTATCTACCAGTTTAATAGCTCTGATATCTTTCTTTGTAAGTTCAGCATCTGAAGATGTAGTTCCTCCGTCCATATGTGGTGGTCCCATTGTGGAAGAAGCTTTGGTATACCCAGGAGTGATAGTAATTAATGTAAGGTCCATATCCGAAAGACGGCTCTCCATATTTGCGGACAGACCGTTACTTAGGGAGATGATAGTTACTACAGCTCCAATACCTATCACAATTCCTATAATAGTAAGCCAACTGCGAAGTTTACTGTGATAAAGAATGCTTAAAGCCATCTTAAGATAAGTTCTGTTCCGCATTGTTGATTTCCGCCTTTCTTTTAGCGCTCATAAGTTGATAATTTATTTAATTTGGTCGATAGGTCAAAGCAACCGTGTTTTCATAAGAGGTCTGTTTAATCCCCACTATTATATAAAAAGAGTGCTATATTGAGAGAGTCCGAAAGAAGGACATACCTAAATTCCGAAGTAAATATTCATATCTATGATTTCAGGGTTGCTTCCAATCCTTATTGGTGGACCCCATGTACCAAAACCTGATGAAACAATTACCTGATAATCACCTTTTCTCAAATAACCCCAACTATGCTCAAACACATACTTAGAAATTAGATTATTCGGGAAAAATTGACCATTATGCGTGTGTCCAGATAACTGCAGATCAATTCCATTGCTTTGTCCTTCGTCCAGATTATTAGGCTGATGGTCTAACAAAATGATGGGAAGATTCTTGTCGATTCCACCCATAAGCTTGGAGAGCTTCATACGTGGTTTTCCGCTTATACTCTCTGCCATACGATCATCTCGACCGACTATATAAAATTGATCGTTCAGTTTTACGTGCGCATCAACCAGTACATTTACATTCGCCTGTTTCAGAGATTCTACTGCAAGCTCACTATTGCGGCTGATATATTCATGGTTTCCAAGCACCGCATAAACACCATATTTGGATTTTAATTTCTTTAGTACATCTGACATTTTCTGAGTGATGAATAAATCTACATCTTCATCTATAGTGTCTCCAACAAGAAATACAATATCCGGATTTAACTCATTAATTCTACTAACCATTTGATCAAGACGGTCATTATTGACCACCAAACCAAGATGGATATCAGATACCATAATAGCGTGAAGTTTTGACAGATTATTAACAGTCTTTTTTATGTTGATATTATAATGTACAACACGTGGATGAAGAGCATTCCAAGTCCCATACAGTAAAAGGACAACGATAAGAAATAAAACACCAAGACCTAAATAAAGCGACGGATAGTTAATTACCCGAGTATCTGGCGAGATAACAACAATAAATAAATGGAAAATATCCAGAACAAACCAGATTAGGAACGAGTAGTAAATAGAACCTAACCAGTAATCTCCCATTATAGTGATTCGATCATTAACATAGTCCGGAAAAAGCCTCTTACACACCCTTGCTCCAAAAAGCGATATTGCGCAAAGAAAATAACCACTCCAAAATAGTAATGAGTGCGGCTCAATGAAAATTTTCATTGATTGAAAAAAGCGTAAACCTACGTAATAGTTAATAGCAAGGTAAATGGGAAAGAAAAAACTAACAATAACAATAGAAAACAAAATTATCGTTTTTCTATTTCTAATTTTATCTGCCATAATATCATAAGAGCATCCATAAGAGTATCTTACGTGTGTCACATAGTTAATGAACTATATACTTGAAAGCTGGCCTTAGATTGCCAAAAAATGTATTATAGTTTTTTAGAAGTGCTGATTGTATTTAACCCTTGGGAGATACTGAGCAAAATGAGGACAAATCTACATTCTATAGTAGAACTTTCCATATTCTGTGCTCATAATGATGAGTAACATCTATAAAACGTGAGATATATTTAAATAGTGAAATAGCGAAGGATATTCTTGTAGAAGGGGCAAAAGCGGCAACTGCTACAAAAAGACAATAATAATTGTTGAAATGGTAGTACAATAGAACAGATATCATCTATGACGTATAAAGAGGTGGTATAAATGATACTCAATACAATTAAGTTTGGAGTCTATGGATGCATAATTGCTGCAGCAGTAGTTTATGCTCAGTTTAACAACAAGTAATCAGAAAATGTGTGGTTCCACCACATTTTTAAATTACAAAGTGTTGATAAGGATTTTTACATTGTCAACCCAATAAAAACAACTAAGATACCATTATGGTATCTGAAACAACTCTTTTTCGAGATTTATGAATGCATCTGGGAATTAAATCCCTTTTTTGTTGTGATCGTCCGCAATACCATTTATATGACCTGGACTTTGGATATTGCGTATACTGAAGCAACAAATAGTAATATTATAAATACTAGATAATTTTAACTATTGCATACATAAGTTCAATAATCAACATCATTGTTTTGAGGAACAACACAATATGACAACCAGGTTTGTAAAACGAGCTTCCGAAAAAATCGGCCTGCCTCCCGGAACTATCGTTCACGTAGGAGACAAAAAAGCAGAAAGTGTAAAAATTACTGTAATTGATTACGATAAGAACAATTTTCAGGTAAAAAGCATATCAAATATTGAAGAAGTATTTCCTTTCAGGGACAGCCCCACTGTAACATGGATAAACATTGATGGAATACATGATGCAACGGTTATCGAACGCCTGGGCACGTATTTTAATATACATCCCCTTGTCCTTGAAGACATTCTTCACACTACACAACGTCCAAAGGTAGAGGATTTTGAAACTTATATCTACATTGTCCTGCGCATGTTCTACCTGCAAAATAAAACAGACGAACATGACAATGATACAGAGATAGTATCCGAGCAAGTAAGCCTCATTCTTGGAAGTAACTTTGTGATCTCGTTCCAGGAAGCAGGAGGCGATACTTTTGATCCTGTACGTATAAGGATAACAAACTCAAAAGGACGCATCAAAGAGATGGGAGCTGACTACCTTGCTTATGCACTCATCGATTCCATTGTTGATAATTACTTTGTCATCCTTGAAAAGCTGGGAGAGCGCATTGAAGTATTGGAAGATGAATTACTTGATGATCCCACACCCGATACACTTGAAGAATTGCATGCTTTGAAAAATGAGATGATCTTTTTACGCAAATCCGCATGGCCCCTACGTGAAGTCTCAAACAATCTGTTGAGGATTGAATCGAACCTAATTACTAAATTTACCCAAATATATCTAAAGGACATATATGACCACACCATCCAAATAATAGATACCATAGAAACGTACCGTGATATGCTATCGGGAATGCTGGATATATATCTCTCCAGTCTTAGCAACAGGATGAATGAAGTGATGAAAATGCTCACTATTATCGCTACTATTTTCATCCCATTAACTTTCCTTGCAGGGGTATATGGCATGAACTTCCAATACATGCCAGAACTTGCGTGGAAATGGGGCTATCCAGTCCTATGGTGCATCATGATAACCATTGGACTAATAATGTTCTCTTTTTTCAGAAAAAAGAAATGGTTATAAACAATGAAATACTTCTTTTATATTATTTTATGGAAATTATTATGTATGGAATACATGAATCACCCTTTAATCTGGATATAGACAATGTTTCTATAGCAGTGGAAAAGCAGAACAGTTCACTTTTGTATCGGAGATCTGGAGTTCTGGGAAACTCTGAAAAATTGCTATTACAAGATTCATGTCGTTTTTTGCTTAATCCTATAGAACCGGTCAACATGCCAAAAAGGATCACTCATTTCTTGCTTGTGAATTTCCAGAAAACAGCGATCCTTGAACCTGGTGCTATAAGGAGAGTCTATATCACATTTCCTATAGAAATTGGAGTTTTCATATCTCAAGGAAAAGAAGAATTTGAAATAATAGATATTTTTTCTTTTGCGCAGTTTAAGTATACATTATACGGTGTCCCAAGTAATGGAATCATTTGCAAATATTGGGAGAGCGACTTATACCATTCCCCTCCGGATACAAATCCCCTATATGCAGGTTATATAGATTTGAAAATTGTCAATGATTCCGACCACATGATAGAGATCAATAAGTGCATATTTAACGCCTATGGCATGAAGATCTATTATGAAGAAGATAAAGTTGTAATGAAAGCAGTAATGAAGATTCCAAGCCGAAAACTAGCTGAAACAGAATTCATCAACTGCCCTGGAAAAGGTAAGTTCAAAAAAGCTATGGAACTCTATGTCTCATCCAAACTAAGAGTAACTGGAACTAAGTGTATCATGGAGTATGGCCTATGAATAGTACACAAAATGATACTTCACTGATTTCACTATCGAGCTATTCTCTACTCTTTTTTAGAATTACACTGGTAATTTCAGTTATAATCATTTCGATGATAGCTGGAAAAGTACTGTCACTGTATCTGATGAGGATTCTGCAGGATAGGATGGATAGGAAACAACTTAGCATGCTGCTCAAACTTATGCGCTACAGTTTCGTATTCATAGCCATTGTTTTCTTTATAATTCCAGTTATGGGAGTACAGCTTTCAAGCATGCTCCTTGCGGGAGGCGTATTGGGTATCATTCTGGGTATTGCGGGTCAAAGTATAGTTGCAAATCTTATTTCCGGAATATTCCTGACCCTTGAGCGGCCAATCAAGATAGGAGATCAAGTGAACATCGACGGTAACGCAGGCATCATTGAAGACATTACTTTTGTTTCCACTATCATAAGGACATTCGATGGACTATACGTACGTTTGCCCAATGAGAAGGTTTTCATCAATAATATAACGAATTACGCGGTTAATGTAGCAAGAAGATTTGAATACGTCATCGGAATAACGTATGATAGCGATGCTGAAAAGGCCATAGCAATAATAAAAGATATTATAGATGATGATCCTATAGCTTTTAAAAATCCTAACCCTACAGTTTTTGTAGATAAACTCGACGACAATGCCGTTAATATCTTCATAAGAATCTGGGCTCCCTCAAGTGAATGGTATTCTGTTAAGACCAGAATTCTGTGGGTCATTAAAAAGACACTTGAAGAGAATGGTATAAAGATAGCCTTACCACAACGTACTGTCTGGTTTGCTAATAGTATGCCTGCAAATAATATAGAAAATGGGGAAAATGGATGTTCCATTTCCCCACATCCATAAAATGGCTTGTAGCTATCGATTACTCCTTATTCCTTTCTTCTCTGGTTGGCATCAACAGAAAAAACATATATACTGTTAAAATAATACTATTTTTGTCGATAGTAAATGTTGTAGGAGTGATAAATATATGAAAGTTAAAATAGTGATAACCGTATTAATTTGCCTAGGCCTATTATGTACTACAGCCCTGGCAGCTACGGCTAATAATTCTACAGGTAATAGAATATGGGATGCCTCTCAGCAGCCCTCACTCGAATATTCATGGACACCTCTAAGTTATTCAGGCTTCTATTATGACCTAAACTCAGGAGAAGGTTCTGAAACGCTGACTGTCAAACTGGATAGCTATACTGATAGGTCCATTGAACAAGACGATCTTGTTTATTCCACAAAACCAATCGAAACTGATTTCGAACGCGATGAATGGGGCTCGTTCCAGATAATTGGTTTCATGGCAGAACGATACTTTGCAGGCTATTCTGGAAATACGGCCTTTGCAAAGGAAGTCAGCCTTATATCAGATGGCCAGCTTGCAAAAGTGCTAATAGATGACAACGATGAAAAGTCATTGTACACTGGCTCATCATTAGTTTTGGAAGAAGGATATGTACTAGACATTACAGAAGTTGATCTTAACGGGAACAAAGTGTTCATTTCCCTCAAGAAAGATGGCACACAAGTAGATAGCACAGTAATTGGTGCAAATCAGGATTATATTTACAAGACAAGGCTCGGTTCAACAGATGATTTTCCTCTTATAGCAGTGCATTTAGATACTATATTCAGAGGAACCGAGACAAATGCAGTCTTTGTGAAAGGTATTTTCCAGGTCTCTGACAATTATATATCTGTTAATGGCGGCGACAAATATGGAAAAATGAAAGTTAACACAGTGTCTGCTGAAAAAATTACGATGTCAAATCCTGATGTAATAAACCTTAACGCAGGTAAGACGATTAATGTAATGGGAAAACTCAATTTTGTTGTTGCTGACGATACGAAACTTCGTTTCGCTCCCGTAGTAGATATGACAGAATCTGGGACATACGAGTTACGCGGTACAGTAGCTGATGGAGTTTTTAAGTGGACTTCACTGAACTTCGAGGGTTTCTACTACAATATAGATGAAGGCATAGGAACTGAATCACTTGAAGTCAAATCTCTTAACGGCAGGACAATAGATGATGATCAGCTTGTATATTCCACAAGTGCCCAACAAGTAAGTTTTGATCATGCCGATTGGGGTAAGTTTGAGGTAATAGGTTTCCTTGCAGAGAAAT
Source organism: uncultured Methanomethylovorans sp. (assembly GCF_963678545.1). Lineage (NCBI taxonomy): Archaea > Methanobacteriati > Methanobacteriota > Methanomicrobia > Methanosarcinales > Methanosarcinaceae > Methanomethylovorans > uncultured Methanomethylovorans sp. The sequence goes on from NZ_OY782870.1 coordinate 2,502,684, forward strand.
ACTTTGCTGGTTATCCCGACAACACATTCACTAAGTCTGTAAGTATGGTTTCTCAAGGCCAGCTTGCAAAAGTGCTGATAGACAACGATGACAAGAAATCGGTGTATCCAGGATCCGAGCTCGTACTTGAGGACGGCTATACTCTTGGAGTAGTGGACGTTGACCTTAATGGAGATAAAGTGCGCGTTTCTCTTAAAAAGGATGGGGAAGAAGTAGATACCTCTATTCTTACATCTAACAGTGACTATGTCTACAAGACCAAACTAGGATCTTCTGATGACGTGCCTATGATAGTTGTCCATTTCGATGAGATTTTCAGAGGTACTGAGCTTGATGCCATTTTTGTACAGGGCATTTTCCAAATATCTGAAGACTACACTACCCTTGAAAGTTCTGATAAGTTCGGTAAAATGGAAGTTTCGAGCATCTCTGATACTGGCATCATTCTTAAGAATGGCAATTCGATCTCACTCACCAAAGATAATGTGATCAACCTTATGGGCGACATTTCTATCAAAGTAGCAGATTCTAATACATTGAGATATTATCCTTTTGTAGAAGTATCGACACTATCATCTGAACAGTTGTCAATAGGAATACCTGCTACCATCACAGCAGGACAATCTGTGAAGATCAATGTTACATCACAGGGTGCATCTGTAGAGGGTGCAACAATTAAGATTGATAACATTGAAAAGGGAACTACCTCAAATGAAGGAGTGCTTACTCTAACTTTGAGTCAAACTGGATCATTGAAAGTGACTGCTGAAAAAGAAGGTTATGTCACAGGTACTGCAAATGTTGAGGTAATATCTGCAGAAGATGCTACAAAGAAACTTGCGATAGAGGTTAGCCCTGAGAACGCATTGCCAGGTAATGTAATATCTATCTCCGTAAAGAAAGCCATTGGCGGTGAACCTGTGAGTGGTGTAGCTCTATTCTACGATGGTAATGCCATAGGTAACACTTCAAAAGATGGCATACTTACATATACACCAAAAGATGCAGGAGTACACAAGATTAAAGCACAAGGAACTGGTTTCCTCCAAACAGAGATAACTTTTGAGGTAAAATCTGTGGAAAGCATGTTCAAATATTCGGACCTTGTGATAGAACCGGCCACAGCTGAACTGGGAAAATCTGTTTCTGTCAGTGCAAGCGTTTCCAATAATGGTAATTCTACTGGTGAAATCCAGGTGGAATTATTATTAAACGGCAATGTAACTGATACACAGAAAGTTTCCATTGGAGCAGGAGAACAAAAGACAGTGGAGTTTACTACAACAGCAAACAAGACTGGTACAACCAAAGTTCAGATAGGCGATCAACAGGGCACATTTGAAGTAACAGAAAAGACTCCTTTTGTTGGAATCTTTGCAGCTATAGCCATAGTAGCAATGGCTGCTGTATTTAGGAGCCGGAGAAATAAGGAATAACATCGCTGAAGGGAGGAGAGAGTCATCCTCCTTTTTCTTTCTATTTTTGTCTCAAAAATTACGTTTTACCATTCCATAAGTTTTCTCACGATCTTCACATTCTTCCTTACACCCAGTTTTCTCAGTTCGTCCACGAACAACAATATAATAGCAAAGGGAACTGCCATAAGAATATATTTCATGGAGATGGGAGCTGTATTAAAGACAATATTGACGAGAGGATTAAAGACGATAAAAGTAAGTATTGTTAATTCACTAGCTATTCCAAGGAGTATCATCTTGTTACCGAAAAATCCTTTTGTAAGTACAGACTGCCGCCTTGTGCGGGATGTAAAGACATTGGCTATCTGACAGACGATAACAGCAGCAAAGAAAGCTGTGATAGCCTGCATGTAAAGCGGATCAGTAAATGGTAGATCTTGTCCGAAAACCCAACCTCCATCCCGTAGTACTGCGAAATAACAGAAAAATCCGGCTATAGCTTCAATAGGACCTTTGATACCGTAGGACGTGAATAGCACTTGAGAAGTTAACAGTTTCTCATCCTTCGACCTTGGTGAACGATGCATGATATCCCCTTCCCCCCTTTCTACAGCCAGAGCAAGTGCAGGCAATATATCGGTACCAAGATCAATAGCCAGTATCAACTGTACATTCATGGGCAAAGGCAATGCCAGCAGTACAAAAGCAATAAAAGGTAATATTTCAGGTACGTTGCTTGTGAGGATGTAGGCAATGAACTTCTTGATATTATCGAACACATTCCGGCCTTCTTCAACTGCGTTTACTATGGTCGCGAAATTATCATCCAGCAACACCATATCAGCTGCTTCTCTCGCAACATCTGTGCCACTGCCCATAGCTACCCCCATATCAGCATTTTTCATAGCAGGTGCATCATTGACACCATCACCTGTCATGGTGACAATTTCCCCGGCAGCCTGAAAAGCCTGGACTATCTTGAGTTTTTGTACTGGAGATGTTCTGGCAAAGATTATACTTGGAGCCTTGAGCCTGCCTGCAAGTTCCTGAGAAGACAGTTCAGCAAGTTCAGAACCTATTATGAGCTCAAGTTCTTTCTCATCATCGTATAGTCCTACTTTTCGGGCAATTGAAGTGGCAGTTACAGGATGATCCCCAGTGATCATGACAACTTTTATCCCTGCCATGTGACATCTACGGATGGCTTCCTTTGCTTCAGGCCGCGGAGGATCCACTACACCCACAAGCCCAAGGAAAATAAAATCATTTTCATATTCCCTTACATCTACAGCTTCCCTGAAAGCCAAAGCAAGCACCCTTTCACCTGACTCTGCCATGGAGATGTGCTCATTCATAATCAACTCGGCACTTGTTTCATCAAGGGGTAGTATACCATCTGCTGTCAGTATCTGGCTGCACATATTCATGACGACTTCGGGTGCACCTTTTAGGTAAGATTCCATTGTGCCTACAGGCGTGGAACAAATAACCTGCATCCTTTCTTTCTTTGAATCGAAAGGATATTCCTGTAACCGGGGATAGACCAGCTTTAGTTTTTCTTCATCATTGGACTGGTTTACGTAAACTAACAAAGAACCTTCTGTTGGATCCCCTTTATAACCGGGTGGTTCTTCTATGATCCTTGAATTGTTGCATAGACCAGCAACCCTTATCAGAGTTTCAGAAGGTTTTTGCTTTTCTTTGACGTTAAGATAGCCTTCTCCTGTAAAGACCGAGTTTACAGCCATCTTGTTCTGAGTAAGCGTACCGGTTTTATCGGTACAGATCACAGTTGTGGAACCCAAGGTCTCCACGGATTCGAGTTGTTTTATGAGTGCATTTCTTTTTGCCATTCTTCTGGAAGCAAGGCTCAAAGCAAGAGTCACTGTCGGAAGTAAGCCTTCCGGGACATTTGCCACAATTATACCGATAGCAAAAATCAGGTTGAGCAGGAAAGTATCCTGCACAAAGAAGCCTACAAAGAAGAAAGATATACCCAAAAAAATAGCTATCGATGAGATAACTTTGATGAAACTGTTTAGTTCCTTTCTCAAGGGAGTTTCTACCGAAGAAGTACGTTTAGTAAGGATCGCCAGACGACCTATCTGAGTATTTGCGCCTGTACCGAAAACGATAGCTTTACCATTACCTGTCTGTACTAATGTACCGGAAAATACCATATTCCTGCATTCAAGTATATCAGGATGGGTACACCTAAGAGAACGCAACTGTGGCTCAGCTTCTCCTGTTATAGGTGAATTATCCACTTTAAGTGAATTCTCTTCTATGAGTCGCCCATCGGCAGGGACTTTGTCTCCTTCTTCAAGTAGGATCACATCCCCGGTAACTATCTCAAAGGCAAGTATTTCTTCTGTCTTACCGTTCCTGAGCACTTTAGCTTTTGGAGGGATTAACTGACGAAAGCTCGCCATGATCTTCTCTGCCTGGTATTCCTGAATAAAAGTGAAGGTACTATTAAGGATAACTACAACAAGTAATGCTATGCCAATGTAAATGTTTCCTTGCCCTGGAGAAAGCCACTCTGCAATAAAAGCAAGTACTGAACCAACTGCGAGCAAAATTGAAAAGAAATTCCAGAATTGTTTAAGGTATTTGTGCAGAGGACTTTCCTTTCCGGTGTCTTCCAGCACATTTGGTCCATATTCTGCCAGCCTTCGAACAACTTCTTCCTGTTTCAGTCCTGAATAACTGCTGTTAAAACGTTCGAACAGTTCATCGAGGGATGCCTGATGCTCATCACCCTTTATCCGTCCAATATATTCCCCAGTTCTCTCACTCATCCTTAAGAAGTATGGATATAGCCTTCTTAAATAGGTATGTTTTTCAAGCCCCTGCCGACAGAGCTCTATAAACATTCCAGATACCTGTTGTCACAAAGTCTGCAGCCAACGCTGCAAGGAATAGTCCCATTATCCTTGTGAATACGAGCATACCGGTGTATCCTATATGGGTATAGATACGCCTGGAGGAGAGGAATATTACCATGCACACAAAGAATGTGAGCAATATGCTGAGTATTACAAGAAACTTCTGCCCAACGGAAGCAGTACTTCCCATAAGAACAATGACCGTGGTAATAGTTCCCGGACCTGTTAATAGTGGCAATGAAATCGGAAATATCCATATATCAGAACGATCCTGTGATTCACTTATCTCGTTCTCAGTGATACTTTCCCCCGATACCTTTGCGAACATCATATCCAATGCTACGCGAAACAACAGTATGCCACCTGCAATACGCAGCGAATCCACATTGATGCCAAAAAGGTCCAACATTAAATTACCCGTAACAGCAAAGAAAAGAGCTATAATACAGGCAAGGAACACAGCCTTTTTTGCAAGGATATTTTTATCCTCAAAAGTCATGTGGCTGGTAAGGGATATGAAAGTGACAACTCCGCTAATGGGATTTACGATCACGAAGATCGAAATAAAAGTGTATGTGAGAAAGGCTAAGTCATTCATTTTTGATCATTGAGGAGTTGTTATTCAGACTGAAATCTTCTGTACGAATAGTTATTATATATTAAAAGGGAACTGATAAAAGCCTTATTCTCATCCCAAGGATAGTAGAGACTGGACATATTATTCTTCTTTTGAGAAAGCCTTTTTCACTATTTTCATTGCACAGAGATCTCCGCACATCGAACAGGCATCGCTGCCTGTGACACGGCTTTCCCTGATACTGCGGGCCTTTTCTCCGTCAATGGCCAGCCTGTACTGCTCTTCCCAATCAAGTTTATGGCGTGCATGTGACATTTTATCATCTATTGCACGTGCCCTTTCCCTTTGCCCTTCTTTTGCAATGTCTGCGGCATGCGCTGCAATTCTTGTGACAATAGTCCCTTCTCTTATGTCACTCACACTTGGAAGTGCCAGATGCTCGGAAGGAGTGGTCATGCACAGGAAATCCGCACCATACATACCTGCAAGAGTACCGCCAATAGCACCCGTAATATGGTCATAGCCAGGTGCTATATCAGTTACAAGAGGACCCAAAAGGTAAACAGGTGCATCAAGGCAAAGACTCTTCATGGTCTTTACACATGTTTCAATTTCATTTATCGGAACATGTCCCGGACCTTCCACAAAGGATTGCACATTTACAGCACGTGCTCTTTTAACAAGTTCACCCAACGTGACAATTTCAGTAAACATAGCTCCATCTGAAGCATCGTGAATGCATCCTGGCCTCATCCCATCTCCAAGACTCACAGCCATATCGTGCTCATAGGCTATTTCCAAAAGGTAATCATACTCCGTATAAAATGGATTATCTTCCTGGTTATGCAACATCCATGCAAGGGTAAATGCTCCTCCACGGCTCACAACTTCAGTAATTCTCTCGCCTTTCTTTATCCGTTCCATGGAATTGAGGTTAACACCTGCGTGTACCGTTACAAAATCCACTCCGTCCTTTGCATGCTTCCTTACAGCATTGAACATGTCATCGGATGTCATATCTACAACTGCTTTTTTAGATGAAGCTGCCTGGTATATAGGTACAGAACCTATAGGAATATGAACAGCTTTCATTATCATGGAACGTATACTATCCAGATCCCCACCCGTAGAAAGGTCCATGAGAGCATCGGCACCGAACTTTTCTGCAGTTTTTGCTTTTTCGATTTCTTCTTCTAGATGAATATAATCTCTGGAGGTACCAATATTCGCATTGATTTTAGTACTCATATACCTGCCAATCCCAACATGCCTTGAATCCCTTGCAGGGTTATCAGGTATGGCAATGATGCCTTTTGCCACACAGGAACGTACAAGGTCCGGATCAATACCTTCTGCTTTGGCTACTTCCTGTATCTGAGGAGTTATGATCCCTTTTTTTGCATCTTCCATCAGTGTCATTGATATCCCGTATGAACACGAAGATAAAAGCCTTTTGCTGACACTGAACACATTATTGATGAAAGTATATAATCATTATGAGTATTACTATACACAGTGATGTAGATATTATTATATACGTACTTGTGCACTTACTAATTGCCGCGTGATAAATTCGCGGTAAGGTCGCGGTGGTACGATGACCCAAAGTGTTGAAAAGAGTTTATTAGTTTACGGTGTGGATCTTTACAGATTCCTGAAGGATATAAAATTCGTCCTGTTATTCTATGTAATAGGCGATCTCCTGACCACGATATGCGCCATAGAAACTGGTCTTGCATATGAAGGAAATCCTGTTGTATCCACATTCGCTTCTATGCATGGGCTCTATAGCATCGTACTGTTCAAGATATTATTTATACTGGCACTGCTGGGAAGCTATGCTTATATCATTTGCTTTTCTGCAGGAAAACACAATGATCAAACCTTTGCATGGGATGCACTTAGACATACCCTTGCAATAATGGGAGTATTGATAATACTCAATAACTTGCTTGTAATGGGAGGATATTCAAGTCCTGTCTATCTGGTCTTAAGTTACACCTCCAGCCTTTTAAATTAAGGCTGGCTCCTAAATATTGTTCTTTTTTATCATTACCCAATAAAGTTAATGTAATGTCAGTTATAATGTATCGCGCACTATTCTAACCAGGTGCAAGATATATCATGACTGTTGTTGTATTTACCGAAAAGAACAAAGCTGCCTCACAGATAGCTAATATCCTTAGCGGGGGCAAGCCCGATAGAAAGCTTGTCGAAGGAGTTCCAGTTTATGTGTTCCGCAAGGATGGCAAAGAATGGCAGGTAATGGGCCTTTCCGGTCATATTATGGGCTATGATTTTCCACCTGAACTAAACGACTGGAAATCTGTTGACCCTGGCAAATTGATCGATACTGCACCTATCAAAACAGTGACAAAAAAGCCATTTGCAGATGCCATTATTTCTCTTTCAGGCAAAGCTGATAAAATAATACTTGCCTGCGATTTTGACAGAGAAGGAGAGAATATTGGTTTTGAAGCAAAGGAACTTGCATCCAGAGTATCCAAAGCTCCTGTAAAAAGAGCAAGATTCTCTTCATTATCAGCTTCTGAGATAACTAAGGCTTTTGATAATCCCGTTGAACCCGATACAGCCATGGCAATGTCTGCGGAGGCTCGCCAGATACTTGACCTTAAAATGGGTGCTGCCTTTACCCGCTATCTGACCCTGGCTGTAAGAGAAAAAGCACGCACCAAAGATATTCTTTCCATCGGACCGTGCCAGACACCTACATGTGGCTTCGTATACGAAAGGGAAAAAGCCATAAAGGAATTCAATCCGGAGGATTTTTGGAAGATCGAAGCACTTTTCCATGCAAATGATATGGATTTTAAAGGAGTGCACAGGGCGGGCAATATAAAAGACAAGACAAAAGCGGCTGAAATATTTAATCGTATACGTGCATGCAAGACTGGAATAGTGACAAAAAAGAGTGTCACTGAAGTGAAGACAAATGCACCGTATCCCCTTAACACTACTGAATTTCTCAAACGTGCATCCAAGTTTCTGAACATCAGCCCGGAATCTGCTCTGGAGATAGCTGAACAGCTGTATCTGAACGGTTTTACTAGTTATCCAAGAACAGAAACAAACAAATATGCCGATGATTTTGATTTTAAGTCAAAGGTAATAGCATTTACATCCACAGAATATAAAGAGCATGCATTAACCATTCTTTCAGCGGGGGATATCATTGCCCGTAACGGAACAAAGGATGGACACGACCATCCACCCATTCATCCAATAAAAGCCGTTGCTGTAAAAGAAGTTGAAAGAACTGTGAAGATTAAAGGAGCAGATAAAATATATGACCTGATATCCAGACACTTCCTTGCAAACCTCATGCCTGTAGCACTATTTGAAAAAACACACCTTGAGATCACTGTAGAGAGCGAATTGTTCGATGCTTCCGGATCGGTTATGAAAAGCGAGGGTTGGATGGCAGTTTATCCATTCGAAACAAAGAATGACAAGTTCCTGCCAGATATCCAAGAGAAAGAAGAGGTTAAGGCGAAAAAACTGGAGAACATAGCCTCTAAGACCACTCCACCAAAACATCTTACTGAAGCTGAACTTTTAACCCTGATGGACAAACATGGTATCGGTACTAAGGCAACAGCTCCCTCACATATAGAAACGAATAAGAAACGCGGATATTTTGAAACAAAAGGTAAGACCATTATTATCCAGGAAACTGGTTTCAGCCTTATGGATGCCCTCAGCTCATCACTGCCTCTTGTAGTGAAACCTGAAATACGGGCACGGATTGAATCTCTTGTGCAGGAAGTAGAAGATAGTAGCAAGGAATTTGATGTTGCAGTTGCAGAAGGAACTGAACTTATAAAAATGATGTATGCTCAGCTTACCGAGAGCCGTAACTCCATCGTATCCCGGCTTGCAGGATCTATAAATGATGAAACTGCAATAGAGGACAAGAAAAACTATATTGGCAAATGCCCGGACTGCGGACATGTGCTACGCATTATAAGTACTGACAAAGGACGTTTTGTAGGATGTACCGGGTATCCGCAATGCAGGAGAACTTATCCTTTACCTAAAGAAGGTGCTCTTTCTGTACTTCGCTCAAAAGAATGTCCTAAAGGTGGAGCTGCCGTAATAAAAGTAGCAAACAAGTATTGTTGGTCAGTAGGTATAGGACCTTGTTTTGTATGTGACAAAGTAAAAGAATGCTTTCCTCCTGAAGTGGTGGGTCCATGCCCTATCTGTGATGGGGAGATGTGTCTTATCACCACGAAGGATGCGCGCTTTCTGGGTTGTAGCAAAAGATGTGGTCGCACTCAATCCCTACCCCAGGAAGGCAGACTTACAATACTTGAACGCACGTGTGAGATATGCGGATGGAAGCTAATCCGCACAAAGGAAAAAGATAAAAACGCCATTGAAACCTGCGTAAACCGTAGCTGTGGAAAACTCAAAACAAAAAAAACCTCAAATTGATTTGACTTCATGTTAAATCAATTATCCTTGATTAGTCGGGTTGCGAACAAATACTTTAAATATAATAACTGCATACTACGACTTAGAGACAAAGGCCAGATCTGGAAAGCATTCTACTACCAAACTGGTGTCTAAATCCAAAATATATCCTTTAACCTCCTTAATTCCGGAAGGTGCCTTTGTCTTTACCTCCATTGATTGTCATAAAGCTCTTCAAAGGCTATTTCTGCAAGTTCTTTTCGAGAAGATGTTGTTTTGGACCCCACGGGATACCCTATGGCAAGTGCAGCCATGAGTTCAAGAGATTCTGGTGCTTTTAAAATCAAATTCACTTGTTCTTTATTATTTAGGATCTCGCCTAGCCACACTGCTCCCAGTCCAAGTTCGCAACAGGCAAGCAGCATATTCTGTATGGCAGCACCTATAGCTTGAGCGTCTTTTATATGATTGTACATCTCAGAAGTATCCAGGAAAGCAGCGACAATGACACTTGCACCTTTTACAATAGATGAATAACGTGTGCAACCAGATAATTTCTCGATATTGTTCCTATCCTGCACTACTATAAACTTCCATGGCTGGTTGTTAAGACCTGATGGTGCCCACCGAGCAGCTTCAAGGATCTGTGTTATCTTTGTTCTTTCCACTGGTTCAGACGTATAGCTGCGGATACTTCTTCTTGATAGAATTGTCTCTATGGTTCCCTGCATAATATCACTTCAAAAAAGGTGACGTGTTTTCATATATAAAACACGCCTTTTAATATAGAAAAATTAAATTTAAGAAAGATTACTTTTCATTAAGCCCGCTGTTAAGCCAGGGCATCATTGAGCGCAACCTGCGGCCCACCTCTTCAACGGGGTGTTCACGGTCCTGACGCTCCATAGCTGTTAGTACTGGCCTGTTGGCCTTGCCTTCAAGCACGAACTCTTTTGCAAACTGTCCGTTCTGGATACGTTCCAAAGCTTCATACATAGCTTCTCTGGACAATTCATTAATGACCTTAGGTCCAACTGTCAGACCACCATATTCTGCAGTATTGGATACGGAATACCACATCTTCTCAAGACCACCTTCGTGGATGAGGTCTACAATGAGCTTCAGTTCATGCGTGGTCTCAAAATACGCAATTTCTGGTTGGTAACCGGCTTCAATAAGCACTTCAAATGCTGTTTTGATCAGAGAAGACACACCACCGCACAGATCTACTTGCTCACCGAAAAGATCAGTCTCTGTTTCCTCACGGAAAGTAGTTTCAAATACTCCTGCACGAGTACAACCTACACCTTTTGCATGCGCCATAGCTAACTGTTTTGCCATACCGCTAGCATCCTGATAAACGGCAATAAGACCTGGAACTCCATGACCTTCTTTATAGGTCCTGCGCACAAGGTGGCCAGGGCTTTTGGGTGCAACCATGTATACATCAATGTCTTTTTTGGGCACAATCTGATTATAATGAATATTAAAACCATGAGAGAACACAAGAGCATTACCTGGTTCAAGTCCTGGCTCTATCTCCTCGTAGAATACCTGAGACTGAGTTTCATCAGGCAAAAGGATCTGGATTATATCAGCTGCTTTAGCTGCTTCTTTTACAGTCATGACCTTAAGTCCATCCTCTTCCGCCTGTTGCCAGCGTTTGCTGCCCTTGCGCAGACCTACAATCACATCAAGTCCGGAATCGTGCAGATTCTGGGCCTGAGCATGCCCCTGACTGCCATATCCCATCACTGCTATCTTCTTGCCTTTCAGAATTCCAAGGTCTGCATCTTTATCATAGTACATATCTGCCATTTGAATTACCTCTCAGGTTTACCTTTATACACTCTTGGGGCCTCTGCGCAAGGCAATTTTACCTGTACGCACCAGTTCTTTTATCCCAAAGGGTTTAAGCAACTGTTCAATTGCCTTAATTTTGTTCTCGTCACCCGTTACCTCTATCACCATGGACTTGCTCGCAACATCGATGATCTTTGCTCTGAAGATATCTGCTATTTGCATGATCTCAGAACGATTGTTAACATCTGCATTGACCTTAATAAGAGCAAGTTCCCTTTCCACAGTGTCCTCGGATCCAAGGTCTGTTACTCTGATGACATCAATTAATTTATTTAGCTGTTTTGTGACCTGTTCCAAAACAAGGTCATCACCACGTACGACAATTGTCATACGGGATATTGTGGGATCCTCAGTTACTCCCACAGCCAGGCTGTCTATGTTATAACCTCTGCGGGCAAACAAACCGGCAACCCGCGAGAGTACACCATACCTGTTCTCCACCAGGACTGCAAGCGTATGCTTCATTTTTTCCTCTCCAGATCCAAAATCTCGTTTATAGCCGCTCCTGCAGGTACCATAGGTGATACATTCTCTTCGCACTCAATCCAGAAATCGATCAGCGTTGGTCTTCCGGAAGCTATTGCCTGCTCAATGGCCGGCCTGACCTCAAAAGGCTGTTTAACACGCAACCCAAGTGCTCCATAGGCTTCTGCAAGCTTAACAAAATCAACACTATCCCTTATACAGGTATAGGAATACCTTTTATCAAAGAAGAGTTCCTGCCATTGCCTGACCATTCCCAGATAACCGTTATTGAATATAGCGATTATCACAGGAATATTCTCCTGGACAGCAGTTGCCAACTCTTGTGAACTCATCTGGAAAGACCCGTCGCCTGATATATCAAAGACCACTCTATCAGGTTTACCCATCTTTACACCAAGAGCTGCGGGAAAACCAAAACCCATTGTACCCAGTCCTCCCGAAGATATGAAAGTTCTAGGTTCACTGAATTTGAAATATTGTGCTGCCCACATCTGGTGCTGGCCGACCTCCGTAACAATAATGGCATTCTTGCAGGCATCATGGATCTGTTCTATGACATACTGGGGTTTGATAGCACCACTGCCATCGATATAATGAAGAGGATAAGACTTCTTCCAATGTGCGATCCTTTTCAGCCATTCATCAGTAGGAGCTTTATCAACATACTTAAGCAGATCTTCAAGCACTTTCTTTGCATTACCTACTATTGGAATGTCTACACGCACATTCTTGGATATCTCTGCCGGATCTACGTCTATATGAATGATCTTAGCATTGGCTGCGAATGATTTTATTTTGCCTGTGACCCTGTCATCGAACCTGGCACCAACAGCAATAACAAGATCTGACTCTTGTATCGCATAATTGGCATATTTGGTCCCATGCATACCTAGCATACCGATAAACAATGGATGATCTACAGGGAAAGCACCCATTGCAGTAAGTGTAGTAGTAACAGGAACCTGCACCTTTTCTGCAAGTGCACGTAGATATTCACTGGCATTTGAACTGATGACCCCTCCACCTGCATATATTACAGGTTTGTATGATTTAGAGATCTCTTCAGCAGCCTTCTTTATCTGCTGAATGTTACCTTCATAAGTTGGATTGTAACTGCGAAGTTTTACTTTTTCAGGATAGTAGAAGTCTATCAGTTCAGTAGTAAGGTCTTTAGGGATATCAATGAGCACTGGGCCTGGCCTGCCGGTGGAAGCGATGTGAAACGCTTCTTTCATGATCCTTGGAATATCATTAGCATCTTGCAGAAGATAATTGTGCTTTGTTATAGGCAAGGTTATACCCGTAATGTTAGCTTCCTGGAAGGCATCGTTCCCGATCATAGGTAGCGGTACCTGGCCGGTCAAAGCTACAATTGGTATGGAATCCATGTAAGCTGTGGCTATACCGGTAACTAGATTCGTTGCCCCTGGACCGGATGTTGCTAAACATACTCCTACTTTACCTGTAGCTCTTGCATACCCATCTGCAGCATGGGCAGCCGATTGTTCATGGCGTACAAGCACATGGCGTATCTTTGAGTCATAAAGTGCATCATAAATGGGAAGCACCTGACCTCCAGGATATCCGAATATCGTATCTACGCCTTCCCTATACAGACACTCGATGATGGCCCTTGCACCTGTCATCTTCTCTGGTTGTTCTGTCATTCAATCACTCTACTGGGCATGAATAATATTTTAGAGATATATTTTATTTGTTACATATCCTTTATTTTACTCTGTGATTCCGTCTGTATCAAGCGGTTGATACCATTAAGCATTGCTTCTACGGAAGCCATGATGATGTCAGTACGTGCTCCCCTGGAGGTTATCATTCTTCCATCCTTTGAAAGTTTCACAATTACTTCTACAAGAGCGTCAGTACCTCCTGTAATAGCATCTACATGGTATTCCTCAAGCTGGATATCACCCACTCCGGCAACTGCTTTCTTAATACACTGGATGGTAGCGTCCACTGGCCCATCACCGATACCTGCCTGAACCACTTCCTCGCCATCAACTTTCAGTTTGACCGAAGCTGTTGGGGTTACTCTGTTACCAGACACTACAGTGAAATCTTCAAGTTTAACCCTGGAATTACACTGAATGTTCAGGACGGTTTCGGCAATTGACTGCAGGTCTGCATCAGTAACGTGTTTACCGAAGTCACCCAGTTCTTTTACCCTCTTTAGGATCTCGTTAAGATGTGCATCCTGAACATCATACCCCATTTCTTTTATGGCCAGGGATACAGAACTTCTACCTGCATGCTTACCCATTACGATCTTACGTTTACGTCCGAGTATTTCCGGGCTTATTGGTTCATAGGTTGATGTATCTGCCAAAAGACCATGCACATGGATGCCTGCCTCATGTGAAAAAGCGTTACCTCCCACAAGAGATTTATTTGGAGCTACAGGTATACCCGTAAGACGGCTTACAAGCCTTGAGGTCTTGAAAAGTTCAGTCGTTTTAATTCCAGTATCATATTTGTACAACCACTCAAGTATCATTACCACTTCTTCAAGGGATGTATTGCCTGCCCTTTCCCCTATGCCGTTGATGGTCACATGTGCCTGCTTGGCACCTGCTCTAAGTGCAGCAATGGTATTTGCCGTTCCAAGACCAAAGTCATCATGACAGTGTATGCTCACAGGTGCCTTTACGGATGAGGTGAGATCGCTGAATATGGCTTCTGTCTTCTCAGGTATCAGCATGCCTACAGTGTCACAGAAACAAAGCCTCTCTGCACCAGCTTCAATACCAGCCTGATATATGGACTTAAGGAAACCTATATCCGCTCTGGAAGCATCCTCTCCACTAAGCTCTACTATAAGCCCATGTTCTTTAGCGTATTCTGTGGTCTCGATAGCCATTTGTGTTACTGCTTCCCTGTCCTTTTTGAGTTTAACACTAATGTGCAGATCGGAGACAGGAGCTACAAGGTGAATGGAATCTACATCACATGCAAGCGCATAGTCGATATCTTGTTGCATGATCCTGCAGTAGCTGCAAATATCAGCGTCTAAACCTTCAGCTGCAATAGCGCGAATAGCTTCCCTTTCTCCTTCGGAAGTAATGGCTGAACCGGCCTCGATGATGTGCACTCCTAGCTCATCGAGTTTGCGTGCAATGGCTAGTTTGTCTTCTTTAGTAAGTGCCACACCGGGCGTCTGTTCACCATCTCTAAGAGTTGTGTCCAAAAACCGGATATTTTCCAATAATACAATCCCTCACAGGTATTTGTCTGCTGGTATAGTCAGCAACACTACATCGATATCTCTATACTATATATGCATATCGATGGATTTATCACGAATGTTCACGTTCGAGAGAACTGAAAAACAGTTTTTTGAAAAATAAAAAATTTATGCCTGCGTACAGGCATCAGAAATACTGATCAATAGTTTCGATGGAACTTACCAGCAGATCCACACATGCCTTAAGGTCAGATGTATCCACTACCTCGACAGGAGAGTGTATATAACGAGTAACTACACTTACGACACTGGAGGGGATACCTGCTCTTGTCAGGTGTATAGCAGTGGCATCAGTGGTACCACCATCTCCAACTTCAAGCTGGTAGGGAATAGACTTTGAATCAGCGGTTTCCTTGAGCCATTTTACGACCTGAGGTGAAGCAATAAGACCACGACCAGAAGCATCTGCAACGGTGATAACACCGCCCTTGCCCTGTTCTACTGCAGCATCCTTTTTATCGATTCCCGGATGATCGCCTGATATGGTCGTATCAACTGCAAGGGCTATGTCCGGATCCAGACCGAAGGCTGCTGTACGGGCACCTTTGAGTCCGACCTCTTCCTGCACAGTTCCCACGGCATACACAGTTGCATTGATCTTTTTGCTTGAGAGTTGCTTCATTACTTCCAGGAGTATAGCACACCCGGCACGGTTATCAAAAGCCTTGCCTGTGATCTTGCCATTTGCAAGAGCAACTACTTCCCTGTCCATGGAAACCGGTGTTCCCACAGTGATGCCCATGTTTTCAGCATCTTCACGGCTTGAGGCACCCACATCGATGAACATTTCATCAGATTTCACAGGTCTTTTTCTTTCCTCTTCTTTCATAACATGAGGTGGCTTACAGCCTATAACTCCAGGTATCGAACCTTTTGTAGTGTGAACTACAACCCTCTGGCTGTGCAGTGTAGGATCGAACCAGCCGCCTATTTTCACGAATTTAAGGAAACCTTTATCGTCAATATACTGCACCATCAGACCGATCTCATCCATGTGAGTAGCGATCATAATTGATGGCCCTTTCCCTTTTTTAGTGGCTATAAGATTGCCCAGCTTGTCAGTTGTCACCTCATCCACATAGGGCTTAAGTCCTGCCTCCATTATGGCACGGATACTGTCTTCATGGCCAGAAATACCATGTGCATTGGATAGCTTTTTCAAAGAATCGATCAGTTGTTCCATATAGATCCTCTTTTTTGGAATTATTGCAGGTTAATAGGAACTGATTCTATAAAGATATAGATGCAAAATATAAACAAAAAACGAAAAAAAAGAATGCTTTGCTGTATGCTGAAACATGCTTCAACGTTTCATGAACATAACTCCAAGACTAAAAATCACTAATGAGAACATAAAAATCAGAAATTTTCTGAATAGCATCCAATTTTGAGGAGAATTATGATCGACATGTATCAAAGAATTTTTTGCATGAATTAACATTATATAAATCTCGCTTCTAAAATGTGATAATAGACATTCATATTCTATTTTTATTAAAAAAAATCAGATTTAATATTATTAAAATAGTTTAAATAATCAAACATAAAAAAGTATATAAATAATTATTATATAATTACTATTATACATACAGTTTGATGAAAACCTGCCAATTATAGTTTAGAGAGAATTTGTAAGCTGCTTTCCTTAAGAGGCTAGACATGAAAAAAGAGGGCAAATATAACTAGCTGTTACCATAAAGTTGCAAAAATACATTTGGATCACCCTTTTTGGAGGATTCACATATGGCTTCTGAGATCACAGAATCATTGCCTATAGAAGATGGTGATGCTAATTGCAGTACTATTACTGCAGATTTGATACATTTTAAGAAGATGAAAGGATCTAACACAATTGTAGATTTTACAACTACAAATGGTTCTCCGAGTTCTAGCACTAATGGAAAAGTAATAGCTGCAATGCCTGCTTACAATGAAGAAAAATTCATTGGAAAAACTGTTGTTGGATGCAAACCTTATGTCAATGAAGTCATAGTTATCAATGATGGTAGTACTGATGCCACTGCCATGATAGCAACTGCCTGTGGTGCCACCGTCATTTACCATGAACAGAATATGGGATATGGTGCATCTATACGCACTTGCTTTGAAACTGCAAAGAAGATGCAAGCTACAGCAATGGTAATACTGGATGCTGATGGGCCAACATGATCCTTTAGATATCCAGCAAGTTTTGGAACCTATTCTGAAAAATGGAAAGCCGATGTTTGCATCGGCTCAAGATTTCTTGAAAACCACGAGGCAAAGATTCCTGTTTATAGAAAAATAGGAATGAAAGTACTGGATTTTGCCACAAACAGGGGTGGTGACATAAAAATCACAGATACCCAGAGTGGCTTCCGTGCTTATTCTTCCAATGCTATTAACAAGATAAGGAATTGAAAATACAGGAATGGCAGCTGGCTCAGAAATACTGTTGCAGATAAAAGATCAAGACTTGAAAATAAAAGAAGTACCTATTACCTGTAGGTACGATATTGAGGACACTTCCACACACAATCCAGTGGTACATGGGATGAAGGTACTGGCAAGCATTATCAGTGAAATTGAGTACAAAACACCCTCTTTTCTATATTGGATTGCCAGGAGTACTGTTATTCTGTGCAGGATTGGTGATTGGAGGAAATGGTTATCAACTCATACAATAGCAATGGCTATGTACCATTTGGACCAGCAATTTTAATGGTATTACTTTTTATGGTGGGCTCGCTGGCAATATTCAGTGCTCTAAATTTACATGCTACTACTCAGTTATTGAAAAAAATGAAATCAATACAATAAAGGGTTGGTGAAAAACGTTTGAGTAATCCATTTGTTTCAATAGTGGTTGGAATCCGAAATGAAGAAAGATACATTGTTGAATGTATAGAATCTCTTTTCAATCAGGATTATCCAAAAGAGTTAGTATGAAATAATTATGGTTGACGGTATGTTCTACGGATAATACTCAAAACCTTGTCAGAAAGTATCCTGTTAAGCTTATTCTGAATGAAAAAAAGAATGTAGCTGCTGCGAGGAATCTTGGAGTTAAAGAGGCAAAAGGAGAATATATCGCATTTACAGATGGAGACTGCCGAGCAGATAAATCTTGGCTTAGCACGTTAGTCAATGAAATGCTAAATGCTCCAGAAAATGTTGCATGCATTGGTGGTCCGAACTTAATATTTAACACAGACTCATTGTTTTGCCCGTGTAGTAGGCCATACCCAGGAGACTTTTTTAGGATCAGGAGGCTCTGCACAGTCAAGTAACTCATCTGAAAGAAAATATGTGCAATCCATACCTAATTGCAATGCATTCTACAGAAAACAAAATAATTGAAGACATTGGATATTTTGATGAGACTTTCGTAATTGGACAGGATTGTGACCTTAACTTCAGAATTGGAAAAAAGGGTTACAAATTCCTGTATATTCCTGAAGCAAAAGTGTACCATCATCGCAGAGGTAATACCAAATCATTCTCAACTCAAATGTTCAGATATGGTTCATGGATGGTAAAACTTTTTAAGAAACACAAAGGAATTGTCCGATGGTATGCATTTATACCAGCTTTCGCTATACTGATCACAATAATTTGGGATCGCACTTTCTTTAAAATATAGTATTATATTAAAGTTAATAGGATTTTTGACTATTCTGTATATCGTTCTAGGTCTTATACACTGCTTTGAAAGTAAGTATCAAAATGAAATCAATCTACGGATTAAAGGCCTTATTCATATTGCCTTTGCAGCATGTGATGTATGGGCTTGGAGTAATTTCACAATTAATTCAGCGGTAAAAATGACAAAAAAAAATATTGGGATACTAACCTTTCCCCACAAGTAATTCAGGGAATATACCGTTATCAAATCTTGTAGACATAGTCTGCAGCATTTCGAAAAATACACACCTTATAACTGGAAATGACGGGTACACATTTTTCAAAAATGATTCCCGACTCAATACATATGAAATCAATTGTATGCATAGGAAAAATGCACACAACATATTGAAATGGATATTAAAATACATAACTACTCAAATAAAAATGTCATATAGAATAGCTCGGCTATCACAAAAGGCAGACATATGGATTTTCTTTATTGGAGGCGACTATTTACTGCTTCCAATGTTGACTGCTAAGCTTTTACATAAAAAAGTGATATTAGTCTTTGCAGGTTCTATTACAGAATCACTTAAATCCGAAAAGAGTAAGTTGTACGATATTATTAGTCCTATTTCCAGAATTAATTGCTCATTATCGGACCGTATAGTACTTTATTCACCCATTTTGACCGAGCAATGGAACTTAAAAGCATATAATAGTAAAATATCAATTGCTCCAAAGCATTTTTTTAGATTTTAACATATTTAAATTGACCAAAAATTTGTCTCAACGAGAGAATTTAATAGGGTATGTTGGACGATTTAGCAATGAAAAGGGCATAATTAATTTTGTTTGAATCTATTCCTCATATATTAAAAAGAAGACCAGATATCCATTTTCTTCTAATTGGAGATGGAGTAACTAAAAAATGAAATTGAACTATCTGTGCAAAAAAATAACTTATCTGAAAAGATAGAAATGAAAAAATGGAATACAACATGATGAACTTCCTCTCTACTTAAATGCATTTAAACTCGTTGTCATACCTTCGTATACAGAAGGACTGCCAAACCTTATGCTTGAAGCTATGGCCTGTGGAACTCCCGTAGTTGCCACATCTGTTGGATCTATACCCGATTTTATAAAAGATGCAGAAAGCGGATTTATAATGGAAAACAATTCCCCCGATTGCATTGCTAAAAATGTAATTAATGCACTTGAGCAAGCAGATCTAGAAAAGGTTAGTGAGAAGGCAAGAATAGTTATAGAGCAGAATTTTACTTTCGAAAAAGCCGTTGAGAGATACGAGAATATAATAAACAATATCTAATGGAAGGTTTGAATGCCTTTTAAAATCGGTGGAAAGAACTTACTCTTAGGTATAATTTCCATTCTTTTCGTAGCAGATATATCAATTATATTGGATATTCCACTATTCAGACAGATATTTGGAATACTGCTTATTACAATTCTTCCAGGAGCCCTATTATACAAATTGCTGAACCTGCCTCCAATGAGTTTTTTAGAAAAATTTGTTCTTATTGTGGGTCTTAGTATTGCAGTGTTGATGGGTATTGGATTTGTAACTAATTTGTTATATCCATTCATGGGAATCCCAACTCCTTTATTAACGTCTATTTTACTATTGAATGTAAATGTTATTATTATTGATCTTTCTTTTATATCGTACAGATTTGGAAATTTAATGTACTATTTCAATATTAGTAACTTTCATCCGGATAAGAGATCGATTAAAACTGGTCTTTTTTTGTTACTAATTTTAACTATGAGTATACTCGGAGCTTTGATTACTCGTTTCTATAAGAATACAATATTATCGTTGACTTGTATCACGTTAATAACGATTTTTATAATATTAGTTGATTATGATAATATTATCCCTGAAAAATGCTATGCTTATTCAATATTTGTTATCGCCTTTTCTCTTCTTCTTGGCAGAGCACTTGTATCCCCATATCTTTTTGGTTCAGATATACAATATGAGTACTACTTTGCTCAGCATGTACAGAATAATTCATATTGGAATCTTTTTAATGTTGGAAATTTAAATTCTATGCTTAGTGTAAACATACTTCCAATTGCGTTTTCGAACTTAGTGGATATCAGTTTCATTTGGATGTATAAAATATTTTTTTCATTCCTTTATGCACTTGTGCCTGTTGGCTTATACTACATGTATAATACGCAAATTGGATCTAAAAAGTCATTTTACTCATGCATCTTCTTTATTTCTTTTTTTTCATTCTTTACAGTAATGCTTTGGCTTCCAAGGCAAGAAATTGCAGAATTATATCTTGCCTTATTAATGATCGTAATAACAAATAAAAAATTTTCTGAATTTCAACAATTGGCATTACTGATAATATTTACCTGGTCCCTTATTGTTTCCCATTATGGGACAACATATATATATTTACTCTATTTGACATTTGTGTGGATTGGAACACGTATTTTTAGATTAAAAAATGCAACAACCAAAATTCAAATAGTAGTAATTAGTTATCTGATGTCATTCTCTTGGTTCATCAGTATCGCTAATGCAAGCATATTCTACTCTGCAGTTGACATAATTACAAAAATGACTGATACTATATTTAACGACCTCGTATCCTCTAATTCAATTGATGCTGATATATCCAGAGGAGTAGGGATTGGAATTATGGATTTACCAATTTGGCATACACTTGGAAATCTATGGATCAGTGGTTGCCAGGCGGTTATTGTAATCGGTTTTTTGTACACATTAATAAAGTACAAAGAAATGAAATATAATAAAGAGTTTTTCTTATTTTCTATAGTAAGTATGGTTCTATTAATTGCCTGTATGGTAGTTCCTCATTTTGCCAGCAGCCTTAATATGAATAGAATATACCCAATTATTTTAATTTGGCTTGCACCCCTATTTTTGCAAGGAATAGAAACAATTCTCCTAATAATATCACATTTATACAAAAATCCCATACTAAAATTAGATACTACAAAATATTGCATGACTTTGTTGATATTAATACCATATTTACTATTCAATAGTGGTTTTATTTATGAAATAACTGACAATCCAGCCAATATAAATGTTAATATATTCTCAAAAAATGAAATTGATCCAGCATGCTATTCAAATTGGACTCGTTTTGTAGTATCCCCAATATACGAACAAAATGTAGTCAGCTGTAAATGGATAGGAAAATATAGAATTGGGCAAAAGGACGTATATACTGATACTTCCAGGCAATCTGAGATTTCAGGATATGGGCTTATTGCTCCAGGCAAGGTACATATTCTTAACACAAATGAACCTCCAAATGAGGAGTATATTTATTTTGGACTGCAGAATGTAAAGGGAAATGTATTCCTGGCTGAAGACCCAAAGCAAGCTCATAGCACACTATATTATGATATGCCAACGGTCTATAATGCTATTGGTATGAAAAATAAAATATATACAAATGATGGCGCTGAGTTTTACTCATGATGAAAACATACTTTATTGTATTCATCTACTAATCTTTCAATAACATAATCCCATGAGTATTTTTCAGCGGCAATGAGATTATTTTGAGACAACTTCTCTTTCAAATCCATATCATTTAAAATTAATAAAGACTTTTCTGCAATAGCAGCTGGGTCTCTAGGATTTACCAAAAAGCCATTAATTCCATCCTTTATTAGATAAGGTAGTCCCCCCACATTTGTTGAAACAATAGGAAGGCCAGAAGCCATAGCTTCTATATTTACAATTCCAAAGCTTTCAGATAAACTTGGCAATACAAATAGATCTGCATCCTTCATGTATTTAGGAATCTTATCATTGGGAACTTTTCCCACAAAGGATACACATGTGTTTAAATTCAAATCAAATGTCAATTTTTGCAAATACTCTTTCTCTTCACCATCCCCTACGATCACCAATTTAACATGAGAATTGTTTAACCTTATTATAGGCATAGCTTCTAGAAGATACCTGACACCTTTAATTGGCCTTAAGGTTCCAACAAAAATAATTTTTTGGTCCATAGTAGATAAAGAACCTTCATTTTGCAACTTTGAAGGACCAATTAGTTCAGTTTTGAAATTCTCTAATTCAATTCCATTAGAAATTACGACAATATTTGTTTTACATTTATTATTGATCTCTGCTTTCATACCTTCCGTTAAAGCAATAATGGTAGAAGCCTTTTTGAGAAGAGGAGTGGAAAATAGTTTTAAAAAAGCAGTGGGAGTATAGATATCAGATCCTTGAACCCATATAATATAATTTTTATTTGAAATGAGTCTCATAAAGAATGCAGGAACACTAAGTGGTATACTTTGTACATGAATTATGTCTGGATTAATCGATCTTATTTTCAAAAAGAATCTAAACCACATAGAAAGTGTCCTTGAAAATAAGAACTTTGCATAAGGAACCCGATGAATAAAGAAGCCTTCTTCCAATGTATATTCAGGCAAACCCTCATCTAACATTGTAATTACATGAACTTCATGTCCTTTTTTGACTAGCTTCTTTGCAATATTATAAGTTGCTATTTCTGTTCCTGCGAGCCATTTTGGCGGGAACTTTAAGACAACAATTGATATTTTCATAGTAACAGTTCTGAGAAAATATATGATAGTGGTTTATTCAAAACATGAAATAATCTTATTTGATGGTTTTTTAAGCATGCTGTTTACCATATTTCATTTTTTGTATTTGTTTGTGCATGTTCTTTGCTAATTTATAAGCTATAGAATAATCTTTTTGATAAATGTAATGTGTTACTAGTTTACCTCCAAATCCCTGTTTAAAATAATTTATTCTCTCCTTTTCTTCATCTTTTTCAGCTCCCGTATAATAACCACCCAAGTCATATTCAGTTATTCCTTTCTCTTTAGCGTACTTTATCTCTTCCCAAGTCATCAACTTATTTGCATCTGCAATTGACCTCATTTTATCTTTGTCAGCCTCAAATCTCAGTGATGCACCAAGCAACCCTCTTATATTTTTTTCATCTTCTAAATCTAAATAACCAGCAACTACCTCCCCTTCTATCTCTGCAGTAAATAAGGTTCCATATTTCTCCATATATCTAACATCCACACCACCATCATAAGAAGATAACTTCTTTTGCTTTCTAAAACGTTGGTTAATGTCATAAAAAACATCATAATCTGCGCTCTTTTTAATAACAATTCCGTTTTTCTCAGCTCTTCTTATAGCTTTTCTATAAGAAGCAGTCATATCCATAAATATCTGGTCAAGTTCCTGTGTAAGGTCAATCACTAAAGTCGTGAATTCATCTTTATGAAAACCGGGTACATCTACATTATTTTTGCATTCTCGGAAGATTACCCCATCATAACCTTTTATATCAAAAGGGTAATCACTAAACCAAATTTCATTTATTGTGAAAAAATGTGCCTTCCTTTCAGTTTCCAACATCATATCCCTCTGAATTATAAATGTAGCTTCTTTTTGACAACATGATTGAAATCGAGACCAGGAAAGAAACAGTAGTTGCTATCACAGCACCTTCAATTCCCATCAATGGAATTAGCCACATATTTAGAAAAGTATTAGTTAAAGCCATGACAACTGCTGCAAATGAAACAATTTTGATTCCTTTTATTCCAATAGAACTCATAAGCTGGCCATATAAATTGTCGATTGCAATACATAATCCTGCAACCCCAAACAAGAGAGCTAGTTTGAGATTAAATTCGTATTCATTGCCGTAGAATGATAGAACAATAAAACCACTTATCATCGCAAGAGGTAATCCCAATATTATAAAGTAAGGAATTAATTTATTTATTTTTGAAAATAGCATCCTTTTATTATTGGACATGGATGCATATGGAAAAAAAACAGTACCAAATGTGATAATTAATACTTGGATAATTGAAATGAACGCATAATTATATGCTCTGTAAATACCCACATCTGCCAAATTCATATACACATTGATTAATATTTTGTCAATATTAGTGTATAATACAAATGATAAACCACCCATTAATGAATAGAAGCTATATTTTGTCAACTGACTTATCCATTTTTTCTCTAATTTAAAAATGAAATATTTTCTTAGCAAATATAGTAATATTACACTTGTAACACCATAGGCAATATACATTGAAAATATCATCGACTTTGAAGAAATGAAGTCAACAGCCATGAAATATAAAAATGAAATTAGCAGTATAAATGAAAATACAGGCTTAATGAAAGAGTACTTTTTTAACTCGTGAAGACTTTTTAATGTTTCTGTTGTAATTGTATAGACTACAAATAATACAGCATATAGGATAGAATAATAATACAATCCCCCTGATATTGATAATAATGTAGTGATCTGCGATGAGAATATGAGATAAATCAATACCGAAGTTATAGTGAATGCTAAAACTAATAAATAAGTTGTTGAAATTATGCTTTGCTGTCTCTCATGGTTCTTCTTTTCAGCATTATATTTTACCATAGAAGCATGGTAACCCATTAACATAGGGATATACAGGAACATTGAAACTGTTTCCACAAGAGCATATTCCCCATAAAGAGACGGGCCAAGCCATCTTCCTGATAAGATATTAAATAAAAAGGAAAAGGCAGTTGCAATTGCTACTCCTCCCCCTACATAAAATATATTGTTTAAGAATCCCTTGGCATCCAAACTAAGTTTTTCATGAAGGACTCGTTCATAAACGATTGAAAAACTATACCAAAAGGTCGAACTTAAAGTCTGCTTCATTTTCTGCCACCAAAAGCCTTTGATCTGACAGTTTTAAACCCAGTCTTCAAAATATTACTATTAACCCGGAATAGATATGGAAGTATGTTAGTTTTGGGAACAAAATCCTTGTACTTAGTTATCTCGGAAGCAAATTTAAAGTTAATATTAGCATGTTTTGAGATAAAATTTAGAAAATCATCCATAGCTGATGTAAAGTATGGATCAACCATACAAGGAGAATGCAAACAAATATGGAATAAAGGTGCATTTTGATTATAATACTCCAAGAAACATGCTTTAAACCAGGATAAACCATAAACAGGTACATTTTCAGGATTCACATTTCCCAACGGGAATATCTGGGATACGGGAATTTCTAAAAGACGAAGATCTCCCATCCTTTGATAATCATCTGCACTCGGAGAATATGGCATACAGATTCGTGGAAGCTTTGACCAATTGTGATGACAAGGTTTAGAATGCGCAGGAGCTGAACAGTCGCACTTAAAACCTGTTTTTATTAATGCTTTAACTGTATCATTGTTTATAGACCATCTCCCAGCAACAAAACTGATTGGTTCTATACCAAATTTTTCGTAAATATGATCTTTACCAGTTTTGATCATTTCCAGTTGCTCATTATAAGAATAGTCTTTTAGTACAGTAGAAGTGCTTGATTGATTAGTATTTTCTCTTAAAAAAGAATCACCTACATAGAAACTAAAGTTACCACGGTGGAATTCTTCCCAGCCTGAATGAATGTGCAATCCCACTTCATGATTAATATCCTTGGAGAAATAATCAGTTACTTCTGGCATAACTAAGAAAGTGACTTTTGCACCGTATTTGTCTGCAATTTTGATAAGATTTGGAACTCCTTTGTACACTCCATCAGTAGCACTTTTATCTGGAATTATGTGATTGTCACTTACAAAACCAAACTCGGTATGCGTAGTAATTAGTATATCCATAATAATGCTCTGATTTCCTTAAACAAATTAGTCGCTTCTTCCAGATATTATAAAATGGCGCAGATTACCTACTTTTAGCCTTAGATTCGAACCATCTTACAACTTCGGCAAGTTCGTCTTTAAAATTCCCTACAGGGTCGTAACCAAAACCTTTGGCTTTATTGATATCTGCCAATGAGTGTTTTATATCTCCGGGTCTTGAATCTACATAAGTCGGCTTTACATCTTTTCCAAGTATGCTGTTGATATGGCTGACTAATTCATTGATAGTGATCCGTCTTCCACATGCAATATTAAATACGCCTGTTTTATCAGATTCACAAGACAGGATGTTAGCATTTACCACATGTTTGACAAAACTGAAATCTCTACTCTGTTCCCCGTCTCCAAATATAACGGGGCTTTCATCATTCAGAATTGATGTTATGAATTTAGGAATCACAGCTGCATATTGGGAAGTTGGATCCTGCCTTGGCCCGAATACATTGAAGTATCTCAGACAAACAGTAGGAAGACCATACAGTTCCTGGAATACCCTGCAGTACATTTCCCCGGTGGCTTTAGTAATAGCATAAGGAGACTGAGGGTTTACAGGCATATCTTCTTTTTTAGGAAGTATAGGAGTATCTCCATAAACTGAAGAAGAGGACGAGAAGATGACCTTCTTGATGCTGGAATCTTTTGCTGCGATTAGAACTTTCAATGTTCCGGTTACATTTGCTTCGTTTGAAGAGAAAGGATCTTTTACACTTCTTGGAACGCTTGGGATAGCAGCAAGATGGAAAACGTAGTCTTTGCCTTTAAATATCTTGACCAAATCTAAATCCACAATGCTTCCCTTTACCAGAGTTAGATTTTTGTGATCCAGCAGGTGTTTTATGTTATTCATTCTTCCGGTTGCTTCATTGTCTATAACTGTTACTTCGTTCTCTTCAAGCAACTTTTCTGTAAGATGGGAACCAATAAATCCCATTCCACCGGTAACTATGACTTTTTTGCTTTTCAAATTGCATACCTCCAATATAGTCCTTAGTAAGAGATTTTCGCCAGTTTCTCTCTCTTTACTTCTGTTTTTATTTTCTGAATATGGCCTCTTCCAAGTGCTTTGACTTCACATCCAAGTTCAAAATATTGTTTTATATTATCATCCGATAATATTCCGAAACAGTCTATGACCGCGATTGGCCCACCTGCCATTTTAACAATAGAATCAGGATCAAGGTTTAGGTATTCATTATGCGGGACAGCAAGAATCAATGCTTCAATACCTTTGATAGCTTCAGATAAATCAGTTTGAATTTTTAAGTCAACTAAATCTTCCTGATTTCTGAAGAAGCGCTTCCATGATTGACCAGAAGCGGGATATGTATCCTGGCTTTCAAGTTCGTACCAGTGGTCTATATATGGATCATGCACACGCATTTCAGCCCCCATCTCTGTGAGTTTTCTGACCACGATTTCACTTCCACTGTATCTAGTGTCGCCTACATCCTGCCTATAACTGGCTCCACAGATAAGCACATCTGCTCCTGCTATGTACCTGTCCATATTACGCAGAGCATCTCTTGTGATTTCAGCTACATGAAGAGCCCTCGTATCATTTACATCAATAGCTGTAGGAGTGATTCTAAAAACTTCATCTCCATCTTCAAAGCCTAAGATATGCTTATATGACCAATATCCAAGACCTCCGTCTTTAGGAAGGCAATAACCTCCGATTCCAGGTCCCGGGAAAATGATATTACTGTGAGTAGGACGCATTTTAATAGCATTTATAACTTTGACCAGGTCCACCCCATTCCTTTCGGAAAAAAGACTCCATTCATTAAGGAAAGCAAGAATAGTTGCACGATACGAGTTTTCAACAATCTTCGCTGTTTCGGACTCGATTGGCCTGTCCATTATAGTAAGAGGATAGTCTTTTGTGTTTATTATTTCCCGCAGGAACTTTTCAACCTTTTTAGTTGCTTCAGGTGTGCATCCTGCGCAAACTCTCCAGAAATCACGTACACTTGCCACATACTCCTTTCCCGGCATGACACGTTCGAAACTATGAGCAAGTAGTGGTGTGGATTCAATTCCGCGCTTATAGAATGCTTTCTTAAGTAGTGGAAGAGCAACGAACTCAGTTGTTCCGGGTGCAACTGTTGTTTCGATAAGCACAAGACACTCAGAACGGATATTCTCCCCGACAGTTCTCATGGAAGCTTCCAGTGCAGCCATATCGGCTTCACCACTTCTGACATTGCCAAGGTTACATTTCACATAATCGCATTGAATATCCACTACAACGATATCGGCCAGTTTCAGGCAGTCATTATTATAAGTTGCGGAAAGAGTCTTTGTTTCAAGAACAGTGCGTTTGATAATATCATCGACTTCTTTGTCTTCGGATTTAACAGGAGATAAGCCCCTGTTTAATATTGGAATCTTCCAGTAACTGCGGGTGCTTGGTCTTTGACAGCCGATTACAAACTTAGTATAATTTCCATTTTCATCTTTTGTATCTGCAATAATGGCAGCCATCACTGACCCGACAAATCCGACTCCCATTACCACAACAATCTCTTTTCTTTCTTTCCGGGCCAGGTTAACTAAAGATTCTACTCTTCTATATTCCTCAAAATACATTTCATTTGTAGGAAGTGGAAACTCTTCTCCATCGGGACTGATGGATTGACAATTTTCGTTTTTCGATGACATTTTAACCCTCTGAAATAAATGAAATTGAAGATTTTATAGTTTTTATATTGATTTTCCTTCCTTAATCCTTCCAAAACCAAATACCACAAATTGCTCCTATAATGACATCATGAAATAGCATCTAGCGAGACACATAAATACAAGCAATAAAATGTGCTACTGAACCTCACGAATGATATCTTCACATGATATATAATTTTAATTATATAAATAAGAACTGGGTGTTTCCTTTGTCAAACTATTTGGAAATATGACCTCATCATTATGATCATGATAATTGTATAGCCAAGTATAGATGATTTTATATATATGCACTTTCATCCTCATATTCGGAACATAGAATCAAAAAGAATAATTCTGTGTTTGATTGGAGTAGGTACTAAATAAAACGGAGCGATTCAAATGGAACTTATCGAAGTAAAGTGTGTTGTTTGTGGAGCCCCCATCTACGTTTACGAAGAATACATCAAAGAAAATATGTATTGTACCTTACATTGTTTGAATATCTCTATTAGCTCTAAAAAAGAACAAATTGCCTAAATAAGTAATTCAAGTTTTTAACTGTTTTTCATATACATAATCACTCAAAAACTTCAGCAAATGATAAGAGATTGCATAGTAGTGTTAATTTTATAAATTAATCCAGATCTTATAGATATTCGAATGTTATATATCTTATAAATGTCCATTCAAAGTAACATGCAAAGGATACTTATTACCGGTGGATTAGGCCAAGTTGGCAGTTATCTTGTGGACGCACTACATGAAAAAGCAAAAGTCACGGTACTTGATAATTACTCATCTACTACAAGAGAAGCTGTGCCTCAAGATGTCCATGTAATAAAAGGTGATATTAAAGATGAGATTGCTGCAAACCTTGTAAAACAAAGTGATGTTGTTATCCACACTGCAGCTCAGATCAGTGTCACTGCCTCAATGGAAAATCCCTTGTTCGATGCACAAAATAACATATTTGGTACACTAAATCTGCTGGAAGCTGCCCGCAATTCTGCAATATCCAAGTTCGTATACATAAGTTCTGCAGCTGTTTATGGAAATACTTTGTACACCCCGATTACAGAATCACATCCCCAAGATCCTCTTTCTCCGTATGGTGCCAGCAAATTGACAGGGGAAAAATATTGTATGATGTACAATAAAGCATTTGGATTACCTTCCTGTTGTATTCGCCCTTTCAATATCTATAGCCCCAGGCAAGACCCACATAATCCATATTCCGGCGTAATATCGCGTTTCATCGAAAAAGCCAAAGCAAAACAAAGTCCTGTGATATTCGGGGATGGTGCCCAGACCCGGGATTTTATCTCAGTTCACGATATAGTCGATATGATTTGCCTCTTAATTGAAAATGAAAATGCTAATGGCCACGTGTTCAATGCAGGTACTGGGAAAAGTACAACAGTAACCGAACTTGCGAGTATGATCCTTAATACATTTGATGTGGACGTACCAATACAATATATGCCTGAAAGACCGGGAGACATAAAATACAGTTGTTCCGATATTTCCAGTGCAAAGAAAATACTAGGTTTTGAACCAAAAGTATCACTCGAAAATGGTTTAATGGAATTTGCTAAATGTAAATGAACATTAAATACACAAGTAGTTATCGTGGTTTGCCATTAAGCCATGCGAAACAGAAAGAACAAGAAAAAAAGAATTTTAAAAAGAAGTAAAAAGGAGCGAGGTCACTTTATAGCGTGACTGTTCTTGTCTCCTCTTCCTATTCCCTTGTAAACAAAACCTGCGTCTATAAACTTACCAGGGTCCACTACATTACGACCATCAATGACCACGGGCTGCTTTTGTCCCATCTTCTGCTTGATCTGTGCAGGCGTCAGGCCGAAATATTGCTTGTGTCCTGTGAAAATAACAACTACATCGGCTCCTGCCAATACTTCATCAATATTGGCATGTATTTCTATGCCAGGATAATGAAGTACATGAGGATCATGTATCTTTAATTCACAGCCAGCTGCCAGAGCCAGATCCCTGTATAGTTCTGATGGAGGGTTGCGGGCATCGTCAGAGTCATTTAGGAATGCCCAGCCCAACATTGCGATCTTGATACCTTTGGGTTTTTTGCCAATTCTTTCCAGTGCCTTAACGGTAAGATTGAACATGTGCTTAGGCATGAAATCATTGACCCTTCTGGCAAGTACATAGATAGACTCGGCATCCTCCGGATAATCCAGTGGTTCTATACCAAGAGTGACACCACGCTCCAAGTGATAGGTATCCTTGGTTAAACAGTGTCCACCGACTCCTGCACCTGGATAAAGAATAGCTCTTGTGATGCCTTCACCTTTAAGGCTTGCAATACCTGCACGGACATCGTAGACGTTAATGCCCATAGCTTCACAATACAATGCTAGTTGGTTTGCTGCTGCTATCTGCAAGTCTCTGAAAGTGTTCTCAGCGGTCTTAGTTACCTCAGCAGCAGTAGCCGTCATGGGTATTACTTTGCCCTTAGTAAGCACGGGAGTGTATAACTCAACTGCACGCTTGGTACACACATCGTCAATACCACCCACTATTCTGTCATGCTCTCTTATGTTCTGCAACAGCCTTCCGACCATTACCCTCTCAGGAGCATGTGCAAGTGCAAAGTCCTCACCTGCAACAAGACCAGATTCCTTTTCAAGGATCTCTCTTGCCATACCAACAGTAGTACCTGGAGTAATAGTGGATTCGAGCACTACAAGCATGCCTTTCCTTAGATTCTTACCGACATTCGTTATGCCTTCAATAAGTGCAGTAAAATCCGGCAATAGGCTTTTAGGATCTTCAAAAGGCGTCTGTATAGCCAGAGTAACAGCATCAAGCTCGCTAATCCTTGAGAAATCAGAAGTACAAGTGAATTTACCTACCTTTGTGACCTTTTTCAACAGATCTTCAAGTCCGGGCTCCTCACCTTTAAGAGGACTCTCACCACTGTTGAGCATATCGATCTTGTATCCTGATGAGGATGAAGCTCTCTGGAAACCCAGTACATGATTAAAACATGGAGCATCTGCAAACAGTGCAGCTGCTGGGATGCCTACATATCCCATACCGATAACACCTATATTTTTAATCGGCCCTTTCTCCTTAAGGATCTTTTGTAACTTCTCGCTCATTATAATCACTTTCCTATTTTCGTTTTAGATATCTATCACTTTTTCTTCATGATATGATGTTATAGCTGCCATACATGCTTGAAGGGCATGTTTTCCATCCTCACCATTTGGATGTGGCTGCTCTTTATTTGCAACACAGCGTACAAAGTATTCAAGCTCATTAAGCAGTGGTTCTTTTGATTCTACCTTTGCCTCACGAACCCATTCCTTGTCATGGAGCACAACAGATTGCTTGATATAATCCAGATATGCCACACCTGAAACACCTACAGCAGTAAGGGTACGCACTTTGTGTGGTGTAAGCCAGTTAACATCCACAAGACCTGAGTAATCATGATCGAAACGCAGGTGAATAGATGCATGGTCTTCAGAAGAATGAATGTTTGCTCCTGCAATTGTGTAAACCTGATCTATCTTCTTACCATACAGATAAGATATAATATCAACGTCATGCACACCAATATCCAGAATGACACCTACATCCCTTATTCGGGGATTATAGGCACCTACTCTTCTGGTAGAAATAGATACGATCTTACCTAATAATCCAGAATCTATTATCTGCTTAAGCCTTATCACAGCCGGATTGAATCTCTCTATATGACCTACCATGAGAATCAATCCTTTTTCCTTAGCAGCATTGATCATGATATCTGCATTTTCAAGGGAATCTGCAATAGGTTTTTCCACAAGAACATTAGTTCCGGCATTAAGAACTTCCAATGTGACTGCTGCATGCATTTTGGTCGGCACTACAATGCTTACGGCATCCAGACCCTGAGCAAGCAGCTTCTTATAATCCGTATAAGGCGTGGTCTTGAATGTATGTGCAAGCTCTTCCACCAGTTCCTGGTTTACATCGGAAATACCAACAAGCTCAACACCTTCCATCTCACTGTAGATCCTCACATGGTTTTTACCCATGGAACCTACACCAATGACTCCTACTCTAATCATGTTTTACCTCAAGTCCCATTCCTTTATAGCTGCAATGACAGTACTTATATCAGCATCTGATAATCCGGGGTGCACTGGAATTGACAGTACTTCACGAGATGCCTTTTCACTGTTAGGGAAACTACCTGCAAATCCCATCTCTTTGTACAAAGGCTGCTGATGTATACAGAGAGGATAATACGTACCGGTACCTATATCCTTTGCTTGAAGTGCGTCACGCAATGAGTCACGACGAGGAGTGCGAATAGTATATTGGTGATATACATGTGAGCAATGCTCTTTCTCCACCGGTAATGTGATGTTCTTGGTACTATTAAGACCAGTTGAAAGCTTCTTAGCGTTCTGCCTTCTCTTTTCAGTGAACTCGGCTAGTCTTCCCATTTGTACGATACCTATAGCAGCAGAAATGTCAGTCATACGGAAATTATAACCTATCATCTCATGCAGATAGCGCTGTTTTGAGCCGTGAGCCCTGAGCATACGTGAACGGGCTGCAATATTCGGGTCATCAGTAGTAAGAATGCCACCTTCA
Source organism: uncultured Methanomethylovorans sp. (assembly GCF_963678545.1). NCBI lineage: Archaea > Methanobacteriati > Methanobacteriota > Methanomicrobia > Methanosarcinales > Methanosarcinaceae > Methanomethylovorans > uncultured Methanomethylovorans sp. The sequence goes on from NZ_OY782870.1 coordinate 2,536,255, forward strand.
CTTGTGGTCATGTTCTTGGTAGGATAGAAACTGAAGGCACCAGTTCCGAAAGATCCGACTTTCTTGCCTTTGTATGTTGCTCCATGGGCCTGACAGGCATCTTCAATTACGAGAAGATTATGGTCCTCTGCAATTTCCATGATCGCACCCATGTCAGCAGCGTGCCCATACAGATGAACAGGCATTATGGCTTTTGTACGACTAGTTATCATCTCATGAATCTGGTCAGGTGAGATGTTATAAGTATCAGATTCAATATCTGCAAAAACTGGTTTTGCACCTGTGTATACAATAGAATTGGCAGTGGCTACGAAACTGAACGGTGAAGTTATCACCTCGTCTCCTTTACCTATACCATGAGCCATCAATGCTACGTGCAATGCAGCTGTTCCGGAGTTCACGGCCACAGCATGATCTACTCCGATATATTCTGCAAAGGCCTGCTCGAACTGTGCTACTCTTGGCCCCTCAGCTATTACCCCTGAACGTAGTACAGCGGCGACGGCCTCAATCTCCGCTTCGTCAAGGTACGGTTTTGCGATGCTTATCATCATATACCTCTTTTAGACTATTACTGAAACAATAACCTGTATTTATATTTTATTCAATTGCTTAAGCTTCTCCGGCAGTTCAGCGATTTTTGCAGGACAACCTATAGCAAGCTTCCAGGGCGGCACGTCCTTTGTGACCAAAGCCCCAGCTGCTACCATCGATCCTTCCCCAATCTCTACACCCGGAACAAGAGTAACATTCGCACCAATAGATACACCTTTACGGAGTATCGGCCCATGTGCAACGTACTCACCGCGTATAGGATATTTGTCGTTTGCAAGCACTGCACATGGACCGATGAAGACATTATCTTCTATAGTGACATGAGTTGGAATGTAGACATTTCCCTGGATACTGACATTGTTGCCAATCTTTACATTTCCATCTATGATCACGTTGGTACCTACAAGTACGCTGTTACCAATAGTTGTATTCTCGCGGATCATAGCGTTATGGCCTGTCTTAAAATTGTCCCCTGTTTTCACGTTACTGAAAATCGTTGTACCAGCCCGGATAAAAGAATTTTTTCCGATAGTGGTACCTGGAAAATCGTGATCTTCAATCTCGATTCCCTTATTTATGATCTCCATTAATATGCGATGTTCAGGATAGCCTAATGTAACATTTTCCATAACAATAGTTCCTTCGCCTACAGACGTTTTTCCATAAATCTTGGAACTACAATGTATCCTATTATTCTCTCCCATTATTATCCTCTTTTAACTTTTTGCACATTATATAATTCTCTTATTATATCACTGTTAGTATATATAAGATTTCAGTCCACATTCAAGGCTTAAGACCCTCGGATAAGAAACAGAATAAATTATTCTGGCGCAGATATCTGATACCTAAAAAAACAAGGATCGTTATACCTACAATCTCAGAGACGAACGCATAATCCAAGGCTGGAGTATATGCATACATAAAAACGCTCTTGAAATAACCAAGAATGCCACCATATAGTCCGGGATTACTTGGGAACTTCCAACCTAACAAAGGCCAGAACAATGTTGCAGGTGCCTCCCACATATTATCTTCTACAAGATGACAGAAACTGGCAGCTGAAAGGAAAAGTAACCTTAGATCATTTCTTTTCTTCCATACATAGAAAGCAGTACCACATAGGAGAATGAAAAATAGTAAAGTATGCGCAAAGATACGCCCATTATCAATAGTACCTGAAAAAATAACTCTTCCTATTGGCTTATCTATTAAATCCGGAAGTAAGGAACCAATGAGTATTGCCACATAGTCAATACGGCCTTTTAAAGCTGGCAATTTATGCTCCAGAAGTGTGAAAAAGCCCAACGTTATTCCTAAATGGCCAAATACAAACATCGCATTAATATAATATTCTGATATAAAAACGTTTATGGTTTATCGAGCTTCTAATATATTGTAATTAAATTAAAAAAAGAGGGAGAAAAGAACTGTTTAACTCAAATGAAGAGTCAATATACTTATTTTCTAAATTTGAGATAAAACTTTGTATAAAATGGCTCTTCTTTTCTGTACTTCTTAATCTTTGTCCAATCAGTGACCTGTTCGATAAACTCTTCTTTGGACATGCCTAACTGCTTCAAAAATTCATCGAGACCATGTACTACCCCAGGGTTTTCTAACTCCTCCAATTCTAACTTGAGAGCCTCCTCTCGTGTCATTTGTCCCAATCTTATGAGATTGCTGTGATAGAATGTAGACCCTGTAAGTTCCGGAAATTTAATAGTATGTATGTAAAAGGGAATTTCATGCAGGAAACAATCTGTGTGTTCAAAGCTATCCCCGGCTTTTTCCCAGCCCATTTCACGATTTATTGTATCAAGTATCTCTTTGTAATTTGAATCTAAATAATCATATATCCCCACATAGTCAGGAGTAATGTATTTAGGAACAAATTTATCTTTAAGCCTCATAAGATTAAGTGCAGCACTAAGATATGACTTATAGGTCACTTTTGGCTCATGCCTTAATAATGAGTCACAGCCGTTCTTAACATCAATCTCTTTACATACATTCTGGAAAACAGTAAGGTCGCCACTTTGAAATAGCTCGGGAAATCCACTCAAATAGGAAATCCTTCGCCCATTCCCAGATACTACAATTGGTATATTAAAAGCTTCAAGCGGGAAGTAGCTTACTAACCCAATCCCCCTCATACAGGGAACACATACATGACCGCAATGTACTATAAAATGCTTGTAGAGCTCAAGCATTGTTTTTGGATTTACTGCATAATAAATATGATCTGCTCTTGTAGCATTTATTGCATTTTTAATGTTCTTTCTCGCATAGTCCGATAAAAAGCCATTGTCAAAAGTGATACACAAGCATTTGAGGTTGTAGATCTTATCACAAACATAAAGTGCATAAGTACTGTCCTTTCCTCCGCTAAGAGGAATTAAACAGTCATATTCAGAGTTTTGCTTTTTTACTTTTTTAATAATTTCATCAAATTGCTTTTTCTTTAGCTCTTTTTCATTGCCCCAATCACCAAATGAACGGTCAAAATTATTACAATAATTACAAACTCCATTCTCGTCAAGCTTTACACTTGGTAAACTGGCAGGCAGAATACATCGAGAACATCTTACTATTTCTTCCAATACAAAACCCCCATGCAAAAAGAATTAATTGATAAAGTATAAAGAGTTTATGTGTTACATGCCACTATCACTCTTTGAGCTTTTTGTAAATACTGGAACCAGAAAATAAAATCCAAGATACATGAAAAATTTTGAGAAATGAATTCTGTGAGGAAAAGGTATAAGAGCAATTTAAATTGGTTACGAATAAAGAAGATAAAATATGGATATAAAAACTCTGGTACATCTGATCAATTCATCAGGCTATAAAATCGTGCTGGCTATCACAGGCGGCGGGACAGAAGCTATTGGAGAGCTCTTAAGGCATGGAGGTGGATCAGCTACTTTGCTGGAAGCAATAGTGCCGTACAGCCAGCAGGCAGTCGATGCATTCACCGGTAAAAAGCCTGAAAAATATAGTTCAACACGTACCGCACGTGCAATGACCATGGCTGCTTTTCAAAAAGCAATAATGTTGCAGCAAGAACAAAATGAGGCTGGCCGCGTACTGGGTATCGGCGCGACCTCCATCCTTACAAAATATGATGAACGAAAAGAGAGACAGCATGAACTGCATATAGCAATTCAGTCACTCCAAAATACAACGACCTATAGCATTTGCTTTTTAGAAGAAAGGGAGAGAGAAACCGAAGAAAGCCTAGCATGTAGGCTTATCATCAACGCAATAGCTCTAGCCTGTAATATGGATGTAGCAATAACAGATGGAACTGGATTATCATCTCAGGAAAAAATACAAATAAGGAGTGCACAGACCACTAAAGAGATAGCAAATATGCTACTGGACAAAGACAATAATCCTGATAAAATCCCAAGATATTTCAGGATAAAAGAAAAAGAGATCTCTCATTCCCATAAGGTTATTTTCTCCGGTTCCTTTGATCCATGCCATAGAAAACATGTCGAGATGGCAAAAATAGCATCTAAAAAATACGGTGTACCAGTAGATTTTGAAATATCACTTACAAATGTAGACAAACCACCCATGGACTTCATTTCACTTGAAGATAGAATATCTTCCATACAGGCTTGTTATAATCCTGATTTTATGGGAGATATATTTGTAACAAACACGCCCCTTTTTGCAGAAAAAGCAATTATTTTCCCAGAATCCACTTTTATTCTGGGTGCCGATACTATGGAAAGGCTATTTAATCCTAAATATTATCGACCTCAAGATACCACAAGCTCTCTTTATGAGCATTTCAAGGAAAAGAAAATTGATTTTCTCGTCTTTAGTAGAAAAGGAGCTAAAATTGATATACCAACTGAAGTCAAATCTATAATAACTGTTGTTTCAGAGGATGAATATAGTGATAATGGTGTTTCATCCACACAAATAAGAAAGAAACAGCAGAATCAGAAATATTGATTATCAGAACCTTGTACTATAGATAAAGTTCAGCATCAGAGCACAATAATGGATAACCTCGTTCTTTGTACATTCGCTCGATATCGTTGCGAAGCCCACGGGCAATATTATGCAATATTCTTTGCGCCTCTATTATTACCTCAGTACTGAGTTCATTCCATCTTTCGAACGACACACTATCCACTATACATTTGAAGAGGTCAAGTTCTTTTGTTGTAATACATGAATGGACATTCAGGCAGGAGCAATTCTGCTCACTTAAAAGATCAAGCATTTCCTCCAGCTTGCTACCTGTTAGTACATGGCAGAATTTGTGACATAAAGGGGATACATTTTCATCTACGAAGTGTACCTCTGCAAGAAAGAGGAAACGCTCACATTCGTATATCCAGTCACGTACCTCATATAAGTGATACATATTAGTAAATAATTGCTACACCAGAGAGTATAAAAATTTTATGGTTAAAATGAATGTAGTATATGAGTGGTTTAAATAATAGTAGAATTGACATATACTTTGAGATTTTATTTGCCATTATTCAATTATTTTTACCACTTAAAAGCAAAAGAGTTATGTACTAGATACAGCTAGTACATCATCTAAATATTTATATCTTAAATGCATGCCATACAAAACTAAAAACTAAAAATAGAACAGACAATTGTGGATTATGTGCTGTTAATCTATGAATCCCTTGTATCTATCACTCTTTTACTTTTCTTTTCGCTGCGCGGCAGATTACCAATGTTCAGGCATTCCACTTCTACGGAAATACCGATCAGATCATGAAAAGCTTTCTTGATAGCTTTTTCCTTTGCCTGTTTGCAGTAAGCGTCATTGGCATTGTTAACCTCCACACGAAAAAGCATGGATTCCTTACCACCATCACGTGATAATAGGATCTGGTACTCACTGCTAACATCATCCAATCTGTGAGTAAGGTCTTCGATCTGTCCCGGATATATATTGACCCCTTTTATCTTAATCCTGTCATCTGTACGGCCTAATATCCTGTCGATGCGGGGAAATGGACATCCACAAGTGCAGTGTCCCGGAATGATACGTGTCAGATCCCTTGTCCTGTAGCGTATAAGAGGTGCACCTTCTTTAGAGAGAGTAGTTACAACAAGTTCACCCAGCTCTCCTTCCGGTAGTATTTCACCAGTTACCGGATCAATGACCTCAAAATACAAAAAGTCTGACCAGTAATGCAGGCCATTATGCAGATGGCAGTCCTGTGCAATGCCAGGACCGTATATTTCAGTGAGGCCGTATATGTCAAAGCTTTCCATACCTAACTCTTCTTCAATACGAATACGCATCTTCCGGCTCCACCTTTCTGAACCAATGATGCCTGCTTTAAGGTGAATTTTATCCTTTATGCCTCTCTTATTGATCTCTTCCGCAAGCAGCAGGGCATAAGAAGAAGTGCTTGCAATAGCAGTACAACCCAGATCCATGAGCATTTGTAGTTGTTTTTCCGTATTTCCCGGACCCATGGGAACTGCCATGGCACCCAGCTTTTCAGCCCCAAGCTGAAAACCTATGCCTGCAGTCCATAAACCGTACCCAGGTGTGATCTGTATTCTGTCCTGATTGTTCAGACCTGCCAGTTCATAGCACCTTTTCATCATATCAGCCCATGTATCCACATCGTTTTGAGTGTAAGGAATAATAACAGGTTTACCCGTAGTTCCAGATGATGAGTGAATGCGTACTACTTTTTCTTCCGGCGATGCCTGCAAACCAAGAGGATAGGCATCTCTTAGCTCTTCCTTGTACGTGAAAGGAAGGGTACTGATATCTTCAAAACTTTTAATGATTCCTACGTCTACATTTTCTTTTGAGAACTTCTGCTTGTAGAAAGGACTATTGACAGAAACATATTCCAGCAGGGATCGGAATTTCTGAAGCTGTTCCTCCTTTGAAGGTGCTGTATATTCTTTCCACATATCATACTGCATTGAATTCGCATACATTTTGATCCCGGCCTTAATTAGTTTCCACCAAACTGAATGTCTTATAACAAACTATAATGTACGATTGTGTACTAAACAATCCCATATAAACGTTTTGTTCTACATTCTCTGGATTTTAAATGAAACTATTAGCAAGATACAAATGGAGTATACGGAAGGAGAAGAAAAAGAAGAAGAAGTGTATCGGATAGACTATCACATAATGTTTTAAATATTGAACTATTATTCTAAATAGGAATATTAAATTGCTTGAATAACGAATTTCTTCTGTAATCATGAGTTGAAGAAAGTGGTTCTTAAATTGGCGGTTCACAAATGTCCGAAGAGATCATCGTACAGGTAGCACAGGCATACCCCAGAGACGCGGGAAGAGGTATAGCGCGCCTGGAAAAAAGCCTGATGCAACGATTGGGAACTACAAGCGGCGATATTATAGAGATCAAAGGAAAGGACACATGCTATGCTATCGTCTGGCCTGGATATGTTGATGATACAGACAAAGGAATAATCCGTATAGACGGCAACCTGCGCTACAATGCTAAAATTGGTCTGGATGATCAGGTAACCATTAAGAAGATATTAGCTCATGAAGCGGAGAGCGTTACACTTGCACCTACACAGCCTGTTCAGCTTGTAGGAGGGTCGCGTTTTATCCTAAGAATAATAGAAGGCAGACCTCTTTCTAAAGGAGAAAGAGTCAGAGTGGAAACTGTGAACAATCCCCTTACATTTGCAGTGCTGGCGACTAAACCCTCCGGACCTGTGGTAGTTACCCGTAACACGCAGATAGTTCTTCGGGAAAAACCTCTGGAGGAAGCTACAACTAAAGATCATATTACCTATGAAGACATAGGTGGCCTCAAGCGCGAACTCGGCATGGTGAGGGAAATGATAGAACTACCCCTCAAACATCCTGAAATTTTTCAAAAGCTTGGGATAGATCCCCCGAAAGGTGTGCTGCTTTATGGCCAGCCAGGTACAGGCAAGACAATGATAGCCAGGGCGGTTGCCAGTGAAACAGATGCGAATTTCATATCCATCAGCGGACCGGAGATAGTATCAAAGTATTATGGTGAAAGTGAACATAAGCTTCGCCAGATGTTTGAAGATGCCGAAAAGGATGCACCTTCCATTATATTCATTGATGAGATAGATTCCATTGCCCCTAAAAGAGATGAAGTGATGGGAGAAGTTGAGCGCAGAGTTGTAGCTCAATTGCTATCACTCATGGATGGACTGAAATCTAGGGGCAAGGTTATTGTTATCGCTGCAACCAACCGTCCCAACTCCATAGACCCAGCACTACGCAGAGGTGGAAGGTTTGACAGAGAGATAGAAGTAGGCATCCCTGACCGCAATGGCAGACTGCAGATCCTGTACGTGCATACACGAGGAATGCCAATTGAAAATGACATTGATCTGGATCAGATAGCAGCTGTAACTCACGGTTACGTGGGAGCGGATCTATCATCCCTGTGTAAGGAGGCTGCGATGCACGCTTTGCGCAGAATGCTTCCGGAGATGCACATCGAAGATGACATACCTCAGGAGATCATGGATAGTCTCGTAGTCACCAGAGCTGATTTTGATGCAGCTTTCAAGAACATAGAGCCTTCAGCAATGCGTGAGGTGTTCGTGGAGGTTGCGCATGTGCGCTGGGATGACATTGGAGGATTAGAGGCTGCAAAGCAGGAGCTTATTGAAGCTGTGGAATGGCCTATAAAATACCCAGAGATGTTCGAAACTGTCAATACCACGCCACCCAAAGGAATACTGCTTTTTGGCCCGCCTGGCACAGGGAAGACTATGCTGGCCAAGGCGGTTGCAAGCGAGAGTGAGGCAAATTTTATAAGTATTAAAGGCCCGGAACTTTTGAGCAAGTATGTTGGAGAATCCGAAAAAGCAGTACGTGACACCTTCAGAAAAGCAAAACAGGCTGCTCCAACCGTGATATTCTTCGATGAGATAGATTCCATGGCACCAGAGAGAGGATCCAGTACTGATGTGCATGTGACGGAACGGGTGGTGAGCCAGATACTCACCGAAATAGATGGCGTGGAAGAACTCAAAGATGTAGTGGTAATAGCTGCTACAAACAGACCAGATATTATTGATCCTGCCTTACTGCGTCCCGGCAGGTTTGACCGACTCATATATGTGAAACCACCTGATAAAGAAGGACGCAGAAAGATCTTTGAGATACACATCCTGGGAAAACCCCTGGCTGATGACGTGGACCTGAATTTGCTTGCAGACATGACAGACGGCTATGTGGGAGCAGATATCGATGCTATCTGCCGGGAAGCTTCCATACTGGCTTTAAGAACAGTAATAAAACCTGGCATGACTAGAGATCAAATGAAGATACTTGCAAACGAGATAAGGATCTCTATGACTCATTTCAAGAAGGCTATTGACAGGATTAAACCCACCATTTCCAGAAGTGCTATGAATCTCTATGAAAAAGCAGCTGAAGCTTATGCGCAATATGCAGCTAATTCAGATAATAAAAAAGATGCAAATAACGGAGGTACTGCATATCAGTAAGATCCATAAATCGTGAATACGATTATTTCTATCTTTTATGCATCTTTTATAAAAAATTCAGGTTGAATAGCAAATGTATGAGAATCTGATATTTGAAATAAGGGTAGAACTTACCAACAATGCAGATGAAAAGACAAAAGATACAGCTGCCCGTTTTTTTAAAGAGGGGATCAACTGCTATGGCGTAAAAGCAGCAACTGCCATAAAGATAGCAGACAAGTACTTCAAACAAATAAAAAACGAAAAGAAGGATACTATATTTTCATTATCGGAGGAGCTTCTGAAATCAGACCTGTTTGAAGAGTCTTCAATTGCTTTTGAATGGGTTTACCGTATGCGGGAACATTACGAGCCGAATGATTTTGAAATTTTTGAACGATGGATTGGAGAATATGTTAATAACTGGGCAAAATGCGACACGTTATGTAATCATTCGGTTGCAGCCTTTATCGAGTCTTACCCTCATTACATGAGCCAGCTTAAACAGTGGACAAAATCTGAGAACAGATGGTTTAGAAGAGCTGCAGCCGTAACTCTTGTGTTGCCTGCAAGGAATGGAAAATTCCAGGAAGATGTTCTGGAAATTGCTGACAGCTTGCTCATGGATGAAGATGACCTTGTGCGTAAGGGCTACGGGTGGATGCTCAAGGAAGCAGGCAAAGCCCATCAGCAGGATATATTCGAATACGTAATGAAAAACAAAAAGGTCATGCCAAGAACTTCTTTAAGGTATGCTATCGAAAAGTTCCCACAAGATATGAGAAAAAAAGCAATGGAGAAGTAATAGCCATTGTTGTAACATTACTATAATGTGTAAATCTATACTGCAAAGATTTCACATAAATATCTTCGCAATTATGGGAGCAAGGAATACAGTGATAAGACCTGCGATACCTATCGCCAGCCCGCTCATGGCTCCTTCAGTCTCCCCCAATTCTACTGCCTTGGTAGTACCCAATGCATGGGACGATGTACCTATGGCAATTCCCACAGCCACCTTGTTGTCTATTTTGAACAATTTACAGATCATAGGACCTATCAAAACACCTGATATGCCCGTAAAGACGATACCTGCCACGGTAATGGATGGGAGACCTCCAAGCTGATTAGATAACTCAATCCCTATAGGCGTGGTGATGGATTTAGGGATCATGGAGATGCTTACCAGCTCATCAAGGCCGAACATCTTACACATGGCAACTATGCTCAAGATTCCTGTTGCTGAACCTATGGTGATGCCTGCAAAGATGGGCAGGATGTTCTCCTTCAGTAAGGTTATCTTTTTGTACAGTGGTACAGCCAGAATAACGGTGGCAGGACCCAGGAAGAAGGATATGAACTGTCCTCCTCTGTTATAATCATCGAAACTTATGTGGAAGTTTACAAGAAAAGCTATGATCATCAGCATGCTTAATACCAGAGGATTGAGGAAAACCAATCCGGTCTTTTTGTAAAGCATGCTGCCCATCTGGAATGTGAGCAAAGATATAATAATCCCAAACAAAGGCGAACTTACAAGAGAAGATAACATCTCATTCACCGGACTGCCTCCTTTTCATAAGTACCTGAACAATGATACCTGTTGTTGCTGCAATAATGATGGTGGAAACAACGGATATGATCGTGAGGGCTGTCCATTTTCCATTCAGTATAGAAAAACAGGTAATCAGTCCTACTCCTGCCGGAACGAAGAAAAAAGATAGGTGCTTTAGCAAGAAATTACTTACATCCTCTATCATTGATAGCTTTATCATCCCTGTCATCAGGAAGAAAAGCAGGAGCAACATACCTATTACATTTCCTGGCACAGGCAGGTTTAGTGTGTTGTGAAGAAAATCCCCCATAAAACACACCACAAGAATAATTCCAAACTGGAAGAGATACTTCATAGAGATCATATTTCAGAGAGTTAAGGTCTTTTTGCTAGAGGGAATAGGATATTGATATTAGTGGCTTTCGGTTCAGGGAATTTCCATGCATTCTTTAAAATTGCCATGTACGACACATCCGAATATATTGCTCTTTCTTCAAAATTCAAGTATCAAGGGACAAACAGAACTAACAACATATATATCTTAATTCCAATCTATTCTTATGTCAAGGCAGGCTTTAGATACATATGAAAAAGCCTTTGAGATTGCATCTGATATCTATTTAGAGAACCAAGAGGATATTAATGTTCAGCGACATCTTATAGATTCTCTTGATAATATTGTAAATGTCCTTGAGGAAATGGATATCTTTTCTTGTGTAGAGAGTGTAATTAAAAAAGAAGAAATATTCTTTGGAAAAATCTCTGATGTATATGCAAAGCTCATTGCACATAATTCGGAAGATATTGAATACATAACAAATTATTCAAACACTATGGAAAGCATCCTCGATTTTTTTGTTATGATTGGTAAACCTGAAATGCAGATCACTCTTATAACAAACATCATGAAGGCATATGAAACTATCATGAGATTAGATCCCGAAGATCCAGATATTCCCGTAATGCTATATGAAATGGTAGAACAGTATGGTAAAGTCTGCCTGGCTAAAGAAAGCATCGAAGAAGCAGAACAGGTATATGGAAAATTGGAGGAAATATATACCGGTATCCTTGAAAAAGGGCCAGAGGATGAGGATATGCTCAGTTTACTAGCCGATTCATGTGGCCTTTTAGCAGCGTTGTATGCTAAAACCGGTGAAGAAGAAAAAGCCAATGAATATTCCTCTAAGGTGCTTGATATTGTAGGAAGATATTGTAAATTTCCGAGCCTGAATCCTTCCTCTGACAGTACTATCTCGTCATAAACCCTAAATAGAAGCCAGACAAATAAAATATAGGGGTTGTTCAAATTGGTTTTGTCCGTAATCATACTTGTGCTTTGTCTGATAGGATTTGCATCCATCCATAGCCTTATGGCAAGCCTGCGTTTTAAGCGCTTAGCTATGCAGGTCTTGGGATCAAAGGGAGAAGTATTGTATATGCCTCTATTCAGCCTAGTTGCAATTTTAACTATATCACCGCTGCCTTACCTGTTTTACAAAAATCCTGGAGAAATCCTTTACATAGTGCCTTCCCCCTGGCGCTGGGTGATGGTGATCGGACAGTTGATTGCCGGGATCATTACCCTCAGGGCTTTTACAGATGCACCTCAACGATTCAAAATACGGGCACAGCTCTCTGCTCCAAATACTACTGAAGCAGGCTCTCTTAATATCCGTGGCATTTATCGATGGGTCAGGGATCCGTTCACATTCTCCACCCTGATAATAATGCTGCTAACCCCCTTCATGACCACAAACCTGCTTATTATATATATTGTAACCACCATATACCTGTACTTTGGATCACGGCACTGGGAAACAAGACTTGTGGCACAATTCGGTGATGAATACAAAGAATACCAGAAACATGTGCATAGGATAATTCCTACGTTGAGAGGATATCAATAGAAAGATATTAAAAAAATTCCATTATGCATTAGTTGTTTTGTTTATTCTCTCATCACTAATTATAATACCATCTTCAAGTGTGATCACCCTACTGACATACTCTACATGCCAAGGTTCATGTGTTACCATCACAATCGTCTGGCCATATTTTTCATTCAGTTCTTTAAATACTTCCAGTACTTGTTTTGAATTGTTAGTGTCCAGGTTGGCACAGGGCTCGTCAGCAAACATTATATCAGGTTTTTTTGCTATGGCTCTTGCAATTGCAACTCTTTGCTTTTCACCACCCGATAATTCACCAGGGACTCTGTCATATTTTCCTTTAAGGCCAACCTTATCTAATGCTTCAAGAGCAATTGCATATGATTCCTTCTTCGATTTACCTTCCATCATTGAAAGCACATATACATTCTCTGCAGAACTCATCTCATTAATTAGTGCATAATCCTGAAAGACATAACCAACCTGAGTTAGCCGGTAATAACTTCTTTCTGTTTCAGGGAGACTTGAAACCTCTAACCCTCTTATAGTGTATTCACCATCTGTTGCATCATCTAACAATGCCAATATCCTCAGCAGAGTAGTCTTGCCACTACCAGATGCACCCATGATGGCTACAAACTCCCCTTTAGTAATTTCAAAAGAAATACCATTCAGAGCCTTAACAGCAGTTTTTCCGGTTCCGTAATATCTTTTTAGATTTTTTACAATGATTATTTTTACCGTCCCCATATAGCTTTGAGTATACTCTCTCTTGATACACTCCAAGCAGGTAGAATACCGGCTATCACTGATAGTGTAAGCATGGTAACTACGCTTTGAATAAGCAGCATAGGATCAATAGTGGGACTTATGTGCATAGTTTCATAAAATGTTACGGGATTTGCCTGGAAATATAGCATAAGTGTAAAATATAGCATCAATCCTGCAAAAATACCAAGAGAAACGTAGAAAGTGCTAAGGAATGCATAGGATAACACAATAGATCGTGGAGTAATTCCTACTGCTTTTAGAATTCCAATTTCTTTTTTCCTATTGAGTATGTTGATATAGATAATTATAAGTATCAAAGCTGCGCCCACAATCAAACTCACGAACTTTGACATAATGTTTATAGCACCAATGCTTTGCATTGCTTGCTTTATGAGAGCCTCGGATTTATCAGCCCACGTAAAAACTTGCTCATTCACTCCAGCGTCTCTTATTTTATCCTGTATTTGTTCTTCGCTCCCTTGCTTGTCAACCCTTACAACTACACTAGTAGCTTTACCATCATCTAAACCGTATACGTTTTCAATTTCCTTGTAATTAACCAAAGCATTAAGGTCAACAAGCTCAAAAGTGCCTTCCATGATACCTTTGACTTTATAAGTCCTCTTTACACCATTGCTATATGTAACATCAACAAGTGCTCCAGGTCTTACTTCACCTAGATTATCATAAATTTCTGATCCAAAACCTGTACCTGCGATCATAGCACCAATAATGATCTCATCCTGAGATAGATCTCCCAGAAAATCTCCTTCAGTGATAATATATGGATATCTTGAAATATCATACTCTTCTGTAGGAAGTAAACCCGTTATAGTGACCCCTACAACATTCTGTTTATACTCAATAGATGCACCAGCATCCAGTCGTTTTGTTGCAGCTCTCACACCTTCTACAGCTCTGACTTTTGCCAATACGCTATCAGCATTGTTGATGTAAGTATTATGGCCTGTTGGTTCAATAACAATATCTCCATAAGCATAGTCTTGCATCATACCAGTAAATAGAACAGTCATTCCTCCTAACATCGATGGAAGGAATACTAAGTTCAAAAAAATTAGAGAGAGAACAAAAACAATGAATATCAGCGTTTTCTTGTTCCCTCTTCTCACACTACAGTATGCAATAAGAGCCCCCACCCGAATATCATTAATCATATTAGAGACCCCTCATTATTTTTCGTTTTTATCAGAGTTATCTCTGCCTTCCATTAACTGTTTAATGATCTTATCTTTTGATTTTTTTGTTCTATAATTAATATAAATTAATCCTCCAATTACTCCAAGGATCAATAGAATTATTAAAACCGTCCCGTAACTACTATCGCTTTTTAGGACAATAAGATTGATATTCGTTCGAATTTGTTCTTCACCGAAATCATCACTATATGTTATGGTTACAGGAATTTCATATTCTCCGGACTGATTAGCTATGAAAGTGAGTACAGCAGGTCCATCTCCATTTGGATCAAGAGTTCCTATAAAAGATTCTTTTAGTCCTTTGAATGGATGATCAGCATAGACTCTTACTGAACTTATTGTCCTCTCACCTGAGTTTTCAATTCTCATAGTTAATTCTACAGTATCGCCCACTTGAGGAAGAACAGGAGTAACTTTTACAGATGCAAGATTCAAACTTCCTTTTTTGTCAAGAACAGTAATCATAATGCTATAGTTATCCTTCTGGATACCATAATCATCTTCATACTCTATAATAACAGGAATTGCAAATGTTCCTGTTCTATTAGTTTTGAATTTGAATAATGCAGTTTGACTGCCGTTTAGACCAAGAGTTCCAATTGTGGAGTTTTTAATTCCTTTAAACCCATGTTCTAAACTAACTTCTACAGATTTTGCTATTGCTTTACCAAAGTTATCTATGCCCAAACTTAAATCAACTGTATCTCCCTCATAGATATATTCAGGATTTGTTTTGACAGAAGATATCCGTGGTTCCGCATGCTCACCTGTTACTGTTACCTCAACATCGTAATATGAGACCCATTTTGCATCATTTCCATATGTCAATTTCATTTTTATAATATGAGGACCAGGTTTAGCGTCCGGAGTTGTCTTCATGTGGTATATCAACTGCCTTTCACTGCCGCTATAAACAAATTTGGGGATATGAGTGACCAGACTTTCTATTATTACAATATCGGGAGGAGAACTTATTATTTCAAAAGTGATATTATCAGGAACTGTATTACCACAGCTCTCAAGACTTATTCCCACAGTAAATTGTTCATCAATGCCTACTGAACTTGGACTTATATCGTCTACAACTGCCCTCAAACATTCATCACCAGAACTTGCTTGAGCAATAGTAGTAACTATCAAGAGAACTGTAAAGACTAATAACAAAAGATATGTCGTTTTTGCATTCTTGTCCATTCCTGATTCACTCCACATTAGATTATACGTACATATCATAAATTTTAAAATGTTGAGTTTTCTCTAACCCATTTATTAATCTTCTATTACCATTGATTGATGATCACTTTGATGCCTTTGGTCCTTTCTTTAGAGTCCTCTACATTGTTTATATCAAGTAATCAGAAATATTATATTATGTATTTTCTTGCTTTATCGTATTTTTAACTTGCTATCTTAAATGTCAGAAGAAAAGATATCTTGGAACAAATATCTAATAATATGGATTATTGCTGGTCCCAGCAATATTGGATAGAAATATCCATTCCAAGCTTAAGTGTATAGAAGTAGTTTGATGAAAACACGGGAGCCTTTTATATTGCCTACATTCGAGAAAAATAATTAATAGGACCTAATATGGTCCCATAATTTCGTTCATTTTGCATAAGTTATTGTACCGGATGCTTGATTTCCATCCCATGGGACAGTATAAGAAACGTCCTTCACGGTGAAAGTGAAGGTTGCAGTATTAGCCTTAAGGACCTCCATTTCATTCGAATATAAGGTTACTTTCCCACTGGAGTCCGTAACACCGGAATCTGAATCAGTGGTTGCACCACTCCATTCACCTGACACAGTTGCTCCTTTTACTCCCATATTATTAGTGTCAACTATGGTTACAATAACTTTTGCAGTTATTATCTTATTCTTCCCAACAGGCGTTGTACTATATGTCACTTCCACATCACCGATAGATACCTCCCCAGTCAGTTCAGGTGCTGAGTAATAAGTAAGTGCTTTATACGCATCGACTATGCCCCACCCATATCCAGAATCCCAGCCAGTAGCACCCATATCCTTTGCACTTGACTGCATTGCTTGTCTTACATTTTCCGGCCCTTTGACACCATTTGCTATTAGCAAGGCTGCTACGCCTGAAACATGTGGAGTTGCCATCGAAGTCCCCTGATAGAGATAATAATCAAAAGTTCCAGGGCTAGAGCCTAATGTATTCTGAAGTATACCATCCGGTTGACGATCTCCACTCTGATCTATACTCATGTCCCCTCCCGGTGCCATAATATCAAGAGCACTTCCATAGTTGGAGTAATAAGAACGTGTCCCATCGTATCTGGTTGCACCAACAGCTATGCATTTCTCATAGGCAGCTGGATAACACACCGTTGAAACCGCATTATTACCTGCAGCTGCTACTATGACAATACCTTTAGAGTATGCATAATCAAGTGCGGAGAAAAGGGGACGCAGGTTCTTTGCAGTTACAGAAGGAGGAAATCCCAAGCTCATGCTAATTACATCTGCTTGATATTGATTATTTTTACCACTGGCGTAATATATCCCGTCTACAAGCTGACTCAGGGTACCACTGCCACTTGCATCTAATACCTTCACGGGCATTATTGTACAACCATAAGCTACACCTGCAACTCCTATCCCATTATTTGTGCTTTGAGCTATGGTTCCAGTCACATGGGTTCCATGACCATTGTCATCAGTAGGATCATTATCAAGATTTACAAAATCATAGCCTTGAACAAAATTTGTATCTGAAAGATCTGGAGCATTAGAGGCGACTCCGGTATCAATAACAGCAACAATCACATCCTTTCCTGTAGAAATATCCCATGCATCTGTAACATTTATACCGTTTGAAGGCTTGAAGTTCCATTGGTATACATAAAGCGGATCATTAGGTACCATGGTAGCGTACATAACATAATTTGGCACAGCATACTCAACATTTGGGTTTTTACTATAAATCTCAACCATCTCTTCAACGGTCTTACTCTTTGGAACTTTCAATGTCTTAAAGCCTGCATAAGGACTTGTAGACAGAACAGAAACCTCATTTTTGGAGTTGATATTGTCCACATCTTTATCTGAAAATCCAGATTTAAATTTAACAAGTATTTCTTCAGGAACGTATTTTTCACTTTTCTGAATACCTGCATCTTTCTCTAATATATCACCAGAATTTACATCTTCTTGCGGTGTTGCAGATATTGGCACTAGCAGCATTAATATTGAATAAATGGTTATCAACACAAGTATCTTATTTCTTAGATTTAAATTCATTTCAACACACCCAACACTATATTAGACATTAAATAGTTTCAACACATGGCAAATAAAATTGGCGGTGCAAACTCATGTGTGCGTACCGATTTATTTAGAGTTTTCAGGCAAAAATCACAATCAGATTTGTTACTTTTCTCACATAACCTTATATTTTGAATCAGGCATATTTTTAAATGCCAAAGTGGGAGGTTAATGATGGCTAAAATGGAAAATTACTTTTTGGGTCTTATTGGAGTTGCCATTATTGCAATTCTAATAATAATAGCTTATATGATGAGTCTGCAGACATCCGGATACAACAATGGATCAGGCTATGGCAGCATGATAGGACCTGGATACGGAGGTATGATGGGTTCGGGTTACGGAAATGGAATGATGGGGACCGGTTATGGCCAGCAAGGAAGTATGATGGGAACAGGCTATGCTTATTCCTACAATGTTGAAGGCATCAAAACCGAATTCGAGTCAAACGGTGAAACTATCTATTACACCGGATTCAATGAAACAGGCAAGAGAATCACTACATCCTACGGCCCCCAATGGCTCTACATACACGGAGGAAGCTGTGTCAATTGTCACGGAGTGGATGGTAAAGGAGGAGTACCTGTGATGATGGGCTACACAATACCGGCTGATATCACATATGCTTCACTAACCACAGAAGAGGATCACCCATTTACTGATGAGGATATCAAGACAGCTATCAGAGATGGATTTGAGCCTTCCGGAGAGTCTCTGTCGCTAACAATGCCGAGATGGCAAATGTCTGATAAAGACCTCAATGATATACTTCAATATATCAAGACACTTAAGTAAATGCCCTAGCTGTGATTCATAGAACAGAAAAGCTGTAGATTCGGTGACGGAAGATATAAAAGTATAATTGATAAAGAGTGGTGCACATGGCAGCAAGATATATATAGAGATAATATATAAAATATAATATTAAATCGGCTGTATCCTAATTATGCCTTCAAAAACCGAGAACTTTTCAATCCCTTTACATGAGGAGAATTCAAGGGAATATTGTGAAGATAGCATTGTTGTTATATCTTCGGAAGGAATAATCACTTCTGCCTATGAAAATTGGCAAGAGTTAGTTGAAAATAATTGCCTCGACCCTAAGGGATATGCTGAAGGAACTGATTACCTAAAAATCTGTGACGAAGCCACCAGTAAAGGGTCAGAAGAAGCTGCTGTTTTGGTGAAGGGGATAAGGGATGTAATTAGAGGAAAACTAAAAAAATTCATATTTGAATTTTTCCCTTATGACCTTAGTGAAAAACACTGCATTTTGAAAATACAGCCACTTTCCAAAAACTGCCCTTCAAGTGTGATATTGCAATATGTAGATATCACTCAAAAGAAGGAAGAAGAGAAGAAAATAAAAGATGAGATTACTACGTGGCGTATGCTTTTTGAGCAATCTCTGGATGGATTAGTTCTTATTGACCAGACGGGGAAGGTTTTCAAGGCAAACCAAAAATTTGCTGAAATGCTTGGTTATTCATTGGATGAGATTCACGAATTACACATTTGGGATTGGGATGCATTTTTTTCACGCGATCATT
Source organism: uncultured Methanomethylovorans sp. (assembly GCF_963678545.1). Taxonomy (NCBI): domain Archaea; kingdom Methanobacteriati; phylum Methanobacteriota; class Methanomicrobia; order Methanosarcinales; family Methanosarcinaceae; genus Methanomethylovorans; species uncultured Methanomethylovorans sp. The sequence continues at coordinate 2,555,567 of NZ_OY782870.1, forward strand.
TGCTGGAAATGATCAAAGGTGCTGATAGTAAAAAGATCATTAGCGAAACTTGCCATCGCCGTAAAGATGGTATTTTAACTAATGTTGAAATTCATGGAGATTTAGTGATATTTGAAGAAAAGAAATTTATTTTTTGTGTGTGTCGTGATATTACAAAAAGAAAACAAGCTGAGGAAATATTACTACATGCTAAACTAATCGCTGAGAATGCGAGCCGGAGCAAGGGAGAGTTCCTATCAACCATGAGCCACGAGCTGAGAACTCCGCTTAATTCGATCATAGGTTTTTCTGATATACTGCTCATTGGAACTGTTGGAAATCTTAATGAAAAACAGACAAAGTACATATATAACATTTCAAATAGTGGTCATCATCTCCTAAAAATAATCAACGATATTCTGGATTTTTCGAAAGTAGAAGCCGGTAAAATGGAACTTAACTTCGAATACTTCCCTATTTCGAATGCGATCGAGGAAGTAAAGACGCTAATATCTCCTCTTGCATTCAAGAAGAACATTGAGATTGATGTTAAGATCGAGCCAGAGCTTGGTAGCATCAAAGCAGATAGAACCAAATTCAACCAGATACTCAATAACCTTCTAAGTAATGCTATTAAGTTCACACCGGATAAGGGTAAAGTAAGCATAACTGCAAAACGTATTGGTCACGTTATTGAGGTCAGTGTGATAGATAGAGGGATAGGGATTGCAATGAATGACCTTAGTAAATTGTTCCAACCATTTAAACAGTTGAACTCATATATGACACGTGAACATGAAGGCACCGGACTTGGTCTGGTTCTTGTAAAAAAGTATGTTGAGATGCACGGTGGTAAGATATGGGTGACAAGTGAAGTTGGAAAGGGTACCAAATTCACTTTCACGATTCAAGATAGCTAACTGTAGGACTCCTATTTTCTTGTTTTAATAATTTTACTCATCATAGTACTTATGCGGTTATCGGAGCATATCGGTGTTCAAGCCACGTAAGAAGTCTGGGTTACCAAAATGATTTAATGGCTTTCCATTGGCCGAAAAAAGATTTTAAAGTGTCTGTTTAAAAAAATAAGCAAACTCGGCTCGTTATTTCAAGATTAAAGCAATAAATGACCTTTAATTTCTATTTAGAGTTCTATTTAACCTCTGACTTTAAAAGCTGCACTGCAAGTTCATAGCAATTTTCATCAGCAGTTGATGGACTATCATATTTGAATACCACAAACATTCAAAATGTGAGATTTTTAGTTCTCCCGTACTTTGATTAATATCTCGTTGGATTCTACTTCTCCACTCCAATAACGATTTGGGATTTTATTACCTCCACTTGCATGATAAGAAGCAGTAATTATGTATTCACCTGGAGTGAAAGTCCAACAAGAAGAATCAATTGTTGCATTTAGAGATTCTCCAGATTCAAGTTGAACAATGTCTTTATTCGTTGGAGGAGTGACTGAGGGTACACCACAGATATATTTTACAGATCCATTGCTATTTACCGGTGAAAATGAAATATCATAAGTTGCATACTGCATTATCTTCAATACATCTAATGGGTATTTCCCCACATTTGTTAATTTATAATATACAACAAAATGCTCATCTTCTGTGAAATTTAGTTTTTCGGTTGTGATTGTTAAATTCAATTCTTGTTTTGCTGGCTCATTATATGAAGAAGTATTGCCATTATTTATATCCGCACATCCAGAGCTAAATAATGCAAAAAAAACAATAAGGCAAATAAGCAGTGATTTTCTATTATTCATGAATCTTTACACCTATTAATAATGATATATATCTTAATATGTGCTTTTCTGCTATTCCATTTATAGTTTTTAACTCCACAGGTTGGAAGGTGTGTGTTTATAATATAATTACGTCTAGGCGTCTAAGTTAAAATGCTATAATGATATAAATTTAAAAATCTAATGTAATTATAATCTAAAGAAAACAAATATAACCTAGACACTTAGACGAACTGTGGAGTTAAAGATTAAGCATATAGAAAATAAATGAAGCGAAGTTATTTTCGCTCCACATTTATTACACCCACAATCTAGCGTGTTATAGTTAACTTCGGTCTCATGGCAGCATTCGAATATTCCGAACTGTAGAATGCAATATAATTCCCGCTCTCTGTCTTTGCTTTTAGGAAGAATCCAGTGTTCTTGTACTTACCACTTACGTATTCTTTCACAAGCTGTGTAACATCAAACTCGTAGTATTTGTTACCAGGCACAGTGCTGGCAGAGAATGTTACTGATGCATAAGGTGTAGTACCCTGAGATACTGCATTCTTATCGAACCAGCTTCCTCCTGCTTTACTCCATAGAGTCCCTGATGCTCTTGAGTTCCAAGTCACATACTTTGGATCCCACTCAACCGGCCTGTAAATCTCTACAACAGTAGCAGAAGTGCGCGTCTTGCCTGCTGGGTGATACCAGTATAGTGAGAGAGTTGCCTTTGATATTGTATCTGTTGTCTTGTAACTGCTCAAGTCGAATATCATCACATCTCTGGCAGTAGCTGTGCTCTTTCCAATATCAAGATAATTGGTCGTGGAAAGGACAGTGGTTGGAGTATCGGAACGCAACCTATTGTCATACCTAGGTGTGTATGAAACTGCACTTGTAGAGCCACTGACAACTACCTGTAACGTATCTGTGGACTTCTGTCCTGCAGTGTCTGTGACGGTCAGAGTTACAATATAATTCCCTGCTGCCGTATATGTTTTGGAAGCTGTCTTTGAAGTTGCATCAGCTGTTATTCCATTCGAAGAGTCGAAATCCCACGAATAAGATGCTATTCCTTTATCGTCAGTGGAAGCACTGCCATTGAAAGTAACAGCTGAGCCGACTGTTGCAGTCCTGTCAGCACCAGCGTTTGCAACTGGTGGATAATCTGTCAGTGTTGAACCTGAAGATGACGTAATGGTTAATTTCGGTTTCATTCCAGCGTTCGAATATTCTGAACTGTAGAATGCAATATAATTTCCACTCTCAGTCTTGGCCTTGAGGAAGAAACCAGTGTTCTTGTATTTACCAGTTACATACTCTTTCACCAACTGAGTAACGTCAAAATCATAGTACTTGTTACCAGGTACCGTACCAGCTGGGAATGTAACTGATGCATAAGGTGCAGTACCTTGAGAGATTGCATTCTTATCATACCAACTTCCTCCGGCTATAATCCATGAAGTCCCTGAAGCTCGCGAGTTCCAGGTCACATACTTTGGATTCCATTCAAACGGTCTGTATACCTCAACTATAGTGCCAGATGTTCTTGTCTTACCTGCCGGATAGTGCCAATACAGCGACAGAGTTGCCTTTGATATCGTATCCGTTGTTTTGTAACTGCTTAGATCGAACATCATCACTTCTCTGGCAGTGGCTGTGTTTTTTCCAATATCAAGGAAAGTGGTTGTAGAAAGCACAGTCGTTGGTGTATCTGAACGCAACCTGTTGTCATAAGTGGGTGTATATGAAACACTGTTCTGATTTTGAATGCCTGTTTTCAAAATTTCTAGGCCACCGTAATCGGAAATCATATAGATATAAACACCGGATACATCACCAATGCCACATCCATCGAATGCAGAATAATGTTCTACTGGATCTTCAAGATAACCGGTATAATAATCTTGATCTACAAGTGTTGGTGCTTTAGGATTAGCAATATTTACAATTTCCAGAGAATATACATCACTATCCGAGTTAAGCACATAAGCATATTTAGCCGATATAACAACTTGCTCTGTGTCACTACCAGTTTCACTCAACTTTCCTACAATTTGTGGTATTGTTGGATTACTAATGTCCAGAACTATAAGACCATTCGCACGATTGGCCAAATATGCATATTGACCAGACACAGCAACATCATTAAAAATATAACTGTTAGTATACTGTCCTACAAGTTTTGGTTTTGCAGGATTACTTATATCTATAACCATGAAAGAGCCAGTCTGGGCATTATCTGTTAAATAATGACCAGATGCTAAATATAGATATTGATTGGATACGTCAAGAGTTGTAATATCATTAAGACTGTACTGTCCTACTAATTTTGGTGATGCCGGAACACTTACATCCAAAATCAAACAACCTTTGCCAGAACTTAGTAAATATGCATAATTATTAGACACCTTAATAATTCTAGTCAAGTCCAAATTAGTGTATTGTCCCACAAGTTTTGGTGTTTTTGGAGTATCAATATTGAATATCATAAGAAGACTAGTGCCAGTTGAATAGTCAGAAGCAATCACATAGGCATAATTATTATCTGTAGTAATACTATCAAAGTATGTATTTGTTGGTGGATTTATACGATTTACTTCTAATGGCTTTGTTGGATCAGTTACACCTAATACAACGAGATCACCGAGCTGTAAGACATAGGCATAATTTCCAACTACCTCAACGCCTTCAATTTCTCGATCACTGCCAAAACTGCTTACTTGCTGTACATTAATTATCTCAGCTGAACATATTCCTGTAATCATCATTAATAAAAATAATAAAAGTCCAAACTGAACCGACCTAATTAACTTTGTTTGCATTTTTACCACCAATTCATTATAGTAATATCAAATAGGGTTAAGTTGCTTTTTGTTGAACAGTATTTAATACTTACAATTAAGTAATATTTAAGTATTATTAAAAAATTAGAAGAAAATGATAGATATTTGTATATTAATATGTGGCAATATACATATATAATTCACACTGGCAAATACTCAAGATCTACAGAATATAAATACAAAATTTCCCCATAATCCTTCAATATTCATCCTTAACCTGCTGTACTTTATTCAAATAATGCGCGCTCTTCCAATCACAGTTGCACGGCATAGAATTGATGGAAAATAGAAAGGACAATTATTAAAGCGAAAAAGCTATTATACATAAAAACAATAATTAAATAAAGAAAAGCAGGCTTTGTACCAAAAAAATAAGCAAGCCTCGGACGAAATTTGAAATGCCATCTCGCTCGCTGTAGGATTTATGTATATATGATATTGATGTAAATAAATCTATGGCTAACTTGGATAATTCTGATATCTCAGAAAGAAATAAAACTTTCATCACTGAGTTCATTGATAACTGTTACATCGATAGATTAGGGGAACACCGAATTATAAAATACATTTCAACTTTAAAGTCCATAGCTATTGCTATCAATGTTGATTTTGACAAAATAGAGATACAGCAACTTAAAAAATATATCGCAATGCTCGAACGCTCAAATAAAAGTGAATGGACTAAACATGACTATAAAACTGCTATCTGTAAATTCTACAAATGGTTGCTCAACGATGATAATCCTGAATTAACCCGATGGATTAAAACTAACATTAAAAAGAAAAACCTAAAGTCACCTGATGACATGCTCACTGAACAAGATGTGCTATTGCTTATCGATAATGCTAACAATACAAGAGATAAGGCTTTAATGGCGTTGTTATTCGATGTAGGATGCAGAATAGGCGAAGCCGGAACACTCAGAATAAAGAATTTAGTATTCGATGAACTCGGCCTTGTAATTCATCTCAATGGTAAGACTGGTTATCGTAGAGTTAGAGCATGTTGGTCTATCAACTACATTAAAGAATGGTTGCTAGAACATCCTGAAAGAGATAATCCTAATATGCCACTGTTTATAAAATTTAATTCTAAACCAATAGAAGTATTGAAATATTATGCTATTAGGATGCAAATCATTAAAATATGTAAGAAGTCGGGAATGAATAAGAACGTTCACCCACACATTTTTAGACATTCAAGAGCAACATTCTTAGCTGGACACTTAACTGAATCTCAAATGAATGTTTACTTCGGATGGACTTAAGGGTCAAACATGGCCCAGACTTATGTACATTTAAATGGAAGGGATATAGATGCAGCAATTCTTAGAGCGAATGGTATAACACTAAAAGAACATACATAATATGTTCTTTTAGGATTATTGGTATGTTTGCACTTACAATCTCTAAATGTTTTCGAATGTCAAAGTCAATATATAAATAAGTCAGTATCTAAAGTATAGTTACTCCTTGATATTGATAATTTTGAAAATCAATGTACATTGTACAACTTCTAATCTTCCAATCTTTCAATCAATTACGCAATCATCCAACATACATAAGAAAATAAAAGAATGGTCGATGATTATTTAATTGTACGAAAGTCCTAAAATCAATCAGCGAGCCGATTTAACCTTTACGAAGTAAAGGATTATTCGGCGAGTTAAAAATTATTAATAATCAGTCCCCACTATCACTAAATTTAAAGAAAATTTAAAAAATGGTGGGTCTGATAATTTCATTATAAACTTACAATTTTAAGCGGCCGACTTATAGTTTCAAAATTAAAAACACGTCCATACATACTGTTTTCAAAATAATAATGCTTATTGATATCGAAAAATAAAATCATAGCCAATTAGGTCTACAGCTATTGATTCTTAAAATATAACGTGTATAACTCCACTCAACCCATACTTTACCATCAAAAGTAAAAAATCTCACGTCCTAGGCGATTCTAGAGGCGTTTAAATCAATCCTACACAACATTGAACCCACTGTTAATATCTTAAATCAGTAAGTCTAAAAGTTTAGAAAGCTACGCTATTTATAGTGCCTACAGATAACGATTATTATTAAAATCAATATCATTAAACACCATATCTAAACTAATGGGTTTAACCGTAAAAGCTTTTAGCTAGAACATAATAGAAATGAGTATAAAAGCCTCGGACGGGATTTGAACCCGCGACCTCGTCCTTACCAAGGACGCGCTATACCCCTAAGCCACCGAGGCACACAGAATCAGTGGGGCAACCCTGTAATATACAGAATCTGTTAATAAGGTTTCGGTTGGATTCAGCTTGGTCTGAATGACTAATGGCACCATTGCAGAGCGTTTATAAGAGCCAACGGTCATCGATAGGAAAACGCTCGTTAATCCACATAAGCACACCATTATGGTGCACTATTTTGTAAGAGCGTGAAAGCACAGACCTCGCACCGAAAAGAGGTTCTTGATCGTGTAATTCTACATCCTCAAAGTCCCGACGTGTCTCGATGCTGTGGTCACGCAATATTCTGCCGATAGGAATATCCGCTTTCATCAGATCACACCTGACACCCGAAGGCATTTTCTCTATGGCCGAAAGGGAACGGGCGTACACGTAAGGAATCTCTCCTGAAGTGAGAGTGACCACCCGATCATTGATATCCGCACCCACTTCCACACCGAACATCTGAGCCATCCACTTATCTGCAGGAATGACATGCTGGTACTCGGTCATCACTGCTGTGGGATGGCCGATCATGATCTCCAGCAGGAACGTCACAGATCCATCAGTACCGGCGCACACCCGCAGGCAAGTGGGAATGCGGAAACTCTTTAGTTTATTAAGGAATTCGCTATCCATATGAATGATATTTTGATTATTCCAGGTAGATTTAATTAGATATTACTTGGATACATCCTCTTTAGCCTTTTTCAGGCGTTCCTTGGCTGTGTAACCGGTGGCTTTGTACAGGAAATCCCTGTATCGCTTGTTAGTGTCCAGAATAACTTCATCATTGATGACCGTGGTATCGGATTCAGTTTCCACTACCAGTTTCTTGTTCTGTATCCACACCGTAAGCGTCTTGAAGATGCCATAAGATATCACAAGCTTATCACCGTTCTTTTTTATCTCAGCGGGAAAGATCTCCGCTAGGCATTCATGTATCCTTTCAAGATCAGGCTTATTTCCACGTTTTAAACTGTATTCCTGCATTGCTATCACCCATTAAACGCTGCTCAAAAGCATAAACATTCCGGTATTTTTGCATATATTTTTGCGTATATTTCTATACCCGCCTCTTTAGATGCAAACAGTACTAAAGCCTCTGCCAGCTGCCACCACAATTATGATATGTTAGTAATTATAACTAGATTTCAAAGAAAAACGAGATATAGAGAATCACATAGGAGTGGTAAATAATGGTAAAGATGACAAAAGAAGTAATGGACACTATCGCCAAGCAGAACCCCGTGCCAGTAGCAACATCAAGTGCAAATGGCACCCCCAACGTTGCATTAGTTGGTTTCCTGAAAGTAATGGACCCAGAGACAATCCTCATTTCGGATAATTTCTTCTTGAAGACCGAGGACAACCTTAAACATAACCCCAAGGTAGCATTTGTAGTACATGACAGCTACACCAAAAAGTGCTTCCAGATAAAGGGCAGCGTGAAAATGATCACTGACGGCAAGGTCTATGAAGAAATGAAGCAATGGGTAGACTCAGCTAGACCAAACATGCCAAAAAAGGCTGCTGTTGTGGTGCATGTAGAAGAGGTCTACGACTCTATGCCCGGCCCTCATGCCGGTGAGAAACTTCTCTGATCTGGTACATAACGTACCATTTTTTCCTTCTTATCCGTTTACTTTTTATGCTGAAGCTGAATATGAGGTCTCTATAATAGGTGAGGCACATGGTAAAGAAACTGACACTTGAAGACCTGAAAGCAAAAAAACATGCTGACGAAGGGGAGCTTAAAGAACTCTATGACCTGATTATCCCACCGGGTACACCATCCTACATCATATATGACCTGGTAGAAGAGTTCGACCTTGAGCCTTTGGAGAGGAAAATATCAGTAAATATCGTAGAATGTGATGAGAGAAACCTTCTGGTACTGCGCGGCAAACTTGAAGCTGTACAGGCTGCAGAACAATTCCTGCACGATGAACTAGCTGCATGGGTTAACAGCGAACACTGAAATACCTCATGCTTTTTTGATATACATCACAAGCATTGGTTATTGATTTGTTCATTCATCAATGCCAGTAATGATATCTTGCTTAAAATCAAAAACTGTAGCTTTTTCCTTTTGATCGTAGATTTCTACCTTATGGCTGTTAGTAATCTCACCCACAGCAGCAGCAGTGATACCTACCTGACCGAATACATCCAGACATGCCTGTACATTCCCTGGTTTTGCAGTTACAACATAACCTGTTGCAGGATATATTTTCAGCCATTGCTCAAAATCCATATTTTCAGGCATGGGTATCTTTGTGATATCTATTGAAGCTCCAACATTGCTTGTTTCACATAACATGCCCAAGGTGCCCATGGAACCAGGATTACTGATATCCTTCCCTGCAGTCACAAGCTTTCTTTCGGCTATAGTCACCATCACCAAGTAACAATCCCTCACAAATTTAGGATCTTTAAAAGAAGTAGTATCCCAGCTATATGGGGAATTTTTACCTACCCGGCCATCGAGATCGTATGCCATGATGACAATATCCCCGGAACTTGCAGTATCACTTCTGATCACACAGTCTTTTTTAGCTATGCCTATAATGGCAACTGCAAGAGAATTATAAGGAGTGTCGGGATGAGTGTGCCCCCCTACCATCGGCACACCAAATTTGTTAATGCCATCCCTTATACCCTCCATGATACCTTTAATAGACTCAGAGTCGCCGGATGACATTACATTGACCATCGCAATAGGCTTGCCCCCCATGGCCGAGATGTCATTAACGTTGACAACTACAGACGTATAACCAGTCCACCATGGACTTTTTTCAACGATTCTGCCCCATATGCCATCGGCAGCGAACAGGATCACATCATCTCCGCCTATATCGATGACAGCAGCATCATCACCAAAATCTGCGATAACATTACCATACTCATGGCGAACACTTTCAAATATCTTGAATATCTCCGCAATGGGTTTTTTGCGTGAGACACCTTCGAACTCACGCAGATTACGGGCAAGCAGTTCCAGGTCCATCTAGAGCACCAATAGATTAGGGTATTTTCACTATGCGTTTTCAGCCTTTTCAGCCTTTTCAGACATTTCCAGCTTTATGGTATGACGGCGCTCTTCGCTCATCTGGGAAAGGTCCTTGCCTATCAGACCAAATGCATCGGACCTACATTGTCGGCAATGCCTCATCTGCTGCACGTAGGGCTCACAGGCACTCTGCACAGCCTGCCTTTCTTCAGGTGTTGGGGGTTCCATATCAGCGAACTTTGCCTGGCAGATGAGTGGCATGATATTCATAATATAAACACCCATCTCATTGATCTTCTTAGCTACTTCTATAATATGCTTATCATTAATGCCTGGCACCATCACAGTATTGATCTTAACTACAATGCCTGCATCTACAGCCATTTTAATGCCCGCAAGCTGGTTCTTGATAAGTATCTCAGCAGCTTCCACACCCTTGTAGACCTTACCCTTGTAGACCGCATGGCTTATGAGCTGTGCTTCTATTGCCGGATCTATGGCATTCAGGGTCACTGTCAGAGTGTCCACACCTGCCTTGATGATCTCAGACATCCTATCTGGAAGTGCAAGACCATTGGTACTCAGACAAAGAGTGACCTCCGGGAACTCAGCCTTGATGAGCCTAAAAGTTTCAAATGTAGCATCATTAGCCAGAGGATCACCAGGACCTGCCACTGCAACGACCTTGATGAATGGGAATTCCTTAAGCACTTGCTTAGTCTTTTCCAGGGCCTCGAGAGGATTTAATACTTCGCTTGTTACACCCGGACGGCTCTCGTTAACACAATCGAACTTCCGGTCGCAATAGTTGCACTGGATATTACATGCAGGAGCTACTGGTAAATGGATCCTTCCATACTTATGCTGCGCCTCTTTTGAGTAACAGGGATGTTGTGCAATGATCCTCTGCATTTCCTTCTCCTTACTGGAGACCGTTATATCACATGCGTTGTTTTCAGTTGACATACCTGTCACATCCACAGCTTCGTTATTTAAATTGGCTCAACTATATCCTTATGTTATTTATCTTTTGGGATTTCTCCGTTATCAGCAGACTTCGCACCACTTACCTTCTCCTTCCCATACCTTTACAGATAAGGGGAAGTTCAGTTTGGAACTGAGGTTACGATGCATATGTTCACACAGGTTCTCCACGCTTGGGAACTCAAGAATATCATTAAGTAATCGGTGGTCATATTCTTTGAGTACTTCCTTAACGATCCTTTTTATATCATAGAAGTCCATCACCATACCATTCTCGCTCTTTTCTCCTTCTATGACTATCTCGACCTTGTACGTGTGACCGTGCACGATACCGCATTTTTTGTGCTGAGGTAAGTAATGAGCACTGTCTATATGATCAATTATTCCAAGTTTCATTTTCATTATAAACACCCCCACATCGTGTGGGTTTGTGGGATTATTAAAGTATCAATATCACCAAGCAGTTCATTTTGTAATTCAAGCAAAGTTCTTACATCTGGCCTTAGCTCTTTTTGAGTGACCGGCTGCAGGACAAGACATGAGATGTAGTTGCTAATGGATCCTACCACATCCAGAACATAGGCAGGACTGACATCTTTTGTCATGACGACCTTGCAGAAACAATCCCGGTTATCGGTTTTTCTGAGGATTTTGAAGGTTTCGATGGTCCTCTTAATATGACACTCCAGCTCTTCGCCCTGGAACTCGTCCGTAAGCTTCACATCACCTGAGACAAAAGAGATGCAATCCTTTACTTTTCTTGCCATATCCGGCAATGTCATGTTAGATTCCAAGTATAAGGGGAAACCCACATCTAATTCCTTGATGAAATCCGCATACAATAGCGGTTCACCCCCTGTGAGGGACAGGGAATGTACATTCATGAAAGAGTCTACAAGCTCTGCTATCTTATCCGGGTTCAATGGATTTCTGACGTACTGGAAAATACCTGAGCCAGGGTCTTCTTCATACTTGCAAGCTTCAGAAATTTGCACATCAGTATCACAGTAAGAGCAGTTGAGATTACAACCTGCAAATCTAAGAAATACCTGCCTGTTGCCTACATATGGCCCCTCACCCTGTGCGGAACAGAAGATCTCAGTGATTGGTGCTTCCATCACATCACACCTAATGGCCTTGATTTTCGCAAGTCCTTTTCAATATCGTGAATCTCTTCCACATACCTGCTGGCTATTTCTTCCATCAGCGGGAACAGATCACCTTCAGGAACTCCCTGGTCACTGAGACAACCATAAACATCATGCACCACATTCATACCGAAGTGTATTTTCTGAGATACAGCAGAAGTGCTGGCAATAGAAATGCTGAGCTTCTTGCCCTGCACAAAAAGATCGTCTCCAACCCTTGAGGTCTTTATTCCCCTCTGTAATAAGGTTTCAGCCACCATTACAGTGAACAGACGTTGTCTGGCATAGATGAGTTTGAGGTCTGTGGAATCAAAATGCTCGATCACAAAATGAAGCATATCGGCGGAGTAAATGGTATCTCCTTCTTTTCGGTCTTCCAGATCTATCATATGGCGTATCTGCACATCGCACGAACCACGGAAAGCAATAATGGAGTCCTCCTGCAGGTCAGCTTCCATATATCCCCACAAGGATGAGATCTGACTGCCATCGTAATCAAGGGATTTTTTAAGTACTACCCACTTCATGCTCTTTCCTCTCCTGCCTTTCAAAGATCGATACCAAGTCTTTCCATAAGCGGGTCCTTTATACCGGCCTGCATAAAAGCACGCTTCCTGCGAGTGCAGCTTTCACATACACCACATGGAACTTCTTCCCCATGATAGCAGCTCCAGCTCCACTCAAGAGGAGCTTTTGTCTCCAAGGCCTTGCGGATAATACCCTGTTTGTCAAGGCCTGCCACCGGAGCCATCATCTTCACACCATTGAGAGTAGAATAACCAAGGCATTTGTCAAGACTATCGAGATATGCAGCGGAATTATCAGGGAAGGTCACGGCTTCTTCACTGTTAAAACCAACGATAACATATTTACATCCCATGCTTTCGGCAAAACTTGCAGCAATATTGATCATTACACCATTACGATTGGGTACCCATACTTTTTTTGCTGAATCTTGAGTTATGGCTGGATCTGACTCATCCGCAATGTCTGCCATTGAGATTTGCGGGACATCCATATCCTTGCTCACCAGACTAGTAGCAGTAATATCCCTGAGCCATGTAAGAGGTATAACCCTATGCTCGATCCCATATTTTTCAGCAACTTTCCGGGAATACTCTATCTCTCTGGCAGCAGCTTTCTGCCCATAGTCAAATATCAAAGCCAGTCTGATGTCTGTCTCTTCCCGTGCTATCGCAAGGGATGTGACAGAATCCAATCCACTACTTAGCAAAGCAATCGCGCCGATGATAGATCCCTCATATTCTTTAGATGCTCTCCGAGTAATACCTGGATATTATTTATACTTGATGGACTGGAAACGAAGAGATATATAATATTAATTATATAAATAACTGATGAATTAAGGAGATATGCCATGGCAGCAATTAAGGAAAAGAGTGTACTTACAGCTCTTCTCAAACGTATGTACTGGATTGAGGCTGAGATGGAACAGCTAGGGACCTGGGAAGCACGCATTCAATTTATGGGAGAGAATATAGAAGCTTTAGAAAAGCTTTCACATGATTCTGACAAGCATTGGAATATATTGCAAAAATGGTTATTGACTGCAGATATTCCGATACCTGTAACTGCCCCACCTGGACTTCCGTCAAAGATATTCGATTTCACTGGGATGGCTCCCCCGCGGATATTCCATGAGATAATGAAATATGAGGTACTTGCACGTGATGCCTATGTGGACATATTGAATGCTGATCCTGCAGTGATTGAAGATATGTTTCCTGATGAAATGAATAGAAAAGAGTTCATTCAAGACATAAAGAGCCTGATAAAAGACGAAGAAGAACATAGAAAAATATGCGCAAAACAGTCTGGCGGTTTAAAAATACTCAAGACTACTTAAAAGCAGATACTTCAAATAAGACATCACCTTTTGATTAAACCTTACACAAAAAGGAGAAAAAGAAAAAATCCTCAGAAGTGTTTCTGAGAATCTGCTCTTATAGTGTCCCTCATTAACTTTTCCAGGCACACTGCTATCCTTTTTATTCCTTCTTCGATCTGCTCATCATCTGAATTGGAAAAATTCAGCCTCAACGTGTTATTACCACTGGTATCATCAGTATAGAAAGGATTACCGGGAACAAATGCAACATTCTCTTCTATTGCAAGCTCAAAGAGGTCAAGCGACGAAACAGACTCTGGAAGTGTAACCCAGACAAACATGCCACCTTCCGGTTTTGTATAACTGACACCTTCGGGGAAGTGCTCAGCCATCATATTAACCATCAAATCCCTGCTTTTTCCATAAGCATCCTTTATTTTTGTAATATGGCTATCAATATCGTTATCTAATAGATATTGATGGATGATCCTTTGTGACAGATAATTAGAATGAAGATCAGCAGCCTGCTTTACTATAAGCAGTTTTTCCATTATTTCCTTCCTGGCACATATCCATCCCATTCTAAGCCCTGGAGCAATGATCTTTGAAAAAGAACCCATAAGGATCGTATTATCTGAATAATTTCTGATTGTTGGCAGATCCGCTCCTGCAAACCTCAATTCACCGTATGCATTATCCTCAACACAAACTACATTATGTTTTTTAAGAATTTTTGCAACATCTTTTCTCTTTTGTTCGGAGTAGGTTATCCCTGATGGGTTCTGGAAAGTGGGAACTGTGTAGAATAGTTTTGCACTTTTCTCGCTCAACGTCTTATCCAGCAAGTCTATGTCTATACCATCTTCAAGAAGAGGGACAGCCTCAAAGTCTGCTTCAAAGACAGAGAATGACTGGATAGCGCCAAGATATCCTGGTTTCTCGATAATGACCCTGTCACCTTTATTCAAAAAGATTTTACCGATAAGGTCAATACTTTGCTGTGAACCGTTAGTAATCAGGATATCATCAGGATCTACTTTCAATCCACTTTTTTTAAGATACCTTTGTGCAATAAACTCCCGTAAAGGCAAATATCCTTCAGTAGTACTATATTGAAGAACATTTCTTCCTTCATCTGACAGAACTTTTACAGAAGCAGATGCAATTTCGTCCACAGGAAACAGACCTGGGTTAGGAAGTCCGCCAGCGAAAGATATTACTTCTGGCTGCTGAGTAACTTTAAGTATCTCCCTGATGAAGGACTTACGCGTTGCCTGCATCCTGTCAGCAAATATGTAGTTCACTATCGAATACCTTCTTATCCCTATAAAGTACATAGTTGATTATGAAAACCTTTTCTTTAAAGGAAATCATGCAAGATGAAGTTTTCTCAAACATATTTTCTAATGAGCCTGTATCAAAACTATAAATACTATTTCTCTGAATGTTATTGTGGGGATATGAATGGAATTCAGAGAACTCTCTGATGATCAATGGAAGTTTATAAAGCCACACTTGCCACCACAACCAATTACCGGAAGAAAGAGAGCTGATGACCGTAAGGTCATCAATGGTATTCTCTTTGTTCTGATAACAGGTTGCAGATGGGGAGATATGCCAGCTATTTATGGTTCCCAGGCAACTGCCTGGAGAAGGCTGAAAAGGTGGTCAGAGGAAGGTATATGGAACGAGATAATGGAATCCCTTCGGGATTCCGCTTACCAGAAAAGTAAGTTCTCATTGGATACAGTGTGTATCGACAGCAGTTTCATCGAAACTAAAAAAGGGGAGAGGACTCCTCGTACAACGGTCACAAAAAAAGGAAAGGTATAAAGATTCATGCATGTGTAAGTTGTGAAGGTTTTCCACTTATAATCCAAATATCTTCTGGAAAAGAGCACGATAGACAGCACTTCATTGAAGTTATGGAGGATATTAAGGTTAAGACCGATGGAAGACCAAGGACAAGACCTCTTGAAGTTCTGGCAGACGCTGCGTACGACGATACAGAAATCAGGCAGTACTTAAGGTCCAGAGCTATCAAAAGCAACATACCGATCAATACAAGGAACAGTAAAAGAAAGAAAAGAGGAAGACCTACTCGATTTGATGAAGAAACATATCATTACAGAGGAACTATAGAACGATTCTTTGCATGGTTGAAGATGGGATTTAGAAAATTAGCAAGTAGATATGAACGTCTTAATGTGGTTTTCAAAGGATTGTTAGATATTGCATGTTTCCTGTTGTGTTGGAAAAAGGTGTGAGTGAAGTTTTGAAATAGGCTCAATAATAGAACCTATTTCAAAACTCCCGCCATTCTTTTTTTAGACTACAACAGGTGAATAATCAAAGCTCTATGTGTAATGATTTCATTCAACAGAACTTTGGTCAAATGTAAAGCAAGGATAATGGTAAAACATAGGAATGTTTAGTAAATTCAGCGAGAACTAAGAGGAATTAAGGTGCAAACTTATGAAAACGATAGCCATAGGGTTTGTAACAGAGATTCAGTAAAGATCAATGCAAAGTTCATGAGCCAATCTACCTCCACATAGGAAAAAACCATTTTATGAACATACAGAACCTTTATGCTGTAGACGTATTTGGTGGCTGGCCCTTGCAGGGTTCATAAGGTGCTGCATTTTTCGGTTTGACAAACAAAGGACTCATAACTTGTATATGTGTTATATACAGGTATACCATAAGCATAATGATTTAATATTGTAATACCTACTATAGTTTGATGAAAGTACCCTGTCAGACTATAGTATGGGACGTGCTACCTGCAATAAGAGCAGCAATAGCAGAAGAATTAGTAAACCTCGGGATCTCCCAACAAGAAACTGCGCGCTTATTGGATATGGCTCCTTCTGCAATATCCCAATACCTTTCTAAAAAACGAGGTTACAGGATTGAGTTCGAAGACGATGTGAAAGATGCTATTAAGTCTATTGCGCTGGATTTAAGCAAAGGGGAAGTTGCAGATCTTTCTCAAAGGGTATGTTCTATATGTACAATGTTGCAGGATAATGATTCTGGCTGCAAGTCCAATTGCTCTGATAAATAGTTTTTATCTTCTACTTTTTGGAAAATCTAGGCATATTTTGCCCCAATATGTGGGTTCAAGTCTGAAGATAGGCTTATAGCAGATTGTCACGTCACATACGTGAATAATACTGTTGCCAAGATGATATAAAGGCTAACACAGTGGACTGCAGATTCATTTTCTCCCGGTTCGATTCCGGATCTTGGCTTTGGGGGTCGATAAAAAGTTTATGACCTCTGAATAAGCATAAGTAAAAAAGAACACAAGAAGCAAGGCAGCTAAAGAGTATGAATTCATTAAGTGAAGAGATCTATGATCGCGCAAAATCTGAAAGTATATTAACACATCCTTCGACCACACAAGTAAATGAAAGCCTTCCTTCCGTTTACTGTCGTTGATTAAATTAATATTTAGTCCAAATACTTCCCCCTATTTTTGTAGTTATGAAAGTGAGGGACAAATACAGTTTAATTACCTTCATATTTTGTCCTAAAACTATGATTAAGCGACAGGCTGTCCTTCTGCGCTTGTCCGGTTTTGCCTTGCTCAAAAAAACTTTTAATATACAACGCCTGCACTATATAATAATGAGACTTATTTTAAATGGTATTTATATAGTTAATGAACAGCTTATTGATGATAAATAAATGAGAAAGCTGTGGTGATAGATATGAACTTTAAATTACCGATTATATTGTTCTTAGCGGTGGCAATTATGATAGGAGCACCGATGGTTTCGGCAAAATCCAATTATTTGTCCGCTTTCAATCAACACTATAACACTAGTGACACAAAGCTGAATACATGTAGTACTTGTCATGCTTCAAGCGGAGGGGGTAATCTAAATCCTTATGGT
Organism: uncultured Methanomethylovorans sp.; assembly: GCF_963678545.1. NCBI lineage: Archaea > Methanobacteriati > Methanobacteriota > Methanomicrobia > Methanosarcinales > Methanosarcinaceae > Methanomethylovorans > uncultured Methanomethylovorans sp. The sequence goes on from NZ_OY782870.1 coordinate 2,573,257, forward strand.
ATGTCATATTTGATAAACAAAAAGGACTTCGCATCAATTGAGACTATTGACTCGGATAAGGATGGATTTACCAATATAGAAGAAATAAAAGCCCTTACTTTTCCGGGAAATGCCAATGACTACCTGCAAACACATTCACAAAATACATCACAAACTCCGGCTGCAATAACACCTAATGTAACTCAGGAACAGCCGACTGCTGAAGTACCGGTTAGTAATTTAACTGCAGAGAATACAACAACTGAAACTTCACTGAACAACACAACTCAGGAACAGCCAGCTACAGAAGTGCCAACAAACAATAGCACTCAAACCCCAAAATCTCCGGGATTTGAAGCTATCCTTGCAGTTGGAGGATTCTTAACAGTTCTATATCTGAAGAGAAAATAAACCCGAAATTTAGCATTTGATAGTATATTAAGGGTCGAGCAGCTTTATGTGCTCGCTCGGCTCTGCTTAATGATGATTGAATCTCAGCCCTGTAATCCATAAGTAGGGGTAATGAGATGAGTGAATTTTGGCTCTGTAGGAGACCTATTAAAATCAATAACTATAGCCAGAAAGAGTTGTTTTCTAACAATACCTAGAGAAACATTTGAGAAAAATATCAATTATGTTTCTTGCTTGAATATCGAAGATTTCTACAGAGCCGGTTTTTCCTACATCACCCTGGATCTTAAAGGATATAGAAGTGGAAGTATGGATGAAGTGTTATGAGATTCAAAGGATGTATTTGCTTCCTTTTCAATTTACTTTTTCATTGTCTTTTGCCACGTGGAATACATTTTAATAATAGAATTGATTAAAAAACTATGTCAATTCGCAACTGTGACTAACAGTTACCAAGGGTGCAAACAGGTATCCGGTGAACTGTAGATTCATTTGTTCTCAGTTAAATTCCGAGTGCTTACTTCAAGTAAATGTCATTTACAAATGCGTTTTGTAGTTCCATTTTCCATAGTTTGACACACATTATGGAAGCAAATAGAATTGAATCAAAAGTAAAATATTTCAAAGTATAGGGAGATATAATGAGCTCAAAGGATAATCTAAAAGCAGCATTTACTGGCGAATCAATGGCAAACAGGACATACCTAGCTTTTGCAAGAAAAGCAGATGAAGAAGGGTACCCCCAAATAGCTAAACTTTTTAGAGCTGCTGCAGCTGCTGAAACTATCCATGCATTGAACCACCTGCAACGTATGGGTGGAATCGGAAATACAATGGACAATCTTAAAGAAGCCATTGATGGTGAGACATACGAATTTGAAAGTATGTACCCAAAATTCATAGAGGAAGCAAAGGCTGAGGGAGATAACAGAGCCCTCTGGAGCTTTGAAGTGGCCAATAAAGTAGAAAGGATACATGCCGGACTATTCCAAAAAGCACTTTCTGAGATTGGAAAGAACGAAGAGATTGACTACTACGTCTGCAGTGTCTGCGGACATACCCACGAAGGTAAACCCGAGGGGAACTGTCCAATATGTGGGGCACCTGCATCCAAGTTCGAGAAAATCGACTAACTGCATGGAGAACAGCATTACTTATGAGGAGAAGCAGCATTTATCGAGAGATATAAGATCAGAATAAACTCTCGATTTACTTTTTCTATAGTGCATTTCCTTGAACAGAGCGTGTTTAGAAGCTTCTGGGGAATCCACATAAAATTGCTTGCACCTCTATGACAAATATAGGATTAATGTGTATATATAAATATATATGGGATATATTACCATAGTATCAATATTAAATCAAAAATAATAACAAATAAGGTGAACAAAGCTAACTTGCAGCACAATGGAAAAATCTCTTTTTGCTATTAGATATTACATATTATATACGAGCTGTTTGAATAAATAATATAAAGTATGGACAAAAGTTACTCGATAGCGAAGATGGTTAGCAAATATAGTCTCCATGAGCTCCCTATTCAAGCTTTGATTCAAGTTAAATGTTACGAATTAGATATATATATATATCTAAATCCAATGCGGCTTTGCACCACATATAAATATCGTTTCTACTCATTCCTTATAGAGGAGGCTAGTACATTCATACATTTGCTCGCCCCATACTAGTCATAAGCAAATGCTTGGGATTTGAACACTGTAGATACGATGGACAGATGGTTCCCTGTGATATTGTAAAGAATCTGCAGCCTTTCGTAGAGTGTGTAACAGTATGTCCTGAATGCGATATTGGATTGGGGGTGCCACGACATCCCATCCGACTGGTCAATGAAGAAAAAACGAGGCTATTACAGCCGGCCACAGTTCAGGACATCACTGTAAAAATGCAGGTTTTTGTCAAAGGATTTCTAGATAACTTACCGGATGTTGATGGATTTATCCTTAAATCGAAGTCCCCATCATGTGGATTTGGAACAACAAAAGTATTTGCATCTGCTGACGCACAGCAACCTTTGCACAGACATGGTACGGGACTCTTCGCAAAAGGAGTATTGGAACAATTAGGAGACATCCCTCATATCGATGAAACATCCCTCATGGACTCTGAGACCAGAGAGCATTTTGTTACAAGAATATTTCTGCATGCAGACCTCAGACTGCACAAGAGTTCAATTCGGGAACTAATAGATTTTCAAACCCGCAATAAACTGCTTCTCATGGCATATGACCAGAGAAAAATAAAGATTTTAGGAAGAACTCTGGCCGACCACAAACACCAGCATTTTGTTGAAACTGTTGCAGCTTACTCGAATACACTGCATGAAATGACATTAGTAACACCTTCAAGAACTAATTTATCCAATACATTCATGCATGCTTTTGGATATTATTCCTACAGGCTGGAGCCTGAAAAAAAGCAGTACCTACTAAACTGCATAGAAGAATACCGTAAAGGTAGCCTATCCTTGAGGGATTTAAGGAAAGCCATGATCCCCTGTATCTTAGAATTTCATGTAGATTACCTAGTAGACCAAACATTATTCTACCCTTACCCTGAAAAACTCGATAACCTACATTCAACGAGATCTAATGAGACCTAAAGTAGAGGAAATGTAAATATAGAATACTGACCCTCTGTAATATGTGGGAATGATGGTTGTTAAGGAAAAGAGAAGGATGCGATAAGGTGAACGATGAAGAAATGGAAACTGAAGAGTTCATAGAGGACATACAACCAAATGAAGTACTTATTGAAGTATGTCCGATCTGTGGCAGCCCTGAACTATATTTTGAGGCAGGTGGAGTGGAAGGCTTGTACCATTGTAAACAATGTGGTTACATAGGTGCGTTTGTTATTGATGCCAATGAAGAGATGATGGAACTCATCCAAAAAGAATACAATGCCTCTGTCCAAGATTCAGAATAAATTACTATATAACATAAAATGTCGCCAAAATGAGTAACTTAAAATAAGAAGCAAATTACGACTTGTGTTATTGTAGCTGAAGCAGAAAAAAGTATTAAAACAGGGTCATGCGGCTGGTATGCCTTCAACCTCTGTTTTCCTAATTTCTACTCTTCTGAGCGGATAAATGTTCTTTGCGTTCCTGTAAATAGTAGCAGAGAGCTTACCCATCATGGCTTCTTCCACAAATTGTTCAAAGTTAAGCTCTGTTGCTCTTTCCTTCACAGTTCTGTCCATTACCTCGCGGATACCCTCGATCTGACTGGTCCTTGCCCTCTTGACAGTAAAGCAAATTGGCTTCACTCTGACCGTGTAACCATCCTTGGTAGTGACCTTGAGGTTAGTGTCTATCCTGGAGGTCTGCCTCTTGACAATGGAACGCAGATAATCGGTAGTTATCTCGTGTCCGATGAAACAAGTTTGTGCAACATCCCCATTGACATCGTTGATCCTGAACTTGAGTTTAGTGTTGTGCTTTGAGTAATCGTTGGTTAGGTCACCAACAGTGGCCTCCACAATGCGACCAATAAGCTGTGCAGGTTCCTCTGCCACAGTGGTGCCGATATTGTGCCTGCCTATGAACTCAGGTGTTTCAATGTTATACCAAGACTTTGACTTCCATTTGTCTAATTTTTTCTGTACTTTTCTTGCCAAGTAATTCCTCCGATCAATGTGGATTCTTATGATAAATGATATGAATAATGTATCTTTTCACTGTGCATCCGTTCCTAAGAACGGTAACATAGAATAGATCCTAATTAGTGGCTCTCTATACTATACATGTCCCTATATAAAGAAATCGGTCAGCACACTGACCGATATATTAGATTTACAGGAAGCGTATACCCTTTGAGATTTGTCCGACACGCTTTGCGAATTCTTCAGGCCAGTTAGCAGGGTTAAGACCTTTCTGGGCAAAGAAAGCAGAAGACCATCTCTCCAGACCTACCCCCGAACACCCTGACCAAAGTTCCTCGCCTGACTGGCATTTGACATTAAAGCCAGAAGGATATTTGGTTCCATTTACGCTTACATTCTGGAATTCCAGCCATTCCCCATTCTCTCCCCTGTAGGGTAGAACAGCTTCATAATCAGTAGTACCTGCCTCAGTCTGTGCAGCTACACCCGTCAAACCCTCTTGAGCCATGAACCAGGGAGTAACCCATGCCTTTCTCCATTCCAGTTCAAGAATCTCATTGAATATATGCATATACTTCTCATGCAGCTCCTTGGCAGAGTCCAGGACCTGTTCCTTAGTTCCAAGCCATACGATCTCTATCCTGTGGAATTCATCCACACGTTCCATGCCGTGAATACCGCCACTCTCATATCTGTGAGAAGTGCCCGACCTGTCAAAGACCTTGAGAGGGAACTCATCCGTGGGCACGGTCTCGCCCTGCAGGTACATCCAGAAAGGAGGACATTGAGCATAGCACATACCGCCTATAGGTTCACCGATCTTCTCTTTAATAAGAGCAGTAGGAACCTCGTGAGTAACCTTGTAATAATCGCTGACCTCTTCCCAATACTCAGGATCCCTTGTTTTAGGCGGGCATACATAATATATCTCCGGGTAGACGCCTTTCGCATGGCCTGACTTCTGCCAGACTTCCCAAGGCACAAGCTTGGGGAAAATCATTTCCCTGTAACCTAATGGACCCAACAGTTCCTCAAGCACTATTTTCTCAAAGGTCCTAAACATCTGGGTGGACTGTGGTCCATGTATCCACTGTCCACGGCTTGCACCTCTCTTGAGCCAGCCCTCTTTTAACATTGCCGGGGTAGGATCATCAAAGAACTTATGATCTTTCTTTTCACTCTGCCAGAGCAATTGCCAGTGTTCAGCTTTACCGCCATAGGATTGCTGCTGGATCTTATCTTCCATCAAAGTAAGAATTCTGTCAGGCACCTTGTTCTCTATCTCTGACTCACCCACATCCAGAGACAGCTGTATTGCACCATCCTCATACTCTATAGACTTCACATAGGGTATCTTCATTTGTTTTAAGGGTTTTTCCGCCGGCATGGTGATAATAAATGACTCCACCTCTATTGCCCTAAGACCTATACGAAACTCCTTTCCCAATTTTGCTGCCAAAGGCTTGCGTATGCGCATGAGAGCATCATGAGCACGTACATATCTTCCGGATTCTATCAGCAAGTCTATCTTGTTATCGCTAGTACTCCATTCTACAACCTGTGCTCCATAACCATCAGAAGCACCTTTGATGAGTATGGTCTTGTTTGCCTCTTCTAAATACTCCCCGATCATATCATGAGCAGGAGTAACATCTGAACTCGTCCGGAGAGAGACTTTCAATGTGAAATGCAATTCCATTTATTTATTCCTCAGTAATAGTGAATGAAGAGCCGGTATAATAGGTAAGCTTTTCAGTAGGAAAAAGGTTTACATCCTTTATTAATTTTCCATCGGAAACCAATGAACTGGATTTTTTAACCCGCTAGCCTTTCAAGGAACAGCTGCTTAATCTTTCCAAGAGGAAAGCAATTGAGCAAAAAACTTATTTCATATCTATCCTTACTGCACACCTTATTAGTTCTATCTAACAGGATTATGCCTTGAAGTGTGATGATATAATGAATATATTGATATTAGGCGCAGGTGCCGTCGGTCTGTCCCTAGCAGCCCGTCTTTCCAAGGTTGCTGATGTGCATGCAGTGTGCAGACAAAAACATGCTGACATTATCAGGACCAAAGGTTTCAAAATGACCGGTATCTGGGGAGAAGAGATCAGATTTTTCAGTTGCGGTGAAGAGATACCAAAGGACAGGAATTTTGATTACATATTCATAAGCTCCAAGTCCACTGCTACCAGATCCATTTGTGAACAGTTCACTAATGTGATAAAAGATGGGGAAGTAATAAGCCTCCAAAATGGCATAGGGAATGAAGAGATAATTGCAGAATACACTGATCGCATTATAGGCGGCACTATCATCACAGGTTTTGAATGGGCCGGTGATGCCAGTGTTCATGTATCCGTGGAAAGTGGCCCTATGCAGCTTGGCAGATTCCCTTCAGGCATGGATGACAGCATACAAAAACTTGCGAATATACTCCAACAAGCTGGTGTTCCTGTGGCTACCACGGATAATATAAAAGGAGCACTGTGGTCTAAAGTCCTTTACAATTGTGCATTGAACCCGCTTGGAGCAATAATGGGTGTCCCCTATGGAAAATTGGAGAATCCATATGCATGGAGCATAATCGAACGAATGATACACGAAACGTTCATGATCACTGCCGCTGAAAAGGTTCAGTTGTCTTGGGATAATGCCACTGAATATCTGAGATACCTGAAAGAATACCAATTACCAAATACACGGGCACATCATTCTTCCATGCTGCAGGACCTTGCAGCCTGCAAGAAGACAGAGATAGAATTCTTAAATGGTGCAGTAGTGCAGCGTGCAAAAGGATATTCCATAGATGTACCATATAACGCATTCATCACCGCACAGATACATTTCATGGAAGATCTAAGGACCAAGGATAACTAAAATGAGTACAAACTGCAATGCACCTACTCTAACCGTGAGCGAACTGGTCAAAATAGGATTAAAAGGAATAACATTAACAATACTGGAATGTAAGAGGTGCCAGTTACACGAAAATGTTATTAATAAAGTGATAATGAGAGGTTCAGAAAGGCCAAAAGTGCTTTTTATCGGGGAAGCCCCAGGCAAGAGCGAAGATGAAGCTGGCATTCCTTTCTGTGGCAGGGCGGGCAAGGTCCTGGATGGACTTATCAATTACATGGACCTTGATGAAAACGAATATGCTATTATTAATACGGTAAAATGCCGACCTCCGAATAACAGAAAACCAACACAAAAAGAGCTTAAGACATGCATACCATTTCTGTTTGCCCAGATAGAGATACTTGATCCTAAAGTAATCATACTTCTGGGCAACACGGCAGAACAGGCATTTAGCGTTTCCTCGCTGTGCTGGGGTGAAGCGGTGATCACACCTGAGGGCAAACATCTCATAAAACTGTACCATCCAGCAGCTCTGCTTTACCGACGTTCTCTCATGGAAAAGCAGAAAGAAATGATCGATATGAATAAAGCCCTGTGGCAGAAAACACGATAGATTTCTCACTTTTTTATGCATTTATACCCCTAAAAAGAAACTTTTTTATAATATGTAAATCACCCTTTTTTGAGGTAAGAAGTGCTTTAGGAGGAGGGCACCTTAGTTATACCTGCTGTAGCTTATAATTGGTAATGTCTGAGCGGTAGCTTTGTCTGAGTTAGTAATAAAATTAGGAGGTGAGGAAATATCAAAGTTCGAAGTATTTACCGATAACACCGGAAGATACAGTTTCAGATTGAGGGCAAGGAACGGCGAGATAATAGCCACAGGTCAGACCTACACCAGCAAGACTGGTTGTTTGAAAGGAATAGAATCTGTGAGAAAGAATGCTCCTGTGGCGAAAGTGGTTGAGATGGAAAATCCGGTGAAATGAAATTATATCGTAAGTAAATGTTCAAAGGAGACTGTCTTTGAGGATCATTTGGCTACCTTTTCCAGCACTTCTTCAGCTATCCAAGCATTCATAAGCAGATCATCCACAGTGGCAATGAGGGTTGTAACCTTTTCAGTACTAAAACTGATAGTTGCCATCCCTTCAGCAACTTCTGTGCTCATACCGGAAAGATTATCAGGAGAAAGAGAAATAGCTACATTCTCGGCTACCTGTGAAGCCTGAGGACTTTTCATTGTTATAGTAGTTCGTATCCTCATCTTTAATCAGCTGCCTTCTCACCCAGTTGCTGCCCCACTATACCATCCACAATATCAATGAACTCCTGTACCTTACCTGGTGGAATAGAAGCTCCTGATGCGATATTATGGCCGCCTCCCTGACCACCCACAGCCAAAGCTCCTTCCCTCATTGCATAAGCAAGGTCAAGACCTTTACTTATTAAGGCCCGCGTACCCCTACCAGAGACCTTGACAATGCCTTCTACTTCATTAGTTGCGATACAGGGTTTCTCAGGGTGCATATACCTTACCACAGTACTGCTTATCATTCCTGTGTTGTCCATATCCTTAGCTACCAAATACCAGATATTCTTTCCTTGCTGCAGCATTCCTTCGGCCTGTTTTATATTGGAAACTATGGACCTCTGGTATTCGACCATCAACTGGCGCGCGTCCTCCACAACAGAAGAATCCTGCATACACATCGACAAGGCCAACCCAGCTTTTTCAAGCTTTCCGCATGTATTGAGAATGGCAACAAAATCATAGACATTCTTTATTAGCTCTTTATCAAGATAATGCACATCCCCTATGGCTGCATCCACAGCTTCAGGGCTTGCATGCTTAGCAAGCTTGAGTGCAATAGAAGAAGCAATTTTCTTGAGATCCGCCTGGGGCATCTCACTTAATATTCCTTTGACACCAAGGATATCAAGGAAATCATGTATCTTCTTTCTGTCACCTGTGATATCCAGATAAGGTTCAGGCGTGTATTCAAGCACATCCGCAATATCACCATCGCCTACCTTAAAGCCTTTTTTGACAGAAACCACACCTGCATGTACAGCTTCCTCCAGTATGTGAAGATTCGCACTTTCAAATAGCTGTTTATCTCCGACAGCACCTGCAATTGCCAGTCCGGCAAGATCTACATTGTCCGGATCCATCTCCTTTGCTACCAGATAGGTAGTGCCTGAAGCTGAAAGGTATAGAGCCCCATCAATACCAGTGTAATGAGGATTTACTGCTACCTTTGCTGGAGAATCTCCCACTGGTATGTGATGATCAAGAACAATGACATCATTTTCGATCTGCCTGATAAGTTCTGCATGGCTGCTGCCCATATCACAGAACACAACAAGATCACCTGCAGAAACACTGGTCTTAACAGTATCAATAGTATCTTGGGCTAATCTGCTTGCGATAGTAGTCTGGAAACGTATACCTTTTCTCATAAGAGCCCGGCACATTATGCCTGCTGACGTAAGGCCATCAGCATCATTATGAGATATGAGGCGCACGTACTTATGTCCAGATATCACATCAGCAGCTTTTGCTGCAAGCTCTTTAAGCCTGCTCATTGCTGTGCTTTCAGATGTCACTGAATCACCATCATTGCATCAGGACTTCACCAGGTTTGGTGCCACTACCGTTTTCAATGACAACACCTACATTAATACTGGTGTTTATACCGGTATGGACATCATCCCCCATGATGACCCCAAGCTTTCTGCGACCTGTGTCCACCCTCTTGCCTTTGATAACCGACTTAATGGTCTTACCATCATGGCGAAGATTTGCAACCTTAGTGCCTGCACCGAAGTTACAGCCGTATCCAACCACGCTGTCACCAATGTATGTAAGGTGCCCGATCTTGGTGCCATCCATTATAACACAATTCTTCACCTCAACGCCATTACCTATATGCACATTATTGCCTATAGAAGTGGAGGACCTGATAAAACAGTTGGGACCGATATCGCAATTCTTACCTATGACCACAGGACCAATTATATATGCGCCATTGCGTATGATAGTACCTTCGCCTATTACCACATCACCATGTAAAGTAGCCATAGGTTCTACAGTACCCTCACACTTGGATTTGATTTTTTCAAGCAGAGCCTTGTTGGCATCCAGCATATCCCAAGGTCTACCCACATCCAGCCATATATTGGTAAGGGGTTCAAAACCCACATGTATGCCATCGTTAACCATCATCTGCATAGAATCGGTAATTTCATATTCATTACGCGGAGATGGCTGCGTCCTGTCAATATAATCAAAGATAGTAGGATCAAACAGGTAAATTCCTGCATTAACGGTTTTAGCCGGCGGATCAAGAGGTTTTTCTATTATATGAATAACTTTATCGCCTTCTGTAACGATCACACCGAACTCCGAAGGGTTCTCAACGGCCTTCACACTTATGACAGCAACTTCATTATGCTTTATGAGCTTTTCAAGATGCAGAGGATCTACAAGCATATCGCCATTTAGCTGAACAAAACGCCCATCCACATACTTCCTCGCGCAACCTATTGCATGGGCAGTACCAAGCTGTTTTTCCTGCGTGACATAATCAATGTGCACTCCCCACTTGCTCCCATCCCCGAAATATGCCTTGATGGTCTCTTCCTTGTAGCCTGTCACCATCACAAACTCCTTTATACGTGCCTGTATACAGGCCTGTACTACATGTTCGAGCATAGGCTTGTTGGCCAAAGGCAGCATAACTTTTGGCCGTGCAACTGTAAGAGGGCGCATTCTTGTACCTTCACCAGCTGCAAGTATCACTGCTTTCATCAAAGATTCTCCTTTACTATCTTCTCGGCCATTGAATAGAGATTTTCTACATTTTCACGAGATTCAGCTGTTATCCTTATCTTTGGTTCTGTGCCCGATGGTCTGATAAGTACCCATCCATCCTTCATTTCCACGCGTACACCATCAATATCTGTAACCTTGCCCATTTGCTTCATTTTTGCAGCAATGACCTTCATCACCCTTTCCTTTTCCATGTTGTCACATGGAAGAGTACCTCTCTTAGTCGGATATTTAGGAAGTACTGCACGCATTTTTGCAAGTGAGGTTTCTTGTACCATTTCTACAAGAAGCGCAGCTGCAAGGATACCATCCGGGCAATATGACACTCTTGGGAAAATCCAGCTTCCAGAAGGTTCTCCTCCAAAATCTGCACCTACTTTCTTGAGCTCCTCCGCCACGTAGACATCGCCTACACGCGTATAAACCACTTCTGAAAGGGGTAAGGAGTCTGCTACCATCATGGAAGTATCTACAGGCACCACAAGCTTTCCTGAGTCTTTACATTCACGCAATGCAAAGATAGCAAGCATTTCATCTCCTGAAACGAACTCTCCGTTTTCATCCACTGCCATCATTCGATCAGCATCGCCATCGTGAGCAATACCAACACGTGCACCGAATTCCTTCACAGCCTTTTTGAGCATCCAAAGATTTTCCTCAATTGGTTCAGGATTACGTGCCGGGAAATGTCCATCAAGCTGAGCATTTAAAGTAATTACCTCACACCCCATTTGCCGAAGCAGGAAAGGAGTGATAGTGCTACCTGCAGCACAGCCACAATCAACAACAACTCGCATTTTAACTGGCTTTACATTGCTTAGGATAAGTTCAGCATGATCTTTTATGGCCGAACTGTCTGAGGTGATGTCGCCAATCTCATTCCATGCCACAGCCACGAAATCATTCTGCTCTATGATACGTTCTATCTCTTCCTGCTGTGCTGAATCGAATGCCATCCCATCAGGGTTCCATACCTTAATACCTACATACTGAGCAGGATTGTGAGAAGCAGTGATCATTACCCCACACTCATACTTTCTTGCAGCGTAGGCGAGTGTAGGGGTCGTGACAACACCGATTTTGACAACATCACAACCTGCCGACACAAGTCCCGATACGAGTGCGTATTCTATCATTTCACTGGACACTCTAGGGTCTCTACCAATGACCGCAGACTTATGGGACCTACCAAGTGCCAATCCCACTTTAAGGGCAAGATCAACTGTAATCTCTTTATTAGCAAGTCCCCTAATACCGGAAGAACCAAATAATTTCATAATAAAACCTCTTAAGATCATTCGACTGTAACGCTTTTCGCAAGGTTTCTGGGTTTATCTATTGAACAATCCCTTGCAAGGGCTGTGTAATATGCAAGCAACTGCAACACTACCGATGAGAGCACTGGAGATAACAGTTCATGACAATCAGGAATCCTTAGCACCGTATCAACATATTTAGTAATCTCAGTGTCACTCTGATTTGCTACGGCTATAACTTCGGCACTTCTTGCCTTTACTTCCTTGATATTGCTCAGCACTTTATCATATGTGTGCCCTTTTGTTGCAATGGCCACTACAGGTGTTGCACTGCTGATAAGTGCCAGAGGCCCATGTTTGAGTTCGCCTGCTGCATACCCTTCAGCGTGTATATACGAGATCTCCTTTAGTTTCAGGGCACCCTCCAGTGAAACTGGATAATTTAGATGCCTGCCGATGAAGAAATAGTCCTGTACCTTTGCATAGTGTTCAGCACATTCCTTAATTGCATCCTTATTGTTGAGAATTTTTTGTACCTGCCCCGGCAATTGCTTGATACCAACTAATATATCTCTGGCCGTTTCAGGAGTCAAGCGACCTCTTACCGTACCAAGATGGATAGCCAGAAGATAGAGCACAATAAGTTGAGCTGTAAAAGTTTTCGTTGCAGCGACTCCGATCTCGGGGCCAGCACGCGTGAAAAGCACACTATCAGTTTCTCTAGTAATAGTACTTCCCACTACATTAGTAATGGCAGCTGCCTTGCATCCGTAAGATCGGGAACTCCTGATAGCTGCAAGCGTGTCAGCGGTTTCTCCTGATTGAGTTATAGCAAGAGTAAATACCTGACCACAAAGTACAGGATCACCATATCTGAACTCTGAAGCTGTTTCTACATCCGTGTGTATTCCTGCGAGGTTCTCTAACAGATATTTACCAACACAACCTGCATTCCACGACGTGCCACAGGCAATTATTGTCACTCTCTGCAGATTCCTTAGCTGGTCTTCATCCATCTTCAATTCATCGAGTATTACCCTGCCTTCTAGTTCAGATATCTTACCTGCATATGTATCCTGGATAGACGTGGGTTGTTCGTGTATCTCCTTGAGCATGAAATGTTCATAACCCGCTTTTTCAGCAGCTTCTTCATTCCACTCAATGGTATCCACTTGCTTTTCTATTCTTTCACCATCATTATTGTAGAACTCGACACCCTTGGGACTAATCAACACAAGCTCTTTATCACTGACGTATACAGCCTTTCTGGTGTATCGAAGAAATGCAGTTACATCCGATGCTGCATAATAACCTTTATCGCCAAGACCAATAACTAGAGGACTATCCTTACGGGCGAGTACGATATGATCCGGTTCATTAGTGCACAGTACCGCAATAGCATATGAACCCTCTATTATTGTCATTATATGACGCACTGCATCTAATAAGTTAGTTATTTTTCCATTTTTCATTGTTGAATGCAGCAAATGGGCTATTACTTCAGTATCCGTGTCAGATGAAAAAACATACCCTTCCTCCATCAACTTCTCCTTAAGGTGCATATAATTCTCAATGATACCATTATGCACAACTGCGATATTTGATGACAGATGTGGATGAGCATTTCTGGTCTCGGGTTTTCCGTGAGTCGCCCAGCGAGTATGACCGATCCCAATATGCCCTGTAAAACCTGCCGGAATTACTTTTTCGAGTTCTGAGATCTTGCCTACGGTCTTGTATGTTTCAAAATTTCCATTAAGGATGGTGATGCCTGCAGAATCATAACCCCTATATTCCAGTTTTTTGAGGGAACCAATGATGACCTCAACTGCATTTTCAGTACCTACGTATCCAACTATGCCACACATTAGTATCACCTCAGAGAACCAGAGTACCCCGGTGCAGCGCTTTGTCTACTATAGCACCTGATCCGATACGACAATTGATGGATACCATGATACCTGCTTTTATAAGGACCCTGTGACCAACGTCAGTGTCATCACCAACGACCGTGCCCAGTTTTCCTGCATGATGCAACTCGTCGTTTAATATGATGTTCAAATTAGTTTCTGTTTCTGTAATGAAGTATGGATCAATGTGGCAATTGCTTCCGATTATCGAATCCGAAATATAGCCATGAGATCCAATGCGTACATCGTTCATAATTATACTGTTACGGATATTGGTGAAAGATCCTACATATACATTATTGCCGATGGAAGTGGATGGTAATATAACAGCATTTGGACCGATATCACAATTATCTCCTATCATGACAGGCCCTACTACATAACATCCCGATCTGATGATAGTATTTTTACCTATAGACACATTTCCTTTAATGTGCGCCCCGTCTTCTACTACAATAGATTCGACTTTCCGATCTACCTTCCCAAGAGTAACGGAATTGAGTTTCAGAAGATCCCATGCATATACTGCATCCAACCACCATGATCTCGTAGTAGCCATTGACACTTCTATTCCATTCTCGATCATCTTCTGGAGCGTATCAGTTATCGCATACTCACCTTTTGGAGAAAGAGGTGTCCCCCCTATAAAATCAAAGATCCTAGAACTGAAGTAATAGATACCGGTATTAACCAGATGGCTAACTTCAGAGACTGGATTTTCAATAATCTCCAGTACCTTATGTCCTTCAGCCTTGATAACCCCATATCCACTCACATGCTCAGTCTTAACTGCGAGTATAGTTACATCTCCACGTTTTGATTTAATAAGATCACTGATAACTTTCGGTTCTATGAAGTTATCGCCGTTTAGAGCAAGGAATTCATATTCACCAGCGAGTTCAGTTCTCGCCTGTTCTATAGCATGTGCTGTACCAAGTTGAGTTTTTTGCTCAACATACTTTATGTTTACCCCGAAATCCACACCATCTTTGAAATAGTTCATTATGCGTTCTTTCTCATAACCAACTATCAATAGGATGTCCTTGATGTTATTTTGTTCAAGGGAACGGATAACGTGTTCAAGAATAGGCCTGTCAGCAACAGGCAGCATTACCTTTGAACGGGTAAGCGTAAGGGGACGGCATCTGAGACCTTCTCCAGCTGCAAGAATGACCGCTTTCATGCCTTATAGTGGGCACTATAACAATTTATATTTTACCTTTGTCTTTATATTATTGGTTATATTTTTTTAAGATATTGGAATTTATATTTACTGTTGTGTTTTAAAACCTGATAAAACATAAGAAAGAGATGATTAATTGCCCTGAAAAAAAGAAAAGAATATATACCGATGGGCTAGAACCCATCGGAAAACAATCATTTATCTTGTAATAAGCATCTCTGCCGTTTCCGGCTTGTATTTCCAGTCAACTGGAAGCACCTTGTTAGCCTGATAGTACTTCACAAGTCTTCTGATCTTGGCTTCGATGTTATGCAAAGAACGGATGTTGTGATTGTCAGAGTGGTTTGCAACTACGTGCTTTCTCAGACCTATTGCCTTTACAACAAGATTGTACAGATCTTCTGGAACTGGTGGCTTCTGATCATTTTCCTTAAGTATAGCTGTGATCTTCTTTCCAGTTGCAAGCTTCACGTCTGGCATTCCATATTTGTCCCTGAGGACCATACCAATGAGACTTGTGCTCATGCCCTGCTTCCACATTTCCAGCACTACGTTTGTGATCTCGTCAGTGCTCATGGTGCACCATGCAGGCGTTTCAGAGCGCATTGGCCTTGTAGAACCGGATTGACCTTTTCTCCGGGTATGCATTTTTGCCATTGAATTCCTCCTTGTAATCGTAAATAGAGAGTATTTGATCTAAATTATGTATAAAGTTTGTTGATTTCAATAAAGGCTACTTTGAACATTATGGAGATATAGCCTATAATTGTCCTTGGCGAGGCGAGGTAAATGGACCTGCATAGCATATAAAATTTGTGATAGGAAGTTACCATATCACAAAAGTAACCTCAGCTGCCGGAGGTTTCACATGCATGAAAATTGAATATAGTTGCTTATCCCTAAGATCAAGCAGAGTGGTACGATCATTGTTTTGCATCATAATCTGCACAGTATTGTTAATCTCATCAGACATCTCTATTGACAGATGAGAATATATATCATTTGTGTGCTCTTGCTTAAGCTGGTTTCCGATCAATGTTACATTATCTTCTGTGAGTATTGTGAAATTGCCTGTTGAGTTTAAGCACATATTTTCGGTCACATTTACAGCATTAGAAAACATATCGATAGCGATGCTCCTTTCAATATCCCCCTCGTCAGAAGGTGATCTTATCAAAGAATCACCCATTACTGTGACATATTTATTTCCAATATTTACCTCCCTAAGAGATTCTTCCGGATAATACAACTCTACGATGGATGCCGAAGAACTTGAAGCTGCCAGATATATACACTCTTCGAATATCAAACGCAAGTCCTGTTCCTTTTGAGAAGAGTTCACCGCAAGACCAAAATTAAGATCATCCACAGGAGAAGATATGTCTGCCAAGCTTACAGCATTGCTATATGGCACAGATATTGGCACACTCTGCCGAAAAGACCTAGCAGGAGGAATAAGACCCACAGCAAGCTGACCCGAAGTTCCACATCCTGCAACCGGCTGCCAGTTAGCCTCCAGCCTGTAATTGTACCTGCCACCTACCCTTCTATTAAGGTAGCCTTCAAGTACTCTTTCTGTGGCCTCTGAGTATTCCGCGCTAAACGGATGAAGATAATAGTACGTCCCGTTATCTTCAATGTTCAGTGAGAACAGCATACCTTCAGCAATCAGATCAGCAAAGGTCCTGCAAGCGTGTTCCTTTGCAAATATTTCACTACTTTGACAGATACCCATTGAACTTTCAGGAGAAACAACAATACCGGATAATTCAGATGGTACTATTATGTACTCAAAGCTCTCCACTCTGCTATCAAGAAGAGACTGGAGCAACTGCCCATTTAATCTGTATGCTGCAACATCCTGTACTGCTGCATTATGGCCTGAAGAGAGCATAACAGGCATCAAAACAACTGTTGAGAGGGACACCATCAGCAGAAAGAACATAACATCAATGGTCGAGGATATAGCCACTTTATCGGATAATACTGATATGTTTAATATGTTTTTCAGTCGCATTCATTTACCTTCCATTAAGAGTTCCATCTGCCTTTAAACAGCTTTACAGTCAATGTGCCAGGAACCTGCTGCATAGGATTAAGCTCCAGTGTAACAGGTATGGAAGCGGCCACCTGACCAACGGAGGAAAAGGAGGACGCAGGCTTGCGGATCTGCCAGACATATTCACTGTCCTCCGTTGAAATATCCACCTGAAAATTAACGTTGGGAGAAAAACTATCAAAGAAGAGACTCAAGACCTGCGGGTCAGCGTGTAGACCACTGAGCTCATCGAGCTTTTCAGCAGACATGAGATCCTGTCTGCTGCCCTGAAGCATCTGGGAATGAGCAATGCCCTGTGCAATAAGAGAAGCTTGTTCATAATTCTCTAGTGCGAAAGAACTATCTTGATGAGCAATGTATGTTTTTGACACCACACAAGCAAAAATCACAAATCCCAGCACCAATAATGCCGTAGCAAAAATATCGTTCTGCGGTTCAAGCATAGCCCTGTTGTCATTGATAAACCAGTACATATCCTATCTTTTCCACATTTATATTGTCTGTAAAATATATAAACGTTTTTTGGATGTATACTGGATTACTGGTATTAAAGTTCACTTCCCTTGCCCTAGAAGTCAAATACCCCATTATATCCCTATGGTTCGCACTTACAGGTTCTACCATACTTCCATTTGAACCATATTCTGATCTAAGATCATTGCAGAGGGCCATATATGAATAAGGATATACTCTGAAAGCAGGAGTCCTTGCCGAAATAATTGGCCTTCCATTAATATTGGCATTAACAACCACATATTCACTGGAAATTATAGCTTCCAACTGTTGTCCTTGAAAATAGGGAAGAGATTCCTTATTAAAATCATAAGTAATGTTCAGTTCATCAGGACTACTTCCAGCCTTATCTATATAAGATACTAACTCCATGGATAATAGGTCCAGTTCCTTCTGACGGTTCACATCCTGAATGCTTACTGCAAAATGATATACAGCAGCAATGACCACCACACTTGCAAGTATAAGTGCAGTTCTGGAAAGAATAAAATCCACCCATGCTCTTTCATCGCGGAGAAATTTTGATATGGCTTTCATCCTAACACATTGAATAGAACCTTATATCTGTTCGTACACTCTGACGAACAACATCCCATCAGAGGGATCAATAGTAGTCTCCATGAATACTCGGTGTTTACCTGAACCAAGAACAGCCACACCATCCATTAACTCATTGGTGTAGGCTGCCCCGGATTCTCTTACTGTGCACTTTCCATCATATTCCAGAAAATAGTTCTTTGCATCACGAGGCCATTCGGCTTCATATCCTGGCATCGACCCCATAACTACTGTACACCCCGTTGGAACATCTACT
The DNA here is from genome assembly GCF_963678545.1 of uncultured Methanomethylovorans sp. NCBI lineage: Archaea > Methanobacteriati > Methanobacteriota > Methanomicrobia > Methanosarcinales > Methanosarcinaceae > Methanomethylovorans > uncultured Methanomethylovorans sp. The sequence continues at coordinate 2,591,706 of NZ_OY782870.1, forward strand.
TCAATTGTAAGATTGCTGCCAGGACCACCGGAATATAAAAGCGAAGCCGTAGCATCCATCCTGGAAATCTCCGATTCAAGATCGCTCATTTTCATGTGGGCCAGAAAACCTGAAGTTGCCGTGGCTAACAGGACCATAGTCACCATTAGCAGGATGGAAGCTACCACGAACCGCATGGGCAGGGAAGCTGCAGCGGTGGTGTCGGCTGCCAGAGCATGCAATTTACTAGATCTGCTCAATGGTTTTCACCAGTCAGTTTTAAAATAACCTCATTCAGAGTAAGGGATTCCTGAACACCAGTTTTCATGTCTTTGAAAGTGAAAAGGCCTTGGGCCACTTCCCTATCACCTAATATAAGTGCATAACGGGCACCGATGTTATTAGCATACGATAGCTGAGTCTTGAAATTCCTGTTCATGATATCCAGATACACAGGAACATACTCTCTTAGCTTGCAGGCTACAGGGACAGCATTGATACGCGTGCTTTCCGTAGTTATCATCACCACGGTATTTTGCGGTTCAGGTTCAATGTCATATATCTCCATGATCCTGTCAAAGCCCAAACCAAAACCAGTAGATGGAACATCTCCTCCGCCAAAAAGCTGGATTAATTTATATGAACCGCCGCCACACACCTGTTTCTGTGCACCTAGACCCTCGGCATATATCTCAAAGACCATGCCTGTATAATAATCAAGACCTCGAGCTATACCGAAATCAATAGTATAGCCTATACCATAGGTATCTAGAAGGGTAAGGATCTGCTGGAAAGCATCCAGTTCAGGAATTGAACCCAAAAGATTACGGGCTTTGGAAACTGCTTCACTGCCTGTAAGGGATATCAATCCAAGGAGCTTCAGACGCAGGTCTATAGGCGCATTAATCCCCTCAAGGTAGTCATCCAGTCCTGTGTCATCTTTTTTGTCCACAAGACGCATGATTTTACCTTGCTGTTCAACCTCCAGAGGACTTAGCACATGACGGATGATCCCCAGATAACCTACATGCAGGTCACCTTTAATGCCTGCAACTTTAAGCATGGCGGTTGCTAGGGCTATGACCTCAGCATCTGCATCCGGGCCTTCGGAACCGATCAATTCCACACCGAACTGCCAGAACTCCCTGAACCTGCCTTTCTGAGGCCTTTCATATCTGAAACAGTTCTCAAAATAGAAAAGTTTCAAAGGACGTGGCATTGCCTGCATCTCATTTACAAACATCCGCATCACAGGTGCTGTGAGTTCGGGACGAAGTGTCATCTCCCGATCTCCTTTATCGGTGAAATTATATAGTTCGCCTACCACCCCTTCACCTGATTTCATTGTGAAAAGTTCGAGGTTTTCAAAGGTGGGTGTGACTACTTCATGATAACCCCATCTGTTAACAACCTGTCTCAACCGGTTTTCCAGATGTCTTCTGCGAGCCATATCTTGCGGAAGGAAATCCCTTGTTCCTCTTGGTTTTTGTATCGTCATCGGATCAACCTGATGTGTTAATAAGCATATAGTGTTTAGATATTAAGTAATCTAATTTGCAGGTTAGTATTTATACAGTATATTTTACTGTTTCGATTAGTTACATATTTCAGAACAAAGGAAAGAAAACCAAAAGTGCTAAATATAATTGCGTTATGCACATTATTGTACATTTTAATACATTTGCTTGAGGCTTACCATGGAACATACAAAGATACTACTTGACGAAAACGAGATGCCTACTCGTTGGTACAATATACTTGCAGATTTCCCTGAACCCCTTGCACCTCCACTTAATCCTGCAACCAGGGAACCAATCAAACCATCCGAGCTTGAGCCAATATTTGCAAAAGAGCTGATCAAACAAGAGATGAGTTCTGAGAAATATATCGATATTCCACAGGATATTTTGGAGATATACAAGCTCTGGAGACCATCTCCTCTCTACAGGGCACACAGGCTTGAGAAAGCACTTGGCACACCCGCAAAGATATACTACAAGAATGAAAGTGTAAGCCCTGCCGGCAGCCACAAACCAAATACTGCCATTGCCCAGGCATACTACAATATGAAAGAAGGCACAGAGAGAATAACTACTGAAACAGGCGCTGGCCAGTGGGGTAGTGCACTATCACTTTCATGCAACTATTTCGACATCGAATGTAAAGTGTATATGGTACGCTCCAGTTTCTACCAGAAACCATACAGAAAGTCTCTGATAAACCTGTGGGGTGCAAATGTTATCCCTTCACCAAGCAATGAAACACAGTTTGGAAGAATGATCCTTGAGAAATACCCCGATACCAGCGGAAGTTTGGGAATAGCAATCAGTGAGGCTATTGAAGAAGCAGCCCTGAACGACAATACAAAATACGCTCTGGGTAGCGTTCTTAACCACACATGCCTTCATCAGACAGTAATAGGCCTTGAGGCGCAAAAACAGTTCGAAAAGACCGAAGACTTCCCAGATATTGTGATCGGATGTTGTGGCGGAGGAAGTAACCTTGCAGGAATCAGTCTACCCTATATAAGAGACAACATCGCAGGCAAAACAGATACAAGGATCATTGCAGTGGAACCTTCTGCATGCCCCAGCCTGACATCAGGTAAGTACGATTATGACTTCGGCGATATGGCACAGATGACACCACTTCTAAAGATGTACACCCTTGGATCCGAATTCATACCGCCAGCCATTCATGCAGGTGGTCTTAGATACCACGGTGCCTCACCTATAGTTAGTAAGCTGGTTGCTGACGGCTTGATGGAAGCAACCGCCTATCACCAGGTAGAGATATTCGATGCAGCAGTAACCTTTGCACGTAGCGAAGGAATAGCACCCGCCCCAGAATCTGCACATGCTATAAAATGTGCCATAGATGAAGCGCTTAAGTGCAAGCAGACAGGCGAAGAGAAGACCATTCTCTTTAATCTCAGCGGTCACGGTCACTTTGACATGGCATCTTATGATATGTACTTCAGCGGAAAATTGAGCAACGAATAATTTTATAGAATACAAGAATGGCCCGCTGAATTAGCAGGCCATACTTTTTTGAACATTCTACGACAACTTAACTCCTTTACATGACATCAGGAGATAAAACAGGAGATTGATCGTCAACTTGATCATTAGCCAGTCTCGCATTTGAAGCCAGCTTATCCTTGTAAACTATGGTACGATATGGGAATGGTATTTCCACACCTTCGGCATCGAACCTTTTCTTAATTGATTCACGAAGATCGCAGCCTGTAGAAAAACAATATTTACGATCCAAACACCAGAAATACAGGCGCATAGTTACAGCATAATCACCCAGCTCAGTCACCATGACCTGGATGGTCTCTTCTCTTGGAATAGTCGGGTCATATATTTTAAGCTCCAGATAAGTCATGATATTGACGTGCTTCTTTGCCTCTTCAAGCATTATCTTACGTGCCAGATCTATATCTGAGTCATAACTTATTCCTACATCCACAAGCCACCTCACCGTAGGATCTTCTATAGACCAATTGATAATGGCTTCACTCCCAATAACACTATTTGGAATTATGAGCCTGCGATTGTCCCATGTTCTTACAATAGTATGACGCAAAGTAATATCGGTAACTTTACCATATTCATTCATCACATTAACTCTATCTCCAACTCTGAAAGGTCGAAAGAACGCAAGTGAAACACCCGAAATAATATTTCCCAGAGTATTCTGGGCAGCAAGACCCACTACAATACCAGCAAAACCTGCACCTGCTAACAGAGCAACAGAGATTTTTTCAAGGAAGGGGATGCTGGAAACTGTGACTACCAAACCCATCAGATAGATAACAGCTACACTGGAATGCCTTATAATACTGTAAGAGGTCTGATCAATGTTCATTTTCTTATTCATTATGCGCACTTGTGTGACCATAAGTTTGTCCACTATCCTCGCAATGAGTACAGTGAAGAAAATTATCAATATAACAAATGCAACCTTAACAAAATGCAACGATAATGATTCAGCTAAACTCGATAGTGACATAGCTGACAAAGAAGAAAAAGAAGCGTTTCCTAAAATGGACATATATTTAATTTCCCTGTGCGTCTTGATATAAGAACTGATCGCTAAATGATACAAGTGATCTACGACAAACTGAGACAAATAAAGAAGCAACTTTTATTAGACATCAGACCATCTTTCAGATGATTCCTTATGAAGATCAAAGAACTAAGCCTGCCGGAAAAAGTGATTGCTTTTTACTTAGGATCGGGTATAGAAGAATTGTACCCTCCCCAAGATGAAGCCATTACAAAAGGTCTTCTTGAAGGAAAGAACATAGTTGCAGCAATACCTACAGCTTCCGGAAAGACGCTGATAGCTGAACTTGCGATGCTGAGTTCCATATCAAGGGGTGGAAAAGCACTATATATAGTACCCCTAAGAGCACTGGCATCCGAGAAAATGGACCGTTTTTTGAAGTTCAGAGAAATCGGAATAAGAACCGGTATATCAACAGGGGATTTTGAAGCAAGAGACGAGTGGCTTGGCTCTAATGATATAATAGTTGCAACATCTGAAAAAGCAGATTCCCTCCTGCGTAATGAGACAGCTTGGATGCAGGACATAACCACTATAGTAGTGGACGAAGTACATTTACTGGATTCAGCTAACAGAGGGCCAACCCTTGAAGTAACCATCACCAAATTGAGGAAACTTAATCCAAAAGCTCAAATTATTGCATTATCCGCAACAGTAGGGAATGCACAGGAAATAGCTGATTGGCTTAAAGGTGGACTTATACTAAGCGAATGGAGACCCACAGACCTGCATGAAGGCGTATACTATGCCGATACAATAAATTTCATCGGCTCTCAGAAATCCGTTGATATAACATCCTCTGACGATGGCATAAATATTGTTATGGGTACATTGGAAGAAGGTGGACAATGCCTTGTATTTGAAAGCAGCCGCAAGAATTGTGTGGGCTTTGCAAAGAAGCTGGGAAGACATGTAGAAAAAGTACTTAGCAAACCGGAGCGCAATTCCCTTGATAATATAGTGGATGCGATAGAAGAAGCATCTGAAACAGAAGCTTCCAGAGTGCTTGCACAATGTGTGAGAAATGGAGTTGCTTTCCACCACGCAGGATTGAACTCGGCTCATCGAAGACTTGTGGAAGATGGATTTAGGAACAATATAATCAAAGTAATATGCAGCACACCTACCCTTGCAGCCGGGCTTAATCTGCCTGCACGCAGAGTAGTAATCCGTAGCTACAAGAGATATGATGCCAACTTTGGAATGCAGCCAATACCTGTCCTGGATTATAAACAAATGGCTGGTAGAGCTGGCAGACCGCATCTAGACCCATATGGAGAATCGATACTCATTGCCCGCTCATATGACGAGATGGAATCACTTTTTGAGAATTATATCAATGCCAAAGCCGAAGACATCTGGTCTAAACTTGGTACAGAGAATGCCCTGCGTACCCACGTCCTTTCTACTGTGGTCAACGGTTTTGCCTCAAGTGAAGAAGGACTAATTGAGTTTATGAGTGCAACATTTTTTGCACACCAACAGGAAGCACGTAATCTTCAGGAACTTGTGGAAGAAAGCATATCATTCCTGCTGGAACATGGTATGTTGCAGAATGAAGACAGGCTCAGGGCTACAAGGCTTGGAAAAGTTGTTTCCATGCTATATGTTGATCCGCTCTCGGCAGCGATCATACTCGATGGATTAGAGAAAACCAAAAACCTTACTGACCTTACTCTAATGCATCTTGTATGCAGTACTCCTGACATGAAACAGCTTTACATGCGCAGTTCTGATTATGCCTCGATCAATGAATTTGCAACTGCCCATAAGGAAGAATTTGCCAGAATGCCCAGTCCTTTCAAGGCCATAGAGTATGAATGGTTCCTGGGAGAAGTAAAAACTGCTTTATTGATGATGAAGTGGATAGATGAGGTTACCATGGATGAGATCACTAACCAGTTCAACGTTGGAGAAGGTGATATACACGCTTTTGCTGACATGGCACAATGGCTGATGCATGCTACGGCCAGGCTTGCAGAAACCATGGATATCCAGGGAGTGGAAAAAGCCTATGAATTGGAAAAACGCATACAGTATGGAGCTAACTCACAATTACTTGAACTATTGGGTATCCGTGATGTTGGCCGGGTGCGTGCTCGCAAGTTGTATGATGCCGGAATTACGTCAGTAGAATTGATAAAACGGGCTGGTGTTGAGAGAATAGCCAAGTTAATAGGCACTAAGATCGCAGAAAAGATAATGAACAGTATTAGAGGTACACACTCAGCAGAAGATGATAATGAAACTGGCTCTGCTGGAACAGCCTATAGGCCAATGGAGAGACGACAAAGGACCTTTAGTGACTTTGATGAGTAGAACACATTTAGAGGGAGATAAATTATGCTTTACGGAAAATTATCAGAGCTTCCTGAAAAGGATATACAGGCACTCATAGAAAGAGGAGGAGGGGAACTTGCTAATGTCAATGATACTGTTTCCTCTATCCTTGCAGATGTGCGTAGCAACGGAGATGTAGCCCTTCGAGAATATACACACCGTTTTGATGGTGCAAAGATCGATGCCATCGAAGTATCCCAAGAAGAGATAAAAAAAGCATACAACATTATAGATAAGGAACTCATCAAGCATCTGGAAATAGCTGCACATAATATCCGCAAATTCCATGAGGCACAGATGCCTGATAAAATATGGTTCATGCAGCTTTCCCCAGGGATAGAACTTGGACAAAAGGTCACTGCCCTTACAAGCGTGGGTGCTTACGTACCCGGCGGCAGGGCTTCCTATCCTTCAACCGCACTCATGACTATCATACCTGCAAAGGTTGCGGGTGTTAAAAATATTGTAATGTGCACGCCTCCCGGCCCTGATGGAAGCGTTAACCCCCTTACTCTGGCAGCAGCAAAAGTTGCTGGTGCTGACCATGTTTACCGTGTAGGCGGTGTACAGGCAATAGCTGCAATGGCTTATGGTACTGAGAGTGTAATGAAAGTGGACAAGATCATAGGTCCCGGAAATGTGTATGTAACAGCAGCCAAGATGCAGATAAGAGATATGGTAGAGATAGATTTCCCTGCAGGGCCAAGTGAAGTCCTTATCATTGCCGATGACTCGGCACATCCTGAAATGATTGCATCCGACATGATAGCACAGGCAGAGCATGATCCTCAATCTGTATCAGTACTTGTAACCACCTCGGAGAAACTGGCTTCTAAGGTTAAAGAAGAAGTACTGAAACAGGCACAAAGCACCTTAAGAAAAGAGATAGTAAGTTCATCACTTAAAAATGCAGCTATACTGATAGCTGATTCCATAGAGCAGTGCATAGATCTCTCCAACAGCTTCGCTCCTGAACACCTGGAGATTATGACTAAGAACAACAATGCAACACTTGAGAACATAGAACATGCGGGTTCCATTTTCGTAGGTAACTATGCCCCTGTTCCCGTAGGGGATTATGCATCTGGTACAAATCATGTATTACCCACTGCCGGATATGCTAGAATGTACTCTGGCCTCAATATAATGCATTTCCTGAAGGTTTCCAGTATCCAGCGCATTAGCAAGGAAGGACTTGCCACGATAAGAGATACTGTGATCTCACTCGCTGAGAAAGAAGGGCTACAGGCACATGCTGATGCCGTTCGTATGCGCTTTTCCAGATAAGATCTGACATTTTATCTCGTTCAATCGACAATTATTTAATAGGTGAAATGCATAATTTGTTTAATAAGTTAATTTTTGAATCAAACCGGTGGGGGGGCCACCTATGAAAATAAGAGTTGTAAGTTCCAGAGAAGAGATTAATGAACTGAGTCCTAATGAGAAAGTGATACATCTCGCTTTCCGCCCTTCGAACAAGGATATATTTAGCCTTGTACAGACCTGCACAAAGGTAGAGGTCATTCAGATACCGAGTTCATACAGAAGAACAGTTTCCAAGTCCATAGAAATGTTTTTGCAAATGCAGAATATCAAGCTGGTGGAAGGAGATGTATGGGGTCACAGGAAGGATATAAACGAATACTTCAGCATATCACCTGCAATCATAGACAAAATTAAGGAAATGAAGGCTGAGGGCATACCTGAAGCGGAGATAGCTGATAAGATTGAGAGGGAAGGAAAACTTAACAGGGAAATGATATTCTACATACTTGGAAAGCAAAAGTAGATTTCTAGAGAGGAGATCATCTGCTGTACTGTTCTACGCTTAGGATAGTTTGTCATTTAGACAACAGTTATAATGGCATCACAACGATGCCTATAAATAACTTTATCACTTCATCTTTTAAAAACACGACAGGTTTTGCGATAATGACTGATAACGGAAAAGTATATCTTGTTGGTTCTGGTCCCGGAGACCCAGAGCTGCTTACTTTGAAAGCAAGAAGGCTTATTGACAGTGCAGACGTGATCATATACGACCAGCTTCCGGGTGAAGCAATACTTTCTTCAATCCCTGAAAAGATAGAGAAGATAGATGCGGGAAAGTATGCAGGTGACCACACTTTATCCCAGGACAGGATTAACGAACTGATTGTGGAAAAGGCAAAGAAAGGAAAGATGGTAGTACGCCTCAAGGGAGGAGACCCTTACGTATTTGGAAGGGGCGGAGAGGAAGCTCAGGAATTAATAAAGGCAGGAATTAGTTTTGAGATTGTGCCAGGCATAACATCTGCTATTTCCGCACCTGCCTATGCAGGAATTCCTGTAACGCACAGAGATCATGCCTCAATGGTCACTTTTATAACCGGTCATGAAGACCCCACCAAGGAAGAAAGCGCTCTGGACTGGGAAACACTTGCAAAGTTCTCTGGTACGATTGTGATTCTGATGGGCGTCAAGATGCTGGAACGCAATGTGAATGAACTTATGAGATACGGCAAAGATCCGTCAACACCAATAGCACTCATAGAACGGGGAACCCGGCCTGACCAGAAAGTAACTGTGGGTACTCTTGAGAACATTGTCTCCCTCAAAAAGGAAAAAAAGGTAAAAGCTCCGGCTATTACAATAATTGGTGATGTCGTGAAATTGCATGATGAACTTGGCGAACAGATCTTTGGAAGGAGTTAAAAATGACAGAAGAAAAAAGACCTGTGATTGCCATCATGCGGCCATCAGTATATAAAGAAGAATCAGTAAAGCTTGCAGAATCCATGGGATTTGAAGCTATGGCTGTTCCTATGATAGAACTTACAGGAATGCAGGATTCTTCATTCAAGCCCTTTTTTGAGCATATTGTAAAAAAAGAAGCAGACTATGTAATATTCACAAGTGCCAACGGACTGGACTTCACATTGCGGAAGATACCCTACGCTATGCGCGATATGTTCATAGAAGCTTTAAATCGTATAAATGTCATAGCTATCGGGCCTACTACTAAAAAAGCCCTCGAAGAAAAAGGTATAAATGTCATGGGGATGCCCGGAGTGTACAGTTCAAAGGGCCTTGTAGAATATCTTTGTAAGGACGTAAGAGGTAAAAATGTAGACTTGGCTCGCAGCGTCTTTGGTTCAAGTGTGCTCACAGAGGGACTTACCCGTTGTGGCGCAAATGTGCTGGAAACAAAGGTATACAGCTTATTCAAACCTGATGGCGAGGAGCAAAAGGATCTGATAAGATCTGCTTTAGAAGGCAAGATCACAGCGTTTGCATTTACCAGTTCTATGATGATACATAATTTCTTTGAAGTGGCAAAAGAAATGGAAGCCGAAAATGAGATACAAAAGGTGCTTAATGGATCTATAGTAGCAGCTATTGGCTTGCCTACAGCTGAAACATTGCGTAGCTACAAAGTAAATGTATCCGTAATTCCAGAGGAGTACACTTTTGAAGAAATATTAAGGAAAGTCAAGGATATGCTTCCTGCATGTTCCTGAAAACTATTTATACCATTTTTTCTTTTTCTCATGCAAGTTTCATATCTAAAGAACAAATGCTGTAAAAACTGTATTTGTATGCCTAATTCTACTTATTTACCAGGACGATTATCATGATCGGAATTTCAAAACTATATTGTGGGACCGTGGAACCATCGGATGCTCTAAGATACTGCAGGGATTCTAAAAAACTCCCCTCCCATCTTTTGCAGTTCTCAATTGACAAAAAACCTGTTGTCGTATGGAATGTGACCAGACGCTGCAACCTGAAATGTGCTCACTGTTATGCACATTCCAGAGATATAGAGTATAAGAATGAACTTACTACCGAGGAAGGCAAGGCACTTATAGATGATCTTGCTGAATTTGGCTCTCCTGTGATTCTTTTCTCTGGCGGGGAACCTCTGATGCGCAAGGATCTTCCAGAACTAGCCGCATATGCCAAGTCCAAGGGCAGAAGAGCAGTAATCTCCACGAATGGAACCCTCATAGATAAAGAAACGGCAAAAAAACTGAAAGAAATCGGATTATCTTATGTGGGCATTTCACTTGACGGCATGAGGGAGACAAATGATAAATTCAGAGGATCTGCAGGAGCTTTTGATGCTGCTCTTGAAGGACTGCGCAACTGCAGAAGTGAGGGTATCAAAGTTGGCCTTAGGTTCACCATCAATAAGCATAATGTGCATGATATTCCCGCCATATTCGACCTGCTAGAAAAAGAGAACATCCCACGCATATGTTTCTATCACCTGGTGTATGCAGGCAGAGGCTCAAATATGATAGAAGAAGACCTAAGTCTTCAAGAAAGCCGAGAGGTAGTGGACCTGATAATGGAAAAAACCAGAGAGCTGCATGAAAAAGGAATGCCTGTAGAAGTTCTTACGGTTGATAATCATTGTGATGGTCCTTACATCTATCTTAAGCTTCTCAAAGAAGACCCGGAAAGAGCTGCAGAGGTATATTCACTGCTGCAGATGAACCAGGGGAACTCCACAGGCATAGGCATAGGTTGTGTCTCATGGGATGGTGCGGTGCATCCAGACCAGTTCTGGAGACATTATACTTTTGGAAATATCCGGGAAAGGAAGTTCAGTGAGATCTGGAGAGATACTACTGATGAGCTGATGGCAGGTCTTAAGGACCGTAAACCTCTGATAAAACAACATGCTGACAGATGTGCAAAATGCAAATGGCTGGAAGTATGCAATGCTAATTTCAGGGTAAGGGCTGAAGCTGTTTATGACAATGTATGGGCTGATGACCCGGCCTGCTACCTCACCGACGAGGAAATTGACTACAATAGGAAGGATTAACCTTCCATTTTCAACTTTGCATGCAGGTAAGGACATATTCCACGAACAGATATGACAGTACAATAGCCAATAATAACACGAACAACGTTTTTAAGAAAATTACAAACAAAGGCATCACCCGTCTGCTTATCTTTCTCTTACAGTGAGTATGGACAGGTATATAAAGAAAATGACCTCAAAAGAGGCAAAAAAATAGAGAAGTAAATTAAACTTCGATACAGTTCTGCCATACACCATGGATGTTGCAGTATTCCAGAGCGCAGAATGCCTTGAAATTATCAATATTATTGACATGGAAGCTGGCTATTGGCTGTGTGTGCACAGGCTCAAAGTTCATTCTTCCAAAGTCAATGGTCTTTCCATCCTTTGTAATACCGTAAAGTTCCACCCATTCAATGTGGTGTTCCACTGTGTTGGGATGGGGTACTTCCTTACCCACAACTACCCTTACAAAATCAGCACCTGTTGACCCATGACCTCTTATGACTTCTATGGTCGGAACATGCTTCTCTTTACCTTCTGCTTCTTTTCCTTTGAGTACTTCCCCAAATTGCATTATTTCACCTCTTATTTAATAAAGAAAATATTATTACGTTCATTCTTCTGCCGGTGGTGGTGTGAACACACGCACTGAGAGTTCTTTGTCAAGTACGAATAGACTACTGGCGTTATCTCCTATAAGCTTAAGCTTGGATATGATCTCATTGTCATTATTCTCTTCTTCGATCTGTTCTGTAACGAACCATTGGAGGAATATCTGAGTAGCATAGTCTTTTTCATCCAAGGCAAGAGTTACCAGTCCGTGAATAGACTTTGTTATAAACTGTTCATGCTTCAATGTAGCCAGGAACATTTCCATGGGTGTGCCAAACTCCGATGGCGGCTTCTCTATAGCCTGGAGGACTACTTCTTCACCCTGATCATTTATGTAGCTGTAGATATTCATTGCGTGCAGGTTTTCTTCCTGATACTGCACCATGAACCAGTTGGCAAAACCATCCAATCCAACGTGGCTACAATGTGCAGACATGGAAAGATAAAGATAAGCTGAATACATCTCCTTGTTGATCTGCTCATTAAGTGCTTTCAACATCTTTTGGCTTAAAATTTCAACATCCTCCTGTACAATTCATTCAGAATACGACAATTTCATAGCCTTCCTCTACGTACCTGGCCATGCTGGGATGACCGAACATCTCATCACATAAATGGAGGCCTTGTTCTTTGGCACTGTCAATGCTATCCATCTTCTGAGCACATGCCCTGCAAACACAGTCGATGAGTCCCGCCTTCTTCACTTTCATGTAAAGGCTTGAAAATGGCTTTGTAGGATCGATGAGATCAGATACGTGCTTTGTAGCCGAGCCCTCGATGATAAGTTTAACATCGTGGCCCCTCTCTTTCATATCAATAGCATTCATCAACGCGTGAGCAAAACACATTGGCTCACCATTAAAAGCGAAAACAGCTATTTTCTTGCCCATGTAATCCCTTCCAATACAGTTTAATAACTACCCCCTTATGGCTTTGAACCGGCTCATATAAAGGATTTTCGGTATGCAGTACCCAGATACCAAAGAGGTATATTGCACATACAAGCTACATCAACCAGATATATTTAAATAATGATAAACCACTGTTACGGGTACTATACAATCACTAGATCATATTTATCGGAGAGTTGCAATGACAATTCCAAAAGAATATATCCCTCATGAAGTCGAGCCAAAGTGGAAAGAAGCATGGAACATGTCCATGTACCATTTCGACTGGGAAGATTATAAAAGACCGCAGTTCATCATCGACACACCTCCACCTTATCCTACTGGTAATTTCCACATAGGAAACTCTCTCAACTGGTGTTACATTGATTTTGTTGCACGTTACAAGCGTATGTGCGGATACAATGTGATGTTTCCACAGGGATGGGACTGCCATGGACTTCCTACAGAAGTAAAGGTGGAAGAAATCCACAAGATCACAAAGAACCATGTACCTAGGGAAGAGTTCAGGAGAATGTGCCGTGAACTGACAATCGGTAACATTGCAAAGATGCGTAATACAATGATGAACTTAGGTTTCTCCGTGGACTGGAGTAATGAGTTCATCACCATGGAACCTGCATACTACTCCAAAACACAGCGCTCTTTCCGCAGGATGTACGATATGGATAGGATATACCAGTCCGAGCATCCTGTTAACTGGTGTCCAAGATGTGAAACTGCTATTGCCTTTGCAGAAGTAGAATATGAAGGCAGGACAACAAAACTGAATTTCCTTAATTTTGATAAATTAAAGATTGCCACCACCAGGCCTGAACTAATGGCAGCATGTGTGGCAGTTGCAATTAATCCTGAAGATGAACGCTACAACGCACATATTGGAAGTAAGGTAAAAGTACCTCTTTTTGGACATGAAGTTCCCGTAATAGGCGATAGTGTAGTTGATCCTGCATTTGGTACGGGTGTTGTGATGATCTGTACTTTTGGTGATAAGCAGGATGTGCGCTGGTGGGTGGAACATAAGCTACCCTTGCGTAAGGCAATTGATAAGAACGGCCTTATGACAAAGATCGCAGGCAAATACGCAGGTATGACAATTCCGAAATGTAAGGAAGCTGTTATAGCAGATCTGAAAGCAGAAGGCTACCTATACGAGCAGAAGGAACTCGAGCAGAATGTAGGAATGTGCTGGAGATGTAGCACACCCATTGAGATCCTATCTGAAAAGCAGTGGTTCGTCAAGATAGATACCAATGATGTCAAAAAGGCTGCCGATGAGATCAACTGGACACCTGAGCACATGAAGGTCAGGCTCGAGAACTGGCTGGGTACAATGGAATGGGACTGGTGTATATCCAGACAGCGCATATTTGCAACTCCTATACCTGTATGGTATTGTAAGGAATGTGGAGAGGTAATGGTAGCAAAGGAAGAGTGGATGCCCATTGACCCTACACAGGAATCACCCAAGGAACCATGCAGCAAATGCGGTAGCACTAATTTCGAACCCGAAGAGGATGTGCTTGATACATGGATGGATTCATCTATAACCGTTCAGCATGTGACTGGCTGGCTCACTGATCACAAAAGGAGACTTCCGGCACAACTGAGACCACAGGGCCATGATATTATCAGGACATGGACCTTCTATACAATTCTCCGCTCCATGGCACTTGCAGGCAAACGCCCCTGGGATTCCATACTTGTGAATGGTATGGTCCTGGGAGAGGATGGCCACAAAATGAGCAAGTCCCTGGGCAATATAATCTCTCCCGAAGAAGTCATCGAAAAATACAGCGCTGATTCATTCAGACAATGGGCAGCTATCGGAGGTGCTCCGGGTTCAGACGTAATGTTCCGCTGGAAGGATGTAGTATCCGCATCACGCTTCTTTGCCAAGATGTGGAGTATATACAGGTTCTCTGCATCCCACTTCGATAATCTGGATAAATCCGATGTAGTCGGGAAAGAGGAACTCCATATTGTTGACAGATGGCTGTTCGATAAGTTGTACGAACTGATAACTACAGTAACTGCGAACATGGATGCATATCAGTTCGATGAGGCGTTCAAGGCCATAAGAGGTTTTGCCTGGGAAGTTGTAGCAGACAATTATATAGAACTTGTCAAATCCCGCTTGTATGGTAACAATGTAATGGACCGAAAAGCAGCGCAATATACCTTATACGTGACAATAGACGTATTGGCTAAATTGCTTGCCCCATTTGCACCTTTCTTCGCAGAGGAAATGTATTCGAGGCTGGGAACCGGCAGTGTACATATACAATCCTGGCCAAAGGCTGACGCCTCCTGGAAGGATGAAGAAGCAAGCAAGTCAGGAGAACTCATAAAAGAGATCGTAAGCAATGTAAGGAGATATAAATCCGAACATGGCATAGCCCTTAACGCTCCTTTGAAGAAATTGGAGATATATGGAGTTTCTACTGATGCGATAGATATCATTGGTGCAACAAACACACCAGTAGAAGTGATTGCAGGCAACCCTGATTTCGAACACGTCCCCGTGAATGTCAAGCCTAACATGGGAGTTATTGGCCCTAAATTCAAAGGTCAGGCAAAAGCTATAATTGAAGCTTTGATTGAAGCTAACCCGAAAAAGGTAGTAAGCGAGATGGAGCAGAATGGCAAGATCAGTCTGCACACTAGTAGTGGTATTGTAGAGCTTGGTCCTGAGAGCGTGGAAATCGAAAAAGAAGTGATATCTGCTGGCAGAGCTGTGGATGTTCTGGATGTAAGAGGCATTCCAGTTGTAGTAATTAGATGAAAAGGGAAACTATTTCCCTTTTCGTAATCTTTAATTGTGCTAGTGACCTATGATATTAATCACTGGAAAAAGTAACCAGGTGGTCTATTGAAGATCAGAGGAAGGATACAACTTAGGAAATCTGCCAAAAATAAACTGCTTGATGACCTCACATTGATATATGGAGACACAGTAGTGCAGAAGTTTGCATCGAGCAAATTCGAACATGCTGAGGCAGGCGATACTTCTGTGATACTCATAGACGGGAAAGTGCTTCTATTTGCAGTTGACAATATCTATTTCCCGACTGTGCGAGGCGTCATGGAACTTGGCTTTGAGAAGAATATGGTAGTTGTTGATTCGGGTGCCGTGCGCTTTGTGGTAAATGGTGCGGATGTTATGAGTCCCGGCATAGTCCGTGCTGATGAGAGTATTTTGAAAGGCGATCCTGTGATCATCAAAGAAGAGAAATATGGTAAGCCTCTTGCCATCGGTAAGGCACTTGTTCCGGGAACAGAAATGGTTTCTGATTCTGGAAAAGCTGTGAAATCCCTGCATCATGTGGGTGATGAGATATGGAATCTCGAATTGTAGAGAGGTACAAGGCATAATCATTAAAATATATGAGAGTTCTTATAAATAATGAAGTTGCTAAACCAGTGTAAGAGATAATGTTTAACTAGATCAATCATAAATAATGAAATAAATACTACAATCTGATAAAGGGTGCATGTTATGGCAAAGATAATGGATAAGTTTTTTGGCGCAACTAAAAAATCGTCTACCGGTGAAGATGAGTTCACTGAGCTTGATCTGAGCAAGTATGAAGAAGTGGTAGGAGAAGAGCCTGCGGAAACATATGTGAGAGTAGCAGAGCTTACTAACCTGAATGATCTTGCATTGCTCAAGAAAGAAGTGTATGAGGGCAATATCCTAATGATCGATATATCCACTATCAAAAATGATAAACTCATGCTGGACAGGGCTCTGAAGGACCTGAAGGATGTTGTCATAGATGTGCATGGAGACATAGCCGGACTTAAAGAAGACCAGGTACTTGTAACCCCCATGGGCATCAAAATTGATCGTTCAAAGATAGTTGGTGGAAGATATTGACAGTTGAGTCTTTACAGAACGCATTCATAACTCGTACGCAGTGCCCTCTGTGCCACAAAGAGATTCTGATAAACTGGGAAAGGGATGACATCCCATATTTTGGGGATGTCATGTATATTACGGCATGCTGCGATTGTAGTTTTCGCTTCACTGATACGATAATCCTATCTCAGAAAGAACCAGTGAGATATGAATTGATCATAGAGGGGCCTGAAGATCTTTATGCTAAGTTTGTGCGCTCCACCTCAGGAACCATAAAAGTACCTGAACTTGGAATAATGGTTGAACCGGGGTCCATCTCTGAATCTTATATTACTAATATTGAAGGTTTGCTTGATCGAATACTTGGAGTGGTGGTCACTGCAACTAAATGGGTTGCAGAAGAACCTGAAAAATACGAACGTGGCCTGCAGTTGCAAGAAATGATACAGCAGGCAATAGATGGTAAGCAGAAACTCACTATAATAGTAGAAGATCCTCTGGGAAACAGTGCTATAATATCTGAAAAGGCTGTATGCTGCAAGCTTACTCCGGAAGAGGCACGTACGCTGAAAACGGGTATGATAGTATTTGATGCGGAGAGTTCTGAGATCGAGATAGATTCATATGATGAACATATGATCGGAAATTAATCTATCAATTCAATTTTCTAACTTTTTCATTTTGCAAGGGAAAGTTAAATTATATTGTACTATATTTTTCTATTCACTTTTGTAGGCATAGTATATCTAAACAGATCATATGTCGCAAGAATTCGAGAGTAAACACGTTGTAGGGACTGAAAAATCAATGGCTTGTGTTTGCAAGAAAATTATCGTCGAAGGTATCGTGCAAGGAGTAGGCTTTAGACCTTTTGTCTATCGCATTGCAAAAAAACATAATCTTGGCGGATATGTGCGCAACACGGGTGGCCGCGTGGAAATTGTAGCGCAAGGAAGCATATTGCAGGTAGACAAATTTCTTCATGACCTGGATTTTGAAAAACCCCCCCATAGCGAGATAGACACCATTAAATCTGAAGATATAGAAATATCGAATTTCAGTAATTTTTCGATCATAAGAAGCAATGCGGATACTACTCCAAGTTCTATCCTAGTGCCCGACATTGGCATCTGTAAGAACTGTATCGAAGAGCTTTCAAACCCTCATGACAGGCGTTATGGATATCCTTTCATCTCATGTACGGAATGCGGTCCCAGATATACTATGATCAAGTCTCTGCCCTACGACAGATACAATACATCCATGAACTCTTTTCAGCCGTGTGCAACATGTAATGAAGAGTATACAACTCCTGCTGATAGAAGATTCCATGCCCAGACAGTATGCTGTCATGATTGTGGCCCTGAAGTAAGTTTTACAAACAATAATGGAATGGTTTCTTCACGGGGTAACGATGCTATAGTAGAATGCGCAGCATCTATAGATTCAGCGAAAATAATAGCTGTGAAAGGATATGGTGGATTTCATCTGGTATGTGATGCCTTTCAAAACGAAGCTGTTGACCTGTTGAGAAAAAGACTTGGCAGATCCCAGCAACCATTTGCTATCATGGTAAAAGATATTCCAGCTGCAAGACAGCTGGTTTATCTAGACAAAGAAGAGGAAAAAATTCTTCAAAGCAGCAAAAGACCTATAGTTGTCCTAGATAAAAAAGATGAAAACTATCCATTTGCTAGCATAGCACCTAGGCTGCATAATATAGGAATAATGTTACCATATTCGGGTATTCAGCGGCTTCTTTTTCAATATACATCAAGCTCTGCATACGTGATGACATCTGCCAATATACCAGGCCTTCCGATGGTGATTGACCCTGATGCCGCGATAAAGGACCTATCAGCAATTGCAGACCATTACCTAATACATGATCTTAAAATAGAGAACCGTATAGATGATTCGGTTATCAGGTACATTGCAAAGAGCCCTGTATTTATCCGTCGCTCCCGCGGCTATGTCCCTCACCCCATAGAATTGCCTTTTAAAGTCAGACCTTCAGTAGGAGTCGGAGCTGAGCTTAGCAACACAATCATGTTTGCATCCGGCAATAGAGCATACATATCACCTCATATAGGTAACACTAACCATTTTGAAACAGCCACATACCATTCTGAAGTGTTTTGGAAATTCTCAGGCCTTACCTCAATCAAACCTGAATACTGGGGTTGTGACCTTCATCCACAGTTTAATACCACCAAATTTGCAAAGGATAACGGTGGAGAGGCGGTTGTACCTGTTCAACACCATCATGCACATGTTGTATCCCTAATGGCTGATGCACAACTTGATAGGGATGCGAGGATAATCGGCATAGCCCTTGATGGAGTGGGTTACGGCACTGATGGGACAATATGGGGAGGAGAGATACTTGAATCCGGGTACACTGATTATAAAAGGTGCGCCCACCTAAAACCACAATCAATGGCCGGAGGGGACCTTTGCTCATATTATCCTGAACGTATGGTTATGGGAATGCTCAAGGATGTAATTGGAAGCGAAGAATTGCTGAGCTTTCCCTTTGAGTTAAAATACGGGCCAAAGGAAGCAAAGACAGTATTAGAACAACTTAATAAAAAGATAAATGTAATTATGTCCAGCAGCTCAGGAAGAGTACTGGATGCTGCAGCTGCACTTTTGGGAATATGCAAATACCGGAGTTATCAAGGTGAACCTGCTATGAAACTTGAATCAAGTGCCAGAGCAGGAAAAGATGCTTCATTTGAATTACACCCTGTAATTAAGGACAGTATTTTCGATACTAGTTCGCTTCTTTATCAGTTATATGAACTCAAAAATGATCACACTGTTGAGGATCTGGCCTATGCATATGAAGATGCTTTTGCAAAGGGAATGGCTCAACTTGCTATAAGGTCTGCAAAGAAGAACAATATTGGAGTTATTGGATTAACAGGTGGGGTGGCATATAATGAGCACATTGCCTGTAGGATACAGGATGATATAAAAGAAGCTGGATTTGAATTTATATCCCATAGCAGAGTGCCATGCGGAGATGCCGGCATATCTCTTGGACAAGCACTTGTAGCCAGTTTGAAAAAAGAGAATGAAAAATTTAAATGAGAAAATTGAACTTGTGATAACGACAATACGTTGAATGAAAGATAATAATTTTTGACAAAGTATAACTATATCATGCTGTTTTATTTTTCTTTCTTCCAACATTTGAAATCCTGACTATTATAAGACTTATCTCAAAGAGAATTAATAGTGGAATTGAAACCAATACCATACTGAATATGTCTGGAGATGGAGTAATAAAAGCAGCCACAACTAGACAAATGATATAGATATGTTTCCGGTAGCTCACTAGTGTACTATATTGTACCAAACCAAATCTGTTCAACAAGAACAGGATAATTGGAGTCTCAAATACAAAACCGAATATTATTGAGGTTTGTACTGCAAATGAAATGAAACTAAATATTGAATAAGTTGCAACAACTCCGGATGCAGATGCATCAACATAGAGGTAATCAATGAAAAGAGGTAACATGAAAAAGTATGCATAACTAACACCTCCAACAAATATAATAAGCATTACTAAAAAAATGAGTAACCAAAACTTTGAGTCTATGTTTATCTGAATGTTTTTTCGTTGTAATATGATCTTAAGAGCCATGTACAACATAATAGGAATTACAGTGAATAGACTTAATACAAGTGCGATTTTCATTTTAAGGAGCATGATCTCAAGAGGAGAGACATAAACAAGTTTTGCACCTTCGGGCAGCAGATCTGTTTTTATAGAATTAATTACAGTGCCAGTTACTCCCCAAAATAGACAAAAAGTAATAAAAAATATAGAGAATAACAAAATAACTTTTTTACGCAATGTAGTTATAATTGCACTGAGATCTCCAAAATAAGATTCCAAAATATCGTCTTCTCCGTATTACATGTTTTTACCGGGTAAATGGGGCTCTTTATATATTACAGCAGGCTTTACAGATACATACATATTAAAAGTATTGTTGTCCCCCATAATCCAAGTATATAGTATAATTATATGATTAAATCATTACCATTTTGGTTGAAGTCAATTCCTATTTCTATATAAGTTTATTCAAATGAAATCATTTTTAGGAGCTATAAAGAATCAATGGCAACTGTTAAATTCAATGATTTTGTAGGAAAGCAGGTTACAAGATAG
Source organism: uncultured Methanomethylovorans sp. (assembly GCF_963678545.1). Taxonomy (NCBI): domain Archaea; kingdom Methanobacteriati; phylum Methanobacteriota; class Methanomicrobia; order Methanosarcinales; family Methanosarcinaceae; genus Methanomethylovorans; species uncultured Methanomethylovorans sp. Next base: position 2,612,468 of record NZ_OY782870.1, read on the forward strand.
TGGAAGGAAACTTTATTTTATTGGAGGAAACTCATGAAAAATGAAAAAGATATTGCAAATAAAACCGGTGTTCATGGCGATTATAATGAACCGGCAATATTACATTTAGCAGAACTACGCAATCGCCTACTGGTTGTTATTATTGCAATGTTTGTTTTCATGCTTGGTTCCTATCCGGTTTCAGGATACCTAATGAAGTATGTATGGAATATGTTCCTTGGAAGCAGCACAGAGATGGCTATTTACTCTCCTCTTGAATGGATATACGCCAGACTAGAAGTTTCATTCCTTCTGGCGCTTGCTATGACATTCCCTTTCTTTTTTTATGAGATGTTCAGATTTGTAGCGAGAGGACTGTACCCAAATGAAAGGAAGTTCATAAAAAGCATTGTGCCTGTGTCTTTTGTGTTCTTTATAGCGGGCGCAATAGTAGCAGTACATTTTATAATGCCCCTTATGTTCAAATATGTCATACTATCATCTGACACTGTTGCACAAAGCCAGATATCTGTGCAGCAGACTATTTCTATAGCTGTAACGCTTATAGCAGGTTCTGGGCTTGTTTTCCAGATACCTGTGATAATGTTCTTTGCTGTAAAAATGCAACTAATTAGGCGACAAACTCTGCGCAAAATGCGCATTGTGGTATACACCTCATTTTTGACATTTGTACTGTTCTTATCTCCAGACCCCACATTCATAGCACAACTTGTATGTGCATGTCTTTTGGTTGTACTATTTGAGGTTGGCTTGCTCTTTTCAAGATTTTACTGAATTGCACCAATTCCTTGTAGGATAATTTTTAACTAATTAAGATATAGCAAGCAATTACAATTAACATAGAAAACCATGTGAAATATAAAACTAAAAATAATAATTAAATAATTTGAGAGTACCCCTAAGTAAAAAAGAACAGAACGAAAAAGATATATTCCAAAACAGAATAGAATTGTCGATATCATGATCAGTGCTGTAGAGTTAATTGTAGTGTTGATTGCTGTATTGTTTATCTATGGGCCGGATAAGATACCTGAAATAGCACACGCTACTGGCAAAGCATATGGGGAATTCAAAAAAGCGCAACTTTCCGCAGAATTTGGATTATTTGATCTTGATATGAAGCCTAAAAAAAACGAGACTGAAGATATTGAAAGTAAGATAAGAGAAATGGCAAGATCATCAGGAATAGATGTAGAAGGCAAGAGTACAGATGATCTACTTAATCTGATTGCGGAGTCCGTAAAGATGAAATCGGATGAAGCAAAAAACACATAAAACACATAAGTAGGAATATCGCTGCAAAATCTAACGGATGGTGGAAATCATGATCGGAGGAATTGGACCTAGTGAAATGATGCTCATATTCGCAGTTCTGTTGTTGCTCTTTGGTGCAAACAAGTTACCAGAGCTTGCGCGTTCCATGGGAACTTCCATGGGAGAATTTAAGAAAGCTCAAAAAGAGTCGGAACAATCATTGAGAGACTACGAAAAATCCATAAGAAATACCGCTCAAGTAAAGAGTACAGAACAGGTAAAGGAAAAGGAATCAAATATAGTACAGGTTGCATCGAATCTCGGCATTAGTGTTGAAGGTAAAAGCAATGACGAACTTCTTGTCGAGATAAATACAATGCTCAAGAATAATTGAGAGAATTCAAAGATTTTAGTTAATACATAAAGTGGTGAAGTAGACACACAGTAAAAAAATAATGTGTATAATACTGCGTAGCTAGCTTTACTACTTTTCTTTTTATAGACTATTTTTATCGTCAATAATGGGCAACGTATATAAGCAGATAAATGCCCTACTAGATAATAACGGAATGTGAAGACAATGATAGGCGGAATAGGATCTAGTGAAATGCTGCTTATATTTGCAGCTCTATTGTTACTTTTTGGTGCAACAAAGCTTCCAGAGCTGGCTCGTTCCATGGGAACCTCCATGGGGGAATTCAAAAAAGCACAGAAAGAGTCTGAAGAATCATTGAAGAACTATGAAAAGTCCATTAAAGAAAAGAAGGTAGATAACGCTCAAGACCAGGATAAAGACTCAAATGTTAAGCAGGTTGCAGCAAACCTTGGCATTAATACTGAAGGCAAGAGCAAAGATGAGCTTCTTGCCGAAATAAATACACTTCTAAAAAAGGATTAATATTAGCATACTCTTGGTATCGGGTCACCTACTGGCATAGCCAACTGGCGTAGGCTTCCTATAGGTGTCCTGAGCAAAACCTTCCCCTTGTGTTCAGAGATCGCTTTTCCTACAATGCATGCGTTTTTACCATATTTATGCGAATGCAGCATATCAAGAACCTCTTGAGCATATTCTGAGCGAACACCAATAACAGCTTTTCCCTCGTTTGCGATCTCCAGCGGATTTAAACCAAGCATTTCACATGCAGCCCTTACTGCATTGCTTATAGGAATGGATTTTTCATCAAGGAGTATACCCACATTGCTTTTCTGAGCGATCTCGTTGATACAGGAAGCCAAACCTCCGCGAGTAGGGTCTTTCATTGCTGAGAGTACACTCTTTCCTTCGGGAGTCCTTAATTGCAATGGTCCTTTTAAAAGATCACTCAATGGGGAGACATCAGATACCAGTTTTGTCTCAAAATCAAATCCTTCCCTGTAAGACAATAGTGCAACACCGTGATCTCCCAAATTACCCGTAACTATGATAGTATCCCCTGGAGAAAGACCATTATCACGTATAACTGGTGAAGCGATACCTATTCCAGTAGTATTGATGATCATTGAATCCAGTTTATTTCCCTGCATAGTTTTGGTATCACCAGTGACTATAGCAACATTTGCCTCTTCTGCAGCGAGGTTCATAGACTTGATTATTTTTTCAAGCAATGATAGCTCAAATCCCTCTCTTAGGATGATAGCACAGGTCAAAGCAAGTGGTTTAGCACCCATAACTGTCAGATCATTCACGGTTCCGCAAACGGATAACCTTCCTATATCACCGCCCGGAAAGAAAAGAGGATCTACCACATGACTGTCAGTTGTTATTACAAGTTCAGAAGAAACATCATCTAGACAGTCAGGCAACTTGATAGTCGCACCATCATCCAAGTCATCTAAACCGACACTTCCTGCTGAACGATTAGAGATATTGCTTAGAATTGTTTTGCTAATCAGTTCCTGCATGAACTGACCGCCAGCACCATGCTCCATGGTGATTTTATCCTGGAGTGCCATATTGATCATCCTTTTTTGAGTGACTCAACAGAAGTAGAGATTATAGAGAACCATTGTTCCATGCTTACAGAATCATGTATTGAAGTTTTCAGGATAGGAATCGTTGCATTGAGTTCCCTTACATCATGCTCCATCTTTTCTGCACTTGCAAACACTGCTTTAGCAAGATCCTTTTTATGGATCACTGCAAGATCAGCTGTTTTGAATATGACCGGATGTTTGAGAACGATATCGTCACCTTCAGTCACACTGACAACTACTACACGCATGTGTTCTCCAAGCCGGTAGTCAGCAGGACATATAAGGTTTCCTACATTCTCCATTAGAAGGAGATCAACATTTTCCATATCTATGGATTTTAACGCTTTTTCGACTAGCTTTGCATCCAAGTGACATTCCCTACCAGTATTCACGGGAATTGTAGTTACACCAAGCTTTGCGATCCTTCCTGCATCCATATCTGCAACAACGTCACCGGCAATTACGGCTATACGGAATTTTTCACCAAGTTTTGTTACCACTTTCTCGATCAATGTAGTTTTTCCTGAACCTATGGCACCCATAATATTAATGGCAAATACACCGTTTTTTTCCAGAAGTTTTTTGTTTTTCTCTGCGAGTTTATCATTGGCTTTCAGGACATCATGCCCTATATTGATCACATGCATCAACATAATGGAACTCTCCTATATTGTTGTTCAATGATTAATGTTCAATATCGATACTCTGAATTATAAGATCCCTGCCACCTAATTCATGCATTATTGTTCCACATTCGGGACAGGGGATCTCAAGAAAAGCCCTGATATCATCCATGTACCTAGCACTATCTTTTAATAAATATTCACTATTGGCAGAATAGCCGCATTCACATTCCATATCAGGGAAAATGTCCAGTAACACGAATTCAGTACCTTGAGCAATAGTATCAGCTGCTAGCGCCTCCAGACAAAATAGGATTTGATCAGGGTTCACAAGAGTAAGTTTTCCTACACCAATTGTGATAGTATTTACAGCCTTGGCATTATTAAGTTCTGCAATTGAAATAACATGTTCAATGATATTACATGCCAGAGAATACTCATGCATCCTCAGACACCTCTGTATCGATACCAGTTGTAGCACATACCTTCCTGGCTTACCATACAGGACCCAACAGGTGTTGTAGGAGTACATTTTTTTCCGAAAAGGGGACAAGCCTCAGGTTTTTCCCTGCCTTTCAATATATTGGCACATTGACAAAGAGAAGCAGCAGGATTAATGTAAGACATATCTTTCAGATATTCTGTGATGATGTCGCTATAGATCAACGCTGCATCATATTCTGCAAACTCGGGTCTTAAATTTAGCCCAGATTTCTTAATAACTCCGAGCCCACGCCATTCAGAATCTACAATTTCAAAGACCCTTTTCATCATTTCCTGTGCCACAAGATTTCCTTCATCTCTCACGGCCCTAGTATATGCATTTTCAACAATTGAATGACCCTTAAGCTTTTGCTGCAATATCAAAAGAATAGAAAGAAGTACATCCTTTGCTTCAAATCCAGCCACTACAACTGGAAAACCCATTTCTGCAAATTGCTGGAATATTTGAGTACCAGTTATAGCACAAACATGACCAGGAGCAATAAAAGCATCGACATTGATTTCGTCTGTTAACGCTATAAGCGCCGGCGGAACGATTCGATGAGATAGTAATAAACTGAAATTCTTAGGAGGATTACGCAAAACAGCAGCGGCATTAGTGGGTGCTGTTGTTTCAAAACCAATACCAAAGAAAACAACTTTTTTATCAGGATTCTTTTGCGCAAGTGCAATAGCATCATCAATGCTATAAACCATCCTTATATCGTCACCCTGAGAACGTGCATCCATGAGACTTAAGCTACTGCCAGGAACCCGCATCATATCTCCAAAAGTAGTAAGTATGATACCTGCCCTTGCCAGTGCAATAGCACGATCTATTTCTCTTTCAGGAGTAACGCATACTGGACAACCTGGGCCACTGAGAACTTCTACTTCCGAAGGTAATACATCCCGCAATCCATATCGAGAGATAGTTCTTTCATGAGTGCCACATATGTGCATTATACGAAGGGGACGTGAGATCTCATGTATCTTTGCAAGAATTTCAGACTCAACAGACATCCTCTTCACCCATGAGCTGTTCAAAAAGCTCAGCAGTTTCTTTTCCCTCTTCTTCAGATATTAGAGAGATAGCATATCCTACATGTACCAGAACATATTGTCCAAGGATAGAACTATCATAATCACCGAGCAGATCAAGCTTTACTTTTTTTTCTATTCCACCAAAATCAACAACAGCTGTAGATTCATCCAGCAATGAGGTCACTTTGCCAGGGATTGCAATACACATGGATTTCGAATAGTTACTATTGATATTTAAACATACTTAATAAATAAAGATACGACTTGTATTAATATACCACAATAGTGTAAAAATACAACGTAAGTTAGAAAGGTTTATTTACATAAACAATCATGACGTTACCACTATCATAATCAATCATGAATATAGTAGGAGCTATTAACCCATGGAAAAGGCTGTGAAAACTGATTTTTTCAGTATGAATAGAAGGACATTCCTGAAGGTTGTAGGTGCCATAGGAGCATCTGCATTCCTTGGTTTACACCAGACAGAAATAACAAGGGCCCTAGAGCTCGCCAAAACAAAGATCATATGGTTACACGGAGCTGAATGTACAGGTTGCTCTGAATCCTTTGTGGATGCAGCAAACCCTGACATAGTTCAGGCAATAAATAAGCTTAGTGTAGAGATACTTTACCATGAAACTTTGCTTGCACAGCAAGGAATCTTTGTCGATGGAAGCCCTGCAAACACATCCGAATTGAACTCAGAGATGCTGTTGGATGAAGCCATAGAGGAAGGCGGATATGTACTTGTTGTAGAAGGTTCTATTCCAAACGGTCCAGATGGTTCCGGAAAATACCTCATGATCGGTGAGCGTACATTTAAAGAGATCTTTGAAAAAGCCGCAAAGAACGCTAACTTTATAGTGGCAGTCGGTGCCTGTGCTGCATATGGAGGAATCACTTGTGGAGACAGCGACATAGTAGACCTCACAGACTTCAGAGGTGTGGCATTCCAGAAAGAAGATCCTTCAAAAGGAATGTTAACCGTACTTAACATTGATAAGCCCGTAATAAATATAGCTGGATGTCCTGCACACCCAGACTGGGTCATGCTCACACTTGCAGCTGCAATACTTGGCAAGATAGATGTCAATAACCTTGATGGAGTAATAGACCAGTATAACCGTCCCCTTGTTTTCTTCCCAGCTGGTAACACAATGCACGATAACTGCCCACGCAGAGGATATTATGACACTGGCAAGCTGGACACAGAATTTGCAGGCCCTCACTGCCTCCTGAAACTAGGATGCAAGGGACCTTATACACGCACTGACTGTGGACTGCGCAAATGGAACGGCGGAGTTAGCATGTGTACACAGGCAGGCTCACCCTGTATATCCTGTTGTGAACCAGGATTCCCAGACAGTGCATCTCCGTTCTACGAAATGCCTGAAGGTCAACCACTGATGGCAAGCGTAAGCGCAGGAACCATCGCAAAAGTTGGAGCCGGAGTAGCAGTACTTGGTGTGGCTGCCCACGCTGCACGCAGGATAGTATTCAACAAAGATGAAGACGAGAAGCAGGAGTAAAAATAATGACTCGTGTTGTAGTTGATCCATTAACACGTATTGAAGGACATCTTCGTGTGTCCACAGAAGTAGATGAAAGCGGCGTGATAACTGAAGCAAAGAGCTCAGGCACGCTCTTCAGAGGACTTGAACGCATACTCTTAAACCGTGACCCAAGAGATGCAGCACGTTACACACAGAGAGTATGTGGCGTCTGCCCAACAGGTCATGCATTGGCATCTGCTAATGCCTTAGACGATCTATTTGGAGTTGCAGAACAGATCCCAAAAGATGCGCTTGTTACAAGAAATATCATCGCGGGACTAAACATGGCAGCCAGCCATGCCACCCATATATATGTGCTATGGATGCCAGACATTGTAAATCCAGCATATAGAGATGCATTAGCTACAGTAGGAGACACTGGCAATGCAATATGGAACGAATTGCTCGGTCGTTTTGCACCTATCAGTTACAAGCTCAATGGGACAGCAATTACACCTGGCACAGCATACATAAATGCCATCAAGGAAAAGAAGAGAATTGAAGAGGCTATGGCCCTTATAGCCGGAAAGATGCCACATCAAATGTCAACTGTAGTAGGAGGAGTAACCTACCCCCCAACCGTTGCTGATATTGGGAAGCTTTCTTCATATTATCTACAGGTAATGGACTTCATCAACGGCTCAACCATTGGAGTAGACACTACCACATGGCTTGACAACACATTCAGGGCATCCTCTCCACAAAACGCAGTGAAATTCCTGCAAGAGCACCTTCAGGGACTAGTGGATAAATCCCTCACAACTAACGACTTCTCTCATGCAGCTGGCTGGGGAGACGTTGAAATGCTTGCTGCATTCGGTTCAGAACTTGTCGGTGAAAAATTGTTAGGCTTGCCTGTAAGTTTCAAACTCGACAAGGTAGGAGGGTACAGCAAGGAATCTAATGTGGGATACCTAAGCTTTGGCGCATTTTATGATGTTGAAAATGGAGAAGGATACGACCCACTCACATTCGGTGAGAAAAGCTTCATAAAATCGGCTTATATCAATAGTGCGGGTGAAAAGCAATCATTCGATCAAAGCAAGATTACAGAGGAAACAAGTCATGGATTCTATGATGGAGAAGGAAATTTACACCCACTCGAAGGAATTACAGATCCTGTAAAGACTGCCGCCGAGATTGATTATACAGGTGATAGTACCAGCAAGTATACATGGTTCAAAGCTCCACGTTACGATGGAATACCATGTGAAACTGGCCCAATTTCTCGTATGATGGCAATAGATGAGCCATTGACAACAGGTCTCATGAAGGCATTTTCAGATAATGGATATTCAGCTGTAAACGTATTCACAAGAATGGTAGCTAGAGCACAAGAACTCCTCATCCTCACTGAGCAGCTCCTGAAGTGGGTGACAGTAGATCTTGATCCAAATGGAAAGTTCTATGTCCACACAGATCTTAGCATGGCGAAGGACAGCAAAGGTGTTGGCCTTTGGGAAGCTCCCCGTGGTGCTCTCGGCCACTGGGTGAAGACAGGATCTGATTCAAAAATAACTAATTATCAGATGATCATACCGACCACATGGAATTTGTCACCAAGGGATGCAAGTGGTGTTCCAGGCCCAATGGAGCAGTGCCTAGTAGGAACAAAGATATCAGCAATCGATAACTTGCCTAAAGTCGATTATACAAACCCTACGGGCATATTGCATACAGGAAGGTCATTCGACCCATGTATAGCATGTGCTGTACACACCATTGATCTGACAAAGAAGAACAAGCCACAGACATATACCATTGTATAAGAGGTGGACCACATGGCGAATAAGGGAAGACATGCAGAAAGGCATTCCTTTATGGAGAGGGTGGCTCATTTAACCCACCTTATCTCTTTATTCATTTTACTTATCACCGGATTCAAGATATATTTTGGCTGGGGATTCATGACATACCATACTGCATTATACCTACACATGATATTTGCAGTAATGTTCATCGTAGCTAACTGGATAATGATTCCCTACAACATAGCAACTACTGAATTGCCGCATTGTGAAATGTGCAAAACAGGAAAGCACAGTGCCCTTAAGCATAAAGTATCTGGCGTATTCAATAGATTTATCTTTGGTCCGGCAGATGCAAAAAAGAGTTGGCAGATTATGCTAAACTATGTAGGTAAAGCGGATTATCCACCTATCACAGTATACGATGTTAAGAATAAAGGATACATAGAAAAATTGCATCCTGCGACTAAATTTCTGCTACCAATAGAAGGATTGGCAGTATTCCTAATAGTAGTAACTGGTATTGTCATATACAACCTACAGTGGAGCATATTTGGCCTGCCCATAAGCCAGTGGCTGCTTGCCATAGCAGATGTTATTGCACCTATCTTTAATAATATGGGCGGAATACCATTCATGAGGACCGTACATCTTCTGATGGCTTACTTCTTCGTGATTGAAGTAATAATACATGTGGGAATAATAGAGTTTGATCCAAAAGTATGGAAATACCACAAGGCTGTTTTCTTGACAGGTGAAGAAGATCTCAACGACCACAGTTACGTAAAACTCATCAATGTAGAAAAGGAGAGGTAGATGATACGCATACTTGGATGTGGCAGCCCACTTGTAGGTGATGATGGAATTGGTGTCCACATTGTAAATAAACTAATGGAAATGCGCTCAGAACTGCCAGATAATGTAGAATTGATAGATGCTGGAGTCTGCGGTCTTGAACTGCTCAACTTTATGGAAAATGCAAAGGAAATAATAATCATAGATGCAGTCAAAGGCGCAGGAGACATTGGTAGTGTACATCGCTTCGGAATTGAAGATATAAAACGTGCTGCATCCAGTAATGTAATATCAATACACGATACTGGCTTGGCGGACGTACTCTGCATTGCAGAGCATGTCCAAGAAATGCCAGAAACTTTAACAATCTTTGCGATAGAAATCGAAGAGACTGATAAAATATCCATTGGCATTTCCGACAAAGTGGAGGCTTCTGTAGATGAAGTTATAAATATGATCCTTGATGAAATAAGACCAAAGCAAGGATCTTAACTGGAAAATAAAAGATGTATGGCTTCTTTTATGGCCATTCATCTTTCACTAATTTTTAAATATACATCCTTAATCTGTTCTAATATATCCACACAGGATTTTAACTCTTCATCTTAAAAAGGAAATGCCTATAAGCAATGTATCTGTTTATACGTGCAAATCAAGATAGCAGGTGACTTCATGACCGAAAAAGAGAAAGATGCAACCCTTCCTGCGAAGAAGGATTTTAGTGAATGGTACAACGAATTGCTACAGGTAGCTGAAATTATGGATGTGCGCTATCCCGTGAAAGGCCTGTATGTATGGTACCCATTCGGTTTTACGATTCGGAAAAATGTATACGCGATTATTAGGGAACTGTTAGACAAGGACCATATGGAAACATTATTCCCACTTCTTATACCTGAACACGAGTTCATGAAAGAAGCAGAGCACATAAAAGGTTTTGAGGATGAGGTATATTGGGTCACCCATGGAGGTACTTCTCCTCTTGATGTGAAACTAGCCCTGCGACCTACAAGTGAAACCGCTATCTACCCAATGTATAAATTGTGGGTGCGCTCACACGCAGATCTGCCTTTGAAATTATACCAGGTAGTTAATACATTCAGGTATGAGACAAAACATACCCGACCCCTAATAAGGTTAAGAGAGATCACTTCATTTAAAGAAGCACACACCGTGCATGCCACATGGGAAGAAGCTGCGGAGCAAGTAGATGAAGCTATAAGAATCTATACCGAATTCTATCGCAGACTTGCGGTTCCAGTGCTTGCTTCAAAACGTCCGGACTGGGATAAATTCCCTGGAGCTGACTATACTATAGCTGTTGATGCATTAATGCCTGATAGTAAGACATTACAGGTAGGTACAGCCCACCACCTTGGTGACAACTTTGCCAGGACTTTTGATATAAAGTATGAAAATTCGGCCGGAGAACAAATATATGCCCACCAAACATGCTATGGCGTCTCGGAACGTTCAATAGCCGCATTGATATCGATACATGGTGATGACAAGGGACTTGTATTACCACCAGAAGTAGCCCCGATTCAAGTCGTGATCATCCCCATAGTGTTCAAAGACTCGACTGATGTGATTCAGGCATGTGAAAAGGTCCAGCAACTTCTGGAAAATGCTGGGATCCGAGTGAAAATAGACCTTAGTGACGATCGTCCGGGAGCCAAGTACTATAGATGGGAAATGAAAGGAGTCCCGTTGAGAGTGGAAATCGGTCCTCGTGATCTGAAAAATAATGTTGCTATGCTAGTTCGCAGAGATACGGGAGAAAAACGGCAGGCACCTTTGGAGAACATAGGCCAGGAAGTAAAAGATACATTAAAAGTCATCCAGTCTAGCCTCTTTGAGAAGGCAGTGGCAGACGTACAGGGACGCATATGTCCTTGCTCTTCTCTTGAGGACGTCAAAGAGAAATTATCAGAGGGTATTGCACTGCTTCCCTGGTGTGGTGAGAAGGCATGCGGGTTGCAGATAGAAGAAGAAATAGGTGCAGGTATTCTGGGTATACCCACTGGACAGGAAGAAGACCACAAGGGACAATGCCCCGTATGCGGTAAAGATGCAAGTGTAAAAGTTTATGTAGCAAGGAAATATTGATTTCCTTGAAACTTACTTTTTACTAAAAAAGAGGGTGTATCATGGAAGGACCATCACCGGAAAATATGAAGTTACCTGAAAGACCATTGTTCCTGTGCGTGTTGGCGAATACTGAAACAGCATACATAGAAGGCATTTCTGCTGCGGGTAAGACAGCAAAACTAACTGATTACACGCCTCCCGGAGATGCTGAGGTACTTGAAACTGGTATGGTCGTGGACATCCCCATTCTTCCCATGACACCACCTTATGACACCCCAACCCCTGCACTAATTACCCGGGTGGCTCTGGACCTTACTGGTGTACCACACATGCTTGTTAATGCAGGACTGAAGATCCTGCCTGCAAAAACAGTACCTTTGGTAGATATTGGTGGCTCCCCCGGAAAAGATATTCGTGAACCTGTAGCCGTTCCTGATGCACAGGGCATATTTGATCGCGGTTTTAAACTGGGCAGGGAACTCAGCAATAAATATGACCTAATTATGATCGGTGAAAGTATTCCAGCAGGTACCACTACTGCTAATGCGGTACTGGCAGCCCTTGGGTATAATGGAAATGTTAGCAGCAGTGCTTCTAACAATCCGCTTGAGCTTAAAAAACAGGTTGTATGTGAAGCCATGGAGTCTTCCGGCATCAAACCGGGAGATCTTCGTAACAACCCCATAGAAGCTATCAGATGCGTGGGAGACCCTATGATGGCAGCAGTAGCAGGAATAGCGGCAGGTATTGAAGACATCCCAGTGATTCTTGCAGGTGGAACACAGATGGCAACAGTGTTTGGGGTAATCAAACGCCTTGGTTATAAGACAGATAACATCACCATTGTAACTACTTGCTATGTCATGAATGACACTTCCGCCCACTTTGCCCAGCTTGCAGAAAAGCTTGGTGCAAAAGCCTATGCCACAGACCCTGGTTTTGGACAATCACGATTGCAGGGACTAAGACAATATGAGGCCGGATTCGTAAAAGAAGGAGTCGGTGCAGGTGGTGCTGTATATCTCGCACAGATGTTCGGCATCACTATAGAGAGATTGAGATCTGAAATAGAAATACTCTGTGAAAAACTCTCAAAATATGGAGATATTGACAGAGTGAAGTAAGGGGTAAAAATCAAAAGAAGGAGTCATGTGGATGTAGTACATCCACAATGCTTGCAGTAGTAAACTACATTTGAGCCGAGCATCTGCTTATTCATAGATCTTTGGCAAAAACTGCATAATTTGAATTGTGCACTCATATTGTTTTTCAGAGATTCACCTTTTGATCGTTCCTCGTCAATGGAACATAGATTTTTACTGCTGGCAAGCGACATATTAGTCTCTCCAGAAATTGTGGAAGATAGAGACGAACAAGTGCATTATGGCACTATTCTAAATCACATTGATTGTAATCGATGTTTTAAGAATAGTAGGGTCCTTTTGAAATAACATTCAAATGGAGGATTTACTGAGGCTATTTTTAGCTGTAAGCAGTCAATAGAACCTCCCCCATAAAAAGTACATCTTGATAATTGATTAATTACGCAAATCAGGACTTGTATAAGTCTAATACAGAAATGAAGTAGTAAAAATCCTTTAATGGCTACTTATTGATATACAGGCTATTGTTACTGGTTTTTTAAATATCCAATTCTAACTAAATAAAGGGTAAATATGCCATTAAAAAAGAAATAAGGCACTAATTAAGAGTAAAATGAAATGTAACCTTGTTTTGAGATGTACATTTGAAGGGGGAATATGGATTAGTACCAAAATAGAGAAAATAAGTTATATTAATCCTAGAAATGAGTTTTATTTTCAAAGGGCCCTAAGAATAGATGATGCATAAACACACAACTATTGCATTCCCTCGTCCTAACCCGGATAAAATATGAAGCAATATTAGTTAACAGTATATGAGAGCATCAAGTTAGAATTTTGGCTCTGTAGAAATCCTCATTTGAACAATACATATAACCTTGACATACCTGTCAAGGTTATGTATCAATAACTTGATTTTAACCTCTTTTACTTGATTCCAGTAGTTTTTTGCCTTAATTTCTTCAGCATATTTTCGTTTCAGAACAGAGAACATGGTTTCTGCCAGATTTATAATATAATACAATATCTCCTCAAATTCTTTTACCATTTTCCTACGGTATTTGCCTTGTATTTTCTTCCTCTTCCTTTGCCTCAAAGGAATCATAGCTATTGCTTCTAGTTCTTCTCTTACTAGAGAATGGATAACTTCTGAATCGTAGCCTTTATCCATTACATAATAATTTGATCTGCGAGTATTATTACATTGTTTCAACAGTGTAATCGCATGTTTTGCATCATGCACAGGTTTGCCTGATATCTTAAAACCAGTGATAATGAACTTATCAGTATCAACAGAAATACTAACTTTCAGGAAAGACCTCCGTTTCTTTCCTGTTCTAAATGAGTAATAGTAACTACAATGACCACTGCTAAATCCACTTGAATCAATAGCAGTAATTTCTATCTTTTCACCATGAGAATAGAAAAGTTTCAGTGTTTGTTGTAACAATGATTTGAAGTAAACTGATTTGAGTCTTGTAGTGAACTTGTGAAGTGTTGTAAAATGTGGAACTTGTTTTAGTCCTATTCTCAACTTCAATTTGTCCATTAATTCAACAAGTTCAACAATATCTCTGTAATCCTCATTTAGATATTCTTTCAACAAAACCAATGTCAATAGCTGGTGTTGTGTGTATTTTCTTTTGGAATACTTGCAACTGTATATCTTAAGGTGAGATTTACCTGATACAGCTAGAGCTGTATCAACAAACTTTAAGTACTTATTAGACAAAACACAATCATCCTCTTTGTGTTTTCTGTAGGAAGTAATACTCAGGGGACTTATCCTTTTTAAATTATTAGGTGAAAATAAAATCTAAAGTAGGTTTTCTACAGAGCCAGAATTTTATATAACATACAATGAAATAGATGTAAAATCAGGAGTATTGAACAAAGCAAATAAGAATAAAGGATAGATAGATTCAAGAGCCATTACCGATAGATATATCAGCAATAAGATGTATTCAGGGGATGCACCTATCTGGGGTTGTGGCCTAGCCCGGCATGGCGACGGGCTCCAGCGGATAGATGATGAACAACGGGTCTACTGAGATTTGTCCGACGGGACTTATCTGTGAGGAACCGTTGGAGCACTGATATGTGCTCAGAATGCTGAAAAGCATTTGTTCGGAGAGACCCGTCGATCGTGAGTTCAAATCTCACCAACCCCACTTTTTTAAGGCACCATGCAAGTTGAGATGAACAGGGAACTTCATACACAAAGTATTTACGATTTTCAAACTTTTGTAAGATGAGACCATCTAATTAGCTTCCAATACTCCCTATTCTAATTAGACTATATTTTCTCAAAAGAATCTCCCAACTGAATTTTTTCCTTGCATACAATTTTGTAGTTCTGTAAGCCTCAAAAACTGATATGCCACAAAGCTCAGTAGAGAGTAGAGTTCTCTACTCTCCACTCTTACTTCTCTGATATCGAATTTAACTGTGTGTTTGATATGCCTGTGTTCTGGTTCACATTCTCCTCTTTTCTTGAAAAAAATCATGAACAAGTTATCCCGGATATTTTTATTTCGAAGATACATCCCTATCTGTTCATATCTACCGTTTTTATAGAGGAATTTTAGCTTGTCTTCAATCTTTGCATGTATATCTCCACCCTTTTTCCACATCTTATTAACCCAGTGATCAATTCTTTCGATTTCACCTTCTTTGTTTATCACAGCATTTGAAGAATACGAAATAATTGGCCTTGCATTCAAATGGTACCAGATATCTGCATGATTCAGGAAAGAGTCATAACCCCCGTCAGCAGAATAAAAATCAATATCAACATTCATTTCTTTCAATGCTTCAATGTGTTTGATAAGTTCAGGGGAATCTGATGCATTACCATTAGTATGGGTCATAAATATTGGGTATGTTCCAACCATTGTAATATGTGCTTTATCCATTTTACATTGATAATGTGGATTGTAATCAGCATGTTTATCGTATCTTGAAGCTTCAAGCGGGGTTGAATCGATCTTAGCTTCTTTTATTTGGGTAAGGCTGAGGATCTTCTCACCTACTAACATCATTATTTCTTTAAGCCCATCTTCACCCAATCTATATTTCACAAAGTGGTGTAATGTCTTTCCCGAAGGAAGTTTTATGAATCCGTTCTCATCATAAAAAGAGAGTAGAATAGCCTCTTCTTCTGTCAAAGAAGAAACAGTCTTTTCATAAGATAATTTCCTGAAACACATTACAATGAAGAGTTTTATCATCGATGAAACGTTATACTTAAAATGCCAACTTTTGTTGGTATACAAAGTACGCTCGACGTACTTTGAAATATCTTCTATGCAGAGAAAGTGCAGGAATTGGCAAATTGAGGCGCTTTCTCTGTTCAGATAATTTTCTATGGACTCCTCGAAGAGGACTCCTTTATACTCTCTAGATTTTTTAGTCATGAGGGGGGCCAAATTTATGGTATTTATAGCTACCGCCCCCCCCTAAAAAAAAAGGTATGGAGTTAATGAAAAAACGAATAGGTTTTTAAGATCAAGTTCTAATTAGACAATCTCAAGATACGATATCTATATACTTGTTACAATATATACAGGTCTTATGAGGAAACTAGATGCATAAAGGATGGAATGCCATGTTTGGAAACATTGTATCCAAAGAGATAAAAGATAACATTAAGGTCTTTGAAAATATGGCTCACAAATGTTATATATGGTGTGATGGAAACCTTAAAGGAAACAATACCAAATTTAAAACGGCAACATGTTCTTCCCTGAATTACAGATTTTAGAGGTAATACCATGATAAAATCAGATTTTGACAGGGTACTAGTAGTTGATGATGAGCCGGCTATCGTAGATCTCATGGAACTTTATCTCAAGTCAGATTATGAAATAATCAGAGCATATAATGGTAAAGAGGCACTTGAGAAGGCAAGGTCAGAAAAGCCTTCGGTAATAATCCTTGATGTGATGATGCCCGACATGAATGGATATGAGGTCTGTAAGGTATTGAAGACCTCGGTAGAGACTCAGTTCATTCCCATAATAATGGTAACTGCACTTTCAGGTAAGGATGAAAAGATTAAAGGCCTTGAGTCTGGCGCAGATGAATTCCTAAGCAAACCTGTGAATAGACTTGAACTTGTGACACGTGTAAAATCCCTTACAAGAATAAAACATCTCCAGGACCGGATACTTGCAGAACGGAATTATGCATACCAGTGTATCGACGTAGCTGGAGTTGTAATGCTAGTAGTGGATCGTGAACAAAAGATTAACCTTGTGAATCGCACAGGTAATGAATCCCTCGGATATGATGAATTTGAACTTATCGGACAGAACATGTTCGAGGTACTAGTCTTGCCTGAAGACAGAGAAAAAGAAAAAGAGATATTTACCAATATAATATCAGGGAAGTTCGAAACTCCGTCCTCTAATGACATGAAGATGCTAAAGAAAAACGGAGAAACGATGATTGTTAATTGGAGCTATACACCAATGTATGATAATGAAGAGAAAATCGATGCATTGATATGTTCCGGAAAAGACATCACTGAACTACGGATGAAAGATGAGCTTTTGCTAAGTATGAAAGAAATGAGAGAGGCCTTTTCAGATATGCTGCATCAAGATTTGCTAGGTTCAGCTTCTAACATCCAGGAGTATGCAAAAGTACTCCTAGAACAAGAAACAAAGCCACAGAACGAAGCATACATACAGATAATTGTGCAAAACATATCAAATATGATTGAAACTCTGGAAAATGTATCTACAAACTTGAAACAGCAGCTTGATGAACAAGCGAAATTAAAATGTTAGAATCGTATTGTTTGACAGCTAGAATTTAGTAAAAACATTTAAATCATATTATGTGCGTAGTAATCACGTTTCATTCGGGAGGAATCCCGTAGGAATGTAGTCCGACAGGACTGAACCGTGAAACTGAAAATGAAACAGGTGAATATAATTGTCTAAATCATTTTATGGATATATAAGAGATGCATGGAAGAACCCTGATGCTACTTATGTAAAGGACCTCAGGTGGGAAAGGCTTCAGGAATGGAGAGAACAGGGTTCTATAGTGAAAATTAGAAGGCCCACGCGCGTAGACCGTGCAAGATCTCTTGGCTACAAAGCAAAGCAGGGAATAATTGTAGTTCGTGCAAAAGTAAGAAGAGGTAGCCGTAGGAATCCAAGATATGTTCGTGGAAGGCGTAGCCACAATATGGGTAAGAACAAGACCACCGCAGGCAAAAGCATTCAGAGAATAGCTGAAGAGCGTGCCGCCAGGAAATACCCCAACATGGAAGTTCTGAACTCTTACTGGGTAGGAGAGGACGGCAAAGCAAAATGGTATGAAGTTATCCTAGTGGACCCAAGCCACCCAGTGATTAAGAGCGACAGCAGCCTTAACTGGATCTGCAACAGCAGCCAGAAGAGGCGTGTATTCCGTGGAAAGACTAGCGCTGGTGTAAAAGGAAGAGGCATGGGCAAGCGTGGTACTGGTACTGAGAAGAATAGGCCAAGCATAAGGTCTAACATGAACAGGGGCAAGTGATCCATCATATCAGTTTTCGAGTGATAGTTCACTCGACAGAAGAAAAATCCAGGGTAATAGATGCCCTGGGTTTGTTTTTAATAAATTCCTGTGGAGAGAGGGCATTCCGTTCATTAGTGGATATAGTTAATACTATAGAAGCTGAAGGACATTATGGGAATCCTATAACCATTTTAAGCGCGCAGCTTACACGCAAGCGCGACACTATGGCTTTTGCCGAATTCGTCCACAGCAATATGACATCGGAAGATATCGAGACCCTTAGGAATGAAATGCCTGATAGACTAGATGAAGACCAGGTATTTCATCTGCGATTTGACAAACAAGAAGCTTATATGGATCGTGTGAAGCTCATATCATCTTCAGATGCTATTACTGCTAAAGTAAAGATAGAGACCTATCCAAAGGACAGGAAAGCGGCTGGAAAAATAGTGGAGGAGTTGTTTGGTTGAAGCTTACGACCTCTGCATTCGTTATGCACCAGATGATGATGCATCGAGAAATAAATTCGCCTCGCTTGTAAAATATTTTGGATTTGCGGGTGCGGGCATAACAGATGTAGCCAATAAAGGAAATCCACCGTGCAGAAACTTCAACATTCCTAATTTTGACCTTGTGCATGGAATAGAAATACGTGAAGATAATCCATCTAAATTGCATTCTCAGGCTAGCCGCTACGCTCGAAAGGCCAATTACCTAATTGTTCAGGGAGGAGCAGATAAACTTAACCGATCGGTAATTGAAACCACAGATATAGATATATTATCATTACCTCTTGGTATTAAGGAAGGCGGCTTTGACCATGTGATCGCAAAATCTGCTGCGGACAGAGGGATAGCTTTAGAGTTTGATGTAGGTTCTCTGATAAGATATAGAGGCGGAAAAAGAGTACATGCAATATCAGAACTTGGACAGAGGCTGATGTTAGCAAGGAAATACGAAGTGCATATGATACTCACAAGTGCTGCAAAATCCATTTATGATCTGAGGGGACCAAGAGAACTCGTAGCATTGGCAAATGTATTCGGGATGACAAAAGAAGAAGCAATAAAATCCATGACAGCTACACCTGCTACCATACTGAAAAGAAAAAGAAAATCAAGCAATTATATAATGGATGGCGTGGAACTCATCGAAGAACAAATCTGCACTGAAAAACAGGAGGAGTTTTGTTGAAAACACTTCCTTCTAGCCTGAGAGAAAGGAAACGTTATCTTGCAATAGAGATAATTACAGAATACGATGTGTCAAGAGAAGAACTTTTACGTGAGATATTTGCAGCCATTGGGTCACTTCTTGGTGACATAGGTTCTAGTGAGTGCGGGCTAAGATTGCTAGATTATGATAAACAGAAAGGCGTACTTCGTTGTTCTCATATGATGGCCGAAAAATCTCGTGCAGCACTTGCCACAATAACCAGTATTGAGGGACAAAGAGCAATAGTGCATGTGCTTGGCATATCAGGAACTGTGAGAGGCGCGACACAAAAGTATATACAGTGTGCAGCCATATCAGAAACCGAGCATATTAATATATAAGTTATAACAATGTTCATAGAACAGAGCCGGAGAAAAGACAATTTGATATATAGGAGATGATTAGATATGCAAATGACACCACAGATGGGTTATGATCGTGCCATCACAGTATTTAGTCCAGATGGAAGGCTCTTTCAAGTGGAATATGCTAGAGAAGCCGTGAAAAGAGGAACAACTGCTGCAGGTATCAAAGCAAAGGATGGCGTTGTACTTCTTGTGGATAAAAGAATTACCAGCAGACTTATAGAAGCTGAATCCATAGAAAAAATATTCCAGATAGATAGCCATATTGGCGTTGCTACATCTGGATTAGTGGCTGATGCACGTTCACTTGTTGACAGAGCAAGAGTTGAAGCGCAAATCAACAAAGTGTCCTATGATGAAAATATAGGTGTTGAAGTGCTTGCGAAGAAAATTTGCGACCACAAACAGTATTATACACAGTTTGGTGGAGTCAGACCCTATGGTACTGCACTTCTTATAGCAGGAGTAGATGATACCAGGCCCAGATTATTTGAAACCGACCCAAGTGGAGCCTTGCTGGAATATAAAGCCACAGCAATCGGTGCCGGAAGAACCATTTTTATGGAAGTGTTCGAAGCTGAGTATCGCGGAGATCTGAGCATAGATGAAGCTATAAGTTTAGGAATGACCGCCCTATACAAATCCACCGAAGGAAAGCTGGATGCTTCAACACTTGAAGTAGGGGTAGTTACAATGCAGGATCGCTCATTCCGCAAGCTTGCAGAAGAAGAGGTACAGCAATACGTATCAAAGGCCCTTGAAGAACAAAAGAAGGAAGTAAAAGAAAATACAGAACCTACTTCTGATAATGAAGCTGCAGGCGAGTAAAGAACTTACTTGACATAAAATTACTCCGTGTTGAAAGGGGAGACATAAGATGGTATCTCTTGATGAATCTATCATTGCAAGACTTAAGAAGGGCAAAAACCACTATGAGGTCTTTGTGGAACCAGATGGAGCACTGGCATTCAAAAAAGGAGATAATGTAAAAATAGAGGACATTATTGCAGTTGAATCTATTTTTTCTGATGCAGGCCAGGGAGAACATGCGGCTGAATCCGACCTTATCACTATTTTTGGCACAGTGGATGCGCTAGTAGTTGCAAAGGAGATTATCTTACACGGAGAACTACAGTTAACCAAAGAGCAAAGAAAGCGTATCCTTGAAGAGAAAACCAAACGTATAATCAGCACGATAGCACAGAATGCAATAAATCCACAGACTAAAGCCCCACATCCTCCTTCGAGAATAGAGAAGGCTATGGAAGAGGCAAAAGTGCATATAGATCCTTTTAAATCGGTAGATGAACAAGTAATGATCGTAATGAAGGCGATCCGCCCGATCATACCTATACGCTTTGAAGAAGTACAGATAGCGGTAAAGGTACCGGGAGAATATGCACCGAAGTCGTATGGGGAAATCTCAAGGTTTGGAACTTTGGTAAAGGAAGAATGGCAACGTGATGGCTCTTGGGTGGGTGTTGTAAAAATGCCGGCAGGAATGCAGAATGATTTTTACGGCCTTGTGAACCACCTCACCAAGGGTGATGCTGAAACTAAACTATTATAAGAGGCTAAAGAATGGATAGAGAAATTGTAGTTCCGGGTCAACTTCTTTCCGAGAATACGAATGAATCAGGCTCCGGAACCTATGTAAAGGAGGGAAAAGTGTACTCTCTTCTTTATGGAGTGACTAATGTAAAGAACAGGATATCAGTTATTCCTTTTTCAGGGAAATATATTCCTTCAAGAAAGGATTTTGTCATAGGCACTGTTTTTGAGATAACCTCTTCCAACTGGATTTTTGATATTGGCTCTCCTTATGATGGCTTGTTGCATGTGTCAGAATATCCCAGACGTATAGAGTCTTCCATGATGCGAGAGATATTTAACATAGGGGATTCTGCCATCCTTAGAATAAACGATGTTGATGCTTCCATGAAGATAGAACTTACCCTCAGAGAGAAAGGGTTAAGGAAGATTAAAGGCGGAAGGCTGATAAAAGTACCTCCCACAAAGGTTCCCCGCGTCATCGGTCACAATGGATCCATGGTCTCAATGTTGAAGAAGGAAACCGAATGTGAGATATTTGTCGGACAAAATGGAAGGATATGGATAAATGGCAAAGATGAAAATATGGATAAGATTTCAGAAGCTATAGATATGATCATCCGTGAATCCCATACATCCGGCTTGACAGACAAGATCAGTCAATTCCTGCAAGTTCAAAAAGAAAATGAGAAGGATAGTGGAGAAGAGAAAGTAGAAGATATTAATACCGATCTGGAAACTGTGGAAACTGCAGAGCCAGAAGATACTGAAGATGCAGAGAAAATAGACGAGATCAGCAGAAAGGTAGATCAGTTACTAGATACAGAGGAAAACTGATAATCTTCATGTAATCGGAAAAATTAAGATTTGTGATTTGTGTATACTGGAGAATTTATTATGGCTAATAAACCTGAGAAGTTCATTGATGAGAACGGCCTGCGCCTGGACGGACGGGCAGTTGATGAGATCAGGCCCATGACCATCGAAATAGGTGTCTTATCAAGGGCTGACGGTTCATGTTATCTGGAGTGGGGAAAGAACAAGATACTAGCAGCAGTATATGGTCCAAGAGAACTGCACCCCCGCAGGATGCAGAAACCCGATGAAGCAATTGTAAGATACAGATATAATATGGCAGCTTTTTCTGTAGAAGACAGAGCAAGACCTGGACCAAGCAGAAGGAGTATTGAGATCTCAAAAGTGAGTAGAGATGCTTTTGCACCTATTGTCATGACAAAATATTACCCAAGCGCAGTCATAGACGTGTTTGCAGAAGTGCTCCAGGCAGATGCAGGTACACGGACAGCAGCAATTAATGCTGCATCCATTGCCCTTGCAGATGCAGGAATCCCAATGAAAGGGCTCATATCAGCATGCGCTGTAGGAAAAGTAGATGGCCAGCTTGTATTGGATCTTAACAAGGATGAAGACAATTATGGAGATGCAGACCTTCCTATTGCCATGACCCAAGATGGAGAGATATCACTTCTTCAGATGGATGGAAATCTCACAAAGGAAGAATTCAAAAAGGCATTAGAAATGGCAACAGAAGGCTGTAGGCAAATTCTTGAGATACAGAAAGAAGCCCTGAAAAAGAAATTTGCATCCCGTGAAGAAGTTGTAGAAAGCCTGGTAGAAGTCGATGATATAAAGCTAGAGGAAATACAAGATGAAATAGAGATAATTGAAGAAGACCTGGAAGCATGCGATTTTGAAGAAGAAGAAGAAGAAGAAGGTATTGAAGTAATTGTAGTCAAAACCGACGTATCTGAACCTGCTGATGAGACCTCTGAAGATGAATTCACAGAGTTCACTGACAATGAAGACTCTGAAATAGATGAAACAGAGGATTCTGAAGAAGAGAAGGCAGGTGAAAAAATATGAGCAGTGAAGTAATGTCCTCACTGAAGAAGGACTACATCTACAACCTGATGCTCAAAGGAAAACGCGAAGATGGCCGTTCATTCGATGAGTATAGAAATATCACTATACAAACAAATGTGATCGACAAGGCAGAAGGATCTGCAAAAGTATGCATCGGAGATACCCAGGTTCTTGTAGGTGTAAAACTGCAGGTAGGAGCTCCATTCCCCGATTCACCGGATGAGGGAGTAATTATCACGAATCTGGAGATGAATCCAATTGCATCACCTGACTTTGAGGCTGGGCCTCCAAAAGAGGATGCAATTGAGATGGCAAGGGTCACAGACAGAGGAATCCGAGAATCAGGCGCAATTGATTTAAACAAGTTGTGTATTACGGAAGGAGAAGAAGTCTGGATCGTATTCATAGATGTGCATATACTAAATGATGATGGTAATCTTCAGGATGCCTCCGCCCTTGGTGCAATCGCTGCCCTCATGACTGCAAAGATTCCGGCAGAAAGAGAAGGCAAGGGAGAAGACATGATGATGCCAATAAGAGATATACCTGTAGGTGTTACAGTGGTGGACATCGGCGGGGAATTGATGCTCGATCCAGGACTCGCAGAAGAAACTGTAGCAGATTCAAAATTGACCATAGCATCTAACCAGAATGGTTCGATCTCTGCAATGCAGAAAACAGGAGAAGGCATGCTAACATCCGAGCAACTGTTGAAAGCAGTTGACCTGGCATGTGCTAAAGCTGAAGAGATCAGAGAAAAATACCTGCTGAGCATCTGATGCCAATAGTCACTTACATAAAGATAATTTCATACTGAAGATTAAGGAGAATACTTATGGCAAAAAAATATTCAAAGAAAGGACGTGTGACCAGATCTGCAGGGAGATTTGGTGTGAGATATGGTAGGAAAGATCGCAAACTTGTTGCGGATCTTGAAGAAAAAATGCATATGCCCCACACCTGTGCAAAATGTGCTCGTCCGAGCGTAAGAAGAATAGGTACAGGCATCTGGCAGTGTAGAAAGTGCGGTTATACTTTTGCCGGTGGAACATTTTTGCCTCAGACACCTGTGGGTCTTACAGTTGCACGCTCCGTAAAGAAGGCAACAGAAGTCTTACAGTGAGTGAGAACAGCTATGGGATACAAGTGTACGCGTTGCAAAAAAGTGGTAGAGATAAATTATAGGGCCTTGGGTATACGCTGTGACTATTGTGGTCACCGTATACTTGTTAAAGAGAGACCCACCTCTATCAAGAAAATAAAGGCTGAGTAAGAAGTATGCTTATTACTTCTTCTCGTAAACCTTCAATAAATACTAGGGTTCTTTGCAAATATCTTGCCTATTTTTTCCAGTGTGAGTGTATAAATCGTGGCAAGATGGGGATGAAGGAGACTCTTTCCCTAGTAGAAGGTGGTCCGGGCCCATTATTGATTATAGGCGAATATCATGGGAATCCGGGGAGTTTACTGTTCTATGCACCAGATGGAAGAGAATTGCTTTCTATCCGAATAAGTGTAAATATTATAAGTAATATCCCGAAAAAAAGGCCAGTTTCTGACGCGCCTGCTGCGACTGGAACTGCTGAGATTGCACCGATCTTAGCAAAGATACTTGCAATAGACCTAATAGATAAGCCAGCTTTCCCTCGTGTTCTGGAAATATCAAATGATTGTCTCAGCTTTGTTTACGATGGACAATATCTGTTAAAATTGAATATTAAAAGTATCCGGTAGATGGTTCCAATGGAAGCAACTGCAGAATCGGTTTTTGGGACAGACAAAGCACTTCTAATTTATAGAGCCTTGTTACCGGAGATTGAAACTACGGTCACCGAGAGATCAGAGATACATATGCAAGTATTAAAAGACCGACTTATTTTGAAAGTGATTGCAGCAGATCTTGTTTCCTTGCGTTCTACAATGAATACATGGTTACGCCTGATACAAGTAGCATACGAAGTGCTGGAGCATACTAGCAGAGAACTGCGCTCCAATTAGAGAAACATTAAAATCACTTAAGGTTAATTCAGATTCAGGTGAAACCACATGAGTACACAAATACCCCCTCAAATACAGAACCAAATTGCTCAGTTGCAACAGGTTCAACAGCAAGCACAATCACTTGCGATTCAGAAATCCCAAATGGAAACACTTCAGAAGGAGTCTGAGCTTGCCCTTGAAGAAGTTGAAAAGCTCCCAGAGGATGCAATCATATACAGAACAGTAGGCGAGCTGCAGATAAAATCTGAAAAGCAGGAGATTGTTTCCAAGCTTAAAGAGAAAATCGAAACATTATCCTTAAGGCTTCAGTCAATCTCAAGACAGGAAGAACGCATTTCAAAACGTTTTACTCAACTGCAGGAACAACTACAGCAGGCAATGGGTCAGCAGGCACAGTAAAGTGCCTCCATTTCTGCTTAATGCTCATATACTACCTAATTAAGTGATGAGTAGAGGTCTTCATGCAGGTTGATGAAGTCGAATTCTATAACCGCCTTCTGGACTTCAATAAGATATTATATTTATGCCACCGGAATGCCGATCCGGATGCAGTTAGCAGTGCTTATGCCCTTGCAGAAGCACTTGGTGGAACAGTCGGACTCGTAGATGGCTGTAACAAAATGGCAACTTTACTTATCGATAAACTGGAAATAGATGTCGTGGACAAGCCAAACCCTTCAGAATACGACATCACTCTGGTTGTTGATACATCCACAAGTTCTCAGCTTAATGATATTAAACTTGAGAAGTACTGTGTGATAGATCACCATTCTACCACAGCCTTAACAGAGAAAGCTGAATTCTACCTACATCGTAACGCTACATCCACAGCTGAAATCGTATTTGATATCCTCAAATGTATGGATGCCCCGATCATGCGGCGTACAGCACTTGGTCTGCTTACAGGAATAGTAACAGATACTGGACATTTTAAACATGCTACGGCTGAGACTTTCAGTAATGTTGCAGAAATAGTCATGACAAGTGGCGTAGAATATGCAGACGTGCTGGAAATGATGGCTGCAACCCCTCAAGATATATCTATGAGGATAGCAATGCTGAAATGTGCTACGAGAGCGACTATTGATAGGATAGACGATTGGCTGGTAGTATGCTCACATGTGAATTCCTTTGGCGGTGCAGCATCCTCTATGTTCCTTAACATTGGTGCAGATGTAGCTTTCATTGGCACTGAGAGAGACAATACGATCCGGGTAAGCGGGCGTGCCAAAAGAGAAGCAGTTAATGCAGGTGTTAACTTGGGAAAGATCATGGAAGAGATCAGTTCCAGATATGAAGGCACAGGGGGAGGCCACGCCGGAGCTGCTGGGATAGATGTAGTGGCAGACATGAATGAAGTTCTTAATGAATGTAAGGAACGCGTCAGGTTGATATTGGAAAATAAACCCAACCCATCCGTCTGTGAATCATTTTAATATTCACATGATCTATTAAACAGAGGCGAAGATATGATCGAATACTGGAATCCTCTTATCGAAAGAATGCCCATTGAGGAGCTAAATAAATTACAGGAAGACAAACTGAAAAGTATAATCAGATATGTATACCAGCATTCTGAATTTTACAGAAAGAGGTTTGATGAAGCGGGAGTCAAAACCGAAGACATCAAAATTCTTGCAGATATAACCAAATTGCCCTTTACATATAAAAAAGACCTGAGGGACAATTATCCAACCGGGATGTTCTGCGTACCCAACGAGCAACTTGTACGTTTCCATGTATCCTCTGGAACAACAGGAAAACCCACTGTAGTGGGCTACACAAAAAATGATATTCATGAATGGGCAACGTCACTTGCAAGAGCCATGACATCCATAGGTGTAGGCCGTGGAGATATAATTCAGGTAAGTTATGGTTATGGCCTTTTCACCGGAGGACTGGGTCTACATTATGGTGCTGAAGAAGTAGGCTGCACAGTATTACCCACAAGTTCAGGCAACACAGAAAAGCAGATAGAACTTATGCAAGACCTGGGCACCACGACCATAGCATGTACACCATCTTATTTCCTCTTCATGACAGAAGTAGCAAGAAGCATGGGGATAAGCATCAAAGATAACACTAAGCTCAAGATCGGTATATTTGGAGCCGAGCCATGGTCACAGCAGATGCGTGCCAGAATAGAAGAGATCACGGGAATAAAAGCATACGATGTATTCGGAACTTCAGAACTAAGTGGCCCTCTTTTCACAGAATGTACGTATCAGGATGGCATCCACATCTGGGCAGACCAGTTTTTGATAGAAGTAATTGACCCGGAAACTGGAGAGGCATTACCTGATGGGGAACGAGGAGAATTGGTCATTACAACTCTTGCCAAGGAAGCACTACCACTCATAAGATACCGCATAGGTGACAACACAGTGCTCAACAAGGAACCTTGTAAATGTGGCAGGACACATCCACGCATCATGCGCATACTTGGCCGTGTGGATGACATGCTTATCATTAGGGGTATCAATGTTTTCCCTGGACAGATAGAGGCTGTTCTCATGAACATTCCCGAAGTAGGAGAACACTTCCAAATAATAGTGGATAGAGTTAACGAGCTTGATGTGATGACCCTGCAGATAGAAATGACAGATGCTGCCTTTAGCGACAAGGTGAATGATATAATAAAGTTAGAAGATAAAGTGGCTTCAGCTTTGCACAAAGTATTGAACCTGGCCGTGAAAGTAGAGCTTGTAGAACATGGAAGTCTTCCAAGATCTATGGGAAAATCCCAAAAGGTCATAGACAACAGGAAAATATAACAACTGATAACGCATTACCTTATTAAGAACAGATGGTGGTCCTATGGAAAACAAGATAATAAAGCAGATCTCACTGTTTTCAGAAAACAAGCCTGGAAGGCTTGCAAACATCGCAGATAAGTTCAGGGATACTGGAGTGAACATCCGGGCTTTCACCATAGCTGAGGCAGGCGACTTTGGGATTATAAGAATGGTCGTAGATAATCCAGAACTAGCCCATGAAGTGTTGCATGAGACTGGTTTCACGGTCTCTGAGACAAATGTGCTGGGCGTGGAAATGGAAGATGTACCTGGAGGTCTAGCAAAGATAGCTGATGTATTGGGCAAAGAGAACATTAATATAGACTATGCCTACGCATTTGTCACAAAGACTGAAAAAGCACTGCTTATCCTGAGAGTCAATGATATAATAGCTGCCCTTAATGTCCTGGAAAGGAACGGTATAAAACTATTAGACATGAAAGAAATACAGGATATTTAAACTATATCCTATTCTTTTTTTAATGTGGCTGCTTTTGCCGTTTTAACTGAAACCACTACGGTTTTATAGGACCTATTAGAATTTCCATGAGATGAAAGAGGACATCAGACACTGTTATACGGTAGTACAGCCCCATAATAAGATAGGGGGGTCCCATACAACAATAATTGGCGGCAGGCATGGTAAAAAACTTGTGAAACTTATAAGCCAACACACTGAAGTGAAAAAAATAGTGCCTTCCGTAATCACTGTAAGAGGAAAGAGCAATCCTTGTGGCCTCATAATTGGTAAAGTATTGCGTCCAGATGAGAGAGGCAATCTAAGATTGCTAATCTCCCAGGGTACATCTTCCCAAGAACTAAGGATCGTTACAACTGTAGGAGATGTGCAAAGCGGAGAACGCATAATGAATGAACTGAACCAAATACTAGCAGAATATAATAATTAATGGAGTCCGGATAAAAATGATCTATGTCGGAGTGGACCATGGTACTACAGCAATGCGATTTGCGGCGTTATTCGAAGGAACACATGAACCTGCAAAACTGGAAATACTGCGTACTGATGCAGCTGTTCAGTCCGAGGAAGAGATCATAAATACCCTTGAGGAAAAATTTGGAGTAAGGAGAGAGGAGATCAGCCTTATTGCAGTTACCTATTCTATGGGCGATAGAATCACTGCCATTGAGGACATACGAAAAGTGGAGCACAGAGGCGTGCAAAGTATTGAGGGTGCTGGTCAAAAGACAGGAGGAGGCTCAAGAGTCTTTGATGCTATACAAAACTCTGGCATACCCGCAGTAGTAATCCCTGGCATCCATGAAGATAGTGCTACAGATCCCAGAATGAATATATTTTCCCATTCCACCAGCCCTGAAAAAATAGGTATTGCATATCATGCCTTTTGTAAAGGATTTCAGGATTTCGTACTCTCTGACATTAGTTCAAACACAGTGACCCTGGGAGTGGCAAAAGGTAGGATTATAGGAGCTATAGATGCTTGCATATTTGCTCCAGGACTGCGTCATGGACCTCTGGACGTGAGGGCTATTCGCGATGTAGACCTTGGCAAAAAGAGTGCCAATGAAGCATTCACAAATACCGGAGTGCTCAAAAGAGCAGGCTATGCTGACCTCTATGAGTTAATTGACGCTGCCCAGAGGAAAGAACATCAGGCCTTACTGGCACTTGATACCCTGGCACTGTTTGCTGCTATGGAAATAGCCAGCATACAGGTGTTATTGAATGATTATGGAGTACGCGGAGAGGTATTTATTGAAGGCTCAGTAGCTGAGAGATCTTACGTTGTTGAAAAGATAGAACATCATCTTGGTGTTAAGAGCCATGTACTTGACAGATGGAGTGCTGCCATTGGCTGTGCGGAAATGGCCAGAGATATTGCTAATGGTGCAAAGAAGATACTTGGTTTGGAAGTAAAGCTCAGATTTTGAAAAGAGAATATATCGAAAAAATATAAGATTTGGCACAACATGAAGGGAATGATATCTTATCAAAATGATTCAGCTTCAACCATGTATCATTTGATTTTATTCTTATTTTATTGGATGTAAATAGATATTAGAAAAATAACAAGATACTAAAATTAATATTCACTAAAACTATATATAAGGTAAGTCTTCCATATTGGAAGATTTTCACATGAATCCGCGTTGATGGACTGAATAGACCCGATGTAGAAAAGGATTCTACAAATATGGGAAAAGGTAAGTAAGTGGTATAAAATGAAAATTGCAATTGTTGCACCAAGTCCTGTACCTTTCACTATCGGAGGAGCTGAACTATTGTTCAATGGCATGCAAGATGCCATTAACAATTATACCCCACATCAATGTGAACTCATAAAACTAACAACTAAAGAAGATAATTTTTGGAGCTTAGTTGAATCTTACTATAAGTTCTATAGCCTAGACCTATCCCATTTTGATATGGTCATTTCGACAAAGTACCCTTCCTGGATGATAAAACATCGCAATCATATTGTCTATATGCTCCATCCTTTAAGGGGACTCTATGACACATACCATTTATGCACGGATAAGAGAGACATTCCTGAAGAATTAAAAACCGGCCTTGTCAGAGAGATACTCGATATTACCGAGATCAGGATCAAAAAACAAAAAGATATAGATAAACTGTTCCAGAAACTATTCCAGCTGCAAGCAGAACAGGATAAGTACCCAAAAGAAATATTCACCTTCCCAGGACCCTTCATAAGAAAAATAATCCATTTTTTTGATCGTTGGGCGTTGTCTTATGAAAACACAAGAGAATATTACGCCATATCAGAGAATGTGAAAAGAAGGACAGATTATTTCCCACCTTCTGCACGGGTAAATGTTGTGTATCCCCCCTCAAAAATAGAAGATTTCGAGTGTAGAGGCTTTGAGTATCTCTTTACTGCGAGCAGACTTGATAGCCCAAAACGTATACATCTGCTTATTGAAGCAATGAAATTTGTTCCGCACGAAATCAAATTGAAGATCGCAGGTCAGGGACCTGAAAAGGACAAGCTGATAGAGTTAGCTGGTGAAGATAAGAGAATAGAATTTATAGGGTTTGTGACCGAAACTGAACTTGTCGACCTATACGCAAATGCCCTTGCAATCTTATTTGTTCCTTTTGATGAAGACTATGGATACATCACCATTGAAGGAATGATGAGTGCTAAACCGCTTATAACTACATTTGACAGCGGTGGCCCCCTGGAATTTGTAGAGGATTCAAAAACAGGATTCATAGTTGATACTGATCCAAAATATATTGCCGGCAAGATAAATTATTTTGTTGAACACCTGGAAGAAGCAAAAAAAATAGGAATGCTTGCACGCGAAAAAGTAAAAAATATCTCATGGAATAATTTTGTAGCTAAACTGATAGGAGAAAGAGATCTTCGGTTCCATCGGAAGAAGAAAATACTTGTTTTGGCTACTTATTCCTGCTATCCGCCAAGGGGCGGGGGACAGCAAAGAGTATATAATATATATTCCAGGCTTGCAAAGAAATTTGATGTCACTATTTGTTCTATACTTGAAAGTGATAAGGAATATCAGAACCTTATCCTGAAGAACGGACTAAAACAAATATGCATTCCACAGAGCATCGAACATGCAAGATGCCAATGGGAAATAGAAGGCAAGACTGGTTTAAATCTATATGATGTTCTTATGATAGATTATGTAGAAAAATCCGGAAACTACATCGAAAAAGTACAAAAATTAGCTGATGAAGCTGACATAATTATATTCTCTCATCCATACCTTTTTGTGATGAAAAACTGGATCTGTTTGGATGAAAAGATCATCGTATATGAATCACATAATGTGGAATATCTTCTGAAAAAGGAATACGCTGGCCCATATTACTCACAGGAAGTATTTGATGTTGAAAAAGAAGCTGCTGAAAAAGCGGATCTTATTTTTACGACTTCTGATGAAGATAAAGAAAATCTTATGCAATTGTATTCCATAGACCCGAATAAGATTCTTATTACTCCTAATGGAGTAGATGCATCAAAGATAGATCTGATAAGCCCGGAAGAAAAAGAGTGTTTGAAAAAAGAGTTGGGGCTCTCAGATTATCATACTATATTATTTATTGGCAGTTGGCACCCTCCAAATTTGGAGGCTTTAAAATTCATTTTGGATAACATCACCAATAAATTTCCGGAGTGTATTTTCTTAGTTGTTGGCAGCATAAAACATTATTACATCCATGAGTACGAAGATTTACCAAAGAATGTTCTGGCTTTTGGTGTTGTAGATGAAGATGAGAAATATGAGATCTATAAACTGGCTGACCTTGCTATAAATCCCATGTTCAGCGGATCAGGAACAAACCTGAAAATGTTAGATTACATGAGCGCGGGCATTCCTACCATCAGCACTCCTATCGGTGCAAGGGGACTGGATATTGAAAATGGGAAACACGCTTTGATCTGTTCCGAGGATAAAATTCAGGAGCAAATTGCTGAGCTGATCAATATGGAAATGTTGCAGAACAAGTTAAGGATGAACGGCAGAAGTCTTGTTGAATCCAAATATTCATGGGATAGAATCGCTGCGTCGATAATATCAAAATTAAAGGAGATAGCTTAATTTGAAGATTGCTTTTGTTGTTCAGAGATATGGAGAAAATATAGTAGGAGGTGCTGAATACTTTACCAGGCTTGTAGCTGAAAGAATGAGCCGATACCACGAGATTGAAATCCTTACTACCTGTGCAGCAGACTATCATTTATGGAAGAATGAATATCCTGAGGGTCTTGATATGCTAAATGGCATCAGAATACATAGGTTCATGAACGCATCAAAACGAAATCCAAACAAGCATAATAAGATCCAAGATACTGTTTATTATTCAGAACATAGTGTAAATGATGAGATATCCTGGATAAATGAGCAGGGACCAAATTGTCCAAAACTCATAGAGTATATTTCAGAAAAACAAGATAAATATGATTGCTTTGTATTTTTCACATTCAGATACTATCCATCCTATTACGGAATAAAAGAAGTTGATAATAAGTCATTAATAGTACCTTTTGCAGAAAACGATCCTGCTCTTGATCTTACCACAACAAGAGAAATATTTGAAGCATCAAAAGGAATCATTTATTGTACTCCAGAAGAAAAAAGACTGATAGAAAGAAAAGTGGACATCGTAACTGGAATAAAATCAGATATAATCGGATGTGGAATAGAGATCCCAGAAAACATAGTTTCCAATATGGAACCGGGGTATCTGAAGTACGTATTATATATTGGCAGAATAGAAGGATCAAAGGGTTGTTACCAGTTATTTGAGTACTACCTGAGATTGATAAATGAATATCCAGACCTGCCTACATTGTTCCTTGCAGGCCTGGATGCAATAGAAATACCAAAGAATGATAAAATCAAATATATGGGTTTTATCTCAGAAGATGAAAAGTACTCTCTCCTAAGTGGTGCAGAGTTTTTGATTATGCCTTCACCTTACGAAAGCTTTTCTCTGGTTACTCTGGAAACAATGGCCTGTAAAACACCAGTATTGGTAAATGGAGAATGTGACGTTTTAAAAGGTCATTGCATCAGAAGTAATGCAGGTTTGTGGTACCAAAGCTATGAGGAATTTCGAGAATGCTTTAGATTCTTGTGTTCTAACGAGCAAATAAAAGCCAAGATGGGCGAAAATGGAAAAGGCTACGTGGGGAAAAATTACTCATGGGATATAATTGAAAAGAAATACCTAGAGTTATTTACTTTATTTGACCCGGTACAAAAGCAGACAATTGGCTGATCCTTACAAATAAACAGATTTAAAAAAAGAAAGTGAAGTTTATGTTGAACCATAAACTTCCACATTTGCTCTGGCTATAATAGCTCCTTTTAAAAAGGAGTTTATGTCCAGGTACCTGCAACTGGAGTTACACCAGACCAACCAAGACCTACGATTTCATATCCGGAATCTGTCTGGATTACGAAATTGTTTCCTGCAGTGTTGTACACACCAAGCTCGGTAGTGCTGTCTCCATTCCAATCGCCTACAATAGGTTCAGTGTTTGCCCAGCCAAATCCAACAGCTTCACCTAAGCCCTGTAGAGCCCAGGTACCAGTGCTGCCATCATATACACCTACTTCTTCAGCACCATCGCCATTCCAGTCACCTACAACAGGTGTTACATCAGACCAGCCAAGACCGATCTCTTCATCACCGGATGCACCCTGAATGACAAAGTTGTTTCCTGCAGCGTTGTATATACCAAGTTCAGTAACACTGTCTCCATCCCAGTCACCTACAACTGGTTGAGTGCCTGCAAAGCCAAATACAACAATATCTGCATCATCGGCACTATTGGTGGTTGTGTTCCAGAGAGCCCAATTACCGGCGTTGTCGTACACACCTACTTCCTCAGTACCATCGCCATTCCAGTCACCTACAACAGGTGTTACACCAGTCCAGCCAAGACCAAGGACATCATATCCATCGTCATTTGATTCGTTCTGGATCACGAAGTTGTTTCCATCACGGTTGTAGACACCTACTTCCTTAATTCCGTCTCCATCCCAGTCACCGATTATAGGTTCAGTGTCCGCCCAGCCGAATCCTACTATTTCTGCATACTGGAATGTTTCACTCCACTGAGCCCAGGTACCTGCATTGTTGTACACAGCTACAGTTTCATTAACCACATCAGGGGTTAATTTAAGGGCAACAAGACCATTATTGTGGTCAGCTACATAAAGATCGTTTCCTGAAACTGCAATTCCGTATGAAGTACCCATTGTGTTGTATGTAGTTACATGATATATGGAAGATGCATTTGCTACATTCAAAATGACAGCTCCGGATGTATCATCAGCAACATAAGCATAGTCACCTGAAACCGCAACAGCTGCTGCAGCTGAAGTATCATAACTGTCTACAAGAGTTGGTGTATCGGGAGTACTTATGTCAAATACCAGAAGACCATCAGTGCCATCTGCAACGTATGCATAGTTACCTGAAATAGCTATACCATATGCATGGCCATCGGTATCATAGCTGGTTACAAGGCTCGGAGAAGCAGGATTTGTAATATCCACAACTACAAGACCATTGGTACCATCAGCTACATAGGCGTAATTACCTGATATAGCGACATCTTCTGCACGTCCTGCAGTATCATAGGTACCGCTTAGAGATATGTGATCAGGATCAGCGACATTAATGATTACAAGACCTGTTGCATTACCTGCTACATAGGCGTAATTACCTGATACTGCAACATCATAAGCAAAGTCGCCTATTTCTAAAGAATTGCTACCTAAACCGTTTTCAAAATGAAGCCCAGATGAAGAAAGAGATGAGGCACTCAGGACTTTGAGACCACCTTCACCGGCAGCTAAATAGACATAATTGCCTGATGTTGTTACACCAGAAGCAAAACTGGCTGTTGGATAAGTGTTTACAAGAGTTGGTGTTAACGGGTGCTCAACATCTACTGTCAAGAGACCGCCATGACCATGAGCCAGATAAACCTTGTTACCTGAAACAGCAACATCACGTGCATAACCAGCACTTGAGTAACGGCCTGTAAGGGTAGGAGATGCTGGATCTGTGATATCTACAATTGTAAGACCGCTGTAACCGGAAGCTACATAGGCATAATTATCTAACACAGCGAGGGAGAATGAATGTCCGTCAATACTTGTGGTAGATTCAAGGGAAATATCAGAATTATCAGTGATATTTAATACCACAAGACCATTTGTTGAATCAGCCACGTATGCATAGTTGCCTGAGACTGCAATATTCTCTGCATAAACAGCAGTGTCAATACTGTCCGCAATATCCAGATTGGATGGAGTGCTGCAATCCACAATTACTACACCAGCTTCACCACATGCTACATATGCATAATTACCTGAGACATCAACACCTACTGCACCAGATGTAGTATAACTGTCTTCAAATGAAGGAGATGATTTAGTAGTCACATCTATAACTGTAAGGTTTGTGCCATCTGCCACATAAGCAAAATTACCGGATGCATCTATGTCAACATCCTGTGCATCTCCGGCAGTGTTATAGCGGCCAACACGATTTGGATTTGTAGGATTTGAAATGTCCACAACAGCAAGACCATCGATAGCATCACTTATGTAAGCATAGTTACCTGAAACTGCAACGCCGTACACAGTACCGGGATCATATCTACCTAAGAGAGTTGGAGAAGAGGGAGTAGTAATATCAATTACCAAAAGACCATTAACACCGTCCGCCACATAGGCATAGTTGCCTGAGACTGCAATATCTTCAACAAGCCCATCAGTTGTAAGAGTTGCTACTTTTGTAGGGTTAGTACTATTACTAATATCGATCACATCTAGGTCCTGTCCCTGCCCAACGTATGCATGATCATCAGATACTACTGCAACTTGTGTAATACCTCCGCCAAGGCGGCCGACGAAATCCACATTTAACTCAGGAGCTACAGCTGAGCCAAGCCCGGAGATCATTACCAGGAATAGCAATATCATTCCACATTTTACTTGTCTACTTAAATTGGTTTGCATATTTATATCACCAGTCCATATAAAAAGGACTTAGAATTGTTTTTAAAAAATATATTTCAACTATTATACTAGTTTGATTATATATAGAGATTTTGATGGACAATCAAGAGAAAAATCTAAAAAACAGGACCTATAGACCTGCTAAGTGTAGCAGAGCACTATGTGGTTTGCAATTTGTTTACTTAAAGAAATGTAAAATCTATTATCCCATTGAAATACATCAAAATATGATAATGATTGATACAATGTATTAGCCAACAAAACCGTATTATTCTCCTTGAACTTACTCACTCTTGCAAACGCGATTTAAATGGATAATTTTTTAACTCACAATCGCGTATGGTTTCAGACTAGTACACTTAAAGAAAGAGGTAGGAACATGTCAGAGAAGAACCTAGTCGGTAACAAGATACGCCAGTTGCGTGAAGCACGGGAAATGTCAGTTGAAGAGCTGGCAGAAGCAAGTCATAGCAGTGTGGAACTTATACAGCAGCTTGAAAATGGTGCTTTTATACCCTCATTGACACCCCTTTTACAAATTGCCCGTGCACTGGGAGTGCGTCTGGGTACTTTCCTTGATGATGCCACACAAAACTCACCTGTTGTTGTGAGAGCAGGGAAATCCGAGCAAATAGTGAGGTTTTCTGGCAACTGTCCCACCCCACAGAAGAGCATACTGGAGTTCTCAGCCCTGGCATCCAACAAAATAGATCGCCATATGGAACCTTTCCTTATAGATGTGCATCCACTGGGATGTGCAGATATAAACCCTTCAGCCCATGAAGGAGAGGAATTCATCTATGTGCTCAAAGGCCAAATAGAGATTCTGTATGGAAAAGAGAAGTACAAGCTCAACGCAGGTGACAGTATATATTATGATTCTGTTGTCCCCCATCACGTACATGCGTCCGGTGAAAGTGATGCTCAGATACTGGCAGTAGTATATACTCCTCTTTAAAAAGGCGATATACATGATAATTACTACAGTCACACCCAGATTTGGAGATGCAGATGGTCTGAGACATATTAACAACATAGCGATCTCCGAATGGTTCGAAGAAGCCAGAAACCCGGTGTTCAGGTTCTTCACCCCTGACCTTGACCTCAGCTATGAGAAATGGAAGTTAATTCTTGCCAGGACAGAATTCGATTACCTGGGAGAAATGTACTACGGAGATGATGTGGAAATCCGCACCTACATTGCAAGGATAGGCAATACCTCTTTTGTCATAGCTCATGAAGCCTGGCAACGCGGCTCCCTTAGAGCAAAAGGACAGGCTGTGACAGTTCACTACGATTTCCTGAACAAGAAATCTATGCCTATACCGGATGACATAAGAAAAAAGCTCCAGGAACATCTGATAACTGAAGACAAAAAGTGAGCTAAAAATTAAGAATAAAGGGGGATACGAAATGCCTTTTATTGAAGATACTCTGGGCGCAGTTTTGGAGAATGTGGTGGCAAATGATCCAGACAGGGAATTCATGGTATACCCTGACAGGGATCTTAGGTTCACATATAAGGAGTTCGACGAGCGAGTCAATACACTTGCCAAAGGACTGCTTGCTATAGGTATTGGAAAAGGAGATCATGTAGGAATATGGGCTAAAAATGTTCCTGACTGGTTGACCTTCATGTTTGCCACTGCTAAGATCGGCGCTGTACTTGTAACGGTAAATACTGCCTACAAGAGCCATGAAGCAGAATATGTGGTAAAGCAGTCTGATATGAAAGCCCTGGCAATCATCGATGGATTCCGTGATGTGGATTATATCAGTATAATGTACGAACTTGTGCCTGAACTTAAAACACAGCAGCGTGGAAAGTTGCGCAGTGACAGGTTCCCATACCTTAAAAGTGTTATATTCATCGGCCAGGAGAAACACCGGGGCATGTACAACAGTGCTGAGCTTCTATTGCTTGGAAAACATGGCAATGATGAGGAACTCCACAGGATCAAAGAGTCACTTAACTGCAATGAAGTAGTGAATATGCAGTACACGTCAGGTACAACGGGTTTCCCAAAAGGAGTAATGCTGACACACAGCAATATCTTAAACAATGGACTTTCTATTGGAGATCGACAGAAATTTACATCTGATGACCGCCTATGCCTTCCAGTGCCGTTATTCCACTGTTTTGGGATTGTGCTGGGAGTAATGTCAATCCTGACTCACGGAGCAACGCTCGTGATGCTTGAGATTTATGATCCCTTAATGGTATTGGCAGCTGTCCAGAAAGAAAAGTGTACGGCTTTGTACGGCGTGCCCACGATGTTCATTGCCGAATATACTCATCCAATGTTCAAGATGTTCGATCTTTCTTCCCTGCGTACAGGAATAATGGCAGGTTCTACCTGCCCGATTGATGCCATGAAAAGGGTCATAAAAGACATGCACTGCACAGAAATAACCAGTGTCTATGGTCTTACTGAAGCTTCTCCCGGAATCACTCAAACTACCACAGATGACGCTGTAGAGCTACGGGTAGAGACTGTAGGAAGAGCTTTCCCTGGTGTGGAAGCCGCAGTGCTGAATCCTGAAACCTATGAACCTCTCCCTCCGAATACCATTGGAGAAATATGCTGCCGCGGCTATAATGTGATGAAAGGTTACTACAATATGCCTGAAGAGACGAAAAAGGCAATTGATGGGAACGGCTGGCTGCACAGTGGAGATCTGGGTACCTGCGATGAGAACGGCTACTACCGTATCACTGGTCGTATCAAAGACATGATTATCCGAGGTGGGGAAAATGTGTACCCAAGAGAGATCGAGGAGTTCCTTTATACAGTTGATGGAGTAAAGGACGCACAGGTAGTGGGTATTCCTGACGAGAAATATGGAGAGATTGTAGGTGCTTTTGTTATGCTGAACGATGGAGCACAACTTACAGAAGAAGATATTCAGGACTATGCCCGCACAAAAATCGCCAGGTATAAAGTTCCAAAACACATATTTTTTGTGAACGAATATCCGCTTACTGCAAGCGGTAAGATCCAAAAATTCAAGCTAAGGGAACTTGCTGTGAAATTACTTGAAAATAAAAAGGAAGAGGCTTAGGCCTCTTTCCCCCATTCCGTAATTTTAGTTATCTTTTTTCCTTCTTCAACTGGTACACAAAAACAAATCCCAAAACCACAGATACAAGTCCAAACCCGGGAGTTTCTTTAGTCTGTGATTCTTCTTGCGTAGATGTGTTTCCAGGTGCTGGAACCATCTGAGAATAATCATCCTTTAGTGTAATAACAACACCTGTAAAAGCGGGATCATTTGTATAATAATCATATACGCTTCCTATAAATTCAGATGTCGTTGCATTTTCAGAAGGCAGATGAGGCACCATCACATCGATCATCGCTTTACCATCTGCCCCCCTTACTTCCCCCATCTTCGGAGCAAGAGAATCGGCAATTGGATCAATACTACTAAGCTGATCCTCAGCACCATAGGTCATAAGGACAAAAAGGTCTACATTACCTGAAACATTAGCCAGCTCTGCCATATCATAGGATGCAGGTACATCTACTGCCAGAGGAATCTTGTCTGTTGTTTTTTGTCTTACTTCTTCGAGGAACAGCATGTTATCCTGGCAAGCCTGCTCAGTGTCCTCTGTACATGGATCGAGTGTAATATCTATACCATCAAAATCAGACAGGGATTTTGTATTGTAGTCAAGAATAGCGCTCACGGTAGAGATCAACTGGTCTTTTCCGGATGTTACATTAGTCCCTTCAGGAATAAACAGCATAGCGTACACTTTAATATTATTTGCATGTGCAGTCTTGATGAACCGTTCACATTTCCAAATAGTATCTTCGGTTGTTCTCAAAAACACCATATTTACGCCACTGTTATTGAACTGGCTCAGTATAGCGTCATCATAGTCTTCTACATCAAAATACCTTACAGACAATACTTTTCCTTCAGGTAGTACCAACTCGGGAATTTCTGTCTCCTTAACATTTTCTACAGGCTGCTCTTCAGTTTGCATTGTGGAGAAACTTACAGTCGGCTCCTGTGAAGTATAGTTACGTACAAAAACATAATCAATAGACATAGAACCAGTGTTAGGGGAACCATCAACATAAGTATTGGACTTAAGGAACACTTTCATATTAGTTCCAGGGACATAAGGTGTCTCTTCACTGGACACTACATCCATCTTGGTATCTTTCACACCATTCTTGAACCAGGATACTTTATTAATTTCATCCCCTTGCTGATACCAAGCAATTTCTGAGATATACCATACATTATCCTGACTATTAACATCGGAAAGATCCCATGGCTCATATTTAAGATTAGCCTTATTATTTTTTATGCCCCATGTGGCATACGTTTCACCATTCTGTTCTGTCTTAAAGATTATCCAATTCTTTGTATCGCTTTGTGGATCCACAAAACCTTGCTGAAGAACAGGACCTCTGGTATCTACACCCGTAGTTACTTTTTTCCTTTTAACAACAAGACTTGAATTTATTGGGAAATCTTCTTTTGATTTGATCACAGAATAACCGTTAGGATGCTTCACAGGTACTATAAGGTTACATACATCTGAACTGAATCCAACTTGACCGCCTCCGTTGGTATCTGATTGCCATGTACCATAATTAAGACGTGAATCACTAAAGTCATCAAATAGTTCAAAAGTAGAAGCACCATCACTCACATCTTCTGCCAATGGATTACCATAATAAATCTTTACTTCTGACTGCCCATTGGCTTTAAGAGATGGCATTTTGACCCAGACTGATGCAGTTGCAGCTGTCTTATCCCAGCTCTGTATCCAGTAACTGAGCTGCTTTCCACCAGCCTCGAATCTTATATCTTCTCCCTGAGGATCAGCTTCTGAAAAGTTGAAATTCGAACTATCAAGTAAAATATTTACCTGATATCCAGTAAGATCTTTACCTGAGTTCTCCTGAACATACAGAGTAGAACTGTAATTCCATTCTCCTCCACCAGTTCCAGTTAATGCACTAGCAAATCCGGTCATTAGCAGAAGCACAGCAAATAGATAGGATAATTTAACGAGTGATCTTGCTATCATTTCATTCACCTTTTTGAACATTGGCTTTCTTCTGAACATGAAAAGATAATTGAAGGGAACAAAGATGATTTTACAGCTCCCATTTATTAAATAAGATCATCACTTGTTAAATAGATTACTTTTAGTACCATCTTTTCTTGACCATATTGACCTGAGCAAAAGGTAACATTAAAAAAAAGTATCTTTTACTTATACAAAAAAAGTTACCCTTATGTCTGGGAAAATTATATGAAAGCTAACTCAAAAACTAAAAGAGAATGAACCTGCTAATGTTCACACATTACAGGTTACATTCATATTTTCATGCCCAAAATTAAATGTATTTATGGATTTACATTTAATGTTAAATTGTAAGTATCTTCCTCTCCAGTGACATTCTCCCATGGTCTTTTGTAAATTCCTGAAACATTATAATGGCCTGCACTGTTAGCTTGGACAGACCATTCATGAACTCCGCCAGCCCCTACAACTCCTGCCTGTGCGGATGAAATATACTCATCCTGTACTACTTTCAGACCATCTGTAAAGCTCATGTTCCAAGAATAGCCGGTCGTGGGATTCTCTTCCAATCTTATAATAACAAGCTCTCCAATCTTCATATCTGGTGAAGTTCCATTCTGTTCCTCGGTGAATACTTTAGCCGCTGTGCTATCCCCTGAGACTTTCTGCACTACTACATCCAAAGCCTTTGAGTCCAAAATCAATGGATAGTGCTGGGTTGTAATGTAATCTGCCTGCGAGACATTGCCATCTCCATCTACATCGATATGCACAGACAGTGAATAGTTCGTTCCTTCTTCCAATTTGCTTGTTGGAACTGCATACTGGAATGTAGTCTTTGTTTCATTTATAGATAGACCTGATATTATCTGCTCTTCCACCACTGTGGATGGGGAATCCGCAACACTTACATCTTCAATTGTCACATAAGCTGTTGCATTTGAAAATGAAACATTTTGTTCTTCAAATGACACGGTACCTTTAAGCACGTCCTGTGCCGGAGAGGTCGTACACCCTGATGAAGCCATGATGAAAAACACGGCCAATACTAATGAAACACAAATTGAGATTGATCGATTATTTGTTGTTATTATAACACTTCCTGTTATAATGATTGAATCGAATCTATAAATCACTTGTTTAAGCTACGAATAATTTTGAAGTCATATGCCATTGATTTTATAGATCTTTGTTTTCTTTGCTATGAATATATTTAAATCGAAAGTATGTCAATCATTAAAAGGTGAAATGGAATGAGCATTCTTGTGCTTGTAAGACATGGAGAATCACGCTGGAATCTGGAAAACAGATTTGCAGGCTGGGTAGATGTTCCTTTGAGTGAAAAGGGAATAAAGGAAGCAATTGAATGTGCTAATTATTTAAAGTCTTTTGAATTTGACGTGGCTTTTACATCCAAGCTCACAAGAGCTCAAATTACTTTGTCCCTCATATTGTCGTGTCAGAAAAAAATAGGCATATTTCTACATGATGACTTGAAAAGAGATAATTGGTCCTATCATCCAATGCGGGTTGATGAAAGCGAGATGCCCATATATTCCAGTGAGTCTTTGAATGAACGGTATTATGGAAAACTCCAGGGACAGAATAAACAACAAGCTCGTGAGGTTTATGGAGAAGAACAGGTATTCATCTGGAGAAGAAGTTTCGATGTTGCACCACCTAATGGTGAAAGTCTTAAAGATACTTATGAAAGGACGATACCATATTTCAATAATAACATAGTACCTTTCCTTGAAAAAGATAAAAATGTGATCATTGTAGCACATGGGAACAGTCTGCGTTCAGTGATCAAATACATAGAAGGCATTTTAGATGAGGATATTCCTAAATTTGAATTGAATACCGGTGATCCTGTCGTATATGATTACGAGAAGGGTAAATTCAACAAAAGAAAAAAATAAAAGCATTTTTGAGGTTACTCATAGGGCGATATTTCATCAGGCATTGGAGTGCTATGCAATACACATTCATCCCCATGTTCGATGAATTCTTTTATAGCACTCTTGAGCAGTGAAGGATACACCAATCCTACTGATTCCTTGATAGCTTTGCCTTTACAAAAGAACTTGAACGTAGGAGCCGACCTGACACCATATCTCCTGACTGTTATGGAACTATCCAGACCATTCATCATGATGAAAGTGCAGGAATCTTTGAACTCAGCTGCATATTCCCTAAAATACGGTTCTATCTGTTTGCAGTGCGAGCAAGCAGGGAGATAGAACATAACCACCATGGGTTTTTCCTGGTTTGCCAGCATTTCTTCCCAATTAGAATCATTTACCTCGATGATATTACCATTTGCCATACTATCACTCCCAAACGTTTTTGGATACTGATGGTATTAATAAGTATTCCTAAAAAATTCTCCTTTATTTATCTACAAAAAGAGATGAGAACGGCTATTAATAACGAAATGATTGTTTCTGTTAATTACTTTGATTTAATAGAGATTATTAATAACAGTAGTGTAATGAGTATTAATTCTGAAATTAATCTACTTTAAAATAACATACGAGATTGATTTATTTTTTTGCAACATATATAGAAATATTGGTTAACTAAATATACTAATTTAGCAATAATATTGTTCAATTTCATGCAAATGTTGCATATTCTAACTTTACGTATAAGGATAGATGGAGTTGAATTATGTTTGGAAATAGGAAAAAAGTACATGAAGAGATTGTTAAAGTGTTGGAAGATTTTAAACAGGGTAATACAAAGGCAAGAATGTCTCAGCACACTGACCCTTTAAATCAGAAGTTAAGCGAACATTTGAACCTATTACTTAATGATAATCAAAACTTAAGATC
This sequence comes from uncultured Methanomethylovorans sp., assembly GCF_963678545.1. Classification (NCBI taxonomy): domain Archaea; kingdom Methanobacteriati; phylum Methanobacteriota; class Methanomicrobia; order Methanosarcinales; family Methanosarcinaceae; genus Methanomethylovorans; species uncultured Methanomethylovorans sp. The sequence continues at coordinate 2,656,877 of NZ_OY782870.1, forward strand.
AAAAGCTGAGCTACTTAACATTATACCCACTCCTTTCATGACAGTTGACAAAGAGTTCAATGTAGTTTTCATGAATGTTGCAGGCGCTGCAGCTGTTGGAAGGATACCTGAAAACTGCGTGGGACAAAAATGTTACAACCTTTTTAATACCCATCATTGCAGGACTGAAAACTGCCAAGTGGCAAAAGCCATAAAGACCGACACAGTATGCACAGCAGACACCATAGCAAAGCTTCCGACTGGAGACCTTCACATACGTTACACTGCCACTTCTATAAAAGGTACTGATGGTACGATTATAGGTGCTGCTGAGTATATAGTAGATATATCAGCAGAAGCAAAAGTTACTGCAGAGGTCAATAAACTGGCAGAAGCTGCTGTCAACGGAAAACTGGATGTCAGAGCAGATACCAGCTGTTTCTCCGGTAATTGTAAAGAAATAGTACTAGGATTCAATGAAACACTTGACGCTTTAATAGCTCCTCTGAATGTAGCAGCAGATTATGTAGACCAAATCTCAAAAGGTATGGTCCCGCCGAAAATCATTGATAAGTACAATGGTGACTTCAATACTATCAAAAATAACCTTAATGCATGTATCGATGGCCTCGGAGGTCTTGTGGAGAGCAACCATGCTCTTCAACTCATGGCAAAGAACGATTACAGTAAGAAAGTAGAAGGAAATTATACTGGTATATTTGCAGAAGTCGCAACAGCTACTAATGATGTACATGCACGCTTAATAAACGTGCTTAGAGTGAATGATAATATTGCAGAAGGTAACCTAAGTGATCTTGAAGACTTTAAAAGAATCGGAAAACGTTGTGAAAACGATAAGCTTATTCCCAGCTACATCGGCATGATGAATAATATAAAAATGCTCGTTGATGATTCTCTTATGCTGTCAGAGGCAGCAGTAGAAGGGAAGCTGTCTACAAGGGCTGACACTTCAAAACATAAAGGCGAATTCTGCAAAGTAATTGGAGGTGTCAACGAGACACTGGATGCTGTTATAGATCCACTCAATGAAGCTGCAAGGGTAATAACTGCTTATGCTCATGGAGATCTGAATGAGCGAGTCACCATAGATACAAAAGGTGATTTCAAAGAATTAGGTGATACCCTTAATGGATTTGGTGATAGATTACAAGCCATTATCAATGATTCTAATGAAGTTCTCACTGCTATATCAAATAACGATCTTACTCGCAAGATTGAAGTCGAAGGAATTGGTGACTTCAAACAAATCACCGAGGGTATAGAATGTTGCAGATCATCATTGAAAGAAGTTGTAATTTTGTTGAGCAGTCATTCTGAAAATGTAGCTGGTACAGCACAAGAAATATCCTCGTCTTCTGAAGAACTCACTTCTGGATCTGAGGAGATTACAAAAACAGTTAGTGATATTGCAAGTGGTTCTCAAGAACAGTCTACTAAAACTGCAGATGTTTCAAAGGCTATGGGTGATATGAATTTGAGTGTCCAGGAAGTAGCGACTAATTCAGAGAAAGCTGCACAGAGCGCAGTGGAATCGAATAAGCTGATACAAAACCTTGGGTGCATGTCAAAAGATCTGATAGACAAGATGGACAATATAAAAGGTGCTGTAAGCGATTCTTCGAAGGTTATCAGTGAACTTGATGATAAATCAAAGCAAATAGGGGAAATAGTAAGCTTGATAACCAGCATTGCTGATCAGACAAACCTTCTTGCACTCAATGCAGCCATAGAAGCAGCCAGAGCAGGTGAGCATGGACGTGGTTTTGCTGTGGTTGCAGACGAGGTTAGAAAGCTTGCTGAAGATTCAGGTAATGCAGCAAAACAGATAGCTAAATTGATCCATGAGATGCAGGCTGGCACACAAAATGCTGTCATTTCAATGAATTTAGGAACAAAAGAAGTAGCAACAGGTGCTGCTTCATTGGAAAGATCAGTTGAATCCATCCAAAAAGTTGTTGAAGCTGGAGATAATATAGTGATGATGGTACAGGACATTGCAGCTGCAGCAGAAGAGCAGGCTGCTTCCATTGAAGAGGTGAGCGTATCAATAGAGGAAATAGCTTCTATTTCAGAACAATCTGCTGCGGGAACTGAAGAAGCTTCAGCATCCGTTGCAGAGCAAAATGATGCTATGCAGGAACTTGCAAAATCTGCACAGATACTTGCAGATATTTCAGCAGAAATGCAGTCATTAGTATCCAAATTTATTTTTGATGATGAGAAAAGGCCTTCAGGAAATAAAGCGGAGATAAAGAATCAAGATACACACTTAAATAAAGCCCAAAAAACCTCTGATGCAAATATCTCTAAGAAAAATGTATCAGCAGCAAAGAGGGCATCAGTGTGAAGATAAAATATTATATGGCAGAATAATGTCAAATAATAGCAGCTCCTCAGTGAGCTGCTTTAATTTGTAATTTGCCAGCTATCTGGTAAATTCGACAATGAACTGGTTTCAAAAATCATTTTGCATTCATTTGACTAAAGTTATGTTAAATGAAATCGCAGTCAATTGAGATTTCATTATTTTCTCTGCTGTAGTCAAAAAGAAGAATGGTAGGAGTTTTGAAACGAGCTCAATAAGTTATTAATACTACTTGATATGGACAGAGCATTCAATAAGGAACAGAAAATGAATATTGCCCAAATAGAAAGCAATGAATTCATTTTAGCCTAACACTCTTAATTTGCAGAAAGTGTAATACAGCTATTTGTTTCATTTTAACTATAGTCATTTATTCTTTAAACAAAAGACTTAGATAAATAAATCAAGTAAATACACCAATTTATGAGAATATCTCTGATTTCACCGAAAATACCATTTATTATATTGAATCTGAAAAATCTCATGTCGATTGTGATTGTAACTATTAAACACACAGGATAATTGTTAAATATATACGGTGGAAAACTGTTCTGAAATATAAATAGTATTTGAGTACATTAAACAATTGGATGAAATTTATACCTTGGAAATAAAGATATTATCTAATAAATAAAAGGTTGTACCTATAAAAAATTTAACCGGGAAATTGCATGGAAACGAAAAGAAAAACTCAGCTGCAATATGAAGCTTCCCTGCTTGAAAGTTGCAGAAATGTTTTGAATGGCTATGCAGGCACTGAAATGGGCCTTCAATCTGATTTTTTATCTGTTTTTATAGATACGATTCCCTTACCGGTGTTTTATAAAGATGTTTCAGGAAACTATCTTGGTTGCAACAAAGCATTTGAAAACTTCATTGGTAAGACCAGGGAAGAAATCATTGGCAAAACTTTACCAGATACGTGGTCTAAAGAGTTTGCAGAAAAATATGGAAGTATGGACCAGGAACTTTATGAGTTGCCTGGGAAACAAATATATGAGTGGAAAATGGAGCTGGCCGATGGAACTAAAAGAGATGTAATCTTCCATAAAGCCACTTTTAGTGACCCATCCGGAAAAACAGCCGGACTGATCGGAGTCATTCAGGATGTCACTGAACTCACAAAATCTATTAGATTACTAGAGGAAAGTGGAAAAGATCTAAGGTCAATACTTCACTCCTCTACCGAATCTATATTTCTTATCGATACTTCAGGGACCGTCCTTGATGTCAATGAAATTGCAGCTCATCGTCTTAAGACAAATGCAGAAACACTCAAAGGAAAAAATATATACGACTTTTTGCCTCCTGAAGTAGAGGTAAAACGTAGAAAAATGGTAGATAAAGTATTAACAGAAGGCAAGCCACTACATTTTGAAGATGAACGTGAAGGGTATTCTATTCTAAATTCCATATATCCTATATTAAACAAAGATGGAAAAGTAGAAAGACTGGCAATTTTTGGTCTGGATGTCACAGCCAGTAAAAAAACAGGAAATGCATTGCAGAATTATGCGGAATTAAAGAGATCCATTATTGAAACAGCTTTTGACGGTTATTTGTACACAAATGTAGATGGAAATATTCTGGAAACAAACGAAGCATACTGTACAATGAGTGGCTATACACGCAAAGAGCTGCTTAGCATGAATATTTCAGATCTAAAATGTGATAAGAGTTATGAAGAAATTGCTGCTCATCTCTGTAAACTCATAGAAATAGGAAAGAACCGTTACACAACAAAACATCGTACTAAGGACGGCAATGTATTAGATCTTGAAGTAAGTGCAACTTACTCGGAAAAAGCAGGATCATGTTTGTCTTTTTTCCTAAAAGATGTAACAGAACAGAAGCTTATGGAAGAAGCTTTGCGTGAAAGTAAAATTCAGATAAAAAGAAAACTTGATGCGATTTTGGAACCGGAAGGTAATATAGGAACTTTGGAGCTTGCTGACATCATTGACCATAAGGCAATACAATTATTAATGGATGACTTTTTCAGGCTAACCCATATTGGTGTTGGTATTATCGATCTTCATGGCAAGGTCTTGGTTGCTACTGGCTGGCAGGACATCTGCATGAAGTTCCATAGGATAAATCCTGAAACACGTGCTCATTGTATTGAAAGCGATTTACAACTGACTAGTGGCGTAGCCCCAGGCACATTCAAACTTTACAGATGCAAGAACAACATGCTGGATATAGCAACCCCCATTATAGTTGGCAGTTCACATGTCGGGAACTTGTTCCTTGGGCAATTTTTCTTTGACGATGGGGATCTACCATACGAGACCTTCAGGCTTCAGGCAAAACAACATGGATTTGATGAAAAAGAATATATTGAAGCTCTAGAGAGAGTCCCGCGCTGGAGCCACGAAGTTGTTAATTCGGCGATGGAATTCTATACTAAACTAACCCAGCTGATATCAACGCTCAGTTATGGAAATATAAAACTTGCCAGGGCATTAGCAGAAAAAGATAATTTATTCAATTCATTGTGCGAGAGTGAAGTCCGTTTTCGTAATTATATAGAGAAGTCAATAGATGGAATTGTAATCCTTGACAGGAATGGTAAAGTCTACGAGGCCAATCAAAGATATGCAGAAATGCTCGGCTATTCTCCAGAGGAGATGAACCAGCTACATATTTGGGAATGGGATACTCAATGGACCCGTGAGCAACTGCTGCAAATGATCACTGAAATGAATGAAGCAGGTGATAACTTTGAAACACAGCACCTCCGTAAGGACGGAACTTTCATCGACGTTGAGGTCAGCAGCAACGCAGCATTATTCAATGGACAAAAACTGGTATTTTGTGTTTGTCGGGATATTACTGAACGTAAACATGGAGAAAAGGAGCTCTTTGAAAGCGAATCTAGAAACCGGCTGATCTTGGATAATTGTCCAATGAATGTTTTTCTTGTAAGGGATGGAAAGTACCTTTATGCGAACTCCATTGGCGTGAATAGCCTTGGATACTTATCACCTGAAGAAGTAATAGGATTGCCTGTGGATCGGACTATTCCATCAGAGTGTATGGATGCCATAAGGGAGAGGATCAAAGATCCGGCAAAAGGACAGACTAATACACCAATGGAACTTAGGATAATGCGTCCCGACAGAGAAGAATGTATATTAGAGGCAGTTTCAGTACCCATCATACTTGAAGATGGACCTGCGAGCCTGGTCATGGGAGTTGACATTACAGAACGTAAGAAAGCAGAAGAATCTGTAAGAAAAAGCGAAGAGAGACTATCACTTGCAATGGATGCGTCAGATTATGGTTTTTGGGATTTGGATGTAGACACGAAACAGATGTATTATAGTCCACATATCTGCAATATGCTTGGATTTAAAGATGAAGAGTTAAGTAAAAACATATTTTTGAATCCAAAAATCTTCTATCCGGAAGATAAGAGAACTATTGTGGCTGAAATGGGCAAGGCATTAAGAGAAGTGATACCGTTAAACCTTGATTGTAGGCTTAAGCACAAATCTGGAGAATGCATATGGGCGTCTATAAAAGGAAAACCTTTCGACATTGATAAAACTGGTATACCTCATCGTTTTGTTGGTACAATGAAAAACATTACACAGCGTGTAAAAGCCGAAGAAGCCTTATTATATGCAAAGATTGCTGCAAATGAGTCAAACCGTATCAAGAGTGATATTATAAAAAATATAACACATGAACTGAAAACACCACTAACAGCCGTTATTGGCTTTTCGGATATAATGCTAGAACAACAAGACAATAGTAATCTGAACGAATCGCAGAAAAGATACATACAGCATATTAATAATGGTGGAAGACAGCTCCTTGGGACGGTAAACAAGATACTTGACTTTTCAAGATATGAAGCATCAGAAATGGGACAGCTTACGGTAGGGAAAGTTTGCATAAAGCAACTGATAAATGAAACTGTAGGTATCTTATTTTCGAAGTCCATTAAAAAGAATCAGATAATTGACACTAAAATGGATTCTGATATTCCGGATGTCTTGGCGGATGAATATAAACTAAAACAGATAGTATATAATCTTCTAGAAAATGCTATTAAATTCACAGGTGAAAAAGGCTCCATAAACATTGAAGTTTCATTATGTGAAGACATGCTGCAGTTCTCAGTAAGAGATAATGGGATCGGGATTGCAAAAGAAAGCCTTAATCGGATATTTGATCCATTTATTCAGATAGATGGCTCGATCTCAAGAAAATATAGCGGTACTGGAATGGGACTGGCACTCGTAAAGAAGTTTGTTGAATTGCACGGAGGTAGTATCCGGGTAGAGAGCGAGCTTGGAAAAGGTAGTAATTTTATTTTTGAGATCCAATTAAACCTCAAACTTGAAGAATGCTCAGATGGATCCTAATTTAGGTTGGCCAATCAGTATTAAAAATGATATAATAGATTTAGAAAAATGAAAGACTACTTCATCAGAATCTCCCCATAAACTTCTTAAAGGTTTGCCATGAAAAGTGACCACTTGGAGAAACAAAAGATGTAGTGATATCTGTGTGTATCAAACCATATTACTGTAATCCTCACTGTGAAATTTGCTAAGATCAGAAACGGAATCTAATTCAACAAATATTACTATTCATCACTAACTTCCATTCCTATACTTCATTTTCAGCTACATTTAAATCTGCATTAGGGAAAAAATGTTCAATGACCCACAGCATAGGACGAGTCATGAATGTAGTTACCAGAGCCATCAGGACCATCATAGTAAAAATAGTGGGAGTCAAAATCCCTAGATCATATCCTATACTTAGAATAACTAGTTCTATCAATCCTCGTGTATTCATCAGCGCTCCCAAGGCCAGAGAGTTAGCCCAGGACTGGCCAGTAAAACGGGCTGCTGCAGCGCTACCTCCAAATTTTCCCATCACTGCTACCAGAATAATCAAGCCACAGATGACCCACAGATGACCTGCATTTAGCAGACCCAATTGAGTCTTGAGACCATTAATAGCAAAGAACAAAGGTAATAATATTACCAAGCTTACATCTTCTATACGGGAAATAAAGGCCAGCCTGAAATCTGTTTGAACAGGCATGATTATCCCTGCCAAAAAGGCTCCGAAAAGAGCATGAATGCCAATGGTCTCGGTGGCAAAAGCTGATAAGAATAGCACGACAAATAGCATTGTAATAAACCCTTTGCTAACATTCCCCTTGATAACATATTTGTCACCTAAGCGTTGCAAAAGGGGGCGCACAAAGTAAAGCATAAATAAAATATACAATATAGACAGCACAACGGTAGCAATAAAAGTCATTATTGTTTCAGCTCTGATTATACTCACAACAGCTGCCAGCAAACACCACGCTGTAACATCATCAGCTGCAGCGCAGGTAAGCGCTAATGTACCCAGAGAAGATTGTGTAAGCTTACGTTCCTGAATAATTCTGGCCAAAACAGGAAAAGCAGTCAGGCTCATAGCAATACCCATGAACAGGCTAAAAGATAGAAAAGAAACTCCTTCAGGTGCAAACCCATTATACAAAAAGTAGGCTAGGCAGACACCTAAAAAGAAAGGTGCGACAATACTTGCATGGCTTACGACAAGAGCAGTCTGTGCCTTATTTTTCAGTAAATTAGAGTCAAGTTCGAGACCAATGATGAACACAAAAAGGACCAGACCCAGGTTACTAAGTGTTTCCAGCCAGCCCAATGAAGCGGGGCTGAATAAGAAATTGCTTAACTGTGGCCAGAACATTCCCAACACTGATGGCCCTAAAATAATTCCTGCTGTCATTTCACCTATCACAGATGGTTGACCTATTTTATGGAAAAGAAAGCCAAACAACCGAGCCATCAAAACTATTATCGCGATCTGTAAAAACATGAGGCTGAGGGGATGAGCCAAGTTATTAGCTAAATTTTTAGCCATAGCTGTCCCCAGATCTTCATATACAAGAATATGATTTTGGGTCTTTATTGCAATATCAGGGTAATCAGTCGAATGGGACTCTAAATGCTGGCCTTGAACAATGACAAAGAAAACCATAAAAATAAAAAGGCTATTGACTATCACGTAAAAAAGAATATTTCGGTGTACATGATTTCTCATCAAGAAGCTTATATTCTTCATTTCGTAAATATCTCTTTCGTTCCGCCTGATATTAAAAGAGCAATATCCTTCAGGACGAACATTTGCTTGATCCCTTTTGGCAAAGCTATATAGCGGGGTTCCCATATCGGATTAAATTTTTCTTTGTATGCTCGAAGACCCTTGAAATTGTAGAAATATTCCCCATGCGTAAAAATTGTAGAACCGATTTTGTTCCATAAGGGTGCGAGTGTCCTGTTCTCAAGGCCAGATAGCGGTGACATGCCCAGTGAAAAATAGTTGAAACCATTTTCTTTTCCCCATAGCATGAGCTTGGTGAAGAGATATTCCATAGTAGTGTTCGATATATTGGGATCATAACGCATAAGGTCGATAGCCATCTCTTCCTTATTATCTGCCATCCAGACATTTGCAAAAGCAGCTATCTGATCATCTTTATATATTATTGCAAGAGTGAAATTGGTTAGATATCCGATATCAAAGGATCCCATTGAAAAACTCTTTTCTTTCGTGTTTTTTATTTCCAGCCAGGCATCTGATATGCTTTTAAGTTCCTGGATATGGTTTGGAATATCCTCAGCTTGCATTATCTCAAAATGGAAGCCATCTTTTTCCATACGTTTTATCGAATATCGGAAATCCTTTCCAGCACTACCCTCAAGACTGAATTCTGAAAGCTTGACTCTTGCCTCCTCACCGATCTTGATTAGCGTCAGACCGATATCCAGATAGTAAGGGATATATTTCTCGCTTACTTCATAAAATACAGTCCAGCCTTGATGCAGGTTTGCCATTTCATAAAAATCCCATATAAGTTCTTTTACATTTTTACTGTTTCCTATTGGATCACCCATACAAATCCAGCTTTTTCCAGATATCCCGTACATAATGAATGTATTTTTCATCTCATCGAACAACACATACTTATCTTCAAGCAGAGCCAGATTTCCATTAGTGTCAGTACTTGTCTTAACAATTTCCTTAACTGTAGCCATTTCCTCTTTATCCGGGAATTTTAGGTCTTTACTGGAACCGCCAAGCAGTCTCATTACGCCAAAAATTGATAACACAATAGATATACCTACAACTGACCTGAGGAACCTGGATACATGCATGTTAGTTCCAAACTGCCATAACAATTCTTCCGAATATTCCACATGTTCATGTGTAAAAAATCCAAGCCATATAAAACTCAGAACAACAACAGCAATAGCAATAATATTGTCTCTGCTAAAAGACTGGTTCAGCAGTGATGATTTTCTGTAAAAATGCTTTCTTTGAGGCAATAAAAGTAAAAATATGGCAAATAGGATACCTGATTCCAGGTAGTTCAAACCTTTCAGAATGGAGAAAATACTTCCCAGGAACAATATTACTACTGATAAAAGATACGCTCCATCGATCCTCTTCCACAATCCATTCGCCAGAATCAGAAGCAAGGCGCCTATCATACTGCTAAGCAAGCTGGAAGACTCTACTAAAGATAAAGGAATTATTTTAGATATAACACGCATGCTTTCCATCTGAGAGGGCAGTGCTTCCGAGAAAAGAAGTACCACCCCTGCAAAGAATGTAAGCACAGCAAATATCTGAGGCGTAAATGCAGAGAATGTAATATATGTTTTTTTCTGCAAATTTACTAGTATCTCTCTTCTTGAATTGAACTCGCTATATGAGAGAATGATTAATCCAACCAGGAAAGGTGTCAGATAATAAACAATCCTGAACATCACAAGAGCAACAACAGTATCTCCAAGGGCTAAATGAGGAGAAAGTGCAAAGAGCATGATAGCTTCGAAAACTCCCAGTCCACCTGGAATGGTAGTTATGTATGCAATGGTCTGTGCCACTAAGAACATTGCTAGAACATATGGAAAAAAGATCTCTCCATTATGATATAGCAAGAAATATAATGCGCTGCCTGCAAAAATAGAATCGAAAGATGACAGGAGAATCTGTATAAGGACAGTCCTTATAGCAGGGAATTGAATTTCATCTCCCTTTATTTTAAGAGTCTTCTGCTGCAAGCAAAGAACCAGATAAATCATAAGGAATAGCAGTAAGCAAACACCTAGTGTCTTTAGAAATATCTCGTAGAAAGAAAGTGATGACGGTAAATCAATTGGATAGAAGGTTAACAGAAAACCTCCTACAAAGCATACGCCGAGCCAGAAAGTTGTGGTACAGAACGTAATGATCTTACTTATTTGAAGCAATGTGAGCCCATAGGCAGAATATAATCTATATCGCAGTGAACTGCCTGTAAAGGGATTAAAACCAATAGTATAACTGATAGAAGTACTTGTGAAAGATGATTGAAGTATTTTTTTATATGAAACAGATTGACCTATATATCGCATGGCCAGAAAATCATAACTAATAAGAGCAATATAACTTAAAAATGTAAATGCAGATGCCAGTAGCACACTTGATGGCTCAATGCTTGTAAAACTCTTCAGAACCTCATGTAATTGCAGAGGATGAAGCTGCCTGTTCAAGAGCCATAGTGAAAGCGCAAAAATGGCAATTGGCACCAAATAGCTTATCCTTTTTAAGATCTCCTGATCCAACCACTTATTTTTCAGAACCAATATAATACACCTAAAATAAATACTAATATATTAATTATGGTATTTGACATTAACTCATGTTTTGGACATAGTGGAGAGGATAAGGATTGGGACATAAACCCTACTTTAAAAGAGAAATTCGATAAACCTACTCCCCCCAGCACCACATTCCACTAAAATATAAATATTAGCTAAGTAAAATAATAGTTATAAATGATTTAAGTAGTTTTGCACTTAATGAAAAATAGAAAAGCCTCCAATCTGTTGGAGACAAGCTTGCTGAAATAGAATAATTGATAGACTGGAAACCTTTCCGTCCAATTCTGGAATCAAGGTATAACAATAGAACAGTTTCAGGCGGTAGACCTGAAGCTGATGTTATTGTGATGTCCAAAATGCTTGTACTGCAACAATGGCATGGTCTTTCTGATGCTGAACTTGAGCGACAATACATTGATATAACATTTTTCCGGAAGTCCTTGGAATCATATCAAATCAAAGATTTAATGATACTGAGAAATGAAAGGATCAGTAGCCAAAGAGCCCTAGGACAACGAGTATATTTTGTGGTCAAAGAAGTCAATGCAGGAAAAGTTTTCGTAACCACAGTGGAGAGAGTAAATGTAAAGATGCTTATGACGGCTTTTTGCTTTAACTTACACCAGTTGATGACACTCAGGGGCAAAGGAATTATTTAGGATAGCGGAAGCTATCTTAAAATCAAGGAAAAAATAAAAGAAATGAAGCAAAAACAGAGATAGGGAAAATAAACATCACCTGAAGTTTATGGGGACATAAAAAACAGAGGGTTAATCTGAATCCTCTAAAGGTTTTTCTTTTGAACCCATTCAATTCCCCCTACTACTACTACTATTGGAAAAGGAGGAGTTATATTTAGGAGATCAGTTTATATTCAACGATTAATTCCCATTATTGAGATTGTCTAATTAGAACTTGATCTTAAAAACCTATTCGTTTTTTCATTAACTCCATACCTTTTTTTTTAGGGGGGGGCGGTAGCTATAAATACCATAAATTTGGCCCCCCTCATGACTAAAAAATCTAGAGAGTATAAAGGAGTCCTCTTCGAGGAGTCCATAGAAAATTATCTGAACAGAGAAAGCGCCTCAATTTGCCAATTCCTGCACTTTCTCTGCATAGAAGATATTTCAAAGTACGTCGAGAGTACTTTGTATACCAACAAAAGTTGGCATTTTAAGTATAACGTTTCATCGATGATAAAACTCTTCATTGTAATGTGTTTCAGGAAATTATCTTATGAAAAGACTGTTTCTTCTTTGACAGAAGAAGAGGCTATTCTACTCTCTTTTTATGATGAGAACGGATTCATAAAACTTCCTTCGGGAAAGACATTACACCACTTTGTGAAATATAGATTGGGTGAAGATGGGCTTAAAGAAATAATGATGTTAGTAGGTGAGAAGATCCTCAGCCTTACCCAAATAAAAGAAGCTAAGATCGATTCAACCCCGCTTGAAGCTTCAAGATACGATAAACATGCTGATTACAATCCACATTATCAATGTAAAATGGATAAAGCACATATTACAATGGTTGGAACATACCCAATATTTATGACCCATACTAATGGTAATGCATCAGATTCCCCTGAACTTATCAAACACATTGAAGCATTGAAAGAAATGAATGTTGATATTGATTTTTATTCTGCTGACGGGGGTTATGACTCTTTCCTGAATCATGCAGATATCTGGTACCATTTGAATGCAAGGCCAATTATTTCGTATTCTTCAAATGCTGTGATAAACAAAGAAGGTGAAATCGAAAGAATTGATCACTGGGTTAATAAGATGTGGAAAAAGGGTGGAGATATACATGCAAAGATTGAAGACAAGCTAAAATTCCTCTATAAAAACGGTAGATATGAACAGATAGGGATGTATCTTCGAAATAAAAATATCCGGGATAACTTGTTCATGATTTTTTTCAAGAAAAGAGGAGAATGTGAACCAGAACACAGGCATATCAAACACACAGTTAAATTCGATATCAGAGAAGTAAGAGTGGAGAGTAGAGAACTCTACTCTCTACTGAGCTTTGTGGCATATCAGTTTTTGAGGCTTACAGAACTACAAAATTGTATGCAAGGAAAAAATTCAGTTGGGAGATTCTTTTGAGAAAATATAGTCTAATTAGAATAGGGAGTATTGGAAGCTAATTAGATGGTCTCATTATTATTATATGACATATTGCGTTATATTTATCTTACATGAGAGATTATGGCGTTTGATTGAGGCGATGTACGTGGAATGCATTTTCTGCAAAATAATCTCAGGAGCTATCCCTTCTTATAAGGTTTATGAAGACGAATTTGTTTATGCTTTCCTTGATATTTATCCGTGTTCTGAAGGCCACACTGTAGTACTTCCTAAAAAGCATACTGAGAGATTCACGCAGATGGAAGCAATAGATGCTGCAAGCCTATTTTCTTCAGTACATAAAATATCTAAGGCTGTATGCAAAGTTTTTGACCTAAATGGGATGAATATAGGTATGAATGTAGGGGAAGTTGCAGGACAGAGTGTATCTCATGTGCATGTACATATAATTCCCCGCAAAGAAGGGGACAATGGTGGATCGATGCACACTATAGTGGAGAATAATCCTGATACCAGCAAATTGGGAGAATTGGCTGGGAAGATTCGTGCTTCATTCTAAGATGTACATACTTCTTCTAAAACCATTTTTATGTTGATATTTTGTATGAGGAATATAATGCTAAAAGCAGTAATCAAATCCATGCGTCCCCATCAATGGTATAAGAATTTTATTATTTTCATATGTATCATCTTTTCAAGAAATATTTTTAACTTGCAAATGTGGATGCATCTCATTGTAGTTTTTATTGTTTTTTGCATGCTTGCAGGTTCTCAATACATGTTGAATGATGTAAAAGATGCAGAAAAAGATAGATTGCATCCAAAGAAGAAATACAGGCCGATAGCAGCTGGGCTTATTTCTGCTAAATCTGCAGTTGTTATATCTTTGACAATAATGATAACCTCGCTTATCATTGCATTTTCAATGGGAAAGCTAGTAGGACTTATAAGTTTTATGTATCTTGTAAATAGTATTTTATATTCCTTTTATTTTAAAGAGTACGCTATTATTGATGCTATTTTCATTGCTGTTGGATTTGTTATAAGGGCAATCGCTGGTTGTGTTACAATCAATGTAACTATTTCTCACTGGTTGATTCTGTGTGTTTTTCTTCTGGCACTGGTTCTTGCATTTGGAAAGAGAAGGCATGAACTGGAAGGAGATCAAAATTCAAGAAATAGTCTGTCACAATACAATATTGCTATGAGCGAAAGCTTGTTTAATTCATCGGTTTCAATTCTATTGATGTCATATGCTCTTTATACTGTTTCAATAAATTCTGTAATGATGTTAACTCTTCCATTCGCATTTTATGGTATCTTCCGATATGTTCAGCTCATGCATTTGAAAGGTATTGGAGAAGAAACAGAACTATTGCTAATGGACAAGCCTTTCATTTTCAATCTGATACTATGGGTATTTCTTACAATCTTTGTGCTATATGGTGGTCTCCTATGAAATATGATCTGCATACACATACAAAATACTCACCTCGCTGTGGGTATATGGAACCAAAAACCATTGTCAAACTTGCACGCAAAAGAGGATTGGATGGGATTGCTATTACTGATCACGATACAATCAAAGGGAGTATGAAGACAAGGGAATATGCCGATAAATCTCTTGAAGTAATAATCGGTTCTGAGGTAATGACATCCAGAGGCGAGGTGATAGGACTTTTCCTGTCAGATGAGATCTTATCAACAGATTTCATAAGTGTTGTCGAAGAGATCCATGATCAGAATGGTATTGCAATTGTTCCCCATCCCTTCGACACATTGAGAAAATCAGCACTATGGCCTACAGAAGATGATGTTAAATATCTTGATGGGGTAGAAGGGTTCAATGCGAGGAACGTCTACCAGAAAAGCAACACAGATGCAATTGAATTTGGGAAGAAACATAAACTGGCTATCACAGCTGGAAGTGATGCCCATTTTAGTAATGAGATTGGAAATGCAGGAGTAATAACTGATAATGCAGATCTCAGAGAAGCAATACTGTCAAAAGAGATCGAAATATTTGGTAAACGAAATGGTATATATAACCATGCTTTCACTAAAGGACTTAAATTATGCCGAAAAATAAGACGATTATAATCATTTTCTTTGCGTTGATTGTTTATGCAGCAATGGGCATATATGCCGATATTAATCAGCTGACTGCTGCCATGCAGATGTTCCATTGGTCTTATTTCATTCTTCTATTGCTTTTCACAAGCATAGGATACCTTTTTAGGTATCTTAAATGGGATATTTTCCTTAAAAAAGCTGGTGTACATCTTTCCTTCAAGCAAAATTTCTTTGTGTTTATCAGTGGACTTGCAATGATCGTAACTCCGGGAAAACTTGGCGAGGTATGGAAAGGCTGGCTCATTAAGGATATTTCTGGAGATGATCTGAGCAAAACGGTCCCAGTAGTCATAATGGATCGTGTGACTGATGTATTAAGCCTTGTTATTCTTTCAGCTTTCGGGATTTTGTCTTATAAAGAAGGAATATACCTTTTAGTTATATTACTTTTGATGATCTTGATATTTTACATTTCTATCACATCAAAGAGAGTCTCTGAAAAAGTCATTGGATTAATTGAGAACAAGGCAAAAAAGTTCTCAGGCAATATTAAGAATATGCATGGGACTTTCCAGGAACTGATGAAACCAAAAATATTTATTTCACTTTCTCTCTTGAATGTTTTAGCATGGTTTTGTGAATGCCTTGGTTTTTACTTCGTTGCAATGGGTTTTAAACAACCTCTTAGTATTCCGCTTTCAACGTTCATCTTCAGTTTTGCATCTCTTGCCGGTGGTGTGAGTATGATTCCGGGTGGAATAGGGCTTGCTGAAGTCACCATCACGGGCTTTTTGCAACATTATGGCTTTAGCCCGACTATAGCTATCGGTACTGCACTTGTTGTGCGCCTTGGTTCATTCTGGTACGGAGTGATATTAGGTCTTGCTGTATACTTGCTTTTCAGAAAGAAGATGATTCCCAATAATGGAACTGGGTTGAAGAAAGATTAACTATCATCAATTGAGGGATTAAATGTCAAACGTTAGTGTGCTAAAGACGTCACCAAAGACGATATTAGATGATTATCAAAAGTTGATGGATCTGGCAGATTATAAAAAAGCTGTTCCAAAAGACAATGCAACGATCTTGAAAATAAATCTTTCATGGAGTTTGTTCTATCCTGCATGTTCAACTCCTCCCTGGCAACTCGATGGTGTATTGAGTAAACTTCGCCAGGATAATTATCAGGACATTACTTGTGTGGAAAACCAGACAGTTGTTACTCATCCATGGAAAGGGGCATATGGGAACAAATGGCTTCCAATCCTTGAAAAATATGATGTTGAGTACGTTCCTCTTACAAATGCTGAATGGGTTCCATTTAAACCCAAAGCTGAAATGCTTGCAATGAACGATTTGTTCGGAGAAGTTCTGGTTCCGAAGAAGTTCTTCAAGAGCAATGTTATCCATCTACCCACGGTAAAGACACATGGTCACACTACTACTACCGGTTCCATGAAAAATGCATTCGGTGGTCTGATACCTAAATACAGGCATCATGCCCATAAGAAGATCCATGAGGTGCTTGTAGACTTGCTGGCAATCCAGAAAGAGATCCATAAAGGAATCTTTGCAGTCATGGATGGTGGTGTGTGCGGAAATGGTGCAGGTCCGCGTACCATGGAACCTTTTATAGGTAATGTCCTTCTGGCAAGTGATGATCAGGTTGCTATTGATGCCATATCGGCCAAAATAATGGGTTTTGACCCTCTTGACATTGATTACATAAGAATTGCCCATGATAGAGGTCTTGGAATGGGCGATTATGATCAGATAGAAATCAGCGGTATGGATAAACAAGATTTAGATAAATTGAACTTTAAGTTCTCTACTGCCAAAAGTCCTGTAGTCGAATGGGACCAAAGATTGAGAAAAGGAACTGCTAACATAAACTGGTTACACAACATTTTGTTCCATTCCCCTGTATTTAAAACATTTATCTTTGCATCTGGATTTTACCACGATAAATTATGGTATCCAACTACAGGTAAAAAGCACATTGATGAGTTCAAGAAAACAGAATGGGGAAAACTATTTGATACCTATGAGTATGGAAAGTTCCCTGAATATCCAGAGGTAAAGGAATGGAATCCTTATTGAATCCCATAGACGGGTTCAAGGAATGTACCAGTGAATCTAAGATATCAAGATTCTTTGGACGCAACCATTTAAAAGGTGATAAGGTATTTGATCTGATCTTATTTTTATTTATTTTGTATGGTCTGGCTTTAAAATTTCGTTTTGCATTGGCAATACCACTAAATAGTGATTCAGTTTTAGCAGGCTTAGTTTCTAGAGAAGTCCTTGAGCATGGTAATTATTTTTTATCAGGATATTATTTCCCATCAGCAGATCCATACATCTTTTCTGATTTTCTTCCTTTTCACTTATTGCCACAATTGTTCTCTGATTACGACCCAATGGCTCTTGTTGTATCTTCATATTTGATATTCATTGGCACCGTCGTGGTATATTCAATGCTAATATATAGTATCACAAAGAACATCACAAACTCATTGATTTTTTCGGCACTGATAGCCAATGTGCCAAACAGTCCTTTTGGCTGGGGGTCTTATTCATTTTTTGCAGTTCCGACAGGACACACAGCAACCATTCTTTTCATAGGGTTATTATTGTTGATATGTGAACAGGATGCTCGCAAAGAGATAAAATCTATCCTATATTTACTTATCTTGATTTTGATAAGTTTTTCAGATTCCATTCTCATACTATGGTATTTAGTTCCATTTTTTGTTACCCAGACGTTCCTCAATCGGCCTTTCGAATTGAGAAAAATTATATTCCCATTTATTTCAATGGCTTCAGTAGGATTGATTTACCTTTTGAAGGAATCTGTTAATACTTTTGTAAGTATTCCAGTATCTTTAATCACCTCGAAAGCACAAATTTTAGACAATTGGCGTTTATTTTATGAAGGTATCGCCCTCTTATATAATTTCAATTTATACCAGTTTACGCAGACACATAGATTGGATATTCAGATTGCTATCTTGATTCCAATTACAATTGGAATAATTTATTTTATAGTTGTTAATATCTCTTACAACATGTTAAAAAAACCAGTATGCTTGTTTCCTCTCCTATCGATTGCATTTACTTCAATAGTTTATATTTTTACAAGTGTATCAATTGACATTTTAACTACTAGGTACCTCACTTTTCCACTAATTATTTGTACAGTCATTTTAGCCTTGATTTACAATAAGAATACAAAGCATTACAGGTTGTACTCAGTGCTATTTCTTTTACTTGTCATCATTAATGCAGGTTCCAACCTGGAAGCTTTCAAAAGCGGATATCAGGAACCTAATCAAGAACAATATGAGTTAATAAGTTATTTGAAAGAATCAAATTTGACTTATGGTTATGCTGACTATTGGGATTCTAACATTATTACGTATCTTTCAAAAGAAGAAGTTATCATCAGACCAGTAACATTTACTGACACTGGAATAGTTCCTTTCCGTTGGCTTTCATGTGAGAGATGGTTTGAAGAGCAAGGTAACATTACTGATAAAGTTTTCATATTACAGAGAAATATGCAAAAAGGAGAAATCGAGGCAATTGTAAATGTAAATCCTCCGAAGGAAACACTTGAATTTGGAAACTACAAAATTTATGTATGGAACACTCAGGAACTGCAATCTCTTATACATTTCAGTTAATTGAAATCTGCCTGAAGCAAAGCCCTATCTTTTTAAATTCCCAAATTTAATTTTAGTATAATTACTTTTTTTTAAACCACACTCAATTTTTAAAATCAAGAACAGTTACATCTGCCCCTTCAATTGTTATGTTCTGAAAAGCAAAGCTTAAACATCTTGGATCTTTACTGTTCAATTCAGGAATATCTATAGGGCTTTTGCATCCCTGAGGTGAATAAAAAACTATCTGGTTTCTACCTTCTCTAAAAGAAGTTTCCAGAGAGATCGTTGTCAGTCCATTGACATTCACTTCATTGGCAAGGTTTCCATTAAGTTTTACTTGTAAATCTTTTAAATCATCAAAAGGCAGTACAGTGAAATTTATTGTTGAATTTCTTGCTTGCATGAAATAGGTGTCTATAGTTCCATTATTTATCATCCATCGGGTAGGTATGGCCCCAGGTTCCAAACCTTCCCATCCTGAAATTAATATAGCATTTGTAGCAATATCCTTTTTTAATCCTTTTGTAGGATCTAAAAAATAGAGTTCTAACGGCCCAGCATTATAAGTAGTCATAATCTGATTATCATTCCATTTCCATAATCTTTCACTATTTTCATCGATATTTGGTTCTGCATCCCAGTAGCCGTTAGGATAATAAAAAGCTCCAATTATCTGGACAAAAAGTGAAACAATAAAAAGAACACAAAAAATGCTTCTAACAGTCCTTTTCATACCCAGTGAAAATTTAGTTTCGGCATAATGTAAAAAAATAGCCTGATATATTATAATTATTGGTAACATGCCTGTCAAAAAACGCGGACCATAACAATAACCACCCCACCATTGAGTGCTAAAGCTTGCATAGGTCAAGAAGTTCAGTAGTAATGGTAAAGAGAGTAAAGATATAAAAATGCGTATATTCTTATTTTCAATTACTGAAACCCTGTAGATTCCGAATGAGGATAAAATTAGTATTGGTGAATATACAAAAAGACCCCTGTTGGGACTAAACAGCAATCCTAATATGTTAATTAGAGTGCTGATTCCAACCGTAAGAAATTCCACATTTCTATCATAGCCACCAAAAAACCCTCCCAGCATATACATATTATACAAGGCAAAAGGAAGAGAGAAAAGTAGCAATGAAAGGCAGTAATATGCCCTTGATTTTTTCTTCAGGAACAGAACATAAATTATAATAGGAATTAAAAAGACACTGTCTGGAGGTCTGTTGAATATAAAAAGCCCCGATAGCAATCCAAGTAATATGGTTTTCTTCACATTTTCTTTTTCTTCGATCAGCAAAACGAGATAAATCATAATAGATAATAAAAGTTCAACCATGCCATGTTGCCAGAGACCCTGACTGCTTGTTGACCATGTGTTTGTTGCAAGACCAAAAACGATTGTTGAAACCCATGCAATTTTCTCGTTGAACATCCTTTTGACAGCCAAAAAAATAAATATGCATGCTA
The DNA here is from genome assembly GCF_963678545.1 of uncultured Methanomethylovorans sp. Taxonomy (NCBI): domain Archaea; kingdom Methanobacteriati; phylum Methanobacteriota; class Methanomicrobia; order Methanosarcinales; family Methanosarcinaceae; genus Methanomethylovorans; species uncultured Methanomethylovorans sp. The sequence goes on from NZ_OY782870.1 coordinate 2,677,254, forward strand.
GGGAAACAATGATAGAAGCACTCATTTTTTCCATGAGGGCTATGACTAAGTATAAATGTGGATCATAAATGCTGAAGCCTTCACCGTAATACTTCAGTGCTAGATATGGGATTACATACAATGGAGTTATCAATACAGGGGTAACTATGGGAAAAAACGAAATGAAATGATTGTGACTATTTAAAAGGAAATAGGTAGTTTTGTATCCCATTTCAAAACAAGGGATAAAATTATCAAGGTATGGAGTACCACTGTCGAGAATAGCAAAAGGAATCAGGGACGCAGGTATATTGTCTCCACTGGAAATGTTTCTAAAATTCAGATTATATATCACAAAGAAAAATACGAAAATGAATCGTATCTGGTGATCATTGATAAAGTAATATATTTTGTTTAAGTAATCTACAAATGGAGACTTCCAATTTGAATTAATCAAAATCACCTTTCATCATTGTGAATGTATTTTATTAGAACCAATTTTTATTGCCTTTAATTATCCATGTTCCTACTTTTACACTCTTTCAATCAAATCCAAATACTTCCTCTCAATAGTTTCCCAGCTGTAATGCTTATCCACGAATTTCCTGCCTTCATTACCAAGCTGATCTCTTAGATGTTCATCAGCAAGCAGCAAATTAAGGCATTCACTGAACTCTTCATAGTTCTCGTACCACAGGCCGGCATTGCTTCGGATACATTGTCCCTTAAGCACTTCACACTGCCCATTTACCAGCACGGGTTTTTTACAAAGCCATGCTTCTAGTAGTACTATGGATAAACTTTCGTATTTTGATGGCATTATAAGCACATCGCAATTTTGAAGAGTGTTATATTTCTCCTCTTCGGAAACAAAACCTAGGTATTTAATATCCTGATGTGTGGGTATCTTCATGACCGTTTTCCCCAACATTATAAGTTTAATAGGTGAATGATTTTCTTTTTTATATCTTTGGAAAAAGTCAAATAATTCTCCACATCCTTTTGATTCATCTATTCTACCCATATATGTTATGAAACTCTCTTTGCGGGTTAAACTATGGGAGTTATTACTTTCCATTTTTTCAGAAAGGGATACTCCAGAACCAGCTACATCATGTGGTATATCCCCATTTCTGAACTTTTGTATCACAAAGTCCTTTTCTTCCTTTGTATTGTACATGATTGCCTTGGGTTTATGAAATATGTCATTAAAGATCGACAGGTAAATGGGTGGCTCATCATGTGCAGCAGGAACCAGGATAGCTTTATCAGCAACCAATGGAAGTCCAAAGAAAGTTGTACAATAGAGATAAGTAAAAAAGAAGAAAAAATCATACTGATCTTTACTGTCTTCAATGAACTTAAAAAGTTTAGTAGAATAAGGACCTTGCAATTTCATCCATTCCATCTCTTCATCAATGGAGTGGGTTTTGCACAATACTTTTTCAGAACATTTATCAAAACGTTTTGTTTCCCTGGGGAAATCTACAGGAAACCTTTTGACAGATACGCCATTTATACGTGTTTCTCCGGCTTCGTACTCATTTTTCCATGTGACATAATCAATTGCACATGTAGTGATTACATCTATATCACAATATTTTGAAAGGTGCTCTGCTACATCTCTGCAGAGAAATTCTGCACCGCCGTTAATCTCAAGTCCATACCTTTGGACTACAAATGCTATCTTATACATTTTTTTTTTGAGACCGTTGTTCTTAGTTTGCTCTTCGGCCTCTTTGGTTAAAAGAACATCATGATCCGCGTTAGTCCTATCTACCATTTGCTGATCACCTTATTTAGCTGCTCCTTAAACACATCAATCGTTCGTTCATAACTAAAATCCTTTAGTCTGGTATTCTGTTTTGCGATTATTCTTTCCCGGAGTTTTTCATCTGTAACAACTAAATTGATCATCTCAGCTATCTCCGGATAGCATTTCTTGTTGACTAAAATGCCGGCTCCCCTCATTGTATAAGGCACCGCTGTTGAGTTATAGGCAATTATGGGAATACCAAAATGCATACTTTCTATCAAAGGGACACTAAACCCTTCATGCTCACTCATGCAGAGGAATACGTCTGCAAGCATGTAATAAGATATCAGGTCTGCAAAATCTACCATTCCTAGTATATACACGTCCTTTATTCCCAGTTGTTTTATCAGTTTTTGCAACTGTTCATAGTAAACTTCGCAGCCATTGAACCCGCCAACTAAAAAGAGCCTTGAATGCGGATTGATTGCTTTGTAATAATAGAAACACTTGATGATGTCTTCATGTTTTTTATTTGGAGCTATCCTGCCGACAAAGAGGATATTGGTCCACTCATCATCATATTTAGTGATTATTTCTTTGTTGTATTTATCATATTTTGAGAGATCAATGATAAGTGGTAATACTCCAGTTTTTTTATAACCCATTTCCTCCAGTTCTATGCGATTATATTCTGAATCACCCAGAGCTATGTCTATTTTGTCGACGAGGAGCTTCAGTTCCTCTTTTCCTTTTCCTAGGATCAGTGCAAGGTTGTCATTGATATTATAGAAAAAATGAGGTGGTGTTATGTTATGATATAATAGTATCTTTCTGTCAGGAACGGCCATCACATATTTGGAAACATCGGACCCAATGGAAAAATGATAGATCAGTACATTGTCTTTAGACGATCTCTTTTTATGTTCTGATAGATGATTCGCCGTAGTAATTGATTGGTGTATGTTCTGTGCAAATATTTCGGATCTGTAACCCAAATTTCTGAGAACATCTCTTATTACAAAAGCTTCATTTCCAATAGCATCGCAGGGGGATATTGTTGGTAGGATCTGATGAATCTCCATTTCAGATCACACCTAATAAATGTTTATATTTCTCCACCATAATTTTCCAGCTATAGTTATTAAGAACATACTTTTTTCCGTTATGAGCCATTATATCACGTTTTTCAGGATTTTTCATGAAATATTTAATGCACTCTTCAAATTCATCGTAATCGTGGAAATACAATCCACCGTTGCTTTTGATGCAATGGTCCCTAGTTACTGCACAATCAGCATGTACAAGCACAGGTGTGCCACACAGCCATGCTTCCATCATTACAATAGAGAAACTTTCATTTGTTGATGGCATGCAGAACAGTGTTGCAGCAGCATAGGCATCAAGCTTATCCTCAAGGGGAACAAATCCCAGATCGATGATATCTTGCTTGTATTCTTTTGGAATAGCCAGTTCTCCTTTTCCTATAAGCACCAGTTTTAGGTTTCCACCAAAAGAACCTTTATATTTTGCAAAATATTCCAGAAGCAGAGATACGTTTTTCCCGGCTTCCCTTCTACCTGCATAAAGGATAAAATTGTTTTTTATGTTATATTTATCGCGGAATCTTTGGGGATTGTATGAAATATCTGTATCCATACCCGCGCCCATTACAATTTGATGGCCTTTGATGTCATAAATTTGGTTTGCTAGCTCTTTCTCAGGCTCAGAATTGTATATTACTGCTTTGACATCTTTGAACATGTTTTTGAATAAGTCCATATAAGCATAGCTTTCGTCATGCAAACAGGGGATCAATATCGATTTATAAGGATATATCCGTGAACCGTAGTAAGTTGTTCCAAACATATATGGAATAAAGAAGAAATAATCATAGTCATTGGCATGATCTGTGATATATAAGTAAAGATTATCGCTATTAATCATATTCTCCATGAAGGTCTCTTCTTCTACTGGAGCAAGTCTGCAATTATGCATAAGTTTGAAATTGACCTGATCAAATTTTGTGGTATCTCTTTTGCGAACGCTGAATCGTCTAACAGTAATTCCATTTTCGTTATAGATTCCTTCCTTATAGTAATCTGCATTCCAGTCACTTAAAAACTGTTTAACACAGGTGGTAAGTATTTCAACATCAACCCCACTCTTTTGCAGGTTTTCGGCAGTTTGCCTGCACTCAGTCTCAGCGCCGCCGGGAATGTCTCCATACCATGGTATAACAAAAGCTATTTTCATTTTATCAGTCAAGAATTTGAACACAGCCGACATATCTTATTTGCAGCATTTTATTTCTTTCCAATCATTGCATAATCCTGTGCACCGTAAAGAGTAGCATTTAGCATTTCTATGTTCCGGTTGTAGATCTCAACCTGATGTCTTTCTACATCTGTGACTCCCTCATTTGTCACAAGCTTCTGAAGCCTCATAGTTTCCGGCAGCGGTGATGAAAATACAGGTTTCACTTCCCGGAAACCCGTGGACTCCAAAAGGAACTTCAATGTTTCCGGATGAACGGGTTTGATATGGGTAAGGTCAATGTAGAAATTTGCAAATGAGGAAAAAGAAAGCGGATTGACGGTTTCTGCAATAAGATAAAATCCATATTTCATCTTTTGGAAGCATAGTTTCAGTAATCTGACAAGGTAAGAAGGCTCCAGATGCTCTACCACCTGGTCTATGAATATACCATCAAGACTTGAATCTTCTAGTTTTTCCATATAATCAAATGCATCCTCTAATTCCACTTCAAGGCCCTTTGAACGACAGTAATCTACCATAGTCTCATCGAGGTCCACTCCACGAGCACCTATTCCGTGTTTATGCATTGTTTCAAGGAATTCCCCTCTTCCGCAGCCAATGTCAAGTACATTTTTACATCCTTCAAAATACCGGAGAAAAGCAGTTTGCCTTTGAGCAATGTCTTCTCTAGCCCCTCTGAATTTTTCCTCAAAAACAAAATAATTCACACCAGTATCCTGGTGAGGTGGCTGTAAAAGCATCTCGGTCTGTGAGAGACCATGTGCATTCCTTTCATCAAGTATCTTAGCAAGCCATGCTTTCTTCTTAATATCATCACTCATTGATAAAACAACTGAACGTATTCTTTCTTCGTTTTCTTCCCTTATTTCTTTCTTTAACTGTGAAAGGAGCAGATCCACATCGTTTCTTACCTGCTCGGCCATTTCATACATTTTTCTGTTGACTGCTATCTCATCATTGATCTGTTGCTTCAGGGCATGCAACCTATCCTCTACATCGAATAATCGTTCATCAGTCTCTTTCTCTACCTGTAATAGTCTCGCATTAGTCTCTCTAAGTTGTAGTTTCAAGCTTTTTGATTCACTGAGAGGCTGATTTGCGTCTTTGTTTTCAAAATCGCCGATTTCGTTCTCAATCCTTGAAAGCCTATAAGCTGCATTATTAAGAACTTTTGAGGCATTTTGGTTGAAAGTGATTTGCTTAAAGATCATCGGGTCCACATATCTTTGTACTTCCCCATGTACAACCTCTCTGCCTTTAATGAGAACTTTTCCTACAACGGGACGATGGGAACTAATAACATAGCTATTATTCTGGATATCACAATTGATTCTCAGATTAGCAAGGTCATCAGCAATTTGCCCTTTTATTTCTCCTATTGCCATTTTTTGATTTGAGATCAGCTGTTGGTTCACTTCATCAAGTGGAGGCGGATAAGTTCCTTGTTCTTTCCGCTTACTGATATTTTCACGGATCTTTCTCATGATCTCTTCAACATTCACTTCTTCATCGTTGATCTCAAAAGTATTCATAAATGTAATTCCCACCATTTATATTATCCATTTACAAGGCACGTCGAATAGGCCAGCATCCCTGCTTGTCTGGATCACATCAAAATGATATAGTTTATCATGCCAGTCATAGGGGTTGTGTGCACGACTATGTATGGCGACAGTTAATAGAAATCTTCCGGAGAGCATAGAAATCCTCTCTACTTTTAAATCTATATGGCCTTTACCTTCAATAGAATCAATAGTTATGTTACGAAGTTCCGTATTAGTACCATAAAGATTCTCTCCCTTCTCTGAATACAGAGCAATGCCAAAAATTGGATCAAGAACTTTTTCATGAGCATGATAAAAAATCCTTATGGTCATTGCATCAAAGGAATTGAACCTGTTACTTACATTGCCAAACTTATCGTAGAATTCAACGTTTACTATCTCTATTTTTTGGTCTCCCCATCGGGAGTTGTTGACAGCACTTTTGTCTTCATTTTGGACGGCAGGAGTAGTTTCACTAGCATTATCAATCGTTTCTGAAATGTTTTTATCCTGCTCTCCATAAACGTACTTATCTATTACTTCACCCGTTTCCCCTAATGCGACCTGATGTCCCTTATGCAGTAGCAAAGTTCTATCACAGAACCTTCTAACAGAACCAAGGTCATGTGAAACAAATACAATCGTTACTCCTTCTTTGCGATAATTGTTCAGGACATCCAGGCATTTCTGTTGAAAATCCATGTCACCTACTGCGAGTACTTCATCCATCAGCAATATCTCGGGATCTGTCTGTATCGCAGTAGAAAAAGCAAGTCTTACCTGCATTCCGGAAGAAAAGTTCTTTAATTTTGCATCTCTGAACTTCTCCAATCCTGCAAATTCTAATATGTCATCTGTCCTTGACTTGATATCGTACTTTGACATTCCCATTATAGTACCATAGGTTTTTATGTTCTCTACGGCTGTCATATCGGGCTGGAACCCTACACCAAGTTCAAGGAAAGGTGTAACTTTCTTGCGGATATGCACATCACCTGCTGACGGATATAAGATGCCTGCTATTATTTTCAGCAGAGTGCTTTTACCGCTTCCGTTCTCTCCAATAATTCCAAAAAATTCACCTTCTTCCACATCGAAATTAATGTCCTGCAATGCATTGAATACCTCATAAGATTCCGGCTTGAATACACCAGTAAGTGCCTCGAACAGTGTAGTTCTTTTTTCATGTGGAATGCGGAAAGATTTTTCCAGTTTCTCAACTTCGATCACTGGCATTTAAATCTCCTCCGCAAATCGAGGTTCAATTCTGTTAAATATAAAATACCCAATAAATAAGAAAACTATTGATGCGATACCCATGAATACTAGATCATTTATTTGTGCAGGCGCTGAGTAGATTATTGTTTGTCGTGAAGCAACAATTACTCTTGCAACCGGGTTGAGAAGTACTATCTCACGTAAGTTATCAGGGAAAATCTCGACTGCGTACATTATAGGCGTTGCAAAATAGCCTGCCTGCAGGAATACAGCCCAGATAAATTGCACATCTCGGTAAAGCACATTGAGAGCTGCTAAAGCCAAAGAAAGGCCAATGGAAAGCATCAAAAGGCAAATCAAAATGATCGGGGCTTCAAGTATATACATAGATATGGATACTTTAAAATAAACCATATAAATTATAAATACTATCGACTCAAACACGCTCATGAGTAATGCGGTTATGCATGACGATATCACAAATATATCCCTTGGAAAATATACTTTTTTAATGAGGCTTGCTTTTCCAACAATGGAATTCATTCCTATACTAGTTGCTCGGCTAAGGAAATTCCAAATAATAATGCCCAATAAAAGGAAAAGCTGGTAATTCTCTATCTGCATTTTCATAAGGTGTGAAAATACATAATAAAGGACCGTAAGCATTAGCAGAGGCTCCAGCAATGACCAGAAATATCCTAATATCGAGTTCTTGTATCTTAGTTTGAACTCACTCCAAGCCAATTGCCATATCAGTTGTCTGTAAGCATACAGGTTTGCAAGATGTTTGACTGACATTTTCCATCCATTACGCAGCTTCTAAGAATAACTCGCTATTTACTGCTTGATTTAAAAATCTGTCAATACGTGACACTTTCATTATATAAAGTTTTGGTCCACTTCTTTAATGGTTAGAAGAGATATATTCTTTCCTCTCATCTTATATTAACATTTTTTTTGCCCTTTCTCTTAGTTCTTGTACCTTTAGATCATCAGGTTTCAGTCTGAGAGCTTCATCATATGCACCAAGGGCTCCTTTGATATCTCCAAGGCGATATAGTGCAGTGCCTTTGTTTTTCCATACAACGCTTTGGTTAGCACCGAGATTAAGAAGCCTATTGAAACATGTAAGAGCAAACTGGTTCTGTCCAATGTTCAGGCAAGTTATGCCTTTGTTCAAAAGTGCGCTGGGGTTATCAGGTTCAAGCTGCAAAGCAGCCTCAAAACATTCATACGCCTGCTCATGGTCCTTTTTGTCTTTTCCTGCCGAGATCCCGGCCTTTATCCATTCCGCTGCTGTGTTTGTCTGCCTCTGGCGAAGTTTTCTTCTAGCCCTGTTCAAAGCATTAACCGGATCAAATCTCTGCTCCACTTTTTGGTTGTTTTCAAGGATATCAGTAACATTCTTTTCCCGCTTTTTCATCTCACCAGCGGTCTTTTTCTTCTGAGGTATATAATCGGGCTTTCCAAGAATTTTGTGGAGTATGATTATAGCAGCATCCTTGTCCAGAGGATTATTGTTGTTTCCACATTTTGGAGACTGGATACAGGAGGGGCAGCCCTCATAACAAGGACAGCTTTCAATGGACCGCAAAGTAACTTCAAGCATTTCAACAATCTTGTCATATCCGCTTTCAGCGTAACCAACTCCTCCCTGGTGTCCATCATATACGAATATGCCACTGTTACCTGTAAGATCAGGGTGTTCTGCTGTGGAAAGTCCTCCCACATCATTACGATCAGCAAGCAGGTGCAAGGGATACATTGCTATCATTGCATGTTCGATTGCGTGGATACCACCGGCAAAATCCCTATCATATGCAGCAACCGAGCCCATGAACCTGCTGGGCAGTTCAAGCCAGAGAGCTTCAGTTTCAAGAATGAATTTTGGCATCTGCAGAGCAGATTGTCCCAACTCTTTATCCGTACGCTGCTGCAACTTCTTGTACCCTATTACTTGCTGAGTCACATCCACGCTTCCAAAACCGACCTTTACATCAGGGCAAGTTTCCAACACTTTAGTTTCAATAACATCTCTTATGACTACATCTGAGGATACCATCGATCTCGTATAGTACTCATCTTGCGTGTGCTCTACATGTATTTCCCGTTTTTCATGATCTAATGAGCTGACAACATAGGCAGTTCCTTTGTTAATATATACTGCACCTTCAAATGCTTCTCTGTAAGCCTGAAGCCTGCTAAGAGAGTTCTCCAGAGGTCTTTTAGAAGCTTTGTCAATAATAGTATAAGCATCACTGTCAATATCCCGTATAGATACATGCATATGAGCATTCGTATCAAGCGACGTCTTTTCAGAAGTGCCTTCTAGCAATCCTTCTTCTTCAAGCACTGTTACTATCCTGCTAAACTCAGTGCCAAAATAATGCTCATCTTCTGCTCGCAAAGGGATCTCTCTGGCAGCACATAGCAAATGGCCTGCTTGTATGTAACGGTTAGAAACATTAATTACTGCTTCTTCGCACTGTCTTCTGAAAAAGTCTCCTGGGTTTCGCATGTAGTATTGGTCAAGAGCATTGGAATCGGCAACAAGTACAACCATGCTTTGCGCATATCCGCGCCCGGCCCTTCCAGCCTGCTGCCTTGCGCTCATTATTGTTCCGGGGAAACCATCCATAATACAGGCATCAAGACCACCTATATCAATACCCAATTCAAGGGCATTGGTAGAAATAACTCCCGCAATTTCTCCATTGGATAGCCCCTTCTCGATTACCTCACGCTCATTCCCGTGGTATCCGCCTCTGTAGGGGCTGATCTTTTTTTCAACACCTCTGTGGACAAGAGTGTTCTTTGATTCAATGTACATCCGTTCCACTTTCTGCCTTGACCTTGCAAAAGCGATTGTCTGGAAGCCGCCCTGGACAAATGTTGTGAAAAGAGTTACAGTTTCCCCAAAACTGGCTTTTCTCATGGTGAAGTTCCCGTACTTCACATATAATGGAGGATTCCAGAACACGAATTTTTGTAGTCCTCGTCCTGAGCTGTCGTTGTCTATCAACACCACATCTTTACCGATCAAGGCCGAAGTATGTTGTACAGGGTTACCGATTGTGGCAGTGCAGCAAATGTATTGTGGATGTGCACCATAGTGGTCACATACCCTATTTAGTCTCCTGAGCAGGTTTGCCATGTGGCTTCCCATAACACCGCTATATGTGTGGCTTTCATCAAGAACGATGTATCTTAGGTTTGAAAGAAAACGTTTCCATTGATGCTTCCATTGTAAGAAGCTCAAATGCAGCATATCGGGATTGGTGAAAACTATCCGGGGATTATTGTATTTCACAGCATCCTTTTCATTCTTTGGCATGGTTCCAATGAACCTGTTTATATTGATATCCAGACCCATCAGCTGGCTGAAGTCCCGGAAAGTCTGGAGCTGGTCGTTAACCAGCGCATTCAGAGGCGAGATATAAAGTGCTGTTGCTGATGGATCATCCATAACGGCCTCAAATATAGGTAGCATGTAGCAGAGGGATTTGCCGCTGGCGGTGCTGGTAGATAATACGATATTTTTTCCTTCCCTCGCCGTCTCCACAGCTTCTGCCTGATGAATGTATAGCTGTTTTATACCCATCTCACACAGGGCATAGTTTATAAGTGGTTTCAATTCAACAGAGCTATAGATGGGTTCCTTTGCAGGTATGTCTTCAATGTGCACTATCTGGCCTTCGTATTTTCTTGAAGACTTTAGTTTATTTACCAATTCAGAAATATCCATCTTAAGGTAGCCCCATAATTTACAAAAGGTGAATTTGAGTGGGAGGCTAAACGCCTTTTTTTATAAAATGTTTTCCGTTTATAATCATTTAATGATTGTTGCATAAGGTTTTCTTGTAGAACTTTTTTTAAAACGGACGCTCGAATTCTATGAAATCTTAGAATGCTATTATGTGATATTTGCTTTATGCATCTAATTTTGTTCATCTATGATTTGTTCTTATGTATCGTCTATTTTTTTACCATACTTCTTCATAACCACGTTATTAGGAATACTATAGTCAATATTATTGCTAATTTGTAGTACTAATTGTTATTTATTTAACTCAATATCGTCAATACTTCTACAACATCTATCAGCTAATTCAGAATTATGACTTTAAACTTTATTGTGTATGATTTTACTCTGTTCAGGTGAAGCTATTGCTTTATAATAAAAAATACTGTAGTATATTAGTTTAGTTTATAAATTTATATTGCCAAACCGGTATATTTTTATTGTTCATTATACTATAGCTAACATAAAAAAAGGATTTAAAAAATAAATGTTACTATTACTTAACCATTTTTTATGTACGGCAAAAATATGAACTATACGGGGGTGTATAGGTGATCAACAACGATAATGAAGCTTTTTTGGAAATAGAGCAAAAACCATTCATAAACAAAAGCGATATTTTTTCAGTTCTACAAAACGAGCGTAGAAGGATGATATTAGAGATCCTTCACAAAGATGGGCCCAAAAGCCTCCGGGACATATCCGAGGCAATAGCAAGGATAGAATCTAAATCCAATGAGCCTGTAAGTAATGTGCGCAAAAGCATATACGTTTCAATGTTGCAAACTCATTTACCAAAGATGGAAAATATGGGTATAATTATATACAACAGAGATATCGATAGGTTAGAATTGACTCCTGCTGCAGAAGGGATTACATTTTACTTGGAGCCGGTGAAAAAAGGTGATATTCCCTGGAGTCACTTCTATCTGGGTTTCAGTACAATTTCAATTGTTGGCACTTTTTTCATATCTTTTAATTTCCCAAAGTCGGTATATAGTATTTACTGGATGGTTTTTACTAACGTTATTTTCCTTGTAACTTCCATATTCCATGTGAATAAAATGAAATATTACAAGAGAAAATGATACATTACTCTTGCTAATAAGTTTTTGAAAATATTGACTTATCAGTTCTAATGACATTGGTAATCACCCATTTCTGTCGAATTATGCTTTAAGTAGACAACATTACTGTATCATTATTCATTATATTTAGTCAAATAAGCTATTATATTGTTAATCTACTACCATTATATCACTAGACAACAAAGAATAAATCAAGCATTACCCCTATTAATGAGCTCTTTGAGGTAAATTACTCATCTAAGTCTACTGATATTGGTAACCATTCATTTCTCTTGAATTTATGCATTTAATGTGCCAATAACTATACCATGGCAATACCTTTAGCGTTATAGGTTACTATGGTATTAATCAGTTACAATTATACCAATAGACAACTGTGGAAATTTGGTATAATTTGGATTTGTATCATAGGAGCTAAAGACTAAAAGATTCAAAGACAAAATAGGGTTAGAAATGAACAAGAAAATATTACTCAGCTTACTTATTATAGGTATAATTGCATCTGTAGCAAGCGCAGGCACATGGGCATATTATAGTGCTGAAGCACAAACTCCTGCAGGTACCCTTGAAACCGGAAAACTTAGTCTCAGTGTGCCAACATCGGTAACTTTGGGTGATACTGATGATCACTTCATTATCCCAGGTGAATCTGCAACCGGTCAAATTCGAATAATAAACACTGGAAATATCGCTGGAGATCTTTATATAAAACTTCGAAGCAATGATCTTACCAACTATTTTACTGTGACTACAAGTAAAAATTCTGCGAATCCTAGTGGTGTTGCAAATGGTAATTCAATTACTTTGACTACTAATGATTACTATAAAGTCGGGACCCTTAATCCTAATGGTGAAGTCACGATACCTATTAAGTACACAATGGGTACCGATGTGACTGGAGGCCAAGGAATTAAAGCAAACTTTATTTTTGATGTGGTCCTGATGCAAAAAGATGCACCAGCTCCAACAGTCTGAAAGTGAGATAAGATAAGCATAAGCAGGATAGGTTTTTCCTATCCTTCAAATTTCTATTCATTGATATGAGTGTTACAATAAGTGACATACTTCTTTTTTGTAGTATATATATTTGTGTTACCGATCACAACTTTAGTATTTATGACAGAGTACCTTGAATTTATGCTAGTATCGGGCACTAGTATGGAGCTTACGATGAAACAGAATGATATTGTTGTTGTAAAATTTGTAAGGTAGAAAACTATTAAGCCATGTGATGATAATATTATCATAATGTGGTCAGATGTAAGCGATATCATTATCACACACAGGGATTTGGGCAGAGTTCAAGGAATATTCAATATCTATGGGGATGCATCCAAGCAAAAGGAACCTTGGTGACTAACAAGAATTATATTGCGAAATCGAAAATACATGTGTGTTTATGGTAAAGTTTGCTTGTACTCTTGAAGGTATTAATCAGTAGGTAATACTGCCAATGTTGCTTATAGTGATATACGAGGTAAAATAGATAATGAAAGGTGAATCATAATGAGGACATCTGCAAAATTGGTACTATTGAGCCTCATGATAATGGCCATTTTATCTGTAGGAGACACTTTTTCATACTTATCAGCGACAAAGTGCACTTCTTCAAATACGCTACAAACAGGTGTATGGGATACTAAGGAACAGCAACCATACTTCAGTCCAAAGAGCATTCCAGATTTTTCTGTTGGCACTATGTTTTCTTTCAATGATACGGATGCCTACAACACTACAGGTAGCAGGGGCAGTTTAGGTTCTTCTCATCATACAACCGCTGATGATAGTACAGAGAATACAAATACCACAGTCAATACTACGGATTTCGTAAATACTACAATTGTTGGCAACATTACTGATACTACAAATATTACAGCTGCTAACAACACAACTTCGAATCTAAATATTACAGTCGTTGGCAATACTACTGATCCCACCGATAATCCGGGTACTGGAAATACTACTGATCCCACCGATAATCCGGGTACTGGAAATACTACTGATCCCACCGATAATCCGGGTACTGGAAATACTACTGATCCCACCGATAATCCGGGTACTGGAAATACTACTGATCCCACCGATAATCCGGGTACTGGAAATACTACTGATCCCACCGATAATCCGGGTACTGGAAATACTACTGATCCCACCGATAATCCGGGTACTGGAAATACTACTGATCCCACCGATAATCCGGGTACTGGAAATACTACTGATCCCACCGATAATCCGGGTACTGGAAATACTACTGATCCCACCGATAATCCGGGTACTGGAAATACTACTGATCCCACCGATAATCCGGGTACTGGAAATACAACTGATCCTGCAGATAACCCAGCTGTTGATTATACTTCTGATTCTCTGGGGAATCTAGATGCTGGAAACACAACTGATACTAAGGATAATCCAGTTACTGGAAATGCTACTGATACATAAAATAGTACAGATATTGGTGCATACTAGGAAATTATTTTTATAATTTCTTATTTTACAAGTGTATCTATAGTGTTCCTTGGGTTGTTTTTAGCAACTTATTTTTCTTTGTAGCTTCCAGCCTCTGGGGATATCAAACCTACATACATATAAAACTCTTTTTAAAGATATTTTATCCACACACTACTTCCAACAACTTGATATTCATTAAAATATAATATATAACTTAGTTAGTATGAACAAGACAATATTCTTGAGTATACTTACCATATTCTCTATTGCATCTATGGCAAGTGCAGGTACATGGGCATTCTTCAGTGATGCAGAAGCAAGCGGTTTAAACACGTTTACAGCTGGGACTCTTGCACTTGATGTACTAACAACAAGTGCTGCTAGTGATGGTACACGTATAGTTCCTGGTAAATCTGTTTCAGGTTCAATAGTAATAAAAAACGAGGGAGATATTGCTGGAGACCTTTATCTAAAAATGAGTTCTGAAACAAATGCTTTGCTCAACGATTTCACTGTGACCACCACAGTTGATGGAAATGAACGTGACCTGAATGACCATGAGTACATAAAAATCGGTACTCTTGGTGCCGGTGAACTTATCGATTTGCCTCTCAAGTATTATATGAACGAAGATGCAACTGGTAATCAAGGTACTACAGAAGCATTTGTTTTTGATGTGGCCCTGATGCAGCAAGGTGCACCAGCTCCAACACATCCACAACTATAACTGATAGTCAAACTAGTGGAAGTAGTCCGAATACATAAAATAGTAAAGATGCTGATGTATTTGCATGACAAAGAAAGGAATATTCGCAGTTGTTATATTTTTATTCCTTTTTTTGATCGGATTGCACTTCCTTTTGCCCATTTTTAATGGTTCAGCCCTTCCCCTCATAGTGCTCAGTGGCAGTATGCATCCTTTCATGCGGGTAGAAGATATCGTAATCTCTGAATCTTTGTCACCTGAAGAGCTTGTTGTCGGAGATGTGATAACTTTCCACCCTCCTACCGCAGAGGAAGGTGTGTTTGTAACACATCGCATTATCTACATAAATAGTAAGGACCCTTTGATCTTCCAGACAAAAGGTGATGCGAACGAGGATCTGGATCCATTCCTTGTTTCAGGAGATGCTGTTAAGGGTAAAATTGTTTTTGTAATTCCATATGCAGGATACTTGCCTCAAAATTCCAAGAACAAAACACTTTTTGTTCTCCTTATACTTTTGCCAGCTTCGATACTCATACTGGACGAGCTTAAAAACATAATCATGTATATCAATCCTGTAAAGGCCCGTAAAGCAGAGAAAAAGAAAAGAAAATTGTCAAGACGCACCTCGTACAAAGTTAAGAGTAAGTATCTAGTCTCTATAACATGCATATGTTGCATATTATTTCTGCCGCTGCTTAGTCCTTATTTTGGTGGTAATGGCTGGTTCACCCTACAGGATAAATATACAAAAAATAATCCTGGCCAACTATCATCGGTGCTTGTATTGACACCAGAGAATGGCATACAAAATCCTTTGTATCCGGGATATAGTGTTATTTCTCCCTCTAATTCCACCACTGTAGACCTCAAACAGGAAGTAAAAACCAGTGTTTCCTATGTGCCATACATTCTACCGGTTTTCTGGATAATTTCTCTTTCTCAATTGCATCCTTTGATGCCTATAGTTTCTATTTTTATCTTATATACACTATTAATTCTTTTAATTACTCTACCTATATGGTATAGGAAAATAGTCAAAAAGAAGAGAATAACCTATAGGCAGAGGTTATATCGACTAAAACGTTATCTTCATTTTGTCTGAAACAAAACAGTATTAATAAATAAGTATAAGATGTATTATCTGTAACTTATGTATATATTGGAGATGGAGGCAAAAGTTTGAAGGTCGAACTTCTTAAGTTACAGAACATTATAATTGAACGATATAAGCCGATCCGCATATTGCTTTTTATGGTAATCCTGTTTTCAGTTCTATTGATAGCTTATTCCCTATTCAAACCCTCCTATGTTGAACAGAACTATGTAACTTCATCATATTCCACTAAAGGGGTGTATAGTTATACAACCTATGTGAATGGATCTAATCCATTATATCCTGTGGGTACTGTACTGCCACCGAATCAACCTGCATATTTCTATTCAGTGTCTCCTATCTTAAATATGGCATTCACCTTCGGCATCGACGCATCCGATTCAGCTGATGTAAGTGTAAGCAGGAAAACCATTATTTTAGCAACAGCGGAAAGTTATGAACAAATACAAGAATCTATATTATGGCAAAAAGAATTTCCTGTTGTAAATGCAGGTGATACGAGGCTTTCAAACGGTGACATAGCATCACATAATTTTTCTATAAATTTAGCACAGGTACAGGCTGTGGTCCAGGCTGTTAAGGATGACTTGCAGTACTCCCAGGAAACAAATTTGACAATTATAACTTATGTTGATCTGGAAGGCAGCATCAACGGAAAGAATGTGGATGAAGTTTTAGAGTACTCTGTGCCTCTTCTTACCTCCGACTCTTACTACCAGTTATCTAAAAAGCTTGAATCAAATAATACTGTAGATATATACAGTACACAAACTATAAGGGATTCACCTCATTTAACAAGAATTGCCATTCCATTAGCATTATTGATCGTCTCTACTATTTCCTTAGTTGCTTTAAGGAAATTAATGTATATAGGTCCGGTTGACCCCTCCGAAATAATTCAGTTGGAAAAAATAGCTGACCTTGCAAAGTTTAACAGCTGGATAAGTCAAGGAGAAATGCCTGTTGAATATACAGATTTGAAAGAGGTAAAGTTAACTTCCCTTCAAGGACTTGTGGATACAGCTTCTGAGATGGATATGAGGGTTATCCATGACAACAAAGAAGGTATCTATTTCACTATCCATGATGGAGTAATATATACTTTCTATGAATCGGAACTGTAGTCATTTTGATGCAAATTAATCTTTTACTGTGCAGATAGCGGTGATCCCAAGGGTTAAAACGTTAAATAATTTATAATTTAATTATATTATTTACCCCCCAAAACTTTATATTTACACATAATCTGAATATATTATACAAAGAACCTGTAATTTGTCGATAATATGAATCTGATCAAACTGAGAAAAGCAAACAGATTGAAAAAAGGCTATCAATTTACTATGAACTGTTATTCTGTTAGTAATAGGTGTACTTTTTGTCTATCGGACGGTTATTTTCATGAAAATCCGCAATAAGACTTTGGCTATTCTTGGGATAACTTTTGTTTGCCTGGTTATATTCTTATCCTTCACTGCTGACCAGATAATTGGAAATAGTTTTGAAAAACTGGAACAAGAGGAAGTTACAAAGAACATTGCAAGATCAACTGCAGCAATAGATATGCAATCTGAAAATCTTGCAATTATTGCAAGTGATTGGGGCCAGTGGGATGATACATATTATTTCTTACTTGGTCAATCAAAGTATTATGTTGCCAATAACCTTGGCGTTGATACAATTGCCAATCTTCGGCTAGATGCAATGCTTTTTTACGATACGAATGGTCACTTGTACCAAGTTGTTGGTGTTAATCCTGATACTTATGAAGAAAAGAATTCACCAATTGGTTTATTGCAAACTATTGCTTCTAATAAAAAGATTTTTTCAAAACCACTAAATCTCAGTTATATGAGTGGAATAATTAATACACCAGAAGGACCGGCATTGATTGCATCTAATCCCATAACTAAAAGCTTAGATGTTGATTCTGTTGCAGGTACTATTGTCGTTGTAAGATATCTGGATTCGAATCTGATTCGGGAAATTGAACAAGATACTCAGTTAGCAATATCTCTTGAATCGTTTAGTCCAGATTTACAGGCTGACCATTCAAGTATTCACTATGTAAATGATACAACAGTAATAGGAACTGCTACCTTAAATGATATCAATGAAAATCCAGCACATTTGTTGGATATTGAAATGCCCAGGGCAATTCATCAGCGTGGTGTTTATGTTCTTAGATATATGTTCTATGCAATTATTGGCACTGGAGTAGTATATTTTGTTGTTCTTATGCTCTCTGTAGATAAGTCGTTGTTGTCTCGGATGTCCTTACTAAATAAGAATCTCAAAACGATTACTATTGATGGATCACTGTCTTCCCGTGTAAAGATTGATGGAGATGATGAACTAACTGAACTAGCAGATAATATAAACTACATGTTAGAGTCACTAGAAGAAAATGACAAAAGGATTCAACAGATCGAACTTGAAAATAAGATAAAATTTCAAAATGTTTTCTTAAATACGATATGTGGTGTTCTTATAATAGATGCTGATACTCATATTATAGTCGAAACCAATCCCGTTGCTGCAAATCTTATAGGCTTAAAGGAAGAAGATATTATTGGAAATGTTTGCCATAAATTTGTCTGCCCCGCTGAAAAAGGGAAGTGTCCGATTACTGACTTGGGTTTTGTTGTTGATAAATCAGAACGGATGATCCTAAATAAGAATGGAAAAACCATTCCAATTTTGAAATCTGTAATACCGGTAAGAATTTCGGGAAAGGACTATCTGATAGAAAGTTTTATGGATCTAACAACAATAAAAAAAGCTGAAGAGGATTTAGTCCAAGAAAAGATCATTGCAGAATCAGCAAATCGTGCTAAAAGCACTTTCCTTGCAAACATGAGTCACGAACTACGGACACCTCTCAATTCAATAATAGGTTTTTCCGATATTATTATTGAGGGTATGACAGGAGAGATCAATGATGAGCAATCGAAATTCTTAGGCTACATCTCAGCAAGTGGACATCATTTATTATCACTTATTAATAACATACTTGACCTTTCTAAGATAGAGGCTGGTAAGTTTGATTTGAATCTGGAGCCTGTTTTTATTGAAAGCTTGTTTGCAGAAGTTAAGGAATTGATCTTACCGCTTGCCATTAAAAAGTCAATCAAGGTTAATTTTTCAACTGATAGTAAAATAACAGAAATATGTGCTGACAGGATACAATTAAAACAGATTCTCTTTAATCTGCTAAGTAATGCTATCAAATTCACTCCCAAAGATGGAAAGGTAGATGTCTTTGCTGAGCTTGTTTCGGACAGAATAAGAGTTTCAGTAAAAGATACTGGAATTGGAATATCTGAAGATAATAAAAAGGAAGTGTTCCACCCATTTGCACAACTTAATTCAGCAAAAAGTAGCCGATATGAAGGAACAGGACTTGGTCTTTCTCTTGTTAAAAAGTTCGTGGAATTACATAATGGTAAAGTCTGGTTTGAGAGTGAATTGGGAAAAGGCTCGACTTTTATTTTCGAGTTACCTTTGGATAGCGGTTGTGAAAAAATAAATTTAGATGTCGATGACTAATACCTCCACAAAAAGAGGAATATTTGATCGAAATCATTTGAAAGTCCATATATTATTTTAAACTATTTCAATTAACCGACCTCATCCAACACCATTTAACTAAAATGGATCTTCAAGAGAAAGTTAAGAATTAAGTTGGTAGTTGAGTGCTTGAGGTAGAATGGAAAGGGAAAAATAAGGAGAACTGAGAGAATTACTAGATAGAGATTTTAACGAAGATTTTTTTCGATAGTACCTACCAGAGTTTTTAAGGTCTTTATCCTAAAATAGTTTTTATCGTTAGACTCCACTACTGTCCAAGGAGCATAACTAGTATCAGTCTTTAACAGCATCTCATCAACTGCTTTGAGATAATCATCCCATTTTTCTCTGTTTCTCCAATCATCCTTAGTAATTTTCCACTGCTTTTCAGGGGTATTCTCCCTACTCTGAAATCTTCTAAGCTGCTCTTCCTTATCGAGATGCAACCAAAATTTCACAATGATAGTTCCAAAATCTGTTAGAGTTTCTTCAAATTCATTGATCTCTTCATAAGCCTGTTTCCATCTATCTTCAAAACAAAAATTCTCCACCCGTTCTACAAGAACCCTACCGTACCAACTCCTGTCAAATATAGTAATATGCCCTGCTTCGGGTACTCTCCTGTAGAAGCGCCATAAGTAATGATGGCTCTTTTCATAATCATTAGGAACTCCTATAGGTTCAACTTTATAAAGTCTTGGATCAAGTAACTCAGCTATTCGTTTTATGTTTCCACCTTTACCCGCAGCATCCCAGCCTTCAAAAGCAATCATCAAAGGTCGTTTTTCCCTAAAAAGTTCATATTGAAGCTTGCCAAGTATTTTCTGGTAGAAATCCTTTTCCTGTTCATATAGTTCATCCTCTATCGTCAAGGAAAGATCTGCATTCAAAAGTCCATGTGATGATGGCTTATAATCATCTATTTTGTTTGAAATGGGTAGTAAGCAGTTGGTTTGCAACTTACTTTCAATGTAGTTTTCTATTGTAATAAGAATCGTAGAGAGGATCTTGATGGTTGCATGATTTGAGTTTTCTGCTCCCACTATTGTCCAAGGAGAATGCGATAAATGAGTTTTTTCGATCATTTCATCTACCAAGGAGAAATATCGTTTGTACTCAGTATCGTAATCTAACTCCTCAGCAACGATAGAAATTGGGATATCCTTTTTTTTATATACTTTTAGCCTTTTAGCTTGCTCTTGTTGACTAATATGCATGAAAAACTTCATGAGAAGATAACCATCATTTGTAAGCTGTTTTTCGAATTTATTTATCTCTTTTATGTAATAATTCAATTCATCGTACTTTGACTTTCGATCAAAAGACTCTATTATGCTTCGGCTGTACCAGCTTCTTTCAAATATAGCTATTTTCCCATATGCCGGTATTTTTTGCCAGAATCTCCATAACATTGGTTTCCTTGATTCTTCTTCAGATGGTTTTACGATCACATGGAACCTTAAGCCCATTGGATTAAAGGCTAACATGCAACGATTGATAATACTATCCATTCCAGAGGCATGCCATCCTTCAAAAACTATGATTACAGGTATTTGCATCTTCCATGCCTTACGCTGTAACTCGCCTATACGGATGTACAAGTCGTCTATCCGGGCCTTGTACTCCTCCTTGCTCATACGTGATGACAGATCGATATTCTCGAGCATTTAAGCCTCTCTTCGAATTTTTCATTTATCTAAAGAATAATCTATGCTGGAACATACTCCAAACTATAAGAGCAAGGCTTCCAGTAATAACAATTAATATGAAAGATTTTATGGACCTACTGAACAAATCCTTAGATCCCGTTACTTTTATGAACACTGGTTTTGTCAGTGTGCTTATGATACTTGCCATTACCGCAGTTTCAGCAGCAGTTTGATAGGAGATACTTCCTCCAAGCGCAAGAGATGCCACAGAAGCAGTAACTGCTGCACTGCTGACTATACCTCCCAAAGCAGTAGCGTAAGTACCTACAGGTCCTGCAAAAGTATTGGCTGTGTTTGCAAGTAACAGGAAAAGAGAAAATACCAAACCAAACTTAAAAGCAGGTCCAAGAGCAAAAGGCGATCCTATTTCAAGTGTCTCCTGGGTAACTTCCATTTTCTGCCTTTCAAACAATACAAGCATAATAGTAACAAGTCCCATTAATAAGAAGGGAGGGAGCATTAGTAATGCAGTTTTTCCGCTTGTGTCCACGATGACAGCGATCACAAGATCCCGAATGAACATAGATATAACAGCAAGCATAGAACCTATGTACACATTCTCAGTAAGGTGAACTTTTCTGCGTGAAATGTTTGCCAGTGCTACGATTGTAGCTTCACTGCTTACCAGACCTCCCAGAAGGCCAGAATAAGCAATTCCTCCTTTTGAACCCATCTTTTTGAGAGATAGATAGTTAACAAAACTAATAGAAGATACAAGGACGACAATAAGTATACCTGATTTAAGGTTGAGCACACCATATAAAGGCTCACTGGGCACTAGAGGATATAAAACAAAAACAACTGCCAGAAACTTCAAGGCGCCTGCAATGTCACCTTCTGATAAATGTTCTGCCAATGAATGTAATGGTTTTTTCTCAATCAGCACAAAAGTTAGAACAACAGCAGAAACAATTGGAACAAGGAACATACCAATGCCGACCAGAACACCTAAAAGATATGTAAAAAAGAGAGCAATAGCACTGGTAAGTCCGGAACGTCCATAAACTACGTTTACTGCATAGACTATTAGTATGCAGGAAACAAACATAAAAATAGTAGTTATAAGAAGGACATCAAAAGAAACGTAAGGTTGCATGAATGTAGCAAGCATGCCAATAAGACATGTAATAGTAAAGGTCCTTACTCCAGCATAGATTTTTTTACTTGTTCTCCAGTGCTCACGTTCGATTCCTATAAGTATTCCTATCATCAAAGAAACACCCAGTTTCTCAAAAAAACTTACCAGAAATGGATCAAATCCAAATTGATTAATTAAGTCCACTATTTGCATGGTGCCTTCTCTTTACTTATGTAAAAGAGAATATGAATTAGACCCCATATATAATAAATCCTCAGCAGATTTTTATTTTTATTAGGTGCATCACATGGGGGAAAAAGTAAAAGACCAATTGCACAAGATATGTGAATTGAAGATATTTCCTTTGCAGACCCCCAAAAGTAAGAGGTGCTATATGCCTTGGATATTGAAGAAGAAGTGCATAGCTTGTAAAAAGTGTGTTAAGCAATGTCCTGCGGATGCTATTTCTATGTCCAAGGACAAAGCTGTTATCGATGACAGCACATGTATTTTTTGTGGAAAATGCATGAAAGTATGCCCCGTACATGCTATATTGAAAGATAGAGATAAAGTGAAAGTGGACGTGGAAAGCAATATAAAGTCATTTTTGAAAAAAATGAAAAAGCACAATGGTTCTGCTACAAAAAGCCACATTCTGAAAAGGGAATTGAAACAGCTTGAAAGGCAGAAGAAGATAATACAAGGTACTATCCGAGAACTTAAGCGTTTTAAACCTTGAAAAACTGCTCAATAATGTCCCTTCATTTTATTTTTGCACATAACTTTATTTATCAGAAAAGATAGGATTACTTATGGAACGAGAGGGGAAAGATAGTATTTCAAAGAGAACTATGCTTTTAGCGAGCATTGCAGGATTAATCTGCATAGCATTTGCGATCATATTCGCATTATTTGAAAGCATTAACCGATTTTCTGAATCTTACCAGATAGTTCTATCCATTGGACTTGCAGAAACAGGTTTTCTGCTTATCCTGGTAGGCTTAAACCTACTGTTTCCCTGGAAGATGAACATAGTAGTTCTTTTATCACTAGGTTCCATGCTATCTGCTTCAGGAATTCTGGGTTTTATTCTCCTTTATCCTGATGCCTGGTTCTATCCAAAAGTGACATACATAATGCTTTCTTATGCTTCTGGTATATTCCTACTTTTATCTAACATCGTATTGCAGCAATCAATAAGTATTTCCGCCCCTATAAGCCGCAGGTCTGAGCCCAATAGTATTGACAGAGGAAATACTATGTACTCCGGAGAAAAACAACTAACAACGGCCCTTACCAGTATGATGGTTTCTCAAATAATAAGCCCAGCAAGTGAATTCCCGATGTGGAATTCCACTTGCCATGAAAATGAGATATATGTATGTGATACTGAGGTCATTCTGGATGAAACTGAAAAAAGCAAAGCCTGTACAGTGGAATCATCGACAGAAAGCATTCCAGAAACAGTATTTCCAGAAACAATGATGGACCTTACCCTAGAAACACGTGGAAATATAGGTGATCTTGCAACAACCACAGACAGTATTACAGAAGACATCGGTGCTGAAACAAATATCAAAAGCTTCCTTGCAATGAAAAGAACTGATATCAAAAAAGACGACCACATGCGAGAAGCTGCCCATAAGATATTGAGATTCCATTTTGCAAGAATGCTTAAACATGAGCGCGGCACAATGCTGGGCAAGGATATAGAAGAGTTGCATGATATGCGAGTTGCAGCCATGCGCATGCGTTCTGTTCTACAGGTATTCAACGGTCATCTAGACATAAATGTAATGAAAAACTTTTTCATGAGCATTAAAACAACACGCAGATCCCTTGGAGCCGTACGAGATCTGGATGTGTTCATGGAAAAGATACAGCACTATATCGAGTTGCTCCCAGAGGAAAGGAAGCCAGAACTGGACGAACTCATTAACACCCTTCTGATAGAAAGAGATAAAGGAAGAGGGCTTATGTTATTGCATCTTGATAGCAGTAAGTACGATAAGTTCAAGAATAAGTTCACAAAAGTACTGGAAAAAGAAGGACAATGGGATGAATCCCTAATAGACAATGATGGAAAACCTCTGCCCCACAGAGTAAGGGACGTGCTGCCTCCTCTTTTATATAAGCAACTTGCTGCGGTGAGGGCCTACGATGATCTTGTACATGAGGCTGAGCCTTCCTATGAGATGTTGCATGCTTTACGGATAGATGTGAAGATTCTAAGATATACTCTGGAATTCTTCGAGGAAGTCCTGGGCGATAAAACAAACAGCTTGGTCAAGGACCTCAAAACACTGCAGGACAATCTTGGCGACATTCATGATGCGGTAGTGGCAATGGAATTACTGGAGAACTATTTGAAATATGGGAAATGGGGTGCTATGGAAGGAAGGAAATCGGAAGAAAAGCACATAATTTCAACAGATCATGGAATCGAAAATTATCTTGCCTACCGTAAGAATGAGATCACTGAATTACTTGAAGCTTTTCCGGAAGTATGGGTAAGAGTAATGGAACAGGATTTCGGGGTCAGGTTCTCAGGTGTCATCGCCTCATTATACCGAGATTGAAATCTTACAGACCTATAGGGATATAGAAACTATATACATACAGGTAGAGCTATTGCTAATAAGTATAAAATGTTATTATATGAGGATCAATATTTTATGAAAATACCTCTTTACAATGACATTTCATGAAATCGTATTCAATTCTAGAACATATGTGGCTAGAAAATATATACATAACTTAAATTATATATTGTGGTTAAGATGTCAAAAAAAATAGTCAAATTTGTTAACCGCGAGATAAGCTGGCTTTCTTTTAATGAAAGGGTATTGCAGGAGGCAGCGGATCCTTCACTGCCATTGCTGGAACGCCTGAAGTTTTTGGGTATTTATTCATCAAACCAAGACGAATTTTTTAGTGTGAGAGTAGG
Organism: uncultured Methanomethylovorans sp.; assembly: GCF_963678545.1. NCBI lineage: Archaea > Methanobacteriati > Methanobacteriota > Methanomicrobia > Methanosarcinales > Methanosarcinaceae > Methanomethylovorans > uncultured Methanomethylovorans sp. The sequence goes on from NZ_OY782870.1 coordinate 2,702,496, forward strand.
TACTGTTCACCGAATGATAGATGCGGGAGTGAAATCCAGTGAAATAATCGGGGATTCTCCCAAAAAAACAATGAAAATGATTCATAAAAGAGTATTACAGCTTAGGGATAGGTTCGAAGATATATTCACAGAGGTAGAAAAAGAACTTAAAAAGGAAAGTATCTTCATAATCAATGAGACTGAGCTTAGTTCAGAACAACAGGACTTTGTTCGGGAATACTTAATTTCCAAGGTGCGTCCCAGGCTTGTACCTATTATGTTCAGGGAACTAAGGAAATTCCCTTATCTGAAGAACCAGGCAATATATCTGGCAGTGGCAATGTACAAATACCACGATCCACAGGATTTTAACTACGCTTTGATCGAAGTACCCGCAGACGTATTGCCAAGATACATCCCCCTACCATCCAAAGATGGCACACAATACATAATAATGCTTGATGATATAATACGCTTTGGCCTCACAAACATTTTCTCCATCTTTGATTATGAATCTATAAATGCATACACCATTAAGCTGACACGGGACGCTGAGCTTGACATCGATGATGATGTGATGAAAAGTTTCTTTGAGAAGATATCCGAGGGTCTCAAGCAAAGAGAAAGAGGAGAGCCCGTTAGATTTGTATATGACAGGGATATCCCGGAAGACCTGCTGAACGTTGTCCTTGATGGCCTGAAACTGAAGAATTTTGAAAACATAGTCCCTGGCGGGAGATATCACAATGCACGGGATTTCATTAACTTCCCTGAAGTGGGTAGTTGTTCCCTGCTAAATGAGAAAAGCAAGCAAATAAGGCATCCTAATCTGCCAGTTAACCGAAGCATTCTGGATGTAATACGGAACAAAGATGTAATGCTCTGCTACCCATACCATTCTTTTGACCATATGATAGACCTGCTAAGAGAAGCAGCCATAGACCCTAATGTAATAAACATAAAAATGACATTCTATCGGGTAGCTAAGAATTCCAATGTAGTAAATGCCCTAATCAATGCTGTCAAGAATGGTAAATCTGTGACTGTAGTGATAGAACTACAGGCTCGCTTTGATGAAATGGCCAACATATACTGGACACAGAAACTGGAAGAAGCAGGAGCCACAATCATAGATGGAGTGCCTGGGCTTAAAGTACATGCAAAGCTCTGTGAGATAACAAGAATGGAGAACGATATACCAGTTACTTATGCATGTATAGGCACTGGAAACTTCAATGAATCTACTGCTCATGTCTATAGTGACCATTCATTGTTGACATCTAATCCTGCCATCACTAAGGAAGTGAAACATCTTTTCGATTTCTTTGAACATACTTACAAACATATTAGATATGACCATCTTATCGTCGCACCACATTATATGCGCAACAAGATCTACAGGCTGATCAATGCAGAGATAAAAAATGCAAAAAACGGAAAACATGCGTATATATATCTGAAGATGAACAACCTTGTGGACCGCAGAATGATAGAGAAACTTTACGAAGCTAGTCAGGCAGGTGTAAAGATAAGAATGATTATAAGAGGTATATGCTCTCTTGTCCCCGGCATAAAAGGGCTTAGCGAGAACATACATGTCATAAGCATAGTAGACAAATATTTGGAGCATTCCAGAGTGTTCATTTTCTGCAACGGTGGTGATGAGAAATATTTCATTTCTTCTGCTGACTGGATGGTGCGCAACCTTGATAGACGAGTCGAGGTAGCGGTGCCAATTTACGACAGTTCCATACAAGAAGAACTTAAACAGTTCATGGAAATCCAGTTTGCTGATAATACAAAAGCCCGTATAATTAATAAGGAACTGGATAATAGATATGTAAAAAGAAAACGTGCAAGCGATGAAAGACGTGCACAGGATGACCTGTACAAACTATTTTCAAATAAAGCATCTGGAAAAAGTGGTATGGAATGAAATTCGCTGCTATAGATCTCGGTTCAAATGCCGTGAGGCTTTTGCTTGCAAAGGTAGAAGAGGAAAGTGTTCACCCAGTATACGAGAAAGTTTCCCTTTTTAGGATGCCTATCCGCTTAGGTGAAGATGCTTTCCCCCACAAAAGAATATCAGAAGAAAAGATCCAGCAGCTTGTTAAGACCATGATAGGTTTCAAGTATCTTATGGATGCTTTCGAACCTGCGGACTATATGGCATGCGCTACATCAGCTATGCGAGAATCTGAAAATAGCCGTGAAATAGTTGACCTTATCCATAAGGAAAGCGGTATTGACCTATCGATTATCAGTGGAAAAAGGGAAGCTGAGATAATCTATACTAATCATGTAGAGAGAATTGCTGGCAATAATGGCCGTGGATGCCATTTGTATGTGGATGTTGGCGGTGGAAGTACAGAAATAATCGTATTCGATGAGTATAAAATAATGGAATCCCGGTCGTTTGATATTGGAAGTATACGTATACACGAAGGACTGGTAACTAAAAGAGATTGGGAAGACATGAAACTGTGGGTGAAGCATGTTTCTTCCCGCTATCAGCCAATATCCGCAGTTGGAAGTGGTGGAAACATCAATTTCCTATACAGCATGTCTAAAACAAAGGATGGGGAGCCTTTTGAGTATGACAAACTGAAAAAACTGAATAGTCACATCCGTTCATTCACAATAGAACAACGCATATCAGAACTCAATATCAGACCAGACAGGGCAGACCTAATAGTCCCTGCAGCAAAAATATATCTTTCCGTGATGAAATGGAGTGGTATCACGGATATGTTCGTACCGCAAATGGGGCTTGCTGATGGAATCATTCATGTGTTGTACAATAAACACAAGCAAACTTTTGTGTGATGACTAAAAAAGTGTGCCTCAGGACTCATAGGGTTCATCACTGTTCAGAAAATGATCTCATCACAGGCACACATTGTATTATTTCAAAGCATCTTCTATTTCTGATCCGATGTTTATGGACATCTGCCTTGGATCATCAGCAAGGTAAATACTTCTTCCTACTATGACCCAGTCAGCTCCTGCTTTGATGGTATCTGCAGCGCTTCCGCCCTGAACACCCACACCTGGAGATATAATGGCTATATCGTCCCCTATTATACTGCGGATCTTTTTTACGCGCTCCGGACGAGTAGCTGGTGCAACAACACCTGTAACCTTTGCATTAGCTGCCATCTGTGCCATATCTTCTGCTACCTTCTGCATGAAATCAAGAGCCCCAGGATGACTCATCTCAGTAACTACGTAGACCTCTTTTCCATGTTCTTCGGCAACTTCGACACACATCTTAAGGCTGTCAGAACCGGTAAAAGCATGTACAATTACAGCATCTGCTCCAGCCCTGAACACCTGTTCACAGATGAGACGATCAGTGTTAGGTATATCAGCGACCTTGAAGTCCGCTATCACAGGTACCATTTCTGCAATTTCACCTATGACGTCTTTTCCTGTTGCAAGGACCAGAGGATAGCCTATTTTGATAGCATCTACATGACCTTTTACGCTCTGGGCTATTTTAAGTGCCTGCTGCCTGTCCGTAACATCCAGGGCAAGTATGAGTCTTGTATCCTTTATCACGACATCACTTCCTGATATATTAATTTATGATCTTTAGAGAGCCTGCTTCTTACAGCCGCCACAAGCAGAGGTAGAGTAATAGTGGCATCAGAGTGTACAGTGACAGAACGAGCACTTTCACTGACCTTGCCCCATGAACGTGCTTCATCAAGTGTAGCGCCGCTTAAGCCTCCTGTCTCGGGGGTATCCATGGTAAGCTGTATAGCATACTCAAATTCCTGGTGGGTCACGAGCATGGACTGGAATATATAGTTCTTGGGTACTCCACCACCAATAAGTAATGCACCCGGGTTTTTTGCTTCGTAGCAGATATCGATGATCTCCCTCATATCAGCGAATGCGTCCACATTGAGAGCATGCATCTGTTTGTATAGCCAGGCCTGAAGCCCGATCATAGAATCCTGTATCGCAGGGCAATACACAGGCACGTTCATGTCTGCAGCAGTGCGTAATATGGAATTCTTGTCATCGATATTATTACCGATATGCGTCATGAATTCCCTGATGGATATGGTCTTGGCACCGATGTCAGAAAATATTGCCTGCATCTTCTCTTCAAAATCTGTAAAATGGTGCTCAGGCAGGAACACGTCATAGATGCGGTTAATCTCCTGGTGTTTTAGTTCCACATCATCGGTTTGCTCAGTGCCCTTGTAATGGTGCAGACCCAAGGATTCCACTACCTCATGCACCATGTTTGCCCCTGTTGTGACCAGTACATCTATATAGCCATCCCTGATAAGGTCGGCTACGATAGCACGCATGCCCGCTGGCACCATGGCTCCAGCAAGTCCAAAGAAACTGGTGCTATTATTGCTTAACATCTCATGATAGATATCTACTGCATCGGCTATTCGGCCTGCCCCAAAAGCACAGCCATCCAGCGCATGTATCAGTTCGTCCACGCTCATGCCAGCGGTTACCCTGGCTTGATTGATAGGACACTGAAGACTTCCTTCCATTGAATGATGAACCATTTAAAAGCCCTTCTTTTGGTACGTTTACAGCATTCATGTGTTTTAAGGTTTCTTCATACATGAAGACCGGTATATTTTAAAATGCATTATTACCATATTCAAAATAAAATTCTATATACGAATGACAATCGAAATCGAACCTATATTCAATGAGCCTGCACTTGTTGTGAAAAATGAAGTGACATCCCTTGTGATAGCAGATATACATCTGGGAATAGAGTGGGACCTTTATACCAGTGGTTTTTCCATACCTAGCCGCATGCAAATGGGCCTTGACCGCATTCTGAGATACATCCAAACTGTACGACCTGAAAGGCTTATACTTCTGGGAGATGTGAAACATAACGTGCCCCAGATATCCTGGCAGGAAAGAGATGAACTGCCTTATTTCCTGAGTACGCTTGCAGAACACGCACATGTAGACATACTCCCTGGAAACCATGATGCAGGCATAGAATTCCTTCTTCCTGTAGGGAAAAATGTACAATTACACTCGTCTAGAGGAGCAGTTATAGATAATGTAGGTTACTTTCACGGCCATACCTGGCCTGCTCCTGAACTGCTTAAAGTTGAGTACATAATCACAGCACACAACCATCCAACAATCCGTTTTACAGATCCACTTGGCCATATGGTGGTGGAGCCTGCCTGGGTGCGCACCAGGCTGAAAAAAGAGGTGTTACAAGCACATTATAGTAGCCTAGACCTTAATGAAGACTGGAAAGACCCACAGATATTTATTATACCTTTCTTCAATGAACTTTGCGGAGGCGTTGCATTCAACGAGTCATTGGAAGATGATCTTTTAGGCCCCATATTTTCATCCGGGGGAGTAGAACTTGATAATGCAGAAATCTACCTGCTGGATGGAACAAAGTTGGGACTTTTAAAACATGTGCGCAAATTACATGGTCCTAAAAAAGAACGTAAAGCAAGAAGGAAGGGACACAAATGAGCTTTGGAAACCTATTCGATACATTTGACCCAAGAATTCAGGAAACTTTGATAAAACTTGGATTCAAGGCACCTACAGAGCCCCAGGAAAAAGCCTTTCCACATATACTAAAAGGCGAACACACTTTCCTCATAGCGCCTACGGGTTCTGGTAAAACGGAATCTGCTGTATTACCGATCTTTAACCACATCCTTGCAAGATCCCTTGAAGAGAGAAAAGGCATATCGGCTCTCTATATTACACCCCTGCGGGCATTGAATAGGGATATGCTCTCACGCATACAGTGGTGGGGAAAACAACTTGGCATCGATGTGCAGGTTCGTCATGGGGATACCCCACGTAATGAACGCCAGAAACAGTCGCGCAGACCACCAGACCTTTTGATCACCACCCCTGAAACCTTGCAGGCAATGTTTACAGGCAGGTTGCTGCGTGAAAGTCTGAGCTATGTAAAACATGTAGTAGTGGACGAGATCCATGAGATGGCTGCTTCAAAAAGGGGAGCGCAGCTTGCAGTGGGCCTTGAAAGGCTGGTGGAGCTTGCAGGAGAGTTCCAGAGAGTGGGACTTTCTGCCACTGTAGGCAATCCTGAAGAAGTTGCACGATTCCTTGCAGGATCAGAGAGAAATGTGGTTGTGTTACAAGTTATCATGTCAAAATTCCTGGAGTTTGATGTGGTGCGCCCGCTGATAGCTGCAGAGGACATGGACATCTCGCAGCTGGTTGGATGTGATATTGAGTTTGCTGCTCACCTAAGATGCATTCGGGGCATAGTACAAAGACATGAGTCTACTCTTGTATTCGTCAACACCCGACAAAGTGCTGAAGCACTTGCATCAGGTTTCAGAATAATGGGCGAGTCGATTGGGGTGCACCATGGATCTTTGTCTGTAGAAGCACGTATAGAAGCAGAGGAATCTTTCAAAGCGGGAGACCTTAGAGGTCTTATATGTACTTCTTCCATGGAACTTGGCATTGATATAGGTAAAGTGGATCATGTAGTTCAATACGGATCTCCACGACAGGTTTCGCGTCTTTTACAAAGGGTTGGACGTGCCGGGCACAGGATACACGAGATATCTAGAGGTACCATTCTGGCAGTGGGGCAGGATGATGTTGCAGAGAGTATGATGATCGTAATGTATGCTCTGGAGGGGAAAGCGGAAAATATATCGGTGCAAACTGGAGCCCTAGACGTGCTGGCCAATCAGATATCAGGAATGGTACTTGATTTTGGAGAACTTGATATTTCGCGTCTGTATTCTATATTCCAGAGGGCATATCCTTTCCGTGACCTGACCCTGCGGGAACTGGAAAGGGTTGTGGAGCAGGTCACAGAATATCGGCTGGTGTGGAGAGAAGAAAGTTCAATGGTATTAGGCAGAAGGCGCAAGAGTTGGCAGTATTATTATGAGAATCTGTCCATGATACCTGATGAGAAAAAATACGAGGTCTTCGATATGGTTTCCGGCAGGCCGGTGGGAATGCTGGATGAGGCTTTCGTTGTAACATCTGCAACTCCCGGTGCTGTGTTCATCACTAAAGGTGACATGTGGAGAGTTATAGACATGGACACCGAAAGGAACAGGATAAAAGTAGAACCTGTTAAGGCAAAGGGCGAGATCCCCAGCTGGGTGGGAGAGGAAATACCTGTGCCTTTTGATGTGGCTCAGGCAGTAGGAAGACTTCGTGCTTCTATAAGAGATTCGCTTCTGAAAGAGATCCCCGATGACGAAATATCAGAAGAGCTTATGCACAAGTACCATGTTGACATGGCAGGTGCTTTAGAGGCGATTACTCTTGTGGCCGAGCATGTGACAGCAGGGCTCAAAGTACCTGATGACAGGACATTGCTTATCGAAAGTGATGATGATGCAATAGTCATTAACGCTTGTTTCGGCCATAATACTAATGAAACTTTGGGCAAAGTGCTTACAGCACTGCTTGCAGCACGCTTTGGAAGCAGTGTAGCACAGGAAACAGACCCTTACCGCATACGTTTACAGGGACCAAGAAGGCTCAAACCTGCTGATATAAGATCACTTATACTTGGAATTACTCCTGATCATATTGAACCTGTTATAGAGATGACTCTTAAAAACACATCTCTTATGAAATGGAAGATGGTGCATGTTGCAAGAAAGTTTGGGGCATTGAGCAAGGATCTTGATTATGACAGGATCAGCATGAAGAAGCTTCTTGAAATATACAAGGGTACTTCCATGTATGACGAAGTGATCCGGGAGATCATGCATGATATGCTGGATGTGGAAAAAGCCCGTGAAGTGCTATCCTTGATAGCTTCTGGTACTTACCATATAGAAGTAAGTGGCCCAACTCCCATCGGTTCTTCCGGATTTTCTATGAAACGTGACCTGGTAGCTCCGGAAAAAGCTGATCGTTCCATTGTGCTGGCTCTAAAGGAACGTATTATGCACGATAGTATCATATTGTTCTGCATACACTGTAAAAAGTGGATATCGAACCGGAAAGTAATGAATGTACCGGATGAAATCACATGCCCCGTATGCGGATCAAAAATGGTGGCCGCCCTCAAGCCGTGGGAAGAGGAAGAGATAAAACTTGTGAAGAAACATGACTTCTCCGCTTCCAACGAAGAGGTGAAACGCATCCGGAGAGTATATAGAAACGCTAATTTTGTACGCGGATATGGAAAAAAGGCTGTCATTGCACTCGCATCCAGAGGCGTAGGTCCTGAAACAGCTTCCCGTATCATACAAAAGAACAGAATGGAAGAAGAGGATTTTTATAGGGACATTATGACAGCGGAGCGTAACTATGCAAAAACAAAAAAATTTTGGGACTAAACCCCGCATTTAAAACTTTCTACACATTATACGAAAAGACGTACTTAATGAAAAGAGAATCATCAAATTTTAAGTATAAATATATATTTGGCCCACTATAAAGCACTATTCCCAATAGTTTTATATTTGATGTATTGCAAATTCAGGTGACTAACTCTTTAATTGGAGAGAAGGATTAACTATGAGCGACTTAAACATGAAGGAAAGGTTTTTAAAAGCATTGAAAGGTGAAGAAGTCGATAAAGTTCCAGTACTGTCTGTTACACAGACCGCTATTGTTGAGCTCATGGACAAGACAGGAGCTGCATGGCCAGCTGCACATAGCGATGCAAAGCTCATGGCAGAACTCGCATACGCTTCATACGAAGTATGTGGTCTTGAGGGTGTAAGGGCACCATACTGTCTTACAGTTCTTGCACAGGCAATGGGCTGTGAGGTCAACATGGGTACAAAGAACAGACAGCCATCTGTTACAGCTCACCCATACCCAGACAGTGTTGCAAACCTCAAGATGCCTGAGAACCTTCTTGCACAGGGCAGAATCCCCGCTGTACTTGAAGCAATGAAAATCCTCAAGGAAAAAGCAGACGGAAAGATTCCAGTGATTGCAGGTATGGAAGGACCAATCACCCTTGCATCAGACCTTTGCGGTGTAAAGAGGTTCATGAAATGGTCCATTAAGGACAAGGCTTCATACAACACTATAATGAACTTTGCAACTGATGCATGTATTGCATATGCAAATGCTCTGGCAGATGCCGGTGCAGATGTGATCAGTGTACCAGATCCAGTATGCTCTCCTGACCTCATGGCACCAGATGCATTTAAGGCAGACCTCAAGCCAATGCTCAAGAAGTTCGCAGCAGGAGTAAAGGTCCCAATGATCCTCCACATCTGCGGTGATGTAACTGCAATCATCCCCGACATGGCAGACTGTGGCTTTGCATCTATCAGTATCGAAGAGAAGGTAAAGGACATGGCTGGCGCAAAGGCAAAGGTTGCAGGCAAAGTAAGCATTTGCGGTAACGTGTCAAGCCCATTCGTTCTGCTCTCAGGCACACCAGAAAAAGTAACTGAAGCAGCCACAACCGCTCTTAAAGCAGGCGTGGATATACTTGCACCAGGATGCGGTATTGCACCAGACACCCCTGTTGCCAACCTTAAGGCAATGGTCGCTGCAAGAGACGCATACTACAAGTAAAATCTTTCTTTAGTTATTGTGGTCTTCATGACCACATACTCTTCTTTTTTGAAAACTTTTTTATTGCCGGGAAAGCCATATGGTTTTCACGTGTTTTCCATGTAATCCATCATAAGAGATAGGAGTCCTACCATGAAATTCAGCCTTGGAATAGATGCCGGAGGAACGTATACTGATGCAGTTCTTGTAAGGGATATGGATGGTTCGATAGTTGCCACAAGTAAGGCTCTTACTACATACCCTGATCTTATAAGAGGAATTCGTGATGCAATAGATGGTCTTCGAGCTGAGAATCTGGACAAAGTAAGCCTTGTTTCTGTCTCAACCACACTTGCAACTAACACTGTGCTCGAAGGAACAGGAAGTCCAGTAGCTCTAATATTAGTAGGTGACCATCCGACAAAAGGAACATATCCTGCAAAGCATTACACAGTAGTATCGGGGGGCCATACTTTTGATGGCGAAGAAACTATATCCCTTGATATCGCTGCTGTAAGAGACTTTGCTTTGAGAGTAAAGGGATCAGTATCTGCATTTGCAGTATCGTCTTTTTTTAGTATTCGCAATCCAGAGCACGAACTAGCCATTAGGAACATCGTGAATGATGCCACTGGATTACCAGTTGTATGCGGTCACGAGTTATCCCAGGATCTTGGTGCTTATGAAAGAGCTGTCACTGCCACACTTAACGCCCAACTTTTACCCATTTGCCGCAATTTTATAAGTTCTATGATCAGCGAGATAAAAAGAAGGGAAATGAATGCAAGGCTGATAATGTTGAAATGCGATGGAACTGTAATCGGCATAAATGAAGCGTTGAAAAAACCGATAGAATCTATCTTTTCAGGCCCTGCGGCAAGTCTTGTTGGTGCTTCTTACCTATGTGGCTTGGAAACATGTGCAGTAGTTGACGTGGGCGGAACGAGCACTGATGTTTCAAGCATTGTAAAAGGTGTTCCGGAACTCACAGATACAGGTGCTGTTGTGGGAGGCTGGAAGACCAGAGTAAGAGCAACAAGGATGGAAACATCTGCACTTGGTGGGGATAGTCAGGTATGGGTAAAAGGTAAGCATATCTTCATCGGTCCCAGAAGGGTCATACCTCTATGCTTGGCCGCAGAAAGATATCCCATGTTCATTGAAAAACTGAAAAAATGCTTAATACCCCCTCGTAGTTCACTGGATATGAACATCCAGCCAGCAAGGATGTACGTGAGGACTGGATTTGATCCAATAGAACTTGATGAGTTCGAAACAGAAGTGCTGGCAGCCATAGGAAATGAACCGTTGACTCTTGAGGAGATTGCGTCATCTTCTCGCAGATACCCTTCTTCAATCATACTTGATAGCCTTATAAGTAAAAGGCTGATACAACCAATTGGTTTTACACCTACCGATGCACTGCACATACTTGGCGAATATACACGCTGGAATGTTAAGGGATCCTTGATAGGAGCAAGTCAACTGTCTCGTCTTAATAAAATGGATGCAGCAGGATTTGCACTTGCTGTGAAAGAAAAGATGGCACATAGTATTGCATTTGATTTGATGGCATTCCTGCTTAAGGGTGTTGAAAGAAAAGGTATAGAGCAGATAGTCAATGGTTATTTCCCAACTCGTTTCAAGCTGGATATGCCGGTAGTACTGATCGGAGGACCTGTCACTTCCTTTAAAGACGAGTTATCTAAGATAATAGATGCGGACATTCATGTTCCGGAACATGCGGCGGTTGGCAATGCTGTGGGCGCTCTATTTGGAAAGGGGATAAAAAGAGTTGAAATTTTTATCAGGCCCTTCTCAGTATCTGAACCTGATAGGAACTACTTAGTGTTTTCTCCTTTGGGAAGGCATAAAGTGGAAACTTATACTGAAGCTCTTAACTATGCAAAAACACTTGGAATTAAAATTGCAAATGAATATATGAATGATTGTGGAGTAAGCAAACACAATATGGAAATAGAGTTCTCGCAGCAATCATTTTCTCCAGAGGACTGGAAACATTCTCCCCTTGAAACTAGAATAATAATGATGGCGGTAGGTTACCCTAAGAAACAGAATAATTAACAGAATGATTCAAAACAAACTTTTTTTAATAGAATAAAACAACAGCTATAGAATAAGGTAACAAAAAAAAGAAAAAAGAAAGGAACTCAAGTTTAGAACTTGTAGTTCGCTTCTGGCTTGAATACTTTTACTTCGGACTTGTACAGTGCGAGCATGTCGCTCATGAACTTGTCAGACTCGTCAGTGAGTGCATTGATTGCCTTCTCTGCGTCTGCAAGTGCATTTATTTCGAAGCGGGACATCTGCAACTTACCCTCGGCCTTTGCGCCATTAAGGATGTTGACTGTCTCAACTGCAGCGTTCTTTGCACGGAGGTACAGGTCGTTTCCGTTCTTGGTAATTGCTTTACCAACCTTCCATGCGTTGTCGTATGCAAGGACGTATCCCTGTGGGTCTCTGTACTTGTCGGACATTACCATCATGTCACGGAGCACTTTTCCGTTTCCGGTGTTGAGTGCAACGTTCATGAGGGCTGCATCCATGCTCAGGGTCTGTGCCCAGCACTGGACGGAGGTACCACCGAATTCACCGTGATATTCAACAGACTCGTTGGACCAGAGGTCACAGCACTGCATTGTCAGGTTACCCATAACATCGGCGTGTGCACATGTTGCGGACTTTCCTTCCTGGGCGATTGGAGTACCAGTGATGGACTTCACTATGGTGTTCTCGTATCCACAGTCCTTACCTGGACCTTTTGCACCTGCTTCATATCCTGCCAGTGTCCTTGCTGCAGAGATTGTCCTTGCAATGATTGCGAGGGTGTGAGCAAGGTTCTTGTCAAGCAGTCCACCTGCAATGAACATTGCAGTGTTTGCCTGTGAACAGTCTGTGTCACCAGCGGAGACTACACCCTTCTTCTGGGCGATCTTGGTGATATCCTGCCAGATCATGGTCATGTCAAGGGAGCCGAGGCATCCTATTGAGTAAATCAGGCCTGGTACATCGTTTCTCAGAATTGCGTAGTCGAGAACTTCTTTTCCACCCATTGTTTCGATGGACAGGAAATCTGCTCCGCCTTCTGCAACTGCTTCGAAGGATTCCATGAGCAAGTCGTACTTTGGACCGATGAGTGCAAGGTAGTCGCGCTCTTCACGGATGTCACCAGGGGTGTGCCTGAGACCGCACTTTATACCATACTCTTCGTGGTATTCTTCAAGGATGGTCTTCTGAACGTGAGCTATTTCGCCTCCCCATGATGGGTTGTTGGTCATCTGCTGCACGTGTTCTGTTTCGAGTGAGATTGATGGGAAACCAATCTGTACACACCTTGCAAGGATGTCAGTTGTGAGCCTGCGGTATTCAGAGATCAATTTCTCTTTGGACTGTCCGGCCTCTGGCCTTGGTGCATAGTTAACCTCAGCTGTAACATAGCCGGCACCGACTTCCAGACCTAACTTTGCCTTTACAGGGTGCTTTGCGTTACCGAAGAGCATGTCGTCGGCCTTGCTGTATGCCATATCAGTGTATCTTTTTACTGTCATTATTGTCACCTCAGTTTAATGCATATGGAAGTGTTCCTTAAGCTGCTTCAAGCTCTTTCCTGCGAGGATCATATCTGCCATCTTAGGGGCATTTGCGGCTTCCTCACCATAGACACCAAGCTCATATGTGACTACGAAGTCCTGGTTTACAGCTCCGCCACCACACTGGAATGGTACCTTTATGCCGGCTTCAAGGAGCCTGTCGTTTACTTCCTTAAAGGCATACATTGTTGTTGTCATGAGTGCTGTACCTGTGAGCATCATTGGCTTCTCTTTCTTTACAGCTGCAATGACCTCATCTACTGGAACATCACGTCCAAGGTCTACGACCTCATAGCCTGCTGCTCTTAAAAGGGCTGCAACGATGGTCTTTCCGATGTCATGAACGTCACCCTCTGCTACGTGGCAGACGACCTTGCCCTTTGGAACTGGGGCTGAACCGGATTTCTCTTTACAGAACTCGATACCTGCAAGCATTGCATCTGCAGACATCATAACGTTTGGCAGGAAAATTACACCTATGTCATAAAGATCTGTTGTGATCTTCATTCCTGGCATAAGTACATCGTCAATCAACTTGATTGGGTTTGCGCCGGCAGCGATTGCCTTCTTAAGACCTTCGACGACGTCATCTTCTTCGCCATCAAATATAGCCTTAGATATAGTTCTGGCTGGCTCAGCTTTTGGATATTTCTCAGCGGCCATATCCTCAGGTGTCTGTGCCTTCTCCATCTGCACATTGTACCTTACTAGAATTTTACTGGGGTCTAAATCCATTTGTTTACCTCCTTATTGGTTTATGTTGTATGCATAATGCACAGCAACTTAAACATATGGCAGTTAGATAACAGGCTGATGATGTTGTAATGAGATTTCTCCCTTTACACCTAACATCTTCCATCTGTTTTCCTTCCTTACCACATAAAGAAGTACATATGCTGCGCTTATAAGTATTGCGGTTAAAGTTCTTTTTGCAACCATTATTCAAGCTTAGACACCGGATAATTTTAATAAAAATCTATTTTTTATAATAGAATAATATTTTGACCTTATTTAATTAAGCGATACCCAAAAGGAACTTTGATTAACATAAGGAGAGACAATATCCCACATTTCCTGATAATACACCACTTAATTACCTTTTTATTCGTAAAAGACATCCAAAAGCCTTTGTTTGAAGTCTTGGGAAAACAGAATCCTAATTATATATACTATCCTGATAAATCGAGGTGAATTTGTTTATATACCTAAATTTCAGCTACATGCAACTTACATAGTTTTTTTATTGACCTTGGAGGTAAAATGCACAGTTATACCTCTAATAACCATTGTTCATGCACCGTTCAACCAACACAATTATATACTAGTGTTTAAGAGCGAGAACCTTTTTCAAATAAAAAAGAAAAAAACGCACAGTATAGACCAACGTGTTCATACATATGAACTATTTACCTAGCCTAAAACTACACAAAAAATAGAGAAGTTGGGCTCATTTGTACCCACTTGAAAATTACAATTTTAAAGAAACGTGATGCTGATGCTTTCCACCTTGCTTGTGGACATTAATGCCTTGTTGTGCAAATGCTTCAGATACACTAGAGTCTACTATGTTTGTCAAAGTCGCTTTGTCAATACTTGATACAGCTGACAATACTTTAAACTTAGGACTATCCGTCTTTGAATTTATAAGTTCCAGTGCAGGTTCTTCATAATGAGCTGTGAGGTTCATTTTTACAGTCTCATTGCCATTTTCCAGAAACATCTTGATATGACCCACAAATTCTGGGCTCTTTTCCAAAACCCTTGTTTTGATCATAGACATAACAACTTGCACTATGTCCCGAGCAACATCGGGAAGAATAGTCCCACCTTCAACAAGAAACTCAGTGGCATAGCTATTGATACCTGAAGCCTCAATGGAATCAAGACTGTCATTTCCTTTTTGTCCGCATTCCATAGACTCTAATTCTGGGCTTACGGTTCGAAGCTTACCAGCAGTACTTTCAATAACATCTTCTTCAAGCATTAGTTTTATAAAATCATGCCAATGATCATCCTGCATCTTCGCAGATAGCTGAACAACCTTAGCTTTAGGATTAAGCTGTTGCACAGAAGCTTCTACAATAGGAATTTGACGCGGTTCCATCAGGTCGATCTTATTGATGCCCAGAATCTGCGCATCTATTATCTGCCTCATGGAGAAATGCTTGACCTCTTTCATTATCTGTTTGAACCTGCTACCATCTATGAGCGTGACCAATGGAGCAATTGATGTATCTTTGAGATCCATCAGATCTATTTCATTCTTGATCACCTGAGGAAAGGCGATACCAGTAGGTTCAATTAGTAACAAATCTGGCTGGAAGTCTTTCATGAGCAATGTGATAGTATTCTTCATGTTCACTTTAAGACTGCAGCAGATGCACCCACTAGTAAGTTCAGTGGTATCTAACCCGTATTTGGAAATTACATCCCCATCTATTCCGATCTCACCAATCTCATTTACAATAACAGCAACTTTGTTTCCTTGAGCGCTCAGTTCTTTACCAAGTCGTATAATAGTCGATGTTTTTCCACTACCCAAGAACCCACCGATGACTAAAACTTTCATCTAGATACCACCCATAAAAAGAAAAGTGGAGATTTATATCTCCATTACCCTCAGATTCTTCCATTGGAATTTATCCGGCGGACAGGCCCTGATACATCTCTTACAATTAGAACCATCACACAAGTCAGAACTTATCATCACAAGACCATCGTCATCTATTGTAAGAGCATCAGTTGGACACACCTTAACGCACTTCTTGCACTCTGGACAGTCCACTTTCATTGTGAGATAGGTTCCCACCTGTTCCAGAACTTCAAGACCTTCTTCGCCCAAAACAGGTATATCCCTCTGCACACGTCTGTCCACTTTAACAGTCTTTGAAGCCTCTTCTAAAACGGGCAGACCCTTCTTCTTGAGCATCTTTTGGAGCATCTTGAAAGGCATGCCTTCAGTCCAGTAAGATATTTCCTGAATATAGGCTTCCTTGAATGCAGGATCAGTTGCGAACATGACATGATTGCTCAGGATCTTCTTTGCGATCGTCTGTAATTCCCAGAGCCTTTCCTCTGAAATCAGTATTTCCCTGGCAATTAGAAGTGAGGTGTTACCGATCTGTATTACCTCGTCCACATTGAATGGCACCATGCCTACGTGATGAGCTTTGACTGCATCCATATAGGTTCCAGCAGCACCTGACATGTATGCTTTACGTATATCACTCATTTCAATACCTGCAGCTTTGCACAGAGCAAGATGACCAGCACGGAGAGCGCCCATGGCAAGTCCTGCTTCACCTACATCTTTCTCAAAGAACTTCACTCTATCCTGCAAATGCAGAATATGATCAGGAGTATTGATCTTAGGCAGCTGTATAACTCCATTCTTCATACCGGCATCAACGACCGCGATCACACCAGTTCCTGTTATACCCTTTGCTTTAAGTGGATGATCTTCAATGACATCTCCGGTCTTTGGGTCCACAAGTTTTGCCTTTATAGTGTTCATTTCCTCATCAAGAACATAGTTCCTGAGGTTACCATTCTCGAACTCAACATCAGCAATTACAAATGGAGATGCAAGCTTCCCATGAGTAATCTCCTGCCCTTCTAATGCAGGACCAGCCGCAGCAGAACCTGTGTAGATTGTACCATCAACAATCAGTGCCATCTCAGCGTTAGTTCCATAGTCAGTAGCTATGGCAATATCTTTGGTTTCCAGAAAACCAGATTTGATAATAAGAGCAAGAGCATCTGCACCTATTTCATGTCTTATGGCTGGTGGAACTCTAAGAGTAGCGTTAGGATATACCTCAAGGCCAGGAACATCACTACAATTCAGAATTATTGCATCTCTTTTTTGTTCCTTTATGTTCAGCTTTTCCTTTTTTCTTTCACCAGCGTATGCAAGGTCATCGATGGGTATACCCTGGAAGATGGATAACTGAATAGGATTACCACAGATAGCTATTCTTTCAAGTTCCTCTGGTTTGATCCCAAGCTGTTCAATGACTTTCCGTACGGCATTCACATGAAGAGCATGTGCAAGATCCTGCCCATAATTTATGGCAAAATCCATATGGTCCATGATGTTTGCACCCGGAAGAGGGTTTCTCAGTGTAATTACGGTCTTTTTGATCTCTCCCGTATCAAGATCGATCTTCTGTGCACGGATACCACTGGTACCTATATCTACTGCAACACCTGGTCTCATTTTTATTCCTCATTACATGTAATAAATAGTCTATCTTTATTTGAGAACTATATATGCTTTTACCTAACAGACTACAAAAAAACATTAAGATTCATTACTATGGTGAATAGGCAACTGATGTCCTAAGACTACTGCCAAATAAGGTCAGTAGCTGCATAATTTAATATACTATTAATTAGCGGATATGGAGCATCCTATATTAATTAAATGAAAAAGTATTATTGCAGCTCTATCAATCTTGATCCTTTTTCAGTAAGCATATATTGCCCGCTGCCCAGAGAACTTGTCTGACATGCCTTACATGAAGAACAGGAATTACAGCTAAAAGAAGAATTTGAATCTGCTTTTCTGAGGTAACCCATCTGTTCCATGATATGCAGACGGTCTTTTAATTGCTCCACAGACATCCCCATTTTATGAGCGGTCTCATTTAGTGAAAGCCTTTCTACAAATATATAACTCAGTAGGTCAGATATCATATAATATCCCTTATTTATCCATATTCCTGAAATCTTTTTTCCATAGAATATATCCACACAATGATAATATACCAAGATATATGGCTGGCCTGAAATCATCACTGAAACTCCAGCCAGTGATTTTCGGATCGTTCAACAAATAAGATTCCACCCAGTTACCAGCCATCACAAGCGTATAAACAGTTGCAAATAGTAGTGAAATTAGTATGCCTACATATACATAAGCAATACCTTCATTGAGCCCATTTCTTAATTCCATCAAACCATAAAGAAAGATGCTGCCAATAAGCACGAGCACCAAACTGCCCATAAAATCAGAAGGAGCAAAAAGAAATCCTAATGCGGAATTTTCAAGTGAATGTACTGAACTGATATCCAACATAACACCTATGCTCAATACAAATTGGATGCTTCCTGCTAATACATACAAGAAGCCAGCAAAAACTGCAAACAAAATTTTTTCTCTTAATTTTCCTGGATCATCCTTCATATACATCCCTCAGGTGAACAGTTTTCCCCCATGGAAAACTGCAAATGCCAACAACCAGGCAACTGCCAACCCATATGCCACCGAGAAGGCAGTCCATTTCCAGGATCCGGTCTCTTTTTTTATAATTCCTACTGTTGCTATGCAGGGCATATAAAGGAGACTAAAAACCATCAGGCTTAGTGCTGTCAGCTGAGATAAATGCGGATCAGCAAGCAGGCTATCAGTTAAAGCAATCTGGTTATCGCCTACACCATATAGAACTCCCATAGATGCCACAACTATTTCCTTCGCCACAAATCCAAATAGTAGGGATACCGAGAGTTTCCAGTCAAATCCTAGCGGCCCCATTAAAGGCTGTATAGCATGCCCAAGCATTCCTATGAAAGTCTGTTCGCTACCATATTCAGCCCCCCATGGCAAAGCTGCCAGAAGCCATATCACTATTGAACCACCCAGGATAATAGTTCCTGCTTTTCTAATATACATAGAACCGTTGTCCCACATATGACGTATACTGGTGTTAAGATTTGGAATCCGATAGGGAGGGAGTTCCAGAATAAAAGGAGCTGGATGGCCTTTAAGAGCGGTAGTACGCAGTAACTTTGCAGAGCCTACTGCTACAAGAATGCCAAGCAGGTAAATACAAAAGATAACAGTTCCTGCATTCTTACTAAAGAACGTGCCCGCAAACAGTATGTATATAGGCAATCTTGCCCCACAGGAAATGAAAGGAACCACCATTATAGTGGCCATGCGATCCATCCTATCCTCTATGCTGCGAGTAGCCATAATAGCAGGGACGTTACACCCAAAGCCAAGCAACATCGGAATAAATGATTTTCCCTGCAATCCAATCTTATACATCACTCTGTCTACAATAAAAGCGGCTCTGGCCAAATAACCGCTATCCTCAAGCATAGAAAGCAGAAAGAAAATTATAAAAATGTTGGGAATGAATGAGAACACTGAGCCCACACCCCCAACAATGCCTTCGCCTACCAGTGATGCAAGCCACTCCGGACGTATGTAAGCAACGGAAATATCACCCAACCACACAAAAATCCTTTCAATTACTATCGTAAATGGAGTTGCAAAGCTGAAAGTAAGTTCAAAGGCACCCCACATAAGAGCAAGGAATATAGGAATTCCCAGATACTTGTTGGTCATGACCCTATCGATCATATCTGAAGTTGTCATGCGCGTCATGCAACGTTCGCACATTTGAGGAAACGTGGCACTAATAACCTCATACCTTTTGTCTGCCATCATAGCTTCATATTCTTCTATGTCCAGACTTGCGAGGATAGTTTTGATCTGAATAGCTACTGGACTCCCAGCGATCTTGCGCAGAATGTTCTCATCACCATCCAGTAATCTTACTGCCAACCACCGCAGAGGATACCTCGAAACAAGGTCTTTGTCCTGAGAAAGTACCTTTTCAATCTCTATGATTCGTGATTCAATCTCGTCACCATAACCAATCTCTCGGCGGTGATGCTTCTCCATTTGCTTTTCTGCGATCACAGTATCGAGAAGTTCAGATATACCTATATTCTTGCTTGCAATGGTGAGGACAACAGGCATGGATAGGATCTTTTCCATTTTCTTGACATGCAACTTGTCTCCCCTCTCTTCTGCCAGGTCATACATGTTAAGAGCAAGGATCATTTTTGAACCAAGTTCCATGAGCTGTGTGGTCAGATACAAGTTCCGTTCCATGTTTGTAGCGTCCACTATCTGCACCACTACATCTGGCCTTTCGTCTACAATGAAATCTCTTGCCACGACCTCATCTAAAGAATAAGCTGTAAGACTATAAGTGCCAGGAAGATCGACGACTTCTATCTCGTATCCCTTGTAATGCTTAAAACCACTTTTCTTTTCAACTGTAACCCCTGGCCAGTTTCCTACATGTTGCCTGGAACCGGTAATCACATTAAAAAGCGTGGTCTTACCCACATTAGGATTGCCTGTGAGAGCTACTCTTATTTTTTCTATTTTCATCTCCCCTGCGCACATTGACAAACAAAAACATATGAAGTAATATTAATTAATCTAATTTGGTAGAAGATCTGCAATTATGCAACTGTGTTTACCACAATGTTCACAGCTTCTTGTTTTCTTATGGATAGACTATAACCTTTTATTCGAAATTCAATGGGATCACCCAAAGGAGCAGTTCGTATTACCTCAATCTCTGAACCTGGAACCAAACCCATGTCCATAAGCTTTCTTCTTACAGTGCCTTTAGCAAGTACTTTGACAATTCTTGCCTTTTCCCCCGGCTGAAGATTATTGAGCGTGTTTTCCACCATGTATTTCCCTTTTATTAGCTAGCTGCTATGTTTAAGAATTAAACATGATTTTAGATATATAGCAATTTCGGATTAGCTAATTAAGTTAAGTATACAAAAGAGCATTAAGAATAAATCTGCTTCACGCATTGAACGAATACTGATCATTTCAATTTTAAGACCTAGCTAATCGTGCTTCTTTCCATGTACCGGGCATTCACATTGCAAATAGATAGACGGAGTGATGATTTCACCCGTATCATAAAAGTACTTAAAATGGTCGAGGCACAGAGATAATTCTTCACTAGAATTCATGTACTCAACAAACTTTGTGAATCTATCAAAGGTTTGTGGAGTAAGTATGTGTTCGATCCTGCATGCATCATGATTGGCAATTTCCTCTTCAAGACCGATTATCAGCAAAAAATCGCGAATTGTGCTATGCTTCTCCATAGTTTTTTTCGCTATTTTCTCTCCTTCGGCAGTAAGAGTTACTCCACCATACTTTTCATAATTGATGTAGCCCATTTTAGTAAGTTTCTTGAACATACCGGTCACACTAGGAGAACTGAGATCTAACTCCCGGGATACATCTTTGACTTGAGCATATCCTTTTTTTTCGATGATTTTCTCGATAGCTTTCAAGTAATCTTCAGTTCTTTCAGTGGTCATGGGACATTACCTTGCCTGGATAAGCTAATAACATTTGGAATGAGAGTTACATTAGTATTTAAGTATAGCGATTTACTTATATACTCCCTAAAAAAGATAGGATATCTTACCCATTAAGGTACTTTTCAAGCCTATCCATACCCTTAGTGATATTCTCGATACTGTTAGCATACGAAAAACGCAGATAACCTTCAGCCCCATTACCAAAATCAATGCCGGGAGTCACAGCAACTCCTGCTTCCTCCAAGATCTTCCAGCTAAGTTCCAGTGAGCTGAACCCATATTGTCTGGCATCTGCAAGTATATAGTACGCACCCATAGGTGGCGCTTTTACATGCATCCCTATATCCTTTATTCTATCTAGCATGTAACGCCTACGTTTGTCATACGTCCTGACCATATCATGCACATGATCTTGAGGACCAGTAAGCGCAGCAACACCAGCATGTTGCACAAAGGCATTGGTAGATATAAAGAAGTTCTGCTGGACCTTCTGCAATGTGCGCACATACTGTTGTGGTACGATCAAATACCCCAATCTCCAACCAGTCATAGCGTACAATTTAGAAAAACCATTGAGTACAAAAGCATTATCAGTATATTCAAGGATGGTATGATCTTCACCCTCATAAACTAACCCTTGATATATCTCATCAGATATGATAGGCACCTCTCCTGCAATCTCTGCCATTTCCATAAGTTGCTTTGCAGTCATTACCTGCCCCGTGGGATTACAAGGTGAATTGATAAGTATTGCTTTTGTTTTGGAATTGATGGCCTTGTAAAGTTCCTGTGGTTCCAGTATGAATCCGTTCTCTTCTTTTGTATGGATGAAATGGGGTTTAGCTTGCATAGCACGCACAAAGTTAGGATAGCATGCATAATGGGGATTTGACATGATGACCTCATCCCCTTGCTCCAGCAAGGCTATGAAGAGCAATAAAAGACCAGGACTGGTTCCGGAGGTCACGATGATCTGCCCAGGTTCAATATCCAATCCGAATTTTCGGTTACAATTGTCGGCGATAGCCTCGCGCAGTTGTGGTATTCCTTGACTGTGAGTATATTTAGTCTCGCCCGCAAAAATTGCAGCAGAAGCAGCCTCACATATATGTGGTGCTGTAGGAAAATCAGGCTCACCTATTTCCAGATGTATAATTTGCTTCCCGGCCCTCTCCAGTTCCTGTGCTCTTTCCAGTATTTCCATTACATGAAAAGGAGGCATATCTATCACATTGCAGGACAACATGCCCTTAGCATAAGACTTCATACACTTAAAATGTATGGATTAAGATGTGTCATAATAATTGAGAGTTCGAGTTAAAAAAGAAAGATCAGGGATTATTTTCTCTCCCTGGCATAAGCAACAATTGCTTCTTTTATTCCCCACTTAAAGGCAACTACAACTGCTATACCCCATGCGAGAGGACCTATAAGCAAGTAGAATATACCTGTATCTATGAGCATGGCATCAAGAGCTAGTAGCATAACCACCAGCGAAAGAATTCCTCTGAAAGCCGGAACCCATATATCAGCATTCTCTACTTTCATGCCTTTCATAACATTCCCTATGTAGTCAGCGAAGAAGTCAATTGCAAGCAAACCAATTATCAGTATCAGCACACCTGCAAACAGGTTTGGCAGATAGTTTATCATGCTTTCGATGAGCTGTGCAATCATTGTCAGGTTAAGTATATTCAATGCCGCCACTATGAAGACGAGGTACCCGAATACCCTGAAAATACCTGACATTATACCTGATATCTTCATTCCACTTGCTTTGATCGTTGTCCCTAGAGGAGTGTTTTCAAGCTTGCCATCTATTCCCGTAGCCATGAGTATATTACGTATGAGATCTGCCAGGAAATCCACCACAAGTAGACCTATCAATAATGTTACAAAAGCAGACAAGATTACAGGAATATACAGAATGATCGAGGCAATGAAGTCTGCAACCACCTGGATCTTCAATAGATCAATGATGATTATCGCAAATATCAGGTAGATGAACCATCTGATCACCACATCGAAGAATCCAACTATGCTCCCCCCTGTTTTTTTAATCATATTTCCAATTATTGTCTTGTCCAGGAGGTCGTCAAGACCAATTCTGTCTAAGACTTTTGCTCCGATCTTACCCAACGTTTTTCCTACAATCAGTCCCACTATTAAGAGAAGAATTACAGCTAATAATGTTGGGATGAATGCTATAATCTGATCTACCATTGTGTACACACTATCCAGTATCGGTGATGCCACATTACCACTTCCCATATTTTAGATATTGCTTGGATAAAAGAGATGCTCTATACAAATCTCTTAATAAACCCCAATAACAATGTCTTGTAGTCTAATATTTAAACGTATGCGTTTGATATGGGGAAGTTTAGACTGTTGGTTTTAACGACTCATGTATTAATTTTTACATGAGAGCATCGAGTCTCCGTCTAAAATTTGCTTCAGGCGCATGATACATGTATCAGCATTACCAAAAATAAGCAATCATAAGGAGAATTTTATGTGCTAATGAGTTCAAGTGACAGAACAGAAGGTCTAAGATCGCTTCCTGTCATAAAAGGATACTATCTTGTACTGGGTGGTGGGAAAATAGGTGCAAGCTTCACGGAGCATGCGCGTAAGCATAGCCTTCCCCTTGTGCTTGTGATGGATAAGTACAGGAATGCTCCAGCTTCTTGGAACAGAGTTCATAATAGATGTAAGTACCCTTCGTAAGCTTCTGGAAAGCAAATTAATAGCCCACTTAATAAAGAAAGCTCGGAGATCTACTTTTATTGTGCCGGACTTGATGCAGTTCCTTTCATCCTATCCTTTAGAATGCCCGAATATGTAGTACCTGCCATACCATGCCATGTGGCTGCATATCTTGTAAAGGAGTATCTCAATTACCCTGATCAAAAAGAACAAATTATCAAAAAGATATCTATTCCACCTGAAGATAAGGACCTGATACAGTTCTTTAATCAATTCACATCCCATTTTCCAGAAAATATTATAGCTAGCCTCTATCCGGTACAGGGAATAGCGATGCTATCATACGCCAGAAGGGGAGAAATATGCCCAGATGGCTGTGCAGGCCCAGAGAATTTTTGTCCGAATTTCAGAAGAGAGAAAACAAAGACAAGAACAAATTATGTAAGGGACCTTAGCCCTTATATAAAAGGCTGGGTTTTCGAAAGCTACCAGATGAAACCGGGTATAGGTGCAATGAGAGGTACAGACATCAAACAGAATCTATTTGAAATCTCCGAATACGTACATTCTCTTTATACATCTAATGGGAAGGTTGGTGATACGACTGCGACAAAAGAGAGCTTTTTTATCGCGACCACCTGCAACTGCCATGGTGTGGTAAACTTGTTCCAGATCTGCTCAATTAACAGAAGTTAATGCAAATAGATATCATTATTAAATTATAATTCATAATAGGAAGATTTAGTAAGGTAAAATATGCACGATTTATACGAATTATATGTATTGCTTAATGACGCAGGCTATTATGTAAAGATAACGCGTTGGGAATATAGTCCTTCTGATATTGAATGCCGGAGAAATGATTCATCTGAGCCAAATATTATAGCAATTGAGAATGATTTGTCGCCTGAACAACTTAAGGAACATAGTATTGATGCTTTCCTGAAAGCAGTGAAAGATAACACAATGATAATAGCTTTCAATGTGCCACCCCTAGGATTTCCTGATGACTCTGAACCCTTGATTAGAAAAACAGAGTTAATAATCCCACATTCGTTGGAAGAACTTGAAGAAATGGAGAGAGCAGGCTACAAAATAACTGATATTTCCAATAATCTGGAACGAATGGAAACTCCTATTGTCTCAGGAAATGATGCAACATGGAAATTACCTTTACATATAAATGGAAAACAGGTTACATATAAACTGGAAAGTTTTCGCAGTTCCAGGATGCAGAACATTCACACACTATTGGAGTTGGGTCAGCCCCTTTCCGAATTCATTGCAGAAAAAACATTGGTATTCGATACATTGGATGCCCTTGCTGGCGATATAGAAGAAAAACAATGAAAATAAACATCTGTGCCGGGATTTCAGATTCCCAGCACAAGATCTCCAAATGCACATGCGTTATCTGGAGATGCCATAATGTGTGGCCTTAGGACATCAATACCTATATTCATGGTTAAAGATGCTGCAAATATTTCCTGGAGATCTATGTCCCCATGTTCAAAAAGGTCACCCAGGACTTTCATTCCTTCAATGAAACCAAGCTCAATGATTTCCAAGGGGCTTATTCCTGCATCCAGTGCCTCATAAGATACCTGCTCAGCGGTGCTGTCGTCATGTTCTATGACGGCCCTCTTTGCTTTTGCAAGGAGGTTCATGGCTTCTGTTTCAAATTGCATGATTATCATCAGGCTTTTCTGTCATCTATTCTTCGATTATTAGAAGTATCAAACTGTTCTAACAGCAAAATAGTTCAAGTCAATAAATAGATTATCAACAGTGAATATATATTTGGATGTAAAGTATAGTGAGTATATAGGAACTCAATTGGTATGATCCATGTTTCTATTTTGCTTTAGAGATTGATTGGATTTAATTATATAGTGATATTATATAAAATTTGCGCGATTTTAATACATGTTGTTCTATTTAAAAAATCGCAAAAGAAAGAACAGTAACTTGATACTGCTAGAAAAAAATAAACGGTGTGTAGATAATGATCAGAAATTATTATTTATGAATATCCTCAATGAGGCCAGAATGTTGTATTAAATATTCCCATGTGAAATGCTCTCGTATTTCAAAGTTATTCTTCCCCATGGAAGAAAACATTGAAGAATCATTGAATATCCCAGAAATCTTATCTGCAAGATCTTTGGGATTTCTGGATTCGTATAGTACACAATTGTAACCGGGAACTAAACAAGATTCTTTTCCGATAACATCAGCAACAATAATTGGTTTACCGGCAGCAATGTACTCTTTTGTCTTTCTTGAGGAGAAAAAACCAGGGTGACTTGAGTGTGCATCTATTTTGTCGTAGGGTAAAATACAAATGTCGAACATATGCATTATTGACAATGCTTCTTTTTGGGGCTTTCGACCTGCGAATATTACATTTTTATTGGCACTATACTTGTCTATCAAGCTAGAAGCATTGAATCCTTCACCAACAATGACGAACAAAACATCAGGAATATATTCAGCTGCCTGACACATATCTTCTACATTCATGAAGGACTCCCAATTACCAACAAACCCTACTATTTTTTTATAACCTTTGAAATCGAAGGTTGGAGTTTTAGCAATCGCATCATCTATCTTTTGTATGTCAACTCCATTTGGAATCAAGATGCATTTATTTTTGTACTCTTGTATTTGCGCCTCAATACCTTCACTAACGACAATGATGCGATTACTGAATATTAAAGTGATTGAATCTATAAATTTCACAAAGAAACTTCTCAGATGTTTTCCTCGTTGAGTTAATTCCAGATCATATTTTCCATGGAAATCAGAATACACTTTGACCCCCATAATCTTCAACAGAACCAATAACATGATAGAGTCATACCCTCGCAAAATAGCGAAATTTCTATGATGAGTTATTGCGAACTTGAATGCAAAAAGTGTTAGTTGTAATCTATAGAGCATGCCTTTCAATAAAATT
Source organism: uncultured Methanomethylovorans sp. (assembly GCF_963678545.1). Classification (NCBI taxonomy): domain Archaea; kingdom Methanobacteriati; phylum Methanobacteriota; class Methanomicrobia; order Methanosarcinales; family Methanosarcinaceae; genus Methanomethylovorans; species uncultured Methanomethylovorans sp. The sequence continues at coordinate 2,729,412 of NZ_OY782870.1, forward strand.
AACTTACCATCAATATTCACTATAGGCTTTACTTGGACCAGATTATTTGTTTCAACCTCTTTTTTGTCACTAGACTGCATGATTAAATAAATATCTGGATACTCTTTTTTCAGTTCAGTGAATATATGTAAGGCCCTTGATGACTGTACCACACTATACGAGGGCACATTTGCCAGCAATATAAACCCTTTCTTAGATGCCATAGGAAACAACTACCATCTTACAGAAAGTCATAGTACTTGATTTAACACAATACATCATACTTTTCAGATATCTGTCCAAGATAGGAACTAAGGTGTAGAGTTAAGGCTCCAACATCTCAATAGTATAAGTCAACTCCAGAATTTGAATAGATCTTATTGTACTTCAGTAATGAGTTGTACAAAGCTACATCATTACCCTCTTCAGAATCAAAGAGATAGTTATACGAACTACCTCCAAAATAGATTCCACCGTTTAAGAATTGTTTTTGCCTTACCATTAAATATCCATAATAAGCGGGAATTTTTCCAACATCCGATATAATATAACTATTGAAAAAAGGGAGTCCTAATTGCTTGGAAGTACTGAAATTCTCTTGAATGAAGAATCTGTTTACATTATAATCCGAGTGCAATTCAGACCCAGAATTAACGTGGTCTATGAAATAATTGAATCCTTCAATTTCATCTGAAGTGAAGTATTCTCTAACAGGATCTGACAAGTAACCTTTCGACTCTGGACCACTATAGATGATTGAAGCAAGTACAAATATGGCAACTAATGCAGAAATAGCTATTATCCAAACTGGTTTTCTCCCATTTTTGGATAAATAAGTGAACAGGAAATAAATACCTGCTGCCATAACAAAGGCCATAAATGGAGCTATTAATAACATGAACCTGTCAAATCTAAACAAGGTCATTGTCTGCCACAGGGTCTGAAGTGGAGTGGGAATATACAATACAAGAGTAGATAAACAAAACAGCGCGTATACCGAGAGATAATCCACATAATTTCTTCTATCGGCCTTGATACGATCCCATAGAATATATCCAATACCAATGAGTGCAAAAAATAGAAAAACAGATGTATCAAGGTGCTGTACTACATATATCCATTCTAAACCAGCCTGAACTGTTTCTTTGATTTGGAACTCTTCATATAACTGAATATTAGCTCTGCCTTGTAACAATTCTTCTACAAACACATTTGCAAAATAGAACCAATAGCCCATGAACAATGAAGTGAAAAATGCCAAATAAGTACCGTTTACATATTTATCATTAGATAAAATACGTTCACATACCAGAAGTAAGAACAGCACAATAACTATCTGAGCAGCTGAAACTTGATGAACAAGCACCACAAAAACAGATACAAGTATAGCTAGCCCTTGATATGCAAAACCACGATTATTAGAATCTTTTTTGTACAATAGATACAAGATAATGATTAAACCTGCATAGGCTATTGTCCTTGTGATCATGTACAATCCATAATAAAGAACCGTACTACTTGCAGAATATATCAGGCATGACAAAAGAGATAAAGTAGAGTTGTTTGTAGTTTTGAGTAAAAAGTAGTAAATGAAGATAATCAATACCGAATAGATCAAGCCTGAGCCAATAAAATAGGATGTCTGCAGATCCATACCCAATAAATAAGAAAATTCAGAGTTTAAAATGTGGAACAAGGGGAAACTTGCATAAAAAGTACTAAGGTCGGCCGGAGCCACATGACCTGAAAGATAAGTTACCTCTGAGAGGAATAAATGAGACATAATATCAGTGCCACCAAAGTAGAGAGCATATTTCAGCGTGACACTATAGATTAAGTTTAAACTTGAGAGAAAGAGCTCAATTAGAATAATACTAGCATTTGAAGACTTAGAAAATATCTGATTCAAAATTAATACATAGATCAATGTGACTGTTGCAAAGTAGTATAATGTTCTTGTAGTACTCAGGGATAGAAATATGACGGATAGGATATATAGTGCAGAAAATGCTAAAACTGAAGTTCTTTGGCTTAAGGAAATTACCTTAAGAAGAGATTCATCGTGGCCAATATCTTTTCTGTACATTTTTGACAAAAATATGGCGGAGAATATTGCTGGCACTGCTACTAACAAACCTCTAATTGCAAAATCGGGACGATTTATAAAGTAAGCAATTGCAATTCCAGCAGCAACCATTGCAATGATAAATAGAGGAAAAATGCTTGTAACAAAACGTAACACTTTATGAATTGTACCAATATTCTTATCTGGCATTTACAAACTCCTTGAGTATAGAACTAAATTTGATAACTTTGTCATAGAGAAATAAAGATAAAGCTTTCTGCATTTGATTTGATTATAGGTAAAGTAGCTTCCTATAAAGACAATACTATTTTCTCCATATTATGGCATAAAATCCCCATCTTAGAATATAAAATTAACTCAAGAATACTTGGTGATATATTCTTGAACTTTGCATATATTTTCGTTTAATGTAAATACAAAGCTCATCCGGTCACCCATGACAGTGGAAGTTTATCAAAGGTAATGCATAAATGGTTTAGATTGCAACAATTTAAAGAATATTCACATGGGGATTCAATTCAAGTAATATAACACTGCACACGATTACCTTCTTCTGACTAATCGATAGCATCCGAGTACTATTTCAAAAGAGATAAATAATAGTAATAGCCAACCGATATCCTACTACTATTGCATGGTTAGGACCTAGCGGGCTAATGCCCGCATTGCAAGTAGTTTTTTGAGGAAGTGAAAACATGGCAAATCTAAGACAGCCAAATGCAAATGAAGCTACTGGAACCTTCAACAGATCAAAGAGTGTTGCACCGATGTCCGGTATATGTACCCGCTGCGTGGACGGGTGCCGTGGAAACTGTGAAATATTCAAATCATCCTTCAGAGGACGGGAAGTTATTTATCCCGGACCATTCGGAGAGATCACTGCTGGTGCAGACAAGAATTACCCCATCGACTACTCCCACCTTAATATCCAGGGATATGCTGTAGGCGCAATCGGAATGGCAGAAGGAATGATACCTGGTCCAGAGACCGCAAGGTTCCCAAATGTCAACACCGAAACTGAGTATGGCTGGGATAAGAAAGTAAAGATGAAGCTACCCATCTTCACTGGAGCCCTGGGTTCCACAGATATCGCCAGAAAGAACTGGGAGCATTTTGCCATTGGCGCTGCAATATCAGGTATCACCATAGTTTGTGGTGAGAACGTATGTGGTATTGACCCACAGCTTAAACGTGGAAGCGATGGTCTTGTAAAAGAATCACCAGAAATGGACCGCAGGATCGCTCTTTATCAAAAGTTCTACGACGGGTATGGAGAAATGCTTGTCCAGATGAATGTAGAAGATACAAAACTCGGTGTTGCAGAATACATCTCCAGCAAGCACGAGATGGATACTATCGAACTGAAATGGGGCCAGGGAGCAAAATGCATTGGCGGAGAGATAAAAGTAAAGGATCTCGACCGTGCAATTGAACTTAAGAAAAGGGGTTACATCGTTACCCCGGATCCGGAACTTGCAGCCGTGCAGGAAGCATTTAAGCTCGGAGCCATAAGGGAATTCGAGAGACATTCCAGGCTTGGATTCGTTACCGAAGAGGGATTCCATGCAGAATGTGACAGATTGAGAGACCTTGGTTTTAAGCGTATTACCCTAAAAACCGGTGCCTACTCCATGACTGAGACAGCAATGGCAATTAAATACAGTTCTGATGCAAAGATCGACCTGCTCACCTATGATGGTGCGCCGGGAGGTACTGGTATGAGCCCGTGGCCAATGATGGAAGAATGGGGAATACCAACATTCTATCTGCAATCCCTGGTCTATGAATTTGCTGAGAAATTATCAAAGCGTGGAAAGAGAATACCGGACCTAGCCATGGCAGGAGGATTCTCCAGTGAGGATGGAATATATAAAGCACTTGCAATGGGCGCACCACATTTCAAGGCAGTGTGTATGGGCCGCGCACTTATGATACCAGGCATGGTAGGTAAGAACATAGGCAAATGGCTGAAAGAAGACGATCTGCCAAAGACCGTCTCTGAGTTTGGACATAGACCTGAGGAGATCTTCGTACACTTTGAAGAACTGCAGGAGATATATGGCAATGATATGAAAGATGTACCTCTGGGTGCCGTTGGTATATACTCCTATGCACAGAAAACAAAGGTTGGACTCCAGCAGCTTATGGCCGGTTCAAGAAGATTCAGCCTGCCCACATTATCACGTAAAGACCTTATGGCCTTGACAGAAGAAGCTGCAAAGGTCTCTGGAATCGATTATGTAATGGATGCCTACAGAAACATTGCAGAAGAGATACTGGACAGTTGATAATACATAACTGTCCATATTTTCTTTTTTACATTTATCAACTTGCAAAGCTTCAGTTACCACTACTTCTATCGGCAGAATAAAAGAAGAATGCAAGTATAAAATAAAAATTGTAGGGCAATACTTATTTTAGCCTACAAATTTTATACCAACATCCCTCATTTTGTTGCGTACAGCAATATTAAGGAGAAGAGGTGTCAGGCATTCAATCATAGAAGAAGCTTCAATCGGGCCTATATCAATAGGTCTCATACTGTCTATATCCCTGATAAGACCAAAAACAATGTTCTTAGAGTGCATGTTATTGCCGCATACACCTATATCATAATCAAGATGTATATCAAGATTTGAGAGCTTAGCTGCAGGGACGTTTTGGAAGGCAGATACAAGTTCAATACCTTCTGGTAGTATAGAAGCAATTTCTTGTGCTGCACTACCGGCAGATGGAGTAACATAACAGAAATAATCAGATTTATAATCTTCAGAGTAACTTGCCGGAACTTCTATGGGAATTGAGTCTGGAATGATCATACAAACATCTTTCTCCATTGGCACTACAACAGATATTACTACCTGCTTATCCAGTACAGGATTTATCTGTTCAAGTATTGAAGCAACCTTAGTATACCTTATTGCCAGTACTACGATATCAGCATCTGCAGCAGCTGTTGCATTCAACTCACCTTTTATATTGGCATTAAGACCACGGTCCTTTAAAATAGAAGTATATTCAGCTGCTTTAGCCTTGGCTTTCTCCTGTTCTCTTGAACCTATAACCACTTCATGTTTTTGCCCCCACCTCAGGGCAAAACCTCTTCCAATGCTGCCTGTACCGCCAATTATTGCAATCTTCATAGTAATCCCCATTGATAACGTACTATATTAAGGATATGATATGAGTCTAGAAGAAGAATAACAAGACCCATTGTTTATAAAATATCAGTATGCCTTAGTAAGTACCTCAATTATTGGCTCGAACAAAACTTCGAAAGACTCAAATACTAGACAGAAAAAGGGCAGGATACTAATTTTAATTGTTCTGAAGAAAAAAAGAAAGATAGAATTATACTTCTGGTTCTAGTGATCGGATAATATCAGTTACTGTTAATTCATCTTTGGCTACTCTCAAGACCATTGGATAAATGAAAGAACAATCATCAATAGAACTCCAGCGCTTTTCCCCTACCTGCCTGATAACCTCATCCATTATCTTACCACATCTATTACAGTACTTAGTATCACTTTCTTCCCCACAGACAAGACACTTCATAATAACCTCCCTTATTGAAATAATAGACAATTTTAATTTTGTGGTTATGCTATATAATGTTTAAGCTCCGAAACAAAAGAATGCCACTATAACATATGAGTTACTGCAAAAGAGTATTGTGATATATCGAATAGTTATAGACATAGCCTAAGAGGTATCAGCGTTATATTAATATGTAACTTACATTTATTGAGCAAGACTAGTAAAAATCACGTTAAAAAGAGGGAAAAACGTGTCTGATGATCTTTTTGATATCAAGGTAGGAAATTTTTATTTTAAGAACCCCATTGCTCTTGCACCTATGGGAGGAATAACGGACAGCCATTTTGCAAATGAGTTCGCAAAAGATGCTGGGCTTGTGATACTTGGAGGATATAATCTGGATGCTGCAACACAGCAAGCAGCATCCGAAATGGTAAAAAGAGGGCGGAAAGAGTTCATTTCAGATGAACCTTTAAAATTGATAGGGAATGAATTGAAATCAATCAAAACCGACAGTGTCGTTGCTATCAATGTTAGAAGCTCTACCCTGGAACCCCTGATCGAAGCTGCCAAAATCACCAAGGGTGCAAATGCTATAATTGAAATCGATGCACACTGCAGGCAGCCCGAAATGACAAAATTAGGCGTAGGTGAGGCATTATTACATGACCTTACGAAGCTACAAAGTATGATCCGCGAAGTAAAAACGACCGGAGCGATCGTATCGGTAAAGGTGCGCGCCAATGTAATAGACAATGTCAAAATGGCTAAAGCTATCGAAGATGCGGGCTCCGACATACTACATATTGATGCAATGAAGGAAGGATCAGGTGCTGACATGGAGACCATCAGACAAATAAGGGATGCCACACGGCTTCTCTTGATAGGTAACAACTCTGTAACTGATTTTGAAACTGCAAAAGAAATGTTCACCAGAGGTGCAGACATAGTTTCTGTAGGTAGAGGAGGAATTGAAAACCCATCGTTGATAACACTCCTTGTAAAGGAAGTAACTCTCCTTCAGAAAGATATAGGATGGTACAATTCACCTAAACACGTATGTAGAGGAGAAGGAGACTTGCGCGGCCTTACTTTCTGCTGCCTTCCGGTCAAGTCGTGCCCTGTGCATTCCAATATAAAAAAGATAGGACTTTCTGCAAAAGAGTTCGCGGACATAAAGATGGAATTCGCAAAGGGAACACCACTTGAATATGGAGATAGCACCTGTTTTGGTAGCCTTGTATGGTGCTGCAAGATCACAAAAATGTGTCCATTGAGAGATGGAGTACTTGAAACTATTGGACTTCCCGATGCAGAATATATGAAACTGAAAAAACAGCTTGCAGATTACATTTTAGACCACCCTAAGGTTACTGGCAAATGAAGACTGACCGAGAAACAGAAGAGAAGCTCAGTAAAGCTTCGGCAGAACAGACACCTTCCTATGTGGCAAGGTGTGCACAGCTTGCCATGCTGCTGGAAGTATCTGCCCACCCTAAACCAGGAAATATAGACCGGGATCATGATTATGAAGGCACCACTTTTGAGCATTTCCTATCCTCTTCAGTCGCAGTTTATCCTATACTGGAGGGAGCTGCTGCAAAAGAGCACGGAATTGGCGAATCTGTCCATAAGGCTGTGCTTGAAAGTTCAGCCTGGCAGAAAGGAGGAAACACGCACTTCGGTGCCTTTTTGCTGTTATTTCCCTTTGCAATGGCAGCTGGAAAACTTATAAGGAACTGCAAAGAACTAACACCAGAGAATCTCACCGAAGAAGCATTTTACATTGTCAAAGAAACAGATGTAGAAGATGCGATCCAATTCTACATGTCCTTTGGACCTGCTGGAGTAAAGGTGCGCAAGGTGGATGAATTCGATTTGTCCGATGCAAAAGCCATCGGAGAAATTAGAGACAAACGTACTACACTATTTCAGTTAATGGAAATATCAAGCTCTTATGACCTTATTGCAAGAGAATGGACATCAGGTTTTACACGCTGTGCACAGTGTGCTCGAATACTCACAAGAGAAATGAACACCAATGGAGCACTTATCCATTCTGGTTACTCCAGAATCAATCATGTCATAGTATATGCTTTCCTTAAAATACTAGCATATAATGTGGATACATTCATAGAAATGAAATTTGATAAGTACACTGCAGAAGAGGTATCTGCAAGAGCAAGGATGATAAGTTATAAATTAGAAGACTCTGGATATAATATGGAAAATATATTACCGGAGATCTGCAACTTTGATAAAGAACTGCTTGCAAGGAGCATTAACCCCGGATCTACGGCTGACATAATAATAGGTGGTCTTTTTATAGCTCTCCTTGGGGGAATGAGATTCTGACAGAAAGTAATAAAATAAAACTTGATGACTTTGGTCTCTTTGAAGGCATTTCTGAAACAATCGTTACCACTCACCAGGGTTGGTCCCAAAATGCAGCCCCCATGGGCATAATTAGAAAACAAGACACTGTCCTAATAAGGCTTTTTAAAGGCTCCAAGACTTATCAAAACATCATGGCTGAAAATTTCCTTGTAGCAAATGTGACAAATGATCCAGTACTGTTTGTCAAGTGCACTTTTTCCGATATAGAGCCAGATGACATTGAAAATATAACTTCACCAGGAAGAGAGTTCCCCGTACTTAAAGCAGCTCAAAGTTGGGTGGCCTTTGAATGCATTAATACCAAGATAGCACCTGAAGCCATGATAGCAGAACTACGACCACTTAGAGGACATGTTAACTCTTTTTACCCAAAGGCACCTAATCGAGGATTCAATGCTATTATCGAGGCAACTATTCATGCCACACGCTATAAGATAGATGGCGAAGAGAAATACCTCAAACTGATCAAATTCTATGAGGATATTATTAACAAGTGTGGCGGAGAAAGAGAAAAAGAAGCTCTGCGCCTATTACACACGTTCGTTTAGCCAAAACCCAGTATTTTAGCTGTTCTCTTTTGTGCATTCGCCATCATCTGGCGTAGCACAAATACCTTTGGAGTTTTGCCACCACCTGGACTTACTTTTCCCTGTCTAATGGCATCAAGGACCGCATCCAAGGACCTTTCCTGCACGTCTACTTCAGTGTATGACATGCCCACCATTTCAGGCACATGACAATCACTGCCCCCAACCTGAGGAAGCCCCAGAGAAGTTGCAGCAGCACGTGCCTTATTATTGGGACCATCAGTCAAGCAGCGGGAATTCAAAACCTCCACAGCATCCACATCAAGACCCTCCACATATCCTATGCCATGAGATGTGAGCTTGAAAGGATGAGGTAATACTACTACCGCATTCTGCGCTCTTGCTCTTTTAATGGTCTCAACTGGTGATAACCCCGATTCTATTCGTTCTTTAATATTAAGCACAAGGAGATGCCCTTCGGAAGTGCTTATTTCAACACCTGGAATAATGACAAGAGAAGATCCAAGTTCAGCTGCCCTCTTCACGGAGAAAGGACCACCTTTGATTATATCATGATCACATACTGCAAAACCATCAAGACCATGTTTTTCAGCATAACTGATAATAGCATCAATATCTGCATCACTGTCTTTTGAGAAACGTGTGTGGACATGCAGGTCAAATTTCATATATTCACATAAAAAATGATTCCTTATAAAATCTCCCGGTGCCAGTGTACTGTAACCGAACAAAAGATACAAGAATAGAGAAACTAGAGGAATAAGAACTTATAGGAATAGAACGAAATGTGTTCCAGTATAAGAAACAAGCGAACGGGTAAAGGAGTTGTGTATTGGGTGGTTGGATAGGATTGGTGGTACATTTGAGAAGAGACCCGTTCGCATATTCACTAACATACTCGATCTTATTTAAACATAACGCATGTTAATTTTTAAAAGCACCTATACTAACAAATTACGGTTACGTGCCTGAAAAGGATTCAATCTTATTCATTATCTCTTCCCTTGCTTCCAGATCCACAAGAATGTGATCTGTATATTTAACAGAGTGCACTACCCCTTCTTTGAAAAGCCAGGAAAGGACTGACATCGAGTGCTCTGAAAGAGGCATTGATATTTCCTTCCTTTTCCATACTGGCAGCATATCCCTTATGGCTTGCCTCAGGTCGTCCAGACCTTCCATGCCCTTTGCAGAGATAAAAACAGGATTTGGGACAAGATATCCAAGAGCTTCCATCTTCAAATTAAGCTCTTCTCGGCTGATGAGATCTGTTTTGTTCATTACGGCTATCATTGATGCATCATGCATCTGCTCCCAGAGAGTGTCATGACACGCGAGCAGTTTATCGTGCATTATATCCAGTGGTTCACTTGCGTCCACTACCAGCAAAATGATATCAGCAAAGAAGATCTCGTTCAGGGTCGAACGGAAAGCATCGATAAGCCAGTGTGGCAAGTCCTCTATAAAACCTACCGTATCAGTGAGGACAACCTTGCGCCCCATGACATCCATTGAGCGGGCAACCGGAGAAAGAGTCGTAAAAAGCATGTCAGCCACGTCCACCCCCTCTTCCATGAGAGTATTGAACAAAGTACTTTTACCAGCATTGGTGTAACCTGCAAGCGCTACCAGCGAAAAACCGTGAGCATGCCGGAAACTACGCAAGGATTCATTGTGGCCCTGCACATGACTTAGCTCATCCTTTATTCGGGCTATTCTGCCCTTGATATCCTGCTCATAGGAATCCTCATAGCTGCCCAACCCCATAAAGCCTGGCCTTTCTTCTTTTTTCAGGTGGGACACAATAATCCTTGCCCTGGGTATCTCATATTCCAGCCTTGCCAGCTCCACCTGTAACTTGGCACGTCGGGTGGTAGCACGCAGCGCAAATATCTCAAGGATAAGCTGGAACTTGTCGATGACCACACACTTACATATGTCAGTGATATTGTAAAGCTGCATACTGCTCAATTCATTGCAAAATACCACTTTTTCTGAAGTAAAGGACTCAACAGCCAATGCAAGTTCCTGCACCTTGCCCTTACCGAGCTGGTATTTTTTATCCGGATAACGGGACTGGATAATTTCTCCCACAACAGAATAACCAGCAGCATAGGCAAGGTCTTTCAGCTCAGCGAGTTGCCGCTTATTCTTGAATTCATCACTACCAGGATCAAACCTTTGTACCACTATCACTTTTTTCATTTAAAGTATCCTCTGCATCTGACTGAAGATCAATGGCACCTTTCATTTTAAGTAGTCTTCTGGCACTCACCGAAATATGATGGGCGACCTCTACAGCCCTGCGCTCACTTAGGGACTCCTGGTATTTGAAACCCCGGGAAAACATGCTAGCAACCAGCCACTGGGGCCTGTTGAACATATCCCCGGCCTCCATCACAATCATAGCCCGGGGATTAAGTCCTTCCACGGTCTTTTCTACCATTTTAACCACATCAATAAGTTCAGGGGCAGTGCTGCTTGTGAAGTAACGAATATTCGCCTGTTGAGTTTTATCTATATGATAAGGAGACACAGAAAACGATACAGCCGCGCATACCATGAAGTACCCTCCTTTTTCTACATGTCTTCCAGAAATATCCACGGCAATTATATCGAACATGTGTATCGGTCACATTTTGATCCTACCGATGTCAATGTAGGTACATTGAACGTTATCATGTACAGCATATATCATTCTTTTGCGCACACTATTGGCCAAGCGCACTGCTCTGGACATTACAGGAAGCGCGAACTCATAGTCCTCGGATATGGAATGGACCAAATATTCCGAGTGTGGTAGTTTATCCACTGACTTAAAGTTCAGATACACTCTGAAATGGCTGCCGAACTTGAAACCGGTTTTGGGAACAAGACCTCTGTCTCTGAGATCCTCATATGCAAAATACTTAAGCATGAATTCCGATTCAATAACAGATGCCTTTGCAGCAAATTCATCGAATGCAAGAGCAAAAGAAGTGCCAGACATATCTGCAACTTCCAGTATGCCTTTTTTAAGAAGATATCCCGATTCCACAAGGGAAAGCTGCAGACGATCCGCATCAAGGGGATGACCATAGAAACCTTCAGCATGCAACGAACTGGAAACATCACTGTCCCACACAACAACACGGTCTTCAAGGAAAGTAGACCTTCCATATATACCCTGCACTGCGTCCTCAATGAGTTTCACATCTCCTTTTGGATCTACTTTCCGTATCTCGTAGAAGGTAATGTCACTTTCTTCATCAACAATGGCAAGAACCATTGTTTTATGCACATTGTGCGCAGCTTCCAACGACATGCGTAGCTCCCTTAGAGACAAAGGAATGCGCTCTGAGATTACATGAACAAAAAACTTTGCAGGAGTCTTGCCTGGATGGCCTCCTCTTGGATATACTCTAAAATCCGTAACAGAAGGCTGTACATAATACCCTCTTTCCCGCAGATCTTTATAGACAATGTATTTTAGATCGAAATACTGCTGCCTTTTTGATGCTTCCGTAAAGAAATTCTCAAATGACAGGGATTTGTCTTCGATCTGAATCTCAAGCTTTTTCTTGTAGTGCAGATATGCAGCTTCAATGAGCGTTAGCTCTAATGTATCACCTTTTGGGCGTCCATAATATCCGACATTGTACAGCTCATTGATAGCCTGCTTACCAGCCTTAACCCGGTCATTGACAAGTATTCCGATCAAAAAGGTCACCTAAATGTTAAAAATGAATTATACGCCCAAATATCGGACCATCTTATTTAACCATACTGGACTGAAGCAACAAAAATACAGAATTTGGAACAAAGATTATAATTGAGAACATCTAAAATTAATCCAACAGTACTTTTATATATTTGTGCAGATATAGAATAAAACGGGTGCCTACAATAAAACCTAGCCTTTATACGGGGTTTTCCAAATCCTTCCTCCTACCACAACCGGGCACCCCCCTCCTTTAGAAGTAATTAATCATTTTTTAGTACATCTTCCCAGCAGATATATCACAGAAACTCCCTTTTGAGCCAGCTTGGATCCAAGCAGATCTTGCATCTGCATTTCGATCACACTTGATGTATCAGCGGTATAGACCGGCATTTCCACAATAGTAGTATCCTGCACCAATGCCTTTACAGCAGGCATCAAGTCGGGAGCTTCCTGCCCACCAGTCATGGCAGCAACCGAATTCTGCAAGATAACGATAACAACATCATCCTCTGAATCCACTGCATTGATCAGACCAACAATACCAGAATGAGCAAGCGCAAAATCACCTATAACTGCAATGCCTTGATCCTTAAAACCACAGGCAGTGGATATAGCTGAACCAAGGGCAAAACCCGTATCAACAGCTTGTAATGGCTCAGGAGCCGCCCGGATAGAACAACCCATATCTCCGGCAACCATAACATCGATTTTCGCCAGACATTTGTAAAAAGGCATGAATGGACAGTCCTGACACAAAGGACGTGAACCTCTACTCTTTATAGTCTGCACTTCAGTATACGTATCTATCCTGCTCTCATCCAAATGATCCAATGCATAGATAATATGCCCGGCCTCAACTTGACCATACGGAATATGCCCGGTCATCTTGCCCTTCACTTTCCCTGTTACGGCAATGTGAGATTCAATGTAAGGTTCGGTCTCCTCGACTACAAGCATAGTGCCGCATGCGCTGATTAACTGCCTTATCTTGTCAAACGGGAAAGGTGCAATCATCTGGAGAGCAAGATGCGAACAACCAGCCCACTTTGCTTCTGAAAGTACTTTGTCCACAAGCACTGAAAGATAACCGGATGAAATGATACCTATCTTGCCATTCCCGGATTCCAGCCTATTCAAAGAAGTAGACTGAACCTCTATTTTAAGCAGAGGCATAGATTCCCGGTGAAATCGCTGGTGTTTCCCTTTAGTAGTAAGTTTCCAAATAGCCCTGTCAAAAACAGCAGTTGTTTCATTCTGTTGTCCTCTAGTAACCGGTCCTTTGCTATCGAGCAGTCTGTCAGTTATACGGATAATCACAGGAACCTTTGCCTGTTCAGACAAATTAAAGGCATTTATGATAGAATCGTATGCTCCCCGAGGTGTTGCCGGATCGAATAGCGCAACCTCTGCAATGCTTCCGTAAAAACGAGAGTCCTGCTCATTCTGAGAAGCCCGTGCCCCCGTATCGTCACCTGCAATAATCACAACACCTGCCCCTATTGTATGATATACCGAAGTCATTAGAGGATCACTAAGCACGTTCATACCAACATGCTTTACAACAACCACAGAACGCTGACCCGTAACTGATGCACCTAGGGCTTTTTCAAGAGCTGCTTTTTCATTGGTCATCCAGAAGGCTTTGTAGCCTTCACATTTATGGTTAAGCAGCAGTTCCATAAAAGCTGTTGTAGGGTAACCGGCTACTCCGGTTACAAGTTTTATCCTGCTGTCGATCAAAGAATAAAAAAGAGCTTCAACACCAGTGAATTCGCTTATATCTTGAGCTGTATCATCAGGGATCATATATCTCAGCATCCATCCTGACGGACTCTTCCGGCCTTGCGAACCATGCAAGTGAAGCCAGCGCACCTATAACACCATTGCCGTCCATCCATATCTCCACACCATTGTCTTTAGCACACTGTAGTGCATATTCCCTGGTAAGCTCGCCACTGCGACATTTCCTGCTATATGGATATAGATCATGCGCACTGAAGTTCTGGAGCACTACCATTCCTGTTTGATCTGAAACACTGTATTTAAGAAGTGCCGTCTTTATGCTTTCAAGAAGCTCTTTCTTTGCAGTTTCATCCACACATCCAAACTCCAGTACAGTGGATACGCAGTTCTGCGTCCTTGCAGAAACCGGAAAAAGCTGGACTAGCGAATGTGAAAGATAAACAGACTCAGGGCAATCCAGTTCTTTTGCGATATTATGAGTAAGGGTCCAAGTAGCACCTTTTTCCTTGGAGTCAGTATCATCAATGCCTATGAGCAACCTTTCTCTTCGGGGAACAACAACTGTGCCCTTTGCTGCACGCCCTCCCCCTGATTCACTGTAGTTGCAGCTCAGGACACCTTGTGCAAAAGCCCGGCACTTAGTGGCACCTACACCACCGCCACCCAGACCTGCATAGGTGAGATGGACCTCATTTTGTTCCACAACAATAGATTCTATGCCAGCTGCAGCAATGGACGGTTTGAGTTCAAGTTTAGAGGTACCTATCTTTGCAAGATACCTGATCATATTCCCTATGGACCTTGTCTTCAAAATAAGCGGAGAATGCGAATAATGGAATTTTGACCATGCAGCACCGCCATAACAATTAGAATGTTCAACGATCTCTACATATTCATTGTTTTTGTCGCATATTGCGTATATACCCCTATACGGAGTTGTATAAGGGTCATTGAGTTCTATCTCTTTCATCTGAGTCTTTAATTGATAGTAAATACCTTAAAGGTTTTGTTTTCCTTCAGCTGACAAGACCCTCATCCTTGAGGCTAACATACCTGCCATCACCTATAATAACATGGTCCAGGACATCGATACCTAATATTTTCCCACCCTGAATGAGCTTTTCTGTAACAGCTATATCCTCCTTGCTGGGTGTAGGGTCACCGGATGGATGATTATGCGATATAATAACTGATGCTGATGATTCCATGAGCGCGGATTTGAACACTTCTCTGGGATGCACAATGTTGGAATTGAGGCTGCCGATGGAAACAACCTCTTCTTTAAGTACATGATTCTTAGTGTCGAGATAAAGCACCACAAGTTTCTCACGCTTTTGCTCCCGCATACCCGGATACAACATTGAATAGACATCAGCAGGAGAGCGGATCTTACGCTTTGGTTCATCCACATGCCGCTCCAGTTTACGTGCAAGCTCAAACACAGCAGCTATCTGCGCAGCTTTGGTGGGCCCTATGCCATGTATCTGCATAAGTTTTGAAATTTGTACCTGGCTCAGTTGTTTGACATTGTACTCTGAGAATATTCTCTGGCACATATTTACTACATTTTCTTTCTGCGTTCCGGTCCTAAGGATCACAGCCAGAAGTTCGGCAGTGGACAGAGCCTCAGGGCCATATTTCAACAAGCGCTCAGTAGGCCTGTCATCAACAGGAATGTCATGCATCGTCAGCCTGTAATCGCTCATAACCTGCAAAATTACTTATTACAATATAAAGTGTTCTATATTATTTTAAATTAAAATAAACAAAATATAATTGTACGCCGTCATGAACCATTACCTGTAAACGTGTCCAAACCTTACGTTCTTTATAGCATTAATTTGCATAGAACTGTACATGAAAGTCATTAGCGTGGTCGGCTATAAGAAAACAGGTAAGACAACACTGGTCACACAGCTTGTAAAAAAACTTTCCGGCAGAGGAAAAGTCGGTACCGTAAAGCAGATGTGCCATCATCGGTTCAACCCGGAAAATACCGATACAGGCAAACACTTTGATGCAGGAGCTGAAGCTGTGGCAGCCATAACAGAGAGTGAACTTGTGCTTGTGAAGCGCAACCCATCCCTCACCGAGTCTCTGAATGCTCTTGCTGACAGTGGCATGGATTTTGCCATAGTTGAAGGCGCTAAGACAAGCAGCCTTCCAAAAATCGTACTTGGCGAGCTTGATAACATCGATGAGGTAAAAAATGTAGTGGCTAAACTCCCTGCAAGAGGAGATTGGGACATCGATGCATTGGCTGAACTTGTGATACAGCAGGAAAACTGGGTCACCCTCAATCTGCTCATAGAACAGGTAAAGCAGGACACTCGAATAAAACAGGCAGGTGGCATCGGCACATTCACAGGAATTGTCAGACAGTTATCTGAAGGGGTGGAAACAAAGGCGTTGCATTTTGAAAAATACGAAAAAATCGCTGAAGAAGCAATGCAGAAAATATGCAATGACTTGATGCAAAGAAAAGGAGTGCTAGACGTAAGGATGCACCACCGCACAGGTACAATCAGACCTGGAGAGGACATCGTATATATAGTCGTTGCCGCTGCCCACAGGCAGGAACTATTCACAGCTCTCACTGACGCCCTAGAAATGTTAAAATCAGAAGTACCCGTATGGAAGAAAGAACTGACACTTGAAGGCGATTTCTGGGTACATGACGTGGAAAAGTAACAATGTATTATTCATTACAAAATGTATCAAGAATACATCTTAGACTACTCATTTAAGCATCGACAAATCATTGTCACTTTAGCATTCGGAAAACCAAGGTAAAACAACTTCTGCCCTACCACGGTGGTATCGGCCTGCATCAGCTTTTCGATCTTGACACCTTCCCGATATTGGGCGAAAACCGTATAGCAAACCGCCGAAAATATGATTAAGATAGATAAAAATTTATTAATTTAAATATATTTAACCATCATATATGCGGCCACTCCGAGCAAAAAAACGGCATATATTTTTTTGAAAAAAGAAGCCGAAAGTTTGAGTGCCAATTTGGAGCCGAAAAACGTTCCAGCCACAATACCACCTGCCATCAATGCTGCATAAAGTAGGTTTAAATGTCCTTGTTCGGCATACACTATCACACTAGGCAATCCAACAGGCAATTGCAATGCTGCTAAAGAAGTTGCTGTTGCTGCTTTAGGATTGTAATGAAATAAGCTTATCAACATCGGCACAATGATAATGCCTCCGCCTTTTCCAAACATACCGGCAATAACTCCGGCAAACAACCCCAACAAAATAAACATCCAAAAGGCATGTGGTTTATGCTCCTTGAGCTCAAAGGACTCTTTTGTTATTCTCTTAAAAATCAATGATTGAACATTGAAATAACTTAATGCCACGTATAACAAAAAGATAGCATACAATTTGGCCAATAAGCCAATATTTATGGCTAAAGCCAATTCTGCTCCGAAAAAAGAACCTGCAAACAGTCCCAACGAAATCCACAACGATTCCTTGATATTAATGAGGCCAGCCTTATAATAAGTTACTACACCAAAAACACCCACTGGAAGCAACATTGCTCCCAACGAAGCAGCATTGGCGTCGAGCATAGACATGCCGAAAACGGCAATCAAAATAGGAACCATTACTATCCCACCGCCAATACCAAACAGACCGGACATAACTCCGGCCAACAACCCCACCAGTAATACTCCAATTTCCATAGAAACTTCAGCACCTTTAGCCGTCTGAAAAACTTCAGGCAAGCATTATTTAATAAGCTTGATAATCTCGTCTGCAATACGATTAGCTGAATTTTTTGAATTAGCTTCTTGATATTAATTGCCAACGACTGCAATTTAGCATCGTCTTTAATCAATTGTAATGCAGTCGGAATCAGATTTTGTTGCGACATATTTGGTAGACAAAGCCAAGGCATTTTTGGTTTGAGAATCTTGGCTCATATTTGGTGAAGGCACCAAAATAACCGGCTTTTTCAACAAAAGCTCAGTGGGTACGTTATACCAACAAGAATATCATGCATCTTCAGCCCGTAATCGCCCATAATCTGCAAAACTAGTTCATACTATATAAATATTCTAAATTAGTTGAGTATAGAGTTAACGAAACATAATTGTCATCTGACCCACCACACTGTACGAGAGATATTCAAAGACGGAGGAAAGGCCGGTATTGTGAAGCAGATATGCCATCATCAGTTCAACCCAGAAAACACCGATGCGCTGTAAAGGATAAAATCGGAAGTGCTTACGGAAAAAAGAGCTGACACTGGAAAGCGATTCCTGGGTGCACGACGTGGAAAAGTAACACAAATTGATGAGGCTGCTAAAGTTATCTGTTCTTTAAACCCATTTTCCGATCAATATCCTCAGCCATGAATTCCAGTTCATCGAAGATACGCTCCGAATCCTTTCTCATCTCCTGCACTGCGGCTTTGAGGCTACCGCCACGCAGGTAAAGTAATCTTTTCCTCCTGTAGATTATACCTGAATCTATCAGATTGCGCAGATGATGATTTACACGAGCCAACCTCACATCAAGATTGTCAGCTATGGATTCAGAGGTAACCCTATCTTCCTCGGCCAGCATCCGCAACATATCCATAACTATTTTTGTGGCAATGCTCTCAGTATCCCTGCCGGATGAAAGACCAAAGCTGTCACACAGCCATCTGATATCATCCTCAAGATTTTGATCCTTGGGTTTTTCAAGGCTAATCAGAACTATTTGCTGGTTCTGCAGGTTCATAATAATGTGTATCGAAGAGTCTATATATAAAGTTTTCTTTGTTTTACACATATCATCTCGATTAAACAAAGATTATACCTATAAAACGCATAAATTTTATATATTAGAGTGAGGATATAGCTGTATGTAAGCTGGCTAAAAAGCCGGCATACTTTCATTGGAGGATATCAGCAATGATCATCAAACCGATTGGAGAAAGAGTATTAATAAAAGTGGTCAAACAGGCCGAAAAGACCGATAGCGGCATATACCTGCCGGAGTCAGCCAAAGAAGAAAAGAAAGAAGGCGTTATTGTAGCTATAGGTACTTTTGAGGATGGACGTGACCTGCCTGTTAACAAAGGAGACCATGTAATATATGGTGGTTACAAGAGCGACGAAATGGAACTCGATGGAGAGTTACATGTATTTGTCGACTTTAAAGATCTGCTTGCAGTAATCGAAAAATAAGAGAAAAATAAGCATTACAAAGTAAGAGAAAATCATAGATGAAAGGATAAAGAGGTGTAGAAATGACTTCGAAACAGATCACATTCCATGAGAACGCACGCAGATCATTATTGAATGGTGTGGACAAGGTAGCCAATACAGTGAAGATAACATTAGGTCCTAAAGGGCGCAACGTTATACTTGACAAAGCCACCAACCCGGTGGTAACAAACGATGGAGTTACCATTGCAAAAGAGATTGAGCTGAAAGACAAGTTTGAGAACATAGGCGCAAAACTTGTAAAAGAAGTAGCTTCCAAGACCCAGGACACCACAGGCGATGGTACCACCACTGCAACCCTGCTGGCCCAGTCACTTATCACCGAAGGCATAAGGAACATTACAGCAGGTGCCAACCCCATAGAGGTCAAGAAAGGCATAGAAAGAGCTACAGAAGCAGTGGTAAAACACATTAAAGAACAGAGCCAGGATGTAAAGGACAAAGCCAAAATCATCCAAGTTGCCACAATATCAGCTAACAACGATGAAGAGATTGGCGGCCTAATTGCAAGTGCCATGGAAAAAGTGGGATACAACGGTGTCATTACCGTAGAAGATTCCAAGACCATGGAAACCAGCCTTGAAGTCGTGGAGGGTATGCAGTTTGAAAGGGGTTTTGTATCCCCTTACATGGCTACTGACCATGAAAAACTGACATGCGAGTTCGATGAACCATATATCCTCATCACTGACAGGACTATAAGCACAATGAACCAAGTGATCCCTGTGTTAGAAAAAGTAGCAAAGGAAGGTAGATCTTTGCTGATAGTTGCCAAGGATGTTGAAGGCGACGCACAGGCAGGAATAATACTGAACATTATGCGTGGTGCTTTGAAGGTATGTGCCGTCAAAGCTCCGGGATTTGGCGATGATCAGAAAGATATGCTTGAGGACATAGCAGTGCTCACCGGCGGTACTGTCATCAGTGAAGATAAAGGCATGAAGCTTGAGGACTTTACCAGTGTGATGCTCGGCAATGCAAGGAAGATTACAGTAGACAAAAACAAGACCACCATTGTAGAAGGCAAGGGTAACAAAGCCGTCATCGAGCAAAGAATGAGGCTCATCGAGTCACAGGTCAAGCTTACAGAATCCGACTACAGAAAGAAAGAACTTAAGAAGCGTCTGGCAAAACTCGGTGGTGGCGTAGCAGTAATAAAGGTAGGCGCAGCCACTGAGACCGAACTCAAGGAAAAGAAGATGAGGATCGATGACGCTCTAAACGCTACAAAGGCCGCTGTAGAAGAAGGAGTGGTTGCTGGGGGAGGAGTTACATTGTTCCATGCAACGCCTGTTTTAGACGGATTAAAACTCAGCGGAGATCAGCAGATCGGAGTTATGATCGTTAAGAGGGCACTGGAAGAACCAATGCGCCAGATAGCCATCAACGCTGGTAGAGAAGGCGCTGAGATCGTTGCTCGTGTACGCACAGAGGCAAATCCAAACTTTGGATACAATGCCAAGACCGATGTGTTTGATGACCTCTTTGAGGCTGGCGTGATTGACCCAACAAAAGTCGTACGCAGTGGCCTGCAGAACGCTGCCTCAATAGCGGGCATGGTACTGACCACGGAGGTTCTTGTTGCGGATTTCGACGACGAAAAGGATGAAAGGACTGCTGCGATCATAATCTGATCGCTTTTCTATATTGCCAAATGAAAATACTCATCGAGTAAGCATAGAGGAACATTTTTTACTGTACCTGCATTTGGGTGCATGGTCATGGCCTTAGAGTCATGACCGATTATCCTTATTTCATGCTGGTTTATGGCAGTCGTACAGCCAGTTTTCCATAGATGGGGATTTATATGGAAAAATAATATCAATTATTTAGTACAGCGAGTTGGACAGCGCTTATAAGACAAATCAGAGTAATTGATTAGTGGGATAAAAAATAAAGGGGAAAAGTATGGATATGAATCGTTTCACTCAGAAAGCCCAGGAAGCAATTCAGGGCTCAACTACAATCGCTGCGAGATACCATAACCAGCAGATAGATTGTGAACACCTGCTTCTAGCAATGCTGGAGCAAAGCGGAGGGTTAGTACCGACATTGTTGCAGAAGCTCGATGTAGAACCAGGCAGAATTACAGAGAAGCTGGAGGATAAGCTCGCAAGCCTGCCACAAGTATCCGGTCCAGGCGGAGAGCAGGTCTATATGACCCAGACACTCAAGAGGGTGCTTGACTCTGCAAACAAGACTGCTGGCAAGATGCAGGATGAGTTCGTTAGTGTGGAACACCTGCTTATAGCAATCGCAGAAGAAAAAGATTCAGTAGCCGGAAAAATACTTGCAGGCGAGGGTATTACAAAGGACCGTCTGCTTGCTGCCATCAAGGAGATAAGAGGTGGCAGACGCATTACCTCAGAGAATCCGGAAGATACGATGGAACCACTTAAGAAATATGGTATCGACTTTACCGAACTGGCATCCCAGGGCAAGCTTGATCCTGTGATCGGCAGAGAACAGGAAATAAGGCGCACTATAGAGATCCTGTCTCGCCGCAGGAAGAATAATCCAGTACTTATCGGCGAGGCTGGTGTGGGTAAGACAGCCATAGTCGAAGGCCTGGCACAACGTGTTGCAAAGAGAGATGTACCTGACGCCATGAAGGAGAAGCGTATAATTGCCCTGGATATGGGAGCGCTTATTGCAGGCGCTAAGTTCAGGGGCGAGTTTGAGGAGCGGCTTAAGGCTGTACTTAAGGAGGTAGCTGAGTCTGAAGGACAGATAATCCTGTTCATAGACGAACTGCACACCATAGTAGGTGCAGGAGCTACAGAGGGTGCCATGGATGCAGGAAATCTGCTCAAGCCCATGCTGGCACGTGGCGAGCTGCATTGTATCGGTGCTACCACCCTGAACGAATACCGCAAGTATATCGAAAAGGATGCTGCCCTTGAACGCCGTTTCCTGCCTGTGCTAGTGGAACAGCCAACAGTTGAAGATACGATATCCATCCTACGTGGACTTAAGGAAAAGTACGAAGTGCACCACGGTGTACGTCTGAAGGATTCAGCCCTGGTTGCAGCTGCTGTTATGAGCCATAGGTACATAGCAGATAGGTTCCTGCCTGACAAAGCCATAGATCTGGTAGATGAAGCTGCTGCAAAAAAGAGGACAGCTATAGATAGTAAGCCTGCGGAACTTGATGAGGCAGACCGCAAGATTATGCAGCTTGAGATCGAAAAGGAAGCCCTCAAGAAAGAAAAGGATGAGGCATCCAAGGAACGCCTTGAAGATTTGGAAAAGGAACTTGCGGATATCCGTGCAGAATCGGATGCCATGCGTGCAAGGTGGACCCAGGAGAAGGAAACGATAGCCAAGCTCAATTCTATCAAGCAGCAGATAGAAGACACAAAAGTGCAGCTTGAGCTCGCAGAGAACGATAACAACCTGGAACTTGCATCAAAACTAAAGTATGGCACACTAATTCCCCTGCAACACCAGTATGCTCAAGAAGAGGAAGCATTCAAGAAAACGCAGGATGAAATGTTGCTTAGTGAAGAAGTGGGTGAAGAAGATATTGCAGAGGTGGTTTCAGTCTGGACAAAGATCCCTGTCACCAGGCTTCTTGAAGGGCAGCGCGAGAAACTTGTGCATATCGAAGAGAACCTGCACAAGCGCATAATCGGACAGAAAGAAGCTGTAAGTGCAGTGGCTGATGCCGTGATCCGCGCTTATGCCGGTATTAAGGACCCAAGACGTCCCATTGGAAGTTTCATATTCCTGGGGCCTACAGGAGTAGGTAAGACCGAACTTGCCAAAGCTCTAGCAGCCGAACTGTTCGATGATGAGAACAACATAATCCGGATAGACATGTCCGAATACATGGAGAAGCATACCGTTGCCCGTATGATCGGTGCACCTCCCGGTTATATTGGTCATGATGAAGGCGGACAGCTCACAGAGGCTGTGAGGAGAAGACCATATGCAGTGGTACTCTTTGATGAGATAGAGAAGGCACATCCTGACGTGTTCAATATCATGTTGCAAATACTGGATGACGGCAGGCTGACAGATTCAAAGGGCAGAACAGTGGACTTTAAGAACACACTTGTGATCATGACCTCGAACATCTTTGCAGGCGACATGACCAAACTTCTGGATGCCTCTGACGGCACCTACAGGCCTGAACAAGGAATGCCAGAAGTATCGCATAAGGATAGCAACAGATATGCACAATTGCAGGCAAGGGCACTCAGTGAATTGGGCAAGTACTTTAGACCCGAGTTCCTTAACCGTGTCGATGAGATAGCCATATTCCATGCCCTAAAAGCTAATGAGCTGGTGCATATAGTAGACCTTAAGGTTGCAGACTTGGTATCAAGACTTAAGGAAAAGAGGATACACCTGGAGATCACAGATGAGGCAAAGCACTACCTCGGAAGAGTAGGGTACAGCGAAGTCTTTGGTGCCCGCCCACTTAAGCGTGTTATCCAGAATGAGGTTGAGACAAAGGTTGCCAAGCTCATAGTCTCTGGCAAGGTTACAGAAGGTTCAACTGTAGTAGTAAATGTGAAAGACAATCAGATAGTACTGAATGTTTCCCAGAAAGCTTGAGCTTTCGGGTCCGGCCATCGAGAAGACGGTGGCCAAAAAATTCTTTTTTAGTTTTAGTAGCATTTTTATTTTGTAATTTACTTTACACTTTGACCATACGGATTTGATTTAGCTATTTGATCTTTAAGGACAGCAAAATAAACAGGTTCGATTTAATATCATTTCATTTAGTCATTAAACATCCATGTTACGCAAATTGTTGTATATACACCAACTTTTTTGCATAAAAGAAAACTTGATTACAGTAGCAAGTAAACAAAATAGTTGAAGAAGAGAGAAGAAGACAAAACAGAAACTTAAACAAAAAGAAAGAGACAATTGATAGCGAATATTTAATTAAAATTGTTTAAGATGGCTTAACGGGAGATGACTTGTAAATAGATTGATGAAAGGAGCAAATGAAAAATAATTTATATTAAATAATGGAAAATACTGTTAGAACCTATAAAGCTAGAGAGAACAAGAAACTTAAATATGCAGTTACACTTTTTGATTGTAATAGATACCATAAAATCAAGATAATGTTTGGTACTATACCAACTTTCTAAGTACATTTATATACTTGAAGATAATACAATGTTACACCTGATCGGTAGGTGGAATGTAAAATGGATGCCATTGTAATTGGAGGATTTTTAGGAAGCGGGAAAACAACCACTGTTATAAACCTTGGAAAGTTTCTTGCTGAGAAAGGCCATACTGTTGCGATCATAGTCAACGAGATCGGAGAAATAGGAATAGATGGAGACCTGATAAGTAAATATGGACTAGATACAAAAGAGATCACTAACGGCTGTATCTGCTGTACATTAAAGATCAGTATGAAAAACACATTGATAGAGTTGCACAAATCTTACAACCCGGACTTTGTGATTATCGAACCTTCGGGTATCGCCTTCCCTAACATGATAAAGAAGGAAATCGAACTTATGAACCTGGGAGTAAGTGTAAAAGTATCCCCCCTTACAACGCTCATCGATGGAAGCAGGTTCAAGGCAATTATGAAATCCGTGAAGACCTATGCAATAAGGCAAATAGAAGATGCAGATATCCTGGTAATAAACAAAGTAGACCTTATAGAACATCTGCAACTCCCAGTCCTTGAAGCATCTGTACAGCAATTGAACCAAAAGGCCAAAGTTATCAAAATGTCTTCAAAGCCAGAAGACCCTGGATTCAATGAGTTACTGAAAATGATCCTGCCTGAGGCAGTGATAATGGAAAATGCCAAGCCTGTTGCCGTACACAAACACGAAACAGAAACTCATGAGCACGAACACGATCATGAAGAACATGCTCATCACGAACATGCTCACTATGATAGTGATTCTTCTGGGCTTGCATCTTATGCAAATGATTACAAAATCCTGGCAGAGAGCATCGATAGCGATATGGCAAAAGTGCTTGCAATGGACATTGCAGAGAGCGTAAAATCGGAAATAATAAAGTTCAGCCCGGAATTCGTCGGACATGTTAAAATGTTCCTTGAATCCCCTCATGAAACTGTGAAGATCAGTATTACTGCATATTCGGAAAATCCACAGGTAAGTATTATTAAGACAACATCTGCAGTAGCTCCGAGATTTAAAATACTGACTGCTGTTTCCGGCATGGAAGAGGATAGCCTTGTACACCTGGTGGATGAAAGTGTAAAATCTGCATTTGAAAGGAAGAAAATCAAATCATTGAGACTGCATGAGCCACATGACCATGATCACCACCACGATCATCACGACCACGACCATCATGACCACGAACACCACCATGACCAGCATTCCCATGAAGAGAGAAGCAAAGCAGAGGATTATGATGACATATACGATCATGACCTAAAGAACAATGAGATTATACAGTGCGAATGCCTTGCAGACAAAGAAACCTGCAATGCATAAACTTCCTCAGAGGGAGAATACTTTCGGAGGAGTAAATGAAGATCCTGATCATTAGCGGGTTTCTGGGCAGTGGTAAAACTACTTCTGTGGTAAAGATAGGCAAATATCTCAAAGACAGAGGGTATACTATAGCTGTCCTGGTTAATGACGTGGCAGACGTGGGAGTTGACGGGCAAGTTATAAACGAGAATGGACTGGAATCAAAAGAAATGCCAAGAGGATGTATCTGCTGCACCCTCAAATATGCCCTGGAAGGTAACATCGCCCTGATACAGGCAGAATCTGACCCCGATATACTTATTATTGAGCCTACAGGAGTTGCTTTCCCGGACAGAATAAAGGAACAAATAGAAATAATGGATTTTGGGCCGGAGGTTACAATGGGCCCGATCATCTCACTGATCGACGGGAGCCAGTTCAAGCATATAATAGAGCATTCCGAATATGCTGCAACTAAACAAATGGAAAATGCAGACTTTATAGTGATAAATAAGAGAGACCTGATGGAACAAGCAGAGATATCTGCAGTAGAAAACATTGTCCGGAACATAAATCCCGATGCCGATGTTTTTGCACTGTCCCTTAAGAACACGGACCGTGAATTCATGGAATTTATGAGTGCAGTCGAATCACGACTTGGCATGGAAGTACAAGCAAGTTCAGCCGTAAAAGAGGGAGACAGCGATTGCCCGGATAACATGTGCGCAGCCAATGACGACCACTTTGATCATTTTAATGTCAGCAGTTATGCGGACACATACCATATAGAACACTCAATTGACACTGAAACTGCCATAAGTGCAGCAACCTGTGTCATGAAAGATCTGAAAAGTATGGTTTTGGCACTTAATCCTAAGTTTCTGGGACATTTAAAAATGTTCCTGCACACCGAATCCATAGCTTTGAGGATCAGCGTAACATCTTATCTTGACAATCCAGAAGTGGAAGTGATCGACACCGATATTTCAGACCATGGTGAGTTCACGGTCTTTGCTGCTGTAACTGATGTCCCGCGAGATAATCTTGCAGAAATTATTAAAAGGTCGGTCATGGGCAATTCCTGCCAGCTTGGAATCAGCACCTAAGTCACTTACCTTTTTCATTTTTTGACGATATACTCTTTTTAGATATAATAACTTGATTAGATAAAGGAATTAGAGATTCTGTTAGTAGAAAGAATCATTTGCAATGCTATACTCCTTAACTTAACAGTATAATCTGCTGGAAAACTATATATATGGTTGTGCACAATATTCACACAGCCGACCAAAACCTATGATCAACACAGGAGATATGCCAATGAACAACGAAGAGATCCAGAAATTAGGAAAAGAGCTTATAGACACACTCCATCTGAAAACATCACCTGTAGCCGTACATCTTGTTAAAGCAGATGAAGAACTGCCTGCTGATATCCCGAGAATAGGAGAAAACATCAGACATTGTCAGATGGTGGATAACACAAGGAGAAAAGGATCTCAATTCTATGCAGTACTTGATGACCACATGTGCAAAGGCGGGGCCGCAGTAATGGGACTTACCGAAATGGGTGAGAAACTGAAGACAGGAGAAGTGTACTATCACCTTAACCATTTCGGATCACTGGATGCCGCAAAAAACACAATGGAGAAAGTTCCACGAGTACCAGCGAATTCAGTAAAAGCTGTAGTATATTCACCTCTTGAGAAAACCACATTTAAACCTGATGTGATTCTGATCATCACAACCCCTAAACAAGTAATGGAACTGTCGCAAGCACTACTTCACAAAGATGGAGGACGTGTCAATGCAAGTTTTGCTGGCAAGCAGAGCGTTTGTGCAGATGGTGTAGCTTACCCATACCTTTCAGGGGAAGCAGGTGTGACAATAGGATGCAGCGGTAGCCGTAAATACACCGAGATTAAAGAAGACGAGATGATTATGAGCATACCAGTGGACATGTTGCCTGGACTTGTAGCCTCTGCAAAAACGATGTTCAATAACTGAACATCTAATTTTTTCAACTTTTTTATAACTTAAAAAAGATGCTGTGTTTCATACACAGCCGTTATTAAAGAACTTCCTGTGCTCTCTTGAAGATCAAGTCTGCAATAAGCTCATCGCTTCCAAGAGGTTTACCGTAGAGGATCTTTACCTGCTGACCATTCATTTTTATGCTACCCTCTTTAGTCTCAGGGTCGAGCTTCAATATAGCTGGAATATCCTTGGTAATATGTACACCAGATGCAAGGAATACAGGTACAGCTACAATGGTGCTCACGCCAGTACCTTGGAATGAAAGCAATGCTTCTTCCAATGAAGGAGTGCTCATTTCCATAAATCCTGCTTTAACAACGTATTCAGGGTGTTTTTTAGCAATAATATCTGCAATCTCTGTAACAACCTGATTGTTGTAAGGCAATCTGCTTCCGTGGCCTATTGTAAGGATACCAATCTTTTCACTCATATATATCACCTTTTTGAAATTGTAACAATAAGTCTATCAAAAGTGTTACTTACTCGGATGGTTGTAAGTTTTAATCAAATATAGTTCTTTTGCATTTATTCAGAGAAAAAAGAATAAAAACAATGCAAGTATCCCTATAACACTCGATATTCTGCACTATAAACATACATATTAGGCTCTCTCACGAAACCTACGAGAGTCATATCAGCATCTTGTGCAAGTAACACTGCTTCTTTTACAGTGGCACCTTTACTTGCCATGAGAGGAAAGCCCGAATATATGGCCTTTGAGACCATAGTACCCGCAAGCCTGCCCGTAGTGACAAGCGCACATTTGGAAATATCTATGCCCTCAAGCAATGCTTTTCCCACCGCTTTGTCCACAGAACAGGAGCGTCCTATATCCTCACAGAACACAAGAATCTTACCTGAAGTATCACATACCAGTGATGAATGAGCGCCACCAGTCTTTTTCCAGGCATTACCCCACTCTTTCAGTTTTCCCACTGCATTGAATATGACCTGTGGACTGAAAAACACATCCTTAGGCAATAAAGGACGGCTCTTGGGAGTAAAAAGTGTTGTACCACACCTCTCCACACGCCCAAGGTTAAACAGCTGAGAAGTATCGATATCAATCTTACAATCAATCCTTTTGGGACCTATATCGATAAAGAGTATATTCCAGACATCATCCCTGCTGATGAAGCCTTCACATACCATGAATCCAACTGCAAGCTCCTCAAGTTCCCTAGGACTTGCATAAAAAGTAGTGAGGTGGACATCATTGATGAAAAGGTCAAATACCTCTTCAATAATAACATCCGCTTCTATTTTTTTTCTCTGGTCGCCGGAGATTTCCATGCACGCTATAGTAGTATATAGAGAAGAAGGAACAATACCTTCATCTCTTCTGGATTCCTCCGTAACAGAGGAACTATTTTCGTGCTGGTCCTCTCTCATGCTTCCTTGAGTTTCTTAACTCTGTCGAAAAGCTGTTTCAGGGTGTCTTCATTGCTCTTTGTGTAAGGGAATGGAGATTCCGTGAAAGGCTGGAAGTAGACTGGAACATCATCTAGCCTATAGAAGGTACCATCACATTCCATAGCATCGATAACACCTGGCAGCACTACTTCAGAAACAGTGACAGTTGGACAAGGTGCAATGTCAATACATATCGTCGGTATCTGTGCCATATATTCTGCAGTTTCTGCAGGAATGTGATCCACAAGGTCAGCACACATTACCAGTGTAGCATCCGTGTCCTTTTCACGCAGCAGGTCCACACAGGTATACTCTCCTGGATTGTATCTCGGGTAGCCTCTTGAGAAATCCAAACCGAATGGATAACCATAGAGGTAAGTTGCAAGCTGGTTGAAACCCGCTACGTTGCAGTGCCCTCTCAGTGCCCCTAGGACACACTTAGTATAATTGTTCATTTCCTTTACGAGGTTCAGTGCAATCTCGATGTTCCTGTGCTTTCCGTACGATGAAGATACACCAAGACCTACATAGATGGACACGAAATTTGACTCCTTCATCATTGTGACAACCTGTTCCATGACTTCAATAGGAATACCGGTTATCTCTTCAACTGAAGGATGAGGCTTCTTACCATTAACGATAGTAAACAATCCACTCAGCAGCTCATAGTCAGTGTTAGGATTAAGCTGCACATGCAAATCAGATGCCTCGGTTGTTGGAGTCTTTCTTGGGTCTACCGTAACGATAGTACGGTCAAACCTGCCCCTCTTAGTCCAGTAACCTCTTGGAAAAACACCATACCTGGACATGTGCCTGGGCATGGATTCCAGAGGATTTGTTCCCCAATAGATGATCATATCAGCCCTATTCTTTGCCTGTCCTGCTGTAGCTCCTGACCTGCCTGCTTCCTGTATACCCATTGCTGTAGGTCCATGACAGATAGTGGCATTAGAGTCAACTGCAGCACCGAGATATTCCCCCATGTGCAAACCAACCTCTTGAGCCTCGATGGATGTTTCACTACCCATAAAGAAAAAGGGCCTTCTGGATTTTACCAGGATCTGAGCAGCCCTATCCAGCGCTTCATCCCATGTTGCAGGCCTCAGCTTGCCATTCTCTCTTACCAGGGGTTCTCTTATCCTATGATGGCTCACAACTTCCTGGAATTTGGCATTACCCATCTTACAGGCGTTCTGGACATCAATAGTATCACCTTTAAAATCCACAACGATATCATCACATGATGCACCGCATACCGGACATATAATATTCCTTGCAACCATTTTATTCACCTCCCATGTACAACTTCAGAACAACATCTTCCGCACTAAGCACTTCACCTTCAGAAGGCTCTATGGTCACAAGACTCCCTTTGTACAAAGGTGAACCCGTGGAGAAGGTAGATGGTTCAACTACCACATTGGACCATATGGCCCTTGGCATGAAAACTTGGCCACACCTCATGTCGTTGGTACATTTGGTGTATACTACAACTGAACGCTGTCCATCCCTTCTTATAACCTTTACCTTCTCAGGGAATCCCAATGCTGCATAATCAATTTCATTGAGCCAGCAGACAGCACATTCCTTTATGTATGCGTCAGTATATTTGCTACCACCCTTGGCAAGCCTTCCTTCATCGATGGTACTTCCGCTATTAAGTAATGCTTCGATACACACCATTTTACAGACCTCCGTTGAACTCACTTGATACATACATTATGCCTTTTACTTTCTGGGGCATTGCATAGTCGCCTGCAAACTTCTTGTACTCGCCTGGACATTCGATGTCGCCGAACTTGAGATCTTTTTCTACGACCTGGTATTGGAATCCCGGAGTGAATCTGGAAATGTGGCCTCCCACAACAATGATACCATTGGTCATCTCAGCACCCACGGTCCTGAAGGCATTTCCCTTTACAACGATAAGACCACCATTTGCACGGATGCCACAGAAATTGTCCACGTTACCATTGATGATGATTTCTCCACCGCTAATCCCACCACCTATCTGGTTCATTGCATTACCCTCAATGACGATACGACCACCGGTCATGCCATGCCAGCTGCCACGATATGCACATCCGACGTGATCCTTAGTGTTACCTTTGATATGAAGCAGACCGCCTTTCATTTCCATACCTGCCCAGGACTCTGCATCACCCTCAACAACAATCTCACCGCCAGCCATCTCTGAACCAACGTGCATTCCTGCATCGCCTTTTATGATTACCCTTCCAGCAGTCATCTGCTGTCCGATTCTCTTAACTCTTGGAACATCAGCATCGACAATGATAGTAGTTTCCTGTGCAGAGCTTCCTCCGTTGCCCTGTACGTCAAAGAAATTGGAAAGAGGAAATTCCCTTGGACCCTGCCATACAATCAATGCACCTATCTCTTTTGCACTCTTGCAGGCGAAATTGTCAGGAGTTATGACCTCTGCTTCCACCATTATATCAATCTCATTTTTTGGTCTAAGTGTAACTTCTGCCATTGACTCACCTCAACGGATTCACGGTCATCGGAGTTGGATTTGCAAGGTACCTTTCAGGCGTCGGGTAGTTAGAGAAGCCTAACGTGTAGTACTTGAACCACTCCTTTACATCTTCAAGCATGTGTTTTTCATCAGCATCTGGGACATTGATGTCGGCGTAATA
Organism: uncultured Methanomethylovorans sp.; assembly: GCF_963678545.1. Lineage (NCBI taxonomy): Archaea > Methanobacteriati > Methanobacteriota > Methanomicrobia > Methanosarcinales > Methanosarcinaceae > Methanomethylovorans > uncultured Methanomethylovorans sp. Next base: position 2,761,180 of record NZ_OY782870.1, read on the forward strand.
TGTCCTCTTCTCAGGTATTGCCACGATCTCACCCTGGCGGGCAACGACCTCTCCATCCTTAATGGTATATTCTGAGTTCTGCAAGTTCCTGATCAAGGTCTCATAGTCATTCACATCGAGCTTTGTCGGATCAATGTTGTAAATGCACACATCACCATCAGCTCCCACACCAAGAGTTCCTTTCCGGTATGCCATACCAATGGTCCTTGCAGGGTTGGCACGAGTGAGAATCGCAAGATCATAAAGGGACATTTCCCTCTCCTCCCCTCCAATTCCGCTCCTGTCATTTGCCCACTTGTGACATTCACCCATTGTATCCTGCCTGGCCTTAGCAGACATAAGCCATGTCATAACCAGAGGATACTTTATGAAAGGACCACCATTGGGGCTGTCAGTAGTCATGATGGACTTCCAGGGATCCTTTACGTACAACAGTACTTCCAGACCCATTGCCCACTGCACACTGTGTACAGCGTTGGTCTTAAGATATGTGAATGGGAGTATACCCGAACCACATTCGCACTCAACATCTGTGTTGGACCACTTGTTACCAGTCAGTACACTTAGGTCATGGATGGAAGGCCCATCGCCGGTCATGCAAGTTGCTTCACCGAATGGTACACAGCCGCTGTCCATGACAACATGATCTACACTGTTAACATAGTCGGTTATACCCTTCACACCAGATTCGAAATCTCTCCACGAAGTTCCACCGAATGCATTAAACTGGCAGTGCGTTAGATAAACGGACTCATGCCTCTTTGCATTCATCTTTGTTTCTGCCCATTCAACATCTACATTGGGTTTAGCCTTGACATTACTTGGTATCTTAAGTGATTCCTTCGTGGTTTCCCAGCAGCCAGGGTGACCTAGATTGTTGGCGTGCAGATGCAATGGCATTGCGAAACCAAGATACTCATTGATCTCTGCAAGGTTCTTGATGATTTCCGTTGGCGTGACCTCAAAGTGGATGTTAGCCTGGTCCAGAGAGTGAACGTTTTCTCCCCAACCCCAGTTCTCTACACCAGCTGGGTTCACACATTTTATACCGTATGTCTTATGGGCCCTCATCATCCAGGCTACATATGCTGCTGCCTTTTCGAAGTCTCCTTCCTTCATATACCTCATAAGGAACCAATTGTTCCCCAATACAAGATATCCACCCATATCCAGCATGGGTGTTGAACGCATCTCTTCATGAGTATGGCGAGCTTCCATAGGTGGCACAGCTGCTTCAAACACAGTAGTATACCCCATCTTGGAATACTCATATCCTCCTAGATAAACAGTAGGAACCGTGTAACCTGACCCAGAATGAGTGATTGGAGTCTTCTTCATATAAGCTTTGTAATGATCCTCTGGCCTCATCATTCTACCAGCGTTGACCTTCGCACCAGCAACATGTGAGTGAGAATCAACACCACCAGCCATGATAGTCATGCCGCTTGCATCTATGACCTTTGCATTGTCCATTTCAGAAGCGGAAAGTTCTCTTACAACCTTTCCATCTCTGATGAAAACATCCATCCTCTCTCCTTTAACTTCATTTAGAGGATCGAACACATAACCATTTTTAATTGCAATAGTTCCAGCCATATCTAACACTCCCTTCTCTCGAACCAAATGGCATTCACAGGACAGATCATGATACAAGCACCATCTGAGCCACATACATCCTGATTGACCACCTTGACGGTACCGTTCCTTACCTCAAGAATCTTCTTGCTCTCTACTTCATTAAGATATCCTGCAGCAAGGTTCTTGTTGGCCTGAGCATTCACTGGGCACATAATGACACAGTTGCCACAACCAAGACAAGCATCCTCATCTGTCATCAGCACAGAAGTAAGCGTGGGCCTAGGTGCCTTGACATTGAGCAACTTTTTCTCGATGATAACTTTCTTATCCACTTCGGGAATAATTTGGGTTTTAGTTACAGTAATAGCATTTACAGGGCAAGCCATGTCACATGCCCCACAGTAGATACATGCATCAGCACGCTGGGCTACCTTATCCACTCTCTCCCCAGCTTCCCACTCCGGATTGAAAAGAGCATTGCATGGACATGTATCAACACATGAGCGGCAAGCTGTACAGGTTTCCTCATTTCTTACCCATGTTCCAGCAAACGGCTTCTGCACAGTGATAGCATTTACGGGACATACTGAAGCACACCAGCCGCAGTGTACACAACAATCGTTATTGATCTTGGTCTCACCATCGACTTTCGCACTGCCGTCTGATGCCAGCCACTGCCTTACCTCAATGCATCCCTGCGGACATATCTGTTCGCACAATCCACAGTGTACACAACTTTCACTCACATTTGTTGATTTCAGGGAAAAGCTTACGTAGGTGCTGTCATTGATAGATTTCCCACCTTGCCTCATATCCAATGCGCCGATGGGACAGGTTTTGGCACATATGCCACACATGATACAACCTGATGGATCGTTTTCCAGATAGTCCTTGTCAATAAGGCCTCTGGCAACAGCCCCCACGGAACCGATAGTAATGATTCCTTTAGGACATGCCATGACGCAGGTTCCACAACCTATGCACTTCTCAGGAAGGTACATAAGTTGCTTGTCGTCCTTCGTTCCAAACACTACTTCATTCATCTGATCTACTCCGTAATCCTGCCTATAGTATGCATTGATAATAGTAAACCCAATGCAATAAGAATTGACTCCTCTGAAGGCATCATTCCAAACATTCATGTTCTGAAACCGACAAGCCATTACAATTTTTGGAACCAGGAAATATGCCTGAAAGTCTCTGGCTGGTAACAGCACAGAATGCATACGATCCATCTAAGAACGCATGCTTTACCTGTTGATGCCAATAGTAGAGTATATGAGATGGCTTCATTTTGAGCACATTTATCTTCTACCAGAGGATTGTTACTATAAGTTACATGTATGTGTTATAAAATTATTGTTCTACACGCACGGGCGGCATGAATTAACACGATTGAAGGTTACAAATCAATGTATTTTTAACCATAGTTTAAATATCATAATGAATACTTAGTTCCAAAAATAAGACATTGCGGGAAAAAACTGGTTTAAAGGAAAGGATTCTATGAGTTATACGGGACATGCATATGCCTTGGGTGCGGGCACAATAGTAAATGCGATAGCTACCTGGAAAGGCTCGGCTTTTGCAGTGGACCTGAAAACATTTGCCGATATAGAACTTTATGATGGCAAAGGAGACATAACAGGTACTATCGAGGGTATACCTGATGCTGATACACGGCTAATAAAGAGAACTGCAGAACTGGTACTACAATATTTCAATGTAGATATGCATGGTTCTGTCAAGACTAAAAGTGAAATTCCTCTTGCCAGTGGCTTAAAAAGCAGCAGTGCAGCAGCTAATGCCACAGTCCTTGCGACGTTGGACGCCTTAGGTGAAGAAATGGACCCACTTGATGCAGTAAAAATTGGAGTACAAGCTGCTTTGGAAGTAGGTGTTAGCATAACCGGTGCCTTTGACGATGCATGTGCCTCCTTTTTTGGTGGGATAGTGGTTACAGATAATAAATTAAAAGAACTGGAACACAGAGAAGAAAAAGAAAAAGACGTACTTATATTTGCACCTGACAAAAAGTCTTTTAGTGCTACAACCAACGTAGCAAGGTCACAAGCAATTGCTCCATGGGTAGATATGGCATACAAGCTGGCATTAGAGGGAAACTATGAAGAGGCAATGACCCTTAATGGATTCCTCTATTGTGGTGCTCTGGGTTTTGAGACAGAACCAATGATGTTGGCCCTGGAAGCAGGAGTAAAAGGAGTTACGCTTTCAGGCACAGGACCTTCTTATGTGGCACTTGTGGATACTGCTTCCGGGTCAAAACTAAAAGAAAGCTGGTCTGGGCTTGAGATAAGCGGAAGCCTGATAAGTACTAAGATATATAATAAAAAAGCAAAAAAACTCGCCGGCTGTGATCACAAATGAGTTCCATAGAAGAAGTACGTGGTGAGATCCAACAGATAGACAGGGATATTGTTGGCCTCATTAAGAAACGCACAGAACTTGCAGAAAAAGTACTTGAGTCGAAGATACAGACAGGTCTGGCGATCAACGACGAGACACAGAATAAAGTCGTCCTTGAAAGAGCAGTGGATAATGCAATCGAATTTAATCTCGATACAAATCCTGTGAAATCGATATTCAAAATACTCATTGAAATGAGCATAGAAAGACAGCAGGAGCTTAGCGGAAAGGGCAAGTTTCCCTGAGGAAGTAAAATAATGATAGATATAGCAGTAATAATGGGATCAGAATCAGACCGTGCCATAACGAACCGTGTAACAAGTATACTGGATGACAGTAAGTATACTTATGATGTGCAGGTGATTTCAGCACATCGCAACCCAGATGCCCTTGATGAATATATTGCAGGAAGCAGTGCCAAGGTATTTATTGCAATTGCGGGGTTATCTGCCGCATTACCGGGAGTTATTGCATCAAAAACTAAAAAGCCGGTAATAGGAGTGCCAGTGAGTGCAAAAATGATGGGACTTGACGCATTATTATCAATTGCCCAGATGCCTCCTGGTGTGCCCGTAGCAAGCGTAGGTATTGATAACGGTGCAAATGCCGCACATCTTGCCATTAGAATACTTGACCTGCATTAAAGCAGGTAAAGATCACACATTATTGAAAATTATCCTTACTTGATAAGCTTGAAAATACATTTTTCATCCCCATTACCCATAGTTGAAAGCACCTCTAGATCAACTTCATCACCTATTCTTTCAGTTAATCTTACAATAACTCCTCTTGTAAGATTACATAGGATAGGATTCAACTGTGCCTCTTGAGCCCCCCATGGACACTTAGTTCCTACTACATAAAAAGAGGCATTATCTTCAGGATCGGATTTAAATTCAAAGCTACCTCCTAGCTGATTCAGCAACATGCAGGATACTTCTCCAAGAGAATTATTTTTACTTTCAATATCTTCATCCATTAGACCTTCTAGCATTGAATCCACTACCATATTTGTCATTTGATGAATTATCATGCTTTTTTGTTCTGACGGTACAGTTTTAAAAAGAGTTGGAATTATTCTTGTAAGTACAGACCTTACACGATTCTGCATTTCAAGTTTATCCATTTCCTGTTGTAAACTGCTATGCAGGTGTTTAATTCTAAGAAGAGACTTTATTCTTGCAGTTAGTTCTACTTTATCCACTGGCTTTATAAGAAAATCATCAGCTCCAGCCTCTACACCCTTTATTCGATCCTCCCTGTTTGAGAGCGCTGTCACCATAACTACAGGTAAGAATTTTGTAACTTCATCTGCTTTAATGAGCTTACATACCTCATAACCATTCATTTCCGGCATCATAACATCTAACAGTATAATGTCTGGTTTTTCTTCACTCACCTTTACGAGTGCTTCTTTACCATCTGATGCAGAAACTGTGACATATTCAGAGCCTAGATATGCCTGGAGGAGTTCCACATTCATTGGCTCATCATCTATTATAAGCACTTTTGATTTTGGTTCGTCTGGCATATTATTACCTCCACATAGATAGATGCTGCTGCAGTGTATGGGTTTTCTACTAAAGTACTAGCATGCTCCTACCTCTAAAGAAGCTGTGTACCCTGAAATTATCATACTGCCCAAGGCAAGGACCTTATGTTTTGTAGTTTACCTGAAGGATTGTATCCTTAACTCATATCTACTATCTTACCCTTGGCACCTTTCAGTTCTATTCCTGAAGCTGTGATATCAAATAGAATTGAATCTAATGATATTGAGGTACTACGCATTTTTGGAATATTCATGAAGCGTTCCATTTTTCCGGTATACGGATTTTCCTTTATGAACAGCTTTATAGCTCCGTGGGTTGAATAATCAGCTATCTGATGAGTAATCTGGTACGCAGCATCGTCCATTACATACACTACAGTTATTTTTTTAGAAGCTAGCAGACGGTTAAGAGTATCAAACTTATCTCTGAAATGCTTAATGTCCAAACCAAAGGCAAGTACTCCAAGGTTATCCACGACCAGTATATCAGTACCTTCAGGAACGAGCTTGATCACGTCTACAAGATCCATCTCACCAATGTTAAAACCTACTTGATCATGCCTGAATGACCTGTCAAGCTTACACTCCTCGATAAGATCGATCTCAGTGTTATTGAACCCATCTACAAGATGCGCTGCCCTGGCTACAGCTCCTGCTCTTATTTCCAGCACCTGTTTAATAGTAAGCGAACCCCTTTCTAAAAAAGGTTCTAGTCTCATGCCAAGCATTCCGGCTTGCTCAAGCAAATCTTCTGGAGACTCTTCAGTTGCTATGAGAACACACTTTTTACCATCCGAACAGGATTGGTACAACAGATGGAGACCAAATATAGTCTTACCGGTACCAGGAACACCTGTCAAAAGTATCCCTTTCCCACGTGGGTAACCTCCACCTATTTTTTTATCAAGATTTGCTATGCCTGTAGGGACGCGCTCCATAATATCACCAAGTTCAAATGGAAATAAAGTATAATTGTGATATTATAATTTTAGATATATATAGTTGCTCATCCTTGAGACAGCCAATGTTTCTTAAAATAGTATAAAGGCAATTCAATTTAAGAGTAGGCTAAACTCTACAAAAGCATGCCCTGGATAATATTTAAAGTAAGATGAGAGATATATTTACAGCTTGCACTTTTTATCAAGAGATAATACCATTAAACCACGAAAGTAATACAATAAAATTTACTGGGAGAAGAAAATGGACCATGATATAAATATAAGAGTGGGAGGAGAAGCTGGCCAAGGCATACAAACAATAGGACTTGCACTAGCCCAGACCTTTCAGAAAACTGGCTTATACGTTTTTTCAACACAGTACTATTTATCACGAGTGCGTGGAGGACATAATTATTTCCAGATAAGAGTGAGTGATAGTCCAATCAAAGCAATTTCTGATAGGTTGGACCTATTGATAGCACTGGACAGCACATCAGTTGAAAAACACATGGTGGAGCTCAATGATGGAATAGTACTACTTGACAGAGAAGAAGTGAAAATTACAAACGATAACAGACAGATATTCAATGTACCATTCCAACAGATAGCAAGAGACATAGGTGGCAGCAAACTATATGCAAGCACTGTAGCTACCGGAGCTGTACTGGGCCTGCTTTGCTGTAATCTAAAAGTCCTAGAAGATATTTTAAAGAATACTTTTGCAAAAAAAGGAGAAGACATAATCAACATCAACATAAAAGCTGCAAGAGCTGGTTACGAATATGCTCAAGAGAATTATTCTGGAAAATGCAAATACTCTTTTGAAAAAGTCAACCAAAAAACGAAGACGATGCTCATAAATGGAAACGATTCAGTAGGGCTTGGTGCGCTTGCAGCAGGCGTGCAATTCCTCGCCTCGTATCCCATGACTCCTTCTACGGGAGTTATGAACTACATAGCTGCACATGCAGATAAGTTCAATGTTGTAGTGGAACAGGCAGAAGACGAGATTAGTGCTCTGAACATGGTATTGGGAGCCTCTTTTGCTGGTGCCAGAGCCATGACTACCACATCAGGAGGAGGATTTTGCCTTATGACCGAAGCCTTGGGACTTGCGGGCATGACCGAAACACCTGCGGTCATATTCCTTGGCCAACGCCCAGGACCTGCCACCGGGTTGCCTACAATGACCGAACAGGGTGACCTTTTGTTCGCATTGTATGCTGCACAAGGAGAGTTCCCGCGGTGTATACTTGCCCCAAAAACCCCCGATGATGCATTTTACCTCACAGCAAAGGCTTTTAACCTGGCTGACAAGTACCAGATACCCGTATTCATCATGAGTGATCAGTACCTTGCAGACTCTCAGTTCACATGTGAGCGGTTCGATGCTTCAAAGATCACAATTGATAGACATATGTTGTCTGATGACGAACTTGGATCTATGGAAACATACAAACGCTATACTATTCCTCCTGATGGCATTTCACCCCGTGCCCTTCCTGGCCAGAGTAAACATGTTGTAGTTGCAGATAGTGACGAACATAATGAAGAGGGACATATTGACCAGACAGCTGATAACCGCATCCTCATGATGGAAAAGAGGATGAGGAAATTAAATGGACTTACGAAAGAAATGGAAGCACCTGAAGTATATGGACCTCACGAAGCAGATGTTACTCTTATTGGATGGGGATCATCATATGGCCCCCTTACAGAAACAGTGGATATTCTGAACAAAGAAGGACAAAGTCTGAATCTCGTACATTTCAACCATATATTTCCAATGAACAAGGAAGCCATAAGGAGTCTAATACTAAAAAAAGGAACTACCGTGTGTGTGGAAAGTAATGCGACTGGCCAATTTGCAAAAATATTGAAAACAGAGGCTGATATACCTGTTGATATGAACTTGCTGAGGTATGACGGTATGCCCTTCACTTCTGGATACTTAATACGTGCCCTGCGAGAAAAGAAGGTGATCTGATGGTTACAATGGATGACTATCTTGAAATTGAAACGGAATGGTGCCCTGGATGTGGGAACTTTGCAATACTGAAAGCTATCAAGAAAGCACTGGTGAACCTCGGAAAGGAACCTAGGGAGGTTCTTATAGTATCTGGCATAGGACAGGCCGGTAAGCTTCCCCATTATATGAAATGTAATACTTTTAACGGACTGCATGGAAGAACACTGCCACCAGCTACTGGAGCAAAAATAGCCAACCATGAATTGACAGTTCTCACTGTAGGCGGTGACGGGGATGCCTATGGAGAAGGAGGAAACCATATAATTCATGCTATCAGGCGTAACCCGAACATAACTACTATAGTAAATGATAACCAGATATATGGCCTTACCAAAGGCCAGGCATCCCCTACAAGCGAACTTGGTATGAAGACCAAGGTTCAGACCTACGGAGTGGTTAATACACCACTTAATCCTCTCGCTCTTGCAATCTCCCTGGATTGTTCCTTTGTGGCAAGAGGATATGCAGGAAATATCGAGCATCTGACAGGTATTCTGGAAGAAGCGATAAATCATCGGGGTTTCGCATTAGTAGATATCCTTCAACCCTGCGTATCTTTTAATAAACTCAACACATTCAAGTGGTACGCAGAAAGAGTGTATAGGCTTGATGAAGAAGGATATGTGCCTAATGACCGGATAACTGCTTTTGAGAGATCTCTGGAATGGGGAGATAAGATTCCCATCGGTATATTTTACAAGAAAGAAAAAACTACTCTTGAAGACGGGTTTAGTGCACTTAAAGAGGGAACGCTAATAAGCAGGGCAAAGGATCATGCTCTAGTAGATGAATTGATAGATTCCTTTATGTGACCTCTAAAGGTCACTTTACATATTTCTCATCGATTTTTGCTATTTAAAGTGCCCTTCAGTACTATAAGTTCCTCAAAAAAGCACTTTTCTCTTGCCACTACTTCTGCTTCAAGACCAAATTCTTGCATCCAGGATATTGTCTGTTCTACACCAGTGAGCGAAGAAACCAGCAGCAATACGATTCCAGTTGGACAAAGATAAAGTCCAACACTTTCAAGGAACCTGCGAAGGGAATCTGTGCCGTCAACACCGCCGTCAAAAGCGTAGTTGAGCCAGCCGGGGACCCTATCCTCTTCTAAAGTAGGAAGATAAGGAGGATTGAAAAGGATCATATCAAAATACTGAACGGGCTTGAAAGCAGAGAACATATCCGCTCTAATGATCGGAACGCCATTAACAGATGCGCATTTCACAGCATGCGGATTTATATCTGTTGCAAGGAGATCCACATCCATGTTAGATTGTATTACCGCAGAAACAAAACCTGTGCCGGTACCTATTTCCAGTATTTTTATGCCTCTATTTACAAAAACAAGAGCTGCATCCGCAAGTAGAAAAGAGTCTTCAGCGGGCTCATAAACATCATCTACAAATTCCACACAGGCATTTCTGTAGGTGAGGCAGGGCATCATGCCTCCTGCTGCAATGCAAGTATCATATTGGATAAAGCAGCAAGTTGTGCCGGATCCAGGTTCTCAGGCCTTAATGCCATCATATCCTCCGGCAGTCTGGAAACAACCTTTTTGACATCCCGTATGCCTAGCATATGATTGCTTTCTATAATGGCATTCTTTATTTTCTTTCTTCTTTTAGTAAAAATAGCCGTAACAAAATTCAGGAAAAAGTCTCTGTCGGTTACAGGGAAAGGAGCAGGGCGGGGACAGATCTTTACTACCGCAGACTCTACTTGAGGGGGGGGAGAAAAAACGCCTTTTGGAACCTTCATTATAATTGAAGCATCTGCAAAGTATGCAGTGTTAACTGTTAATCTGCTATAGTCCCCTGACCCGGACTTTGCAACCATGCGCTGGGCGAACTCATATTGATACATGAGTATGCCTAACCTGAAATCATGTTTGAATAGCTTGAATGTGATTTCTGAAGAAATAGAGTATGGAAGATTTGCAACCACTTTATCGAAAGGAGGTAATGCTACCTCCAACACGTCACCATGTATGAGCTGTAGCTTTTCTTGATCTTTGAACCTGTCTCCTAATACGGCTACGAGCTTTGGATCAAGTTCTATTGCTATTACTTTATTTGCAAGAGGCAATAAACGCTCTGTAAGATTGCCTATACCAGCACCAATTTCCAGAACAGTCTCGCCTGGAACAATATGCGCAGACTCAACTATCCTATCCAGGATCCCCTCATCCACAAGAAAGTGCTGGTCATGCTGCCCTCCATGTATGCCATAATGGCGTAGTATACTACGGACCAAGGATCGATTCACCCTTCATTCCTGCTTATTACGGCGCAGAGGTATAGTGAAAAGCCTGTATTTGATATTATCATCCTTGAGCTCATCGATTATACGGTTAGATATGATTTTCTCAGGAGAATGCAGGCCTCCAATCCTTCCATGGAGTTCCTTAAGACTGGTAAACATGCCTTTTTTGCGTTCATCAATGATAGCCCACATGAGTTTCTTTCCAATGCCCGGAAGTAATTCCAACATGTGTAACCGATTGGTGATCGGATGCGCATCGTTAAAGAAATCCACAAAACGCTGCTCATCAAGAATCACCATTTGTTCAAGTATATATGGAAGTTCTAGTTGAGATCCATGACTTAGTTCATTGAAACTGATCCTGTGCTTGACATGATCGATTATATCACGATCACCTTCACCTATGTAAACCCTTGACTGAATCTGAGGCACTGAGTTCTCTTTTGGCACTAGTTCCATGAGAACAAAGTGTTTTTCCCCTACAGCCTGAACGATAGGCTTTTTCTGATAGGACGGCTTGGAATCCACACTACTGCCATAAGGCAGGTAATCTATGATCCATGCATAATCCTCTCGATCAGGTGATTTTCCCCTCGTCATCATACTAAACACTTCCGTGAAACTAACCGCTAATGATTGCGTACAAAATCAAAATAGAAATGAGATTTTCAAATATAAATCTATTCTACTGCCTCACTCACAAGGTCCAATATCGAGTCCAGCTCGGATTCGGAAAGTGTGTACCTCTCCTTTGCGTACAGGGTCCTAAGCTCATCCCTGCTTTGAGGAGCGAGATCAGCTATCCGTACAGCAATCTCAGGTTTCATCTTTTCCAGCTCCATGAGCTTGTTAACGAGTTCCCTTGACTTCTGGGCGCTCATCCTTGAGAACATCTCTGCATGGTTTATAGCCTTACGTAGCTCATACCGGAGCTCTTCCTCTTTGCTTAGGCGCTCCTCCATGATCCCATTGAGCATCTCCCTGACCTCTGAGATTGTCAGAAGTTCTTCACTTAGAATGTTCTTTACTATCATCGAAATACACTCTTAATGTACCTTACAGTATATGGAACTCTATATCGATAAACATACACTTATACTCATTAATCAAGATATATCTATCGATAATAAGCTAAAGCATTGCCAGTGAAGGTATAAAATACCATCACTTTTGGGGTTTCAGGTGCTGCGGAAGAGAAATTACCTCTTTCATAGAGTTTCCATCCCTCACCTGCAATAGATAAGCTCTTCCCCTCTGGCCAATTACTTTGCCTGTGCTCCCCTGGAATTTTGGGTTTGGCATCCCTTTTTGGACGCTTGGATCTATATCAATGTGTACCATCTGTCCGTTATTGAATTCCTGAATAGCCTTACTTACAGGGGAAATTCCTCTTTCCCTTATGGTCTTCTTCAATTTGTACCTTGTACAGTGTCTCTCACCATGTGACATAATTCTTCTCCGTTGTATATATTGTGATTAATGGATAATAGTTCAAATATCAACATTCACTACATCAAGTTCCGTAACAGTTGCCTGTTTACCTAGCATCCCGGTAAGACTTGGAACAGTCCGCCCTTCATCACCGGACACAAGCTCCTTGACATAGAGACCGCCTTCGCACCTGACCCTCACCATAGCATGGTCTGCTTCCGATCCTAAAAGTTCTATGGCATGCACATACCTTTTTCGGATTAGATCAGCCCTTCTGTGAGATACACGCTGGGGCGTTCTTTGCTGAATCTCTGCACCTGAAAGACTTTCCAGTGCTGATAGCAGTTCTTCCTTTGAAACTGGGTCAGTGAATGTAACTTTAAGGTTATATACTTTATCCGCATGAGCTGATTTTAGTTTCTCCACCATATCCTTTGATACGATCTGCAACCCATGCACTTCCACCTTACCGGAGGCATGAGAATTAATTGCCTCTTGAAGCTGTTTCAGATTAATAGTACGAACTTTCGGATTAATAGCCTCCACCACAAAAGGTCTGCCACTGCCAAGCATAAGAGCATCGATATCTTCCCTTCCCGCACCGTGGAATGCAGTATCAGCTGCAGACGCTACAGCGATAACATCTTTTTTAATCAGCTCGTCTACAGATTCCGGATATTGCTTACCCGTAAAACCACATCTTTCGCATCCCCTTCCTTTACAATTACGACATGGCCATCTTGTTTGTGGAATCCCCCTTACAAGCTTCTTGTAGCGACCCTGGATGTAAAGAGACTTGATCTGTAGACTTAGGGTTTCAGAAGCAAGATCAAGCATCACAACTATCCCGGGCTGCTCGAACTCAACAGTTTTGCCTGTTTTGGAAGCAATTAGTTTCCCCACTTCTCTGTTCATTTCGGTCTTTAACTGTTCAGCATGAGCAATACCGCATTCACTCCAGAGGATCTCCTCATTCTCACTAAGAAGACCACTTACTTTGGTACCTACAAGGAAACTGGAATACTCGAAACCATCAAGTGCAGCAACAGCAAGATCTGCCCATTTTTCCAGATCATTGAACAAACCAAGGCATACCCAGCAACGCTCGTCCTCTCCGCTCAAGCCTAGCACCTTACGTGCATAACTACAACTGGAAACAAGTTCCCGAAGAAGAGAATCCTCCCCTTCCTCTTTATGAATACGGTGCCCTTCCATGGCAAGGGCCACCTTAAGGCTATTGCCTCTCTGGGCATTGGTAAGGCCAGTAGACAACTTTGCGAACTGCCTTCCCATGCAATGGTCACAGATCGGCCCTTCATGGATTATCATCTTAGCGGTATCGAATATGCTCATCTGATCACTCTGAATTTATGTCCTGGTCTTCTAATGGCAAACCAGCATAAAACTGTTATCTTTCTATATGGCTTGTCGTAAGCCTATCAAGCTCATTATGTATAAGGATGATACAATGATCTGCATGTAATGAAAGCGGCCCTAAGGAGATAGTACCCGCAGACATTTCAAGTACAAGACTTTCCTCATCTTCCATAAGCCCAAGATGGTCCCCCAAAATGAAAACACCATCTTTGATCTCTTCAGCCATGCGTCTTATATCTTCACCATCTTCCCTGAAATAGAATATTTTGCGACCGTCCCTGACAAATTCGTCCAGCAAGGTCTGCAGGTCAGCTTCACGCACCCATACACCCGGTGTTGAGCGGATTTCGAGAGAAGAAATGTTATCTAATTCCAGAGCCTTTTTAATTAAGGCTCCTGCACTTCTTTCATCCGGGTTCAGATAGCGTACTTTTTCTCCATTGAAACGTATAAGCCTAGGAGAGTTCGGCTCACCCAGAAGTAGCAGGTGGGCTTGTACGTCCCTTCTCAGGTCATGAGATAGAAAAAAAACCGAGTTGATACATCTGCAGAGGATATCCATCCTTCCTGCAGAACCTGGCATATCATTAAGTGAAAAGCCACCCGTGGTTACAGCTTTATGTCCAATTATAATAAAATCCTGCATGTTCTCACCCATTTAAAAGAATTAACTGTCCCTATATGTGTTTCTTACAGAAGATAGATTGAATATAATTATTACTATCATATATCGTTGCTACTGGAGTATAGCCTTGCAATTATAGCTGCTTTATGGGCCACTTCTTCCGCAGTTTTACCAAAAAGTCGTATCATGGGTTCCTTACCAACACTGCCTTTATCATATATGATATCAGGCACTTTATTCAAGGCAGTTGAATTGAAATTCCCAATTGCAAAGGTCACACCCCAATCCATAGTATTGACCTGCTCTGGCTCATCACACCTGTCAAAGGAAGAGATCGTAAGCCCCATTTCTCTGCATATACACAGTACTTTTTCAGAGTAACTTAGATTGATAGCAGCCCTTATAGAAGGATCAAATTTCATAGCTGCAAGAACCATTCTTGCCACATGATTGCTGCCCCCTAATTCCACATTACCTGCAATATAGGGCATACATTTTACACGTACGATCCGTCCGCTGACACCAACTACATCTGTCAAGGTAGATGCTTCGGAAATTGCCATGGCAATATTACAACCCACTTCTGCAATGAGTTTCCCGAATTCATTACAAGATACCAGAATATTGGCGGCTGAAATAGTATTTTGAAGAGTTTCATAACGTTGGGCATTTCTAAGAGTTGAACCCAATTGGTTCACAGGACCCATTCCACGACCTACTTTCGCACTGCTGACAATAGCCATTTCTATAAAGGATTTGGCAAGCATGGCAGCTTCGACTATAGAATGCCCCTTTGATAGAAATGCCGCTATAGACGCAGCATAGGTGCATCCAGACCCATGGGTGCCTCCTTCCAGGAACTTGCCTGGTACTACAGTGAATGTATCTGAAGCAGATTCATATACCACATCAGATGCATCCAGATGGCCACCAGTGACAATAACTACTTCGACACCGGATTCTGCAATTAATTTGGCCGCTTTTTTTGCATCATTCACATCTTTAATATCAATACCCGAGAGCGCACGTGCTTCATAGATGTTAGGAGTTACGACCTTACTAAAGGAAAGTAGCTTCTCTTTAAGTGCCCTTACTGCATCTTTACGCAACAGATCACCACCAGCTTCAGCTGCCATCACTGGATCTACCACAAGAGATAATCCCTGAGATCTTGCGTCTTTTGACACAACTTCAATAATCTCAGCAGAGGAGAGCATACCTGTCTTTGCCCATTTAACATCCATGTCAGAACATACAGCATTTATCTGTTCACTAATCACAAAAGGAGGTAGATCGTAAATACTAAGTACACCCTTGGTATTTTGTGCAGTAACAGATGTTATCGCACAAGTGCCATGTACTCCTAAAGCTGCAAAGGTCTTGATATCGGCTTCAATACCTGCACCGCCACCTGAGTCTGAACCTGCTATAGTTAGTACCACGGGAGTAATAGACATTATGTTCACCATTAGATATTTTTTTCACAAAAAACTGAAGAGATAGAATATGGCAAGAGATATGGACAATGTCCTAAATACATTATGGTCAACGGACCCCTATGCCCCATGAATTAGATCAACAACATAAAACGCTATGTTCGATAGTTTTATATCTGACTATACACAATGGAGACCAATATAATGCTATCATTCCGTTGATACATATCATTTAGGACTACTTTGATTTATTTAGATGAGGCGGCTTTAAATGGGAAACAGACCTCTTGATATACTAAACAATGCTTTGAACACACCGGTTATTGTGAGATTGAAAGGTGCCCGCGAGTTTAGAGGAAATTTGCAGGGCTACGACGTACATATGAACCTTGTTCTTGAGGAAGCTGAAGAGCTGAGAGAGAGCGAGATTAGAAAACTCGGTACTGTAATAATAAGGGGTGACAACGTAGTATACGTATCCCCGTAACATATTTAACCTATGATACTGTCTGAGGTTCACTTGATACACGGTTAACTTATAGACGGTACTTACCACGATAATTAATTAGAGAGACGAAAAAGTTCAACAAGGTGAAGATAAATGTCAAAAGGTACTCCCTCAATGGGAAAAAGGCAAAAGCGCACACATGTTACATGCAGGCGCTGCGGTAGCGTATCACTAAACATCCATACAAAGCAGTGTACTGCATGCGGTTTTGGTAGGACACCACGTATGAGAAGTTACAAATGGGAACGTAAGTGCAAATTCTAAAAATAATACTATTCTCTCTTTTGGGGTATAGATGAAAGAGGAATGTGGCGTAGTGGGTGTTGTGATGCAGAACCATGCATCTACAGACAACCCCACCGCTCTCCAAATATACTATGCCCTTTATGCCTTGCAACACAGAGGGCAAGAATCGACTGGAATTACAGTACATGATGGGTTGCATATTAAATCCATAAAGGGTATGGGATTGGTACCCGAAGTATATGTAAAGAAAGATCTGATAGAACTTAAAGGCAATGTCGGCGTAGGTCACGTAAGGTATTCTACCACCGGAGACTCAAAAATAGAGAACTGTCAGCCCCTTATTGTGAATTATAAGAGTGGAACTATAGCAATAGCTCATAATGGAAACCTTGCAAACTATAGCGCCTTGCGGGATGAATTAGAACTAGAAGGTCGAATATTTATCACTAATTCTGATACAGAAATAATTGCACACCTTCTGGTAAAAGAACTGTTGCGCCATGACCCTATCCAGTCAATTTCCAATGTGATAAAAAGGCTTGTAGGATCCTATTCTCTTGCTATCCTCATCGATGATCAGTTGTATGCAGTTCGCGATCCACTTGGATTTAAACCGTTATGCATAGGAAAGATTGAAGGAGGATACATTGTTGCTTCGGAAAGCGTTGCAGTAGATACCCTCAATGGAAAGCTAATCAGAGAAGTGGAACCTGGAGAGTTGATAGTCTTCAAAGAAGATATATTTGAGAGTCATCAGCTGGTTCAGGAAAAATATCATGCACACTGTGTGTTTGAATATGTTTACTTTGCACGGCCGGATTCTATCATCGATGGCAAGCTTGTCTATAATGTTCGCGAGAAGATAGGTAGAGAACTTGCACGTGAACATCCTGTCAAAGCAGATATTGTGTCACCAGTACCGGACTCAGGGATCACTTCAGCCATCGGATATTCATACGAGGCCAATATAAAATATAGCGAAGGACTTATGAAAAACCGATATATCGGCAGGACATTTATCCTTCCTGGCCAGGCAATGCGCGAAACTGCTGTACGCCTTAAGATGAATACTATTTCAGAGAACATAAAGGACAAAAAAATAGTTCTTATAGATGACAGCATAGTACGCGGAACTACTTCCAGGCGTATTATTGATATGATGAAGAATGCAGGTGCAAAAGAGATACATGCACGCATTGGCAGCCCACCCATAGTAGCTCCTTGTTATTTTGGTATAGATATGGGCACAAGAAGTGAGTTGATAGCAGCCCATAAAACAATAGCAGGAGTAGAGGCTGTAATTAATGCGGACTCACTTGGATATTTAAGTATAGAGGGATTAGTACGTGCAATAGGCATTGAAAAAGAGAATCTGTGCCTAGCATGCCTGACAAGCGAATACCCATTGGATATTCCAGGAGAATTCTGCCCACGTAGACAGCTCAAACTTGATGAATTCTCCTAATACTTTTTTTAGTGGTATATATTGAGCAATGAGATTAGAACCGAATTCATATTAAAACATGTGCTAAAAAAAAAGAAGATTCAAAGGTAACCTTAACTTATAAAACATAGATGATTAAAATGAGGGGCCGGGATCGAGAGTCGAACTCGAATCGTAGCCTCCACAGGGCCACAGGATAACCGCTACCCCACCCCGGCTCGAAGTAGGTATCACGTGTTGTTAACACGAGCACCCTATACATGTATCTCTCTTACATAAACTTTTCCTTCCTGAAGTCCTGACAAAAGGCTAACAATGTGTGCCTTTAGACCCAGGTTTCGTACATATGAATCAAGACCGCAATATATCCAAAGCAATACTAGCCACTTTTTTACCAGACAGCATCATACCTCCGAAAATGGGTCCCATCCTAGGAGAACCTGAAACTGCAGTAGCAGCCATACCAGCTACCAAAAGGCCTGGATAAACTTCACCAGTGGCATCCACGACCATGCGTTCGCCTACCTCAGCCCACATTGGCTTTTCCCCCACCACAGGTTTTCCTTTGAACTTTGATCCTGGCACTTTACGCTGTACAGTGCTACACACGATAGAATCATGACCAGTTCCATCGACCACAAGCTTCGCACGGATAGCAAGAGGATCTACAGGTAGTTTCCCCATAAATACCGGAACGCAATTAATAACCTAACCACAAACCCTATCATCCTCGCGGATCATGACATCTTCCACATCAACAAGATTGAATATCTGAGCACCTGCATCAATAGCCCCTGAAATCAATTTCCCCACAGCTTCTATGGAATTTGCAATATAGTAACCATCCTGATATTCCTTATGATTGATACCAAAATCATCCAAGATACATATGGCCTCTTCCTGCACCACGATTCTAGGGAACATCATCCCACCGCCCCACATACCCCCTCCGATTGATAATTTCTTCTCGAAAAGCGCTGTTTTTATTCCGCTCTCAGCAAGATACCTGGCAGCCACCAGATTTGCAGGATCCCCGCCAACTAGTGCTACATCCACATCAGTATATTCTAAAAAAACCTTAAAGTACTCCTCAACAATTGCCCTTGTAATAAATTACCTCATCAAGTTTAATAAATATGCCTCCTAAAAAGATTTTAGACCCTGATAGAAGGTATTTAACTTAAACCTGTTGCTGAACTGTATTTCAGGCTTTATTTAAGAGAATCCAGAATCTGCTACCTTTGCCTTCAGGATTATCCTCGACCCCCACATCACCATGATGTAATTCAGCTATTCTTTTAACAATGGCAAGGCCAAGCCCCGTACCTTTGACACCTTTCTTGGTGACCCTCTTGAATCTATCAAAAACGTAGGGTTTATCAGCGTCAGAAATACCTTCCCCCTGATCGCTAACAGCTACTTTCCACATACCGCCCTCATCGAAAATATAAATGGATATAGATGTGTTCTCAGAACTGTACTTCACAGCATTGGTAAGGAAGTTCGCAAATACTTCTTCAACTATAGGATTAACAGATGAACTATGAACTCCAGAAAAACGCATGAAAACTTCTATTTTCTTGGATTCCAGCATGGTTCGCAAGCTTTCAGTAACATTGCGCAGTAAATCACCAAGATCCATTATAGAAAATTCAAGCTCATCCTGAGATTCGAGTTTAGCGAATTTGGCTGCAGTATCGATCATATCAATGAGTTTGTTATCACTTTTCTGTATTCTTTCAAGCATTGTCTTTTTCCGCTCATTGTTTTCAATCTCGAGCAGTAGTTCTGTATATCCTTTAATAGCTCCTGCCGGATTTAGTAAATCATGGCGCAATATATCCGTGAATAACTCTTTCATTTCATTTGATCGCTGTAGTTTGTCTGCATATTGTTTCAGGTGATCTTCCGACATTTTGCGTTGAGTTATATCCATAGCAGTTCCGGTTAGTCTGGAAGCTTTACCTTCATTATCGAACTCTGTAGCTTTGCCCCTCACAAGAAGCCATTTTATCTCGTTATTTCTGGTCGTAACTCTAAATTCTTCCTCAAAGAATGGTAATGATTGTTTGATACCCCTGAAAACAGAAATTACTTTATCTCGCTCCAGCTCATGGATCATTCCAGTAATTGATTTGAAATTCGGAGGAAGACTGGCAGCTTGGTAGCCAAGCATTTCAGCCCAACGCGTATTAAAAACAAGCTCATCAGTAGCTACATCCCAATCCCATATACCTAAGTCAGCACCATTAAGAGCAAGTTCCACCCTATCCCTGATCTTTTGTAGTACCAGTTCTCTTTCTTTACGCTCGATAATGTTCCTGGCAACAGCAAGAACATACTCACTATCACCGTGTGCTATAAAAGTAACATTAATTTCTACAGGTATCTTTTTTCCATCTTTTGTCTTAAAACTTGAATCAACATCAAGATAGCTACTTCCACATGCCTCAAAGAAAGCTCCAGCCCAGAAATTGCCCACTGCATCCATTAGAATGTCAGGCTCCATCGACATGAACTCGGCCTTAGAATATCCTGCCTGAGCACAAAGTGTCTCATTAGCGTCGAGTAACTTTGAAGTATTTCGATCTATTACGATAATGTAATCATTTGATCGGTTAATGAGGTTCTTGAATAGAGAGATCTCATCTATGAACTTTTTCTGCACTATTGCTAACCTCAATAGCTCGGACAAAAAGATAAGATCAGAAGGTTCTTCTTCTAATGAAACGGTTTTTTGAGAATCTTCAATAGCTATGAACCCAAAAACGTCACCATCATCGACTATTGGGATCGCAATAAAAGAAATCTTTACCTGCGCTTGCAACAATTTAATATCAGGGGTTGCTTCCTTGACAGATGTAATATCCCTAATATAGACAGATTTTTTATTTTTAATGCTGCTGAATATCAAAGGAAACATCTTCATCTTATAATTATGGAATACATCTTTTTCTCCATCTGCTCCACTTTTAGTCCAAAAGTACCTTCTTTTAGCTATATTCAGCGTACCTTGTAATTCATAGACTGAACACCTTGTGCAATCAGTTAGCTCACCAATTAGACTTAATATATGAATAATACCGTCCTCTGTTCCAGAGAGAGGTGACAGAAGAGAAGTGATCTCTGGAAGTTCATATCTGGAACTATGAGAGGAAATATCTGGAGCCTGAGATACTGGAGACTCGGGAATAGCAGAATCTACAATTTTAGAAATATTAAAGGAATGATTGACTGAAATATAGATTACAAAAACGCAAACGCAGAAGATTAAGACCAATTCGATTTTAAGTGTTGTATTGGCATTTATCCCAATATAAGGCAGTATTGCAGACAACATAAATATAAGAACCATTGCATAAAATTCTTTTGACCATGAAGTCATTCGTTTTCAGAGCTCCTTGAGATAATAATCGACTAAAAGTTATGGAATATAATATATTAGTATCTATTATATTATTTTTGCTCCTTTAAACAAGCAAAATAAATAACAAAAAAGACTGATCAAAAGAAGGGTAAGTTTAATATCTGTAAGTACCTTTATGTGCGATTAGAAAACGAATAGAGTTGAGAGCATAGTTAGATCAGTGCAGCGTACAAACCACAAAAACAACAGAGAAGATGGTTTCGAACCAGTAGAATCAACAGCAGAACTTCTGGTCCTTGAACCGATAGGTTATCCATTAAGTAGCATATTGGATGATTATCCAGAAATAGAGAATACTGGAGTTTTTGAGTTTTATGCCCGAGAACAGTGGAATGGGCACATTGCGCGCAAAGGCGAATACCTGTTTGACAAGAGGATGTATCCTGATTTTGCATACAAAATAAAAGAAGTAGAGCCTCCAGAATCAGTTATCGGCATGGAAACCTCAATAATAGTGCACGAAGATAACGCTACTACCCCCACTGTGGAATTCCGCAGTAACGTTTGTTTTGACGATGTAATCGGACAACATACTGCCAAGCAAAAGTGCAAATTGATTGAGAAATATCTGGAACAACCGGAGAAATTCGGCAAGTGGGCACCACGTAATGTACTATTCTTCGGACCGTCAGGCACTGGCAAAACGATGCTTGCAAAAGCCCTTGCCAATAAGACAAATGTCCCCATAATTCCCGTAAAAGCTACACAAATGATAGGAGAATATGTGGGGGAGGGCGCAAGACAGATACACCAGCTATATGACAGAGCTGAAGACATGGCTCCGTGCATTATATTTATAGATGAACTGGATGCTATTGCGCTGGACAGGCGGCACCAAGAACTTCGAGGAGATGTTGCAGAAATAGTAAATGCTTTGCTTACTGAAATGGATGGAATAGTAGAGAGAGACGGAATTTGTACCATTGGAGCTACTAACCGTACTAACACCCTTGACCCCGCAGTAAGAAGCAGATTCGAAGAAGAGATAGAGTTTATATTACCTGACGAGGCAGAGAGGATCAAGATACTTGAAACAAACATATCCACATTCCCATTACCTGTGACGGGCTTGGATGTAAAGAAGATCGCTGCAATGACAAAAGGATTTTCGGGAAGGGATCTTGTAGAGAAGGTTCTAAAAACAGCTTTACATCAGGCAATAATAGAAAATATGGAAGAAGTTACAGGAAAGCATTTTGAGGAATCAGTCGGGAAATTGCTCCAAAAGAATGGCACTGCACTGGATAATCGGATGTATTCCTAAGACAATACCATCATTTTTATTTAATACTCTAATTTAAGTGATCATATGGAAGATATCAGCGAATCAGACAGATTTGAATGTAAGATAATAAATATAATAAATAAGGGCGATTGGTATGGTGTCACCGTAGAGGAGATCGAATCTGGAGGTAGAGTATATTTCGGGAGAACAAAACCGGAATTATTCAACTACAACCCAGGAAACATCCTGTATATCGGAGTTAAAGCCTTGAGCATACCACTAGAAGATAGAACAATGGAAGTGTCCCTTTACGATAAGAATGATAACAGGCTTGATTGGACAATAATCTAAACCTTTACCATTATTTTTTCAGAGGAATGTCTATCTCCATTAGATCCTCTGCAATTATGACATTTTCACATACAGTTTGAGCTTCTTTTAAAAGAGGCGATGCATCATCCGTGTATCTAGAGCTTATATGAGTCAATACCAACCGATCAACACCTGCTTCTTTTGCAAGAGTGGCTGCTTCAAATGCTGTAGAATGCTTTGATTCTTTTGCCCATTCACCCTGGTCGCTAGCAAGCGTACTGTCATGTATCAACACATCTGCACCCTTACTAGCCATAAGAATAGAATCGCATGGTCTAGTATCACCAGTATAGACAATTTTTCTGCCGGACCTCATTCGCCCAACGACATCCTCAGAACGTATCAATGTTCCGTTAACCTCAACATCGATACCACTGTGTAGCTTTGAAAAGAGGGGACCAGGGGGTACTCCCAAAGCAATGGCTTTTTCACGGTTAAATCGTCCTCTTAGAGAGTCTTCCAACAATACATAACCAAGACTGGGAACACTGTGATCTGTTTCAATCGCCTGAATACAATAACCATCCCTACTAACAATCTCTCCTGGAACTAATTCAATGGCTTCAACTTCAAAGCGAAGTTTGTAATAACCAAGTTCAGAGAGTATTTTTACGAATTCTTTAACCCATTGTGGACCATATATGCGCAATGGTTCTGTCCGTCCTAAAAAAGACATTGTTTGTATAAGCCCGGGAATACCGAGCATATGATCGGCGTGGAAATGGGTGATAAAAATAGAAGTAAGAGCTTTCATTCCTGTTTTAGCACGCATCATCTGCTGTTGAGTTCCCTCTCCGCAATCAAAAAGCAAAAGCTCACCTTCCCTATTGACCATTATTGCAGAAGGGTTTCGATTACGTGTTGGCAGGGAGCCACCTGTGCCAAGAAATAATATGCGGAGCATAAAGGGAAATAGTAGAGGAGATATTTATTAATTGCCGATTAAAGCTTGGATAGAAGAGAAATATGAGATTAATACACAAGACATATCTCCTCCTATACATGCTGCAAGCTAAAAAAGACAGGACACATTTAAGGACCACTCGAAAACTTCTTATACAATCCTTCAAGTAAAGGTAAGTCCATAACCATTAAAGTTGAAAAACTCACTTTAACAGATATCATCCGAATTATACATATTCAAGAGGACATATTATGAAATGGCAAGGCAGATCAAGAAGAAAGTACACAGGTGCTAAAATAAAAGCTTACCGCGCGAAGAGGAAATTCGAGCTTGGACGTGAACCGGCTGACACACGCCTTGACGACGTTAAAATCAAGCTGGTTTCCACAATGGGTGGTAACAGTAAGATTAGACTCCTGCAGTGCAACGTGGCCAATGTGACAGATGCAAGTGGTAAAACTCAAAAAACCACAATAGAGACAGTAGTTGGGAACGAGGCTAACGAGCACTACGTCAGACGT
This sequence comes from uncultured Methanomethylovorans sp., assembly GCF_963678545.1. Lineage (NCBI taxonomy): Archaea > Methanobacteriati > Methanobacteriota > Methanomicrobia > Methanosarcinales > Methanosarcinaceae > Methanomethylovorans > uncultured Methanomethylovorans sp. The sequence goes on from NZ_OY782870.1 coordinate 2,785,485, forward strand.
AATATTTTGACAAAAGGTTCAGTAATTCGTACCCCTATAGGTAATGCTAGAATCACCAGCCGTCCTGGACAGGATGGAGTGGTCAATGCAGTGCTGCTCGGTTGAGCACACTCCTTTTTTACTTTCACTTTTTTTCTAATTTCAAGGGGTTGCTTATGAGATGGATATTGAAACAAGGCATATACTAGAATGTCTGGAACAAGATGCCAGGGTCACTCATGAAGAGATTGCAACCCTGACAGGAATCCCAATAGAAGAAGTCAATAAAAGGATAAAGGAATTAGAGGATGCCGGAGTAATCCGCAAATACAGAGCGATTATTGACTGGGACTTTGCAGGTGATGAGCATGTGTATGCGATCATCGAACTAAAAGTAACCTTAGAACGAAATAGGGGTTACCAAGCCATAGCTGAACGATTGTATAAATTTCCAGAAGTACGCTCTGTAAGATTGTTATCCGGCCAATATGACCTTTCACTGACAGTAATGGGAAAGACTATGAAGGAAGTTGCATTCTTCGTTGCGGAGAAGATATCAACAATAGAGCAGGTACAACACACTACTACTCACTTTGTATTAAAAACATACAAGGAAGACGGAGTTATCCTGCAAGAGCAGGAAGAAAACAACCGTTTGATAGTAACCCCATAGATACAAAATAGGTAATACCTGGCCAGGGATAACCGTGCAGAAGAAATGCAATTCAGAGAGATTTGTGGCAGATGTGATGACAAAAGTTCCCCCATCCGGGATACGGAAATATTTTGATCTTGCATCGGGAATAGAAGGCGTTATATCTTTAGGAGTTGGTGAGCCTGACTTTGTAACACCTTGGCATATAAGGGAAGCATGTATCCATTCCTTAGAGACCGGCAAAACATCATACACTTCTAATTATGGGCTAATGGAACTTAGAGAAGAAATCTCAAAGTCATATTCTCACAAACATAGCATCCACTACGATCCTGCTTCTGAGATCTTAGTAATGTCCGGTGTAAGCGAAGCTCTAGATGTAGCGATAAGAGCTATAACCAACCCAGGTGACGAGATAATAGTACCTCAACCTGCTTATGTCGCTTATGTCCCATCGGTCATGTTTGCTGGAGGCGTGCCCGTGCCCGTGGTCACGAAACTGGAAAATCACTTTAAATTGACTGCTGAAGATCTGGAAAATGCCATTACCCCAAAAACAAAAGCAGTCATAATGAATTATCCCAATAATCCCACAGGTGCAATAATGGGTAGAAAAGACTTAGAAGCTATTGCCAAAGTAGTATCTGAGCACGATATAATGGTCATATCGGATGAAGTATACGAATGCCTCACATATAATGGAAGTCATACATGCTTTGCAACTATAGAGGATATGAAGGAGAGAACCATCCTGCTAAACGGGTTCTCAAAGGCCTATGCTATGACAGGATTCAGACTGGCATATGCACTGGCACCACCACCCATAATAAATGCAATGATACGCATCCACCAATACTGCATGCTTTGTGCACCTATAACTGCACAGGTAGGAGCTATCGAAGCCCTTCGTAATGGTAACGAAGAAATGCAACGAATGATTAGAGATTATGACCGTCGTAGGCACTTAATAGTGAGTGGGCTAAACAAAATTGGGCTCGAATGTTATGAGCCAAAAGGTGCATTCTATGCTTTTCCTTCTGTGAGAAACACTGGCTTGACATCCGAAGAGTTCGCTGAGAGATTGCTTCATGAACAAAAAGTTGTTACAATCCCAGGAGACGTATTTGGACCAGCAGGCGAGGGATTCCTTAGGTGTTCATATGCCACCTCCAAGGACCAAATAGCAGAAGCTTTGGAAAGAATTAATCGATTTATGGAATCATTATGAAATTGGTGCAAGATTACTGGCGAAGTGCCCAGTAAATGACCTTATTATAATAATGAGTAGCACGTAGTGAAGTATAGAAATAGTTAAATACTGGAAATTAGAGTTATACTAATTACCTACAATGAAAAACGGGAATGACATTGGTGGTACGCTTTGAGCCCCTCCACAGGGCTACAAAACGAATTGGTTTGCACAAGAAGAATGTGATCAAAGGAGCTAAAAACCCTCAACTTCCCGTCAAACAATTGCTCTGACTCACATTCTTCCACTGTTCTCAAAAGAGTGTATGTTCTTATATTTAATCCGGTAGATGGAAGAAAAATTTATTCAGAAGCTGAGTTTAAAAGTTCTTCCTCAAAGTCATCTAGCAATTTACCCATTTTATCATGCCAATCGTTTATATTCTGTTTAAGCATTTGCTTAAACTGCATTGGTGGAATGGCAACATATTCATAATAATATCCACCTATCTGAATTGATTTTGTTTCCCTATAAACTAAACCAACTGCAATAAGATTCTGCAATGAACGATATGCTGTACTCCGCTCCCTCTGTAATAAATCACCCAATTCTTCTGCAGTCATGGGACCCTTTTCAAAGAGCTTTTTATAGGCTAGCAAGTCAAGATTCTTTAGTCCCAGAACACATTTTGCCACATCATCACATTTACAGTTCGCTCGGAGCATTTCATGAATGGAACTTGCCATTTTCTGCCTCTCTATTAAGATAATATAAAAACATAAGCAATTGTACAGTTTGTACAAAACCATAACATCGATAGTTATATATATAGTTTCTCCGAACTCATCCTAGCTTGAAACCTATTATACCAGAGAATGAACGTTCTGCAGAACCTCTTGATACAGAAATGATCATATATCATCCAGATATGAAACGTGCAAATGAGTGGATACTGACTGAGTATCAACCACCTGTTAGAGATTTCTGCATATTCGTGCCCTGTGCAAAAAAGAAACCATATCATGAAAGCCCATCACATAAAATATTTGATAGATTGATCTTTGGAATAGTGGAACCTGAAATGGTACATATCGTAGTATTCGGTACATGTGGAATTACCCCTCGAGAGCTTGATACCCAATATCCATTTATGGATTATCAGTTCATGATGGGAAAATGCAATGTTTCCAAGATAAAGCGTGATTTCATCAGAATGGAAAGCGAAAGAATTGCACGCTACCTTGAAAAAACAAAAAATAATTACAAATATAGAATAGCTTACTGCATCGGAGATTTCAGAACAGCGATGGAAAAAGCTGTTGAAATGACATCTATACCCGTCACTATAGTTCCGAGAATAGAAACTATTGAGAAGAATATACAACCAACTAAGAATTTCATATATGGAAGCCTCAATCAGAAGGACTATTTACAGGACTTTGCAGAAGCTATTAGTAAACCTCTTAGTAAACCAGTAACAGAAGTCGAAGAAAAGGAAGAAGTTATCAATGATAATGACTGGTATGTATTGTAAGCATTAAGAATACAAAAGAAAAATACAGTTCTAATAAAAGAACTGGAGACTACCTTTAATTATTCCAGATATGGAGATTGAGCAAGAACCTGCATACCACTATCACTAATATTAAGAACACGAACTTCGTTGATAGTGCCTGAGCCCCTCATCTTCATAACATAGATAGAACGCTGCAAATTGTTTCCTGCAATAATTCGTCCCAACTTTATAACTGAATCAGCCCCGTATTCCACCATTTCATCAAGCCCGTACATAGCTCCCACGGTGATAACAGAAGTAACTTCATGCTTTCGGAATACACCAAATACATCATCTATCAGTGTCCTTAACTTGTAATTGGACTCAATTGCAAGGAATAGTGCTTCAATTGAATCGATAAATATTCTGGTAGGTTTGAGCTCCTCTATCTTGCTTTCTACAAGTTTCTTAAAACTCTTGATAAGCTCAGATGGTGCAATTTCCACGCTTTTCTGCAACCTTAAGCTTGGGTCCGTGATATCAACAAAGACTAGTAAACCTTTCTTAACATATTCTTCCAATTCCCAGCCAAAAGAAGTATTCATTTCCTTAACAATTGACTTCGATTCTTCAGAAGTGATTATACACATCACTTTTTCGCCTTTCTTTGCTCCTTCAAGGATAAACTGAGTCCCAAATATAGTCTTACCTGTACCTGAATCGCCGGAAACCACATTTGCCGTACCTTTGAAATATCCGCCACGTAGCATCTCATCCAGTCCCGGAATACCCGTATTTACCCTTTCTTTGATATCTGCGTCAACCATTTAACCACCTATGAAAATCTAGGCACATTTTGTATTTCACGTATAACTTCTTAATGCTATCGTCAATGACTCAAATAAATGCATGGTATATATTTCCCTTATAATATATAAAATGCTGTTTTACATGTATGAGAGACTTAAATCAGCCATATGGTTTATTCATTTGACAATACTAAATCCTTCTTGATCATAGACCTATACAAAAGCAAGGCTTAATATTGTTCAAAAGAATAAACAATATTGACTGGACCTAGCAAAATAATAGTTTACAATGATGTTACTTTTAACTCAAGAATCTAGTCTGAAGTAGAAGTCACAGAAAACTCTCAAATTTACAGTATTATAGAGAAAAAAGATTGGATGCAACGGTTAGCCTTAGGAACCATATGGAAAGGACCATACAAAATACCAAGATAGTCAAGAATTATATTGTAGAATGACTATGCTTCTTAGTCAAATTAACAAACGGTGACAATCATGCCAGATAGAGAAGAAATGGAAAAAAGTGAGAAAGACATTGTTCAAAAAGTAGTTACTGGAGAAATATCATTTCGAAATATAGATAAAATAGCAGCGACCGTGGATTCAGCAATATCCATTCGCAGAAATGCTCTAGAAGAGATTACTAAAACCAGATTTGAAAATATACAGCATTACACACTTGAAACTGAGATAGCAACAAAGCGCAACATAGAAAATATGATAGGATCTGTACAAATACCTCTCGGAGTAGCAGGCCCTATTAAAATAAGTGGCGAATTTGCCAAGGGAAATTTCTATTTGCCCCTTGCAACTACCGAAGGAGCACTAGTGGCAAGCACTAATAGAGGATGTTCAGCCATCTACAACTCCGGAGGAACAAACGTGCGCATTTTTCAGGATGGAATGACTAGAGCTCCTGTATTCAAGCTTGAGGACGTAGTTAAAGCAAAGGAATTCGTTGATTGGATAAGAAGACCAGACATCTTTGCTCAAATGAAAGAAAAGGCAGAAGGAACTACAAGATTTGGCAAGTTATTAACTGTGGAGCCTTATGCCACAGGAAATACTGTATATCTGCGATTCATATTTGATACTAAGGATGCCATGGGTATGAACATGGTAACCATTGCAACTGAAGCTATAACACATCTTATACAGGATGAGTTTGGTGCTATACCTGTATCCCTTTCTGGTAACATGTGCATAGACAAAAAACCAGCAGCCATTAATACAATTCTTGGAAGAGGCAAAACAGTTATAGCCGATACCATCATCCCGGCAAAAATAGTAGAGGAAAAACTTAAATGTAAGCCAGAGACGATGGCTGAAGTTAATTACCGTAAGAACTTGCTGGGATCTGCACGTGCCGGAGCACTCGGATTCAATGCACAGTCCGCCAATATAGTAGCGGCATTATTCTTAGCTTGTGGACAAGATGCAGCCCACGTAGTAGAAGGTAGTACGACAATTACAACTATCGAAGTTACAAAAAATGGTGACCTTTATTGTTCAGTGACGATGCCTGCTTTACCTGTGGGTACTGTTGGAGGAGGAACAGGACTAGGTACTCAGAAAGATTGCCTAAAACTTCTGGGCGTGCAAGGACCAGGAGAACCAGCAGGCTCTAATTCTAAGAAATTTGCTGAGATCGTTGCTGCGGGAGTACTCGCCGGAGAGATATCGCTTATCGCAGCTCAAGCAGCAGGCCATCTTGCCAGAGCTCATGCAGAACTTGGAAGATAAAGAGAAAAAGGAACATGACGATGTTGCAGGATAACCTGCAACCATTTATCACTAATTAGAGATTATCTTTTGCCTGCTGAAGTTTTTGAGTACATTCTTCCATTTTTCTGGCAGCTTCAAGGATCTTTGCCGCCACCTGGTCGTACCCTGCTTCTTCGATTTTCCTGCCCCACTCGTTAAAGCTCTTCACATGGCTTTCGTTGTGCTCTATCCAGTGTTCCATCAGATGAAGTATCTTATGTTTGTCGATATTTTCTGTCAATAAATCACTTCCTTTCAGACCTCTCGCGGATCAGTGATGCAGCCATTGATAGCCGATGCTGCAGCAGTAGCGGGAGATACAAGATAAATATAACCTCCAGAGCCCATACGCCCTCTGAAATTACGGTTAGCTGTAGACAAGCAGACCTCACCTTGAGCTATAACACCCATATGACCACCAAGACATGGTCCACACCCCGGCATACCAATAGTAGCTCCTGCCTCAAGCAGTGTAGTAAGCGTGCCGTTCATTGAAGCCTCTTTCATCACTTCCCTTGAAGCTGGAATGACAATGGTCCTTACTGAAACCTGTTCACCTTTCAGGATACTAGCAGCGAGTTCCAAATCTTCAAGCCTTCCATTTGTGCAGGTACCTATGAATACCTGATCAACCTTCGTTTCTGGAACTTCAGAAACACCCACTACATTATCTACCTGATGAGGAAGAGCAACCTGTGGCTCCAGATCTGAAGTATTTATGTGAAACTCATTCACATAAATCGCATCTTCATCTGCGTACAATGGTTCGTATTCTTCTACTGCTCTGCCTTTAAGATAATCAAAGGTAGTCTTATCCGCAGGAACTATACCAGCTTTGGCACCCATCTCTATTGCCATATTGCACAAAGTCATTCTGCCTGATATTGAAAGGTCGGAAATTGTCTGACCATAGAATTCCATCGCTTTATATGTAGCACCATCTGCACCCACTTTACCAACTATATGCAGAGTCAAATCTTTTGCTGTGACCAATTTCCCCAATGAACCTTTGCTTGTGACCTTTATTGTCTGTGGAACCTTGAACCAGAGTTCTCCGGTAGCAAATATTTCAGCCATATCAGTTGCACCAACACCGGTACCAAATGCTCCGAATGCACCATAGGTGCATGAATGAGAATCTGCCCCTACAATAAGTTTACCTGGAAGTGTAAAACCTTGTTCAGGCAACACCTGATGACATATGCCACATCCCACATCATAGAAATGCTCTACTCCCTGGTCAGAGATCCATTTACGAATATCACACTGTAATGAAGCTGTGTTCTCATTGTTGGCAGGTACAAGGTGATCAAATGGTATCACGATCTTTGATGGATCCCACACAGAACTAATCCCCATCTCTTTAAAAGCGCGGACTGCAAGTACACTCGTACCATCATGAGCCATAGCATAATCTATTTTTGCCATAACAAAATCATCAGCCTTTGCGTCTTTACCTGATGCCCTGCTAAATATTTTCTCGCTAATAGTGCCCAAGAGAAAAACTCCGTATATGATGTTTGATTAAGTTAATTAAATCGTTTCTTTCATGATCTGATGTATCATAAAATCTTCGATGAAGTAGTAGAACTTGTTAGAGATTGTCTAATTAGAACTTGATCTTAAAAACCTATTCGTTTTTTCATTAACTCCATACCTTTTTTTTTAGGGGGGGGCGGTAGCTATAAATACCATAAATTTGGCCCCCCTCATGACTAAAAAATCTAGAGAGTATAAAGGAGTCCTCTTCGAGGAGTCCATAGAAAATTATCTGAACAGAGAAAGCGCCTCAATTTGCCAATTCCTGCACTTTCTCTGCATAGAAGATATTTCAAAGTACGTCGAGAGTACTTTGTATACCAACAAAAGTTGGCATTTTAAGTATAACGTTTCATCGATGATAAAACTCTTCATTGTAATGTGTTTCAGGAAATTATCTTATGAAAAGACTGTTTCTTCTTTGACAGAAGAAGAGGCTATTCTACTCTCTTTTTATGATGAGAACGGATTCATAAAACTTCCTTCGGGAAAGACATTACACCACTTTGTGAAATATAGATTGGGTGAAGATGGGCTTAAAGAAATAATGATGTTAGTAGGTGAGAAGATCCTCAGCCTTACCCAAATAAAAGAAGCTAAGATCGATTCAACCCCGCTTGAAGCTTCAAGATACGATAAACATGCTGATTACAATCCACATTATCAATGTAAAATGGATAAAGCACATATTACAATGGTTGGAACATACCCAATATTTATGACCCATACTAATGGTAATGCATCAGATTCCCCTGAACTTATCAAACACATTGAAGCATTGAAAGAAATGAATGTTGATATTGATTTTTATTCTGCTGACGGGGGTTATGACTCTTTCCTGAATCATGCAGATATCTGGTACCATTTGAATGCAAGGCCAATTATTTCGTATTCTTCAAATGCTGTGATAAACAAAGAAGGTGAAATCGAAAGAATTGATCACTGGGTTAATAAGATGTGGAAAAAGGGTGGAGATATACATGCAAAGATTGAAGACAAGCTAAAATTCCTCTATAAAAACGGTAGATATGAACAGATAGGGATGTATCTTCGAAATAAAAATATCCGGGATAACTTGTTCATGATTTTTTTCAAGAAAAGAGGAGAATGTGAACCAGAACACAGGCATATCAAACACACAGTTAAATTCGATATCAGAGAAGTAAGAGTGGAGAGTAGAGAACTCTACTCTCTACTGAGCTTTGTGGCATATCAGTTTTTGAGGCTTACAGAACTACAAAATTGTATGCAAGGAAAAAATTCAGTTGGGAGATTCTTTTGAGAAAATATAGTCTAATTAGAATAGGGAGTATTGGAAGCTAATTAGATGGTCTCTGTTAGATAAAAGAACAAAACCAAGTAAAATAGGCTTTTGTAGTAAATCTACTACAAAAAACATGAAAATAAAAAGTTTATGTCAGGCTTTTGAGCCTTTCGATGCTTTCAAGCACTGACAGTTTTTGATACATTACATCGGTTTCGATCCGCTGAATGATGTAGTCCAAAGGAACGACAAGTTTGTAGAGCTTTACGGGTCTTCCTTTACCTTCAGTTTTCTTTTCTTCGCGAACCTCAATCCAATTGTTGTCGCAAAGATATTTCATTGCAATACTTACTTCGGGTTGTCTGAGACCTGCTTTCTTTTCAATGGCCCTTGATGTTACTTCTTCACCTGTTGAAAGACAAGCAAGAACAATAGCAACTGAACGGTTCATATTCAGTTTGCGCAAGAGTTCCACCATTTCAAATTCTCGTTCACCAATCTTTTCCGTTTTTCCGTTATTCATAGTATCACCATACGTAGTACTATTTTCTAAACATTATAGTGTTAATAATCAATGTTTAGTTATAAGTTTATTCCAAATTATTTATATATAAAAAAAGTATATTGATTTCTCATTATTATGAGCATCTTTTTATAAAGTAAAGATGAATATTAAGTTGCACGAGAAAAAGATGAGGTTATCATTGCAGGGATAGGTGTATCAAAATAAAATCTACAAATCAAGAGTAAACTGCATATAGCTTCTTAGGAATAGTGGGCCCGCTGCGATTCGAACGCAGGACCTCACGGTTATCAGCCGTGCGCTCCACCGAGCTAAGCTACGGGCCCATTTGGTCTTAGCATGATATTGTTAATCACGCGACACTCCAAATACGCATACTGGTACTTTAATATTTCGCTTTGAACTCAATGAACATTGAATTATTTTTTAAAACGGAACTTTTCTCCAGAGATTCTAGCGATAACTTTATCTTCAATGGTGTAAAGTAAGGTTGCTCAATATGGGCCGGTAGATCAGGGGAAGATCGCTACCTTGGCATGGTAGAGGCCTCGGGTTCAATTCCCGACCGGTCCATAAAAACAGTTGATAGTCCTAAGATGTTACTGCTTTTCTATTTTTCATTGTAGCATAGCTTTAGAGTTCGTATAAAGATCAATAAGATTCCTACCTCCAGAGTTAATGAACCTTTATAAAAGATATTGGCCTCAACTAACGGCATGTCATGCGGCAATTGATTAGTTTGTAGATAAGTTAATGTTTGAGATTGCCGCAATATTAATATAATTTTGCTTGTATAATATAGATACTGGCATTAGAGGGGTTTAACATAATCATCCTACCAATTAACTCCATCCAGTTAAGCCACATTAATGCTATTTTAAAATGGATAAGACATGGAGGTGAAATGAATGACAATGAAAGAGCAAAAGAAGACAGAATCCAAGAAATCCGAAAAGGGAGAAGCTGGTCATCACTCATGTTCATGTTCTTGCGGATCAAATAAAAAGAAATGAATGTGCAACTCCACCAAATATTACTTAACAGTCGGAGAGAAAACTCCCATCCTTTTCCTAACATAAAGTTGTACCTGATGAGTTTACGCAAGTAAACTTCATTCATTGATGAAATTCATTTTGTATTTGCTTTTTAACAATTATATAAGAGCAATCTTTGATACAAATTCATTTCCGGCCACCATGTCTTTTCTATGAAAATGAATCAATTTGAAACTCGGCATAGTTGTAAAAATATATTTAATAATTGTGGAATTTTAGAGTAATTTTAAATATAACTTCATGTAAGGTACCATGAATTATTACTACGGAACAATAAACAACTCTAAATCCTCCATTAGATCATGGAGTGGATGGTAAAATGCAAATTAAGTTAAGTAAATTGGTCTGTATCGGTTTTATATTATTTTCCCTTTTGATGACAGCAGGAATAGGCTCAGCTGCTCCGACATTTGAACCAATTGGTGATAAAACGGTCACTGAGAACGATTTACTGAGTTTTACAGTACATGCAACAGATACTGACGTTAATGCTACAATAACATACTCGATTGTGGATTCAACAAAACCAGCGGGAGCTAATTTTGATACAACTACTCACACCTTCAGCTGGACTCCAGTCGCTGGCGCTGCAGGTACTTACAGAGTTACATTCAATGCAGCATCTAATGGCGAATCAGTCCCTCAGACTATAACTATTACTGTCGTTGCTGCAGAGAGTGTGGACAAAACTGCCCTAACAACGGCAATTACTGCAGCAAATGATAAAGTAAATGCTGCTATTGCAGGAGTAGAAATTGGACAATATCCACAAACGGCAATAGATAATTTTAAGGCAGCAATTGCAACAGCACAGACAGCTGCAAATACAGCTACAACACAGGCGGCAGTGAACCAGGCGTTAACTACCCTACAAGCAGATCAAGCAACATTTGACGCTGCAATAATCAAATCAGTTGATAAAACTGCATTGACAACAGCCATTACAGCTGCAAATACAAAAATAGCAGCTGCAGTAGCAGGAACAGGAATCGGGCAGTATCCACAAACGGCAAAAACTACATTCGAGGCAGCAATTGCAACAGCACAGACAGTTGCAAATACAGCCACAACACAAACACAAGTGAACCAGGCGTTAACTGCCTTAAAGGCAGCTGAAACAACATTTGACGCTGCCAAAGTAACTGGAGCTACTTCCATAACAAACCTGAAAGAGAGCACCACCGGAAAAAGTTGGATAACCTGGGCATGGACTAACCCTACTTCAAATTTCAAGTATGTAATGCTCTATATTGACGGCACATTTATCACAAACACTACAAACGCGTATTATAATGCAACGGGGTTTGCTGAAGGAACGGTACACACAATAGGCACTCAAACTGTAGATGCCAATGGAAACATCAATCCTACAACTGTAAGTGATCAAGCAACAACTAAAGTAACAGACTTGACACCTCCCGGACCTGTAACGAACCTACATGAAACAAATGCTGGTGCAAGCTGGATATATTGGACATGGACTAAACCTGCAGACACAGATTTCAGTAATGCGAGAATATCCATCGACGGGACATTTGTCACAACTACCACAAACAGTTATTATAATGCAACTGGACTTACCAATGGTGCAGAACATACCATAAGTATAACAACAGTTGATACTTCGGGGAATGAAAATACTGCACAAGTAAGTGATGCAGCTACTACACTAAAACTGCCTGTTATTTCAAACCTCGCTGGAAAAACCATTAAAGCTAATTCCATCACACTCCAATGGGATGCTTCTGAAGACACAACAAGTGTACAAATAAGCCAGAAAGGTATTCTCCTTGCAACTGTAAACGAATCAACATATGTACACAGTAATCTGAACAGCTCCACAACTTACAACTACACTTTAGTCCCTTACAATCAAAATGGACTCAAAGGAGAAGCAGTAAGTATTAGTCTGAAAACTTCTTCAAAGAGTAGTGGAGGAAGTAGTGGAGGCAGCAGTAGTAGTAGTAGTAGTAGTAAGAGTAGTGGTGGCGGAGGCGGCGGTGCTACAAGTGTTGAAGACCTCGCAAATGTCGCAGTAAAAGACGTAAACAATCAATATCTTAGAATTAATACCAATGCCACCTACGAGTTCTCAAGAGAAGGTAATGACATACTGTCAGTTAGTTTCTATTCCCTAAAGAACTCAGGCGAGATCACCTCGACCATAGAAGTTCTGAACAACAGATCAAAACTTGTAAACACCAACCCTGAAGGACTTGTATGCAAATACATCAACATATGGGTAGGTAAAGCTGGTTTTGCCACATCCAATAATATAAAGGATGCACGGGTGAAATTCAAGGTGAATAATTCTTGGATAGAACAAATGGGAATCACCACTGAGGACATAAAACTGCAGAGATACAACGGTACTGCTTGGGAAGTGTTACCCACTACACTGGAAAGCAACACCACTAGTTATTCTGTATTTGAAGCTCGAACACCTGGATTTTCTCCATTTGCTATTACAGCTGCAAAAACTCTTGCAGCTGTAAATAATGATATTGATAAAAATACTAGTAATAGCGCAAATGTAAAAGATATTGGATTGGAAGGTACGAGTAAAGAAAACTCAAGGGTCTGGACATATATCATGGCATTCCTTCTAATAGCCATAATTGCTGTAGGATACGAATACATGAAGAAACAAAATAATTGATACCAGTCCATGAAACTCGTGCAGAATGTACATGAGTGAAAATCAATGCAACCATGAACCATTTTCGTGGCATGGTTGCCATCATTTTTTTAACTAAGGGTGTTGACTCATTTTATATCAAACATTTCTACCTATTATTTACTCTTTAACAAAGGAATGGAACTGGCTATGTATTGCCCATACCTGGTGGAAACATAATAGCTGAGGCAACCAAAAACTGCACCAGCTATGAAATCAGTTATCCAATGTATGTCTAAATAAAAAATAGTGAACTGAATAGCCAGAGTCACTAAAACAGCAAAGACCTTGAATCTTTTAAAATCCATCCTGAATACAATAATGAGCATTGCCATGACGGACAAAACGACATGAAAACATGGGAAACAATTGCCAAAGGGTGGATTAACTAGACCCAATCCTTCTTTTACTATAGGATCAAGATTGTACAAAGGGAAACACATTAGGAAGCGAATACCCCGTAACTTTGACAGGCGTGAATACATTAAATGGAAAAGCTACATGGTACATCAATATAAAAGCAATCGAATATTCCTGTAGAACTTTAAATTGAATTGTGAGCACGAGTAAATGAAAAGTAAATATCAACATGTATGGGAAGCCGCACAGGCATATGAAAGCACTGACATATGTCAGCATTGGATTGATCACCAACTGAAAATAGCTGACCTTGCTTCCCTCAAGGAGCATGATATATTGCGCCAATTGTGGGAAATATACCATCTTAAGCTGCATTGAAAAAAGAATATGGGATTTTATGAGTAAATAAATAAATAAATAAATAAATAGATAAATAAATTATTCAAGGATAAACATAAGGAAACAGAATTTCATCCTTGAAGTTCTTCAATCCTTCAAACTTTTTCCTGTGGCCTTGCGGCAAGAAAATATAGTAACCTACAAACGTCATTAAAAGAATTATGGAAATCAATAACAACTGAAAAAGAATAGCCTTCATGGATATCCTGCCTTGAAAAGGTTTTCCTTTCAAATAACTCTAACTACATAATTTATCATCTCATTGAATTTAAAACCGCTACAATATCAGAATAAATATAAAATAAATACTAGTGAATTTTAAATAACTTTTTATCACATTAACCCTTCCTTCAAATTTACTTGAGGTGAGAGAATGAAGAGAATTGGTATAATTCTTATAATATTGATAATAGCTTTTTCAAGTGGCTGTACAGACACTAACCAATCCAAAACAATGGAAGAAGGAAATAACATTAGCGTGAACAATGCTGGTGTTAATGTATCCGATAATATTAATGCTTCTAAAACAGTGCAAGATAGTGATCTAAAAAGTGCACCAGATTTGAGTACATCACCTGATACTACTAATACTTCCAATATTGTGCAAAAAGGAGACAATGTTAGTGTAAACTATATAGGTAAATTCGATAATGGTACTGTTTTTGATACATCATTGATTGATGTTGCAAAGGAAGCAGATCTATACGATGCAAACTCTACAAGAACATATGAACCCATGTCATTTGTTGTGGGAGCTGGGCAGATGATAAGTGGTTTTGATAATGGAGTACTTAATATGACCGTAGGTGAAGAGAAAACTTTGAAGTTATCACCTGATGAAGCTTATGGAGAGTATAACCAAGAGTATCTTGTTCCTGTACCTAGGTCTGACCTGGAAAATGCAAGCATAGTGCCTGAAATCGGTAAAAAAGTAGTAGCAAATATGAGAATTGCCACTATAGTAGACATTACAGATTCCAACGTAACATTGGACTTTAACTCCCCACTTGCCGGCAAGAATCTGACATTTGATGTTACAGTCGTTTCTATCGAAAAGGCTAGTAAAGAATAACACACTTTACTAACCTTTCCTTTTCAGCATGTTGACACCCAAGGTTATAAATATATTTTTACCAATCAGGATATACCTGCATTCAAATAGGTAGATCCACGTGCATGAGGTGTCGACAATAGAGAAAGAAGAAAAAGTAATGATAGTACTGTTAATGATGGTGCTTTTATCTTTGTCTGTAGCTTACTTGACCTTTTATAACAATACAGCACAGATACCGGAATATAGTAGCTCATCAAAACCAGGGGATACAGTATACCTAGAAGGTACTGTAATATCAGAACATTTCACCAAAACTGGCGATCATTTGCTAGTAGAAGTGCAACATAACTCTGAGACAACAAAGATCTTTGTTTCCAAGAATAATGGAGCTCAAGAGATTGGTTCCATACTCTCTGAAAATAGTAAATTAGGCGTTACTGGACAGGTTCAAGAATACCAAGGTGAAATAGAGATAATAGTGCAGGATATCAACGATATAAAAGTACTTTAAAAGGCAAATATACTGCAGAAGTTAAAGATTCCGGCAAACATATATGTAAAAAGGAACATCCTAAAATGTATGAAAGCGTGTATCATGTGCGGTGGAGAGGGAACCAGGCTTCGCCCTTTGACATTCGAACGGCCTAAACCGAGCATACCCATACTCAACAAGCCCTCAGTGGTCCATCTTATTGAGCGCTTAGCAGATGAAGGATTCACTGATATTGTTATTACACTTGGATATATGGCCGAGAAGATAGAAGAACAGTTAGGAGACGGGAGAATATATGGAGTTCATATCGATTATGTATATGAGGACAAAAAGCTTGGTACCGCTGGCGGCGTAAAGAATGCCGAGAAGTATCTGAAAGGCGAACCTTTCCTTGTTCTTGGCGGAGACCATGTGCTCAGCCTAAACCTTCGAGAATTGTATCGTTTCCATGAACGTACGGATGCCAAGGTCACTATCGCGCTCCTGTCAATCGATGACCCCAGAGAATTTGGTATTGCAGACATGGACGTTAATAACAGAATTCACCGTTTCCTAGAAAAACCCGGCCCAGGAGAGATATTCAGTAATCTTGCAAGTACAGGCATATATATGTGTGATTCCGATGTCCTGGACATGATACCCGAAAATGAGGAATATGATTTTGCACGTGACCTATTCCCCAAGCTCCTCAAAAATGGAAAGATCAATGGATTGCTTGCCAGAGGTAATTGGACAGACGTTGGTAGCCCGGCAGCTTACAGGCAAGCACAGCGCTGGATGCTTGCAGGACTGCCCGGAACCATAATAGAAGGGCGCTTTACTACTAAGGATGCCCGTATCAATGGGCCCATACATCTTGGCCACAATGTATCCGTAGGGTCTAATTCAGCAATTGTAGGACCTATTGTAATAGGTGAGAACACAACAATTGGAGATAATGTGCTCATAGGTCCATATACGACCATTGGTTCCAATTGCAATATAGACGATGACACCAGAATATTGTCATCTTACATATTCAATGATGTGACCATTGGAAAGAACACAAATGTATCAGGTAGCATAATTGATAACCGTACAACAGTGGGAAACAACTGCAACCTGGAGAATGGAACGGTTATTGGACCTGATGTAACGATAGGAAGTGGAGCAACAGTACATTCTAATGTAAGAATATGGCCAAAACAAATTATAAAGGAAGGGACAAAGGTAAAGGAAAATATTACCATTTGCCCTTAACATTTTTTGATTTTGCCCTTGAGCTGTGCAAATATGAACAAATTAAAAAAATGGATATTAATATCGCTACTCATCAGCCTTGTATCGGGTGTTTTAGTAATAGCATTAACTTTTGATGCTAGTACCCTTGAAGCTATTATTAAGATCAAACGTGAATATATAATTCTAGCTGTAGTTTTGCATATTTTCTCTTTATTCATACAGGGAATCCGTATAAAATCAATGTGCCAGGCTTTGGGATATGACATTAACATAAAAGATGCCACCGAAATCGTAACCTCAAGCATGTTTATAGCAGCCATTACTCCTGCAGCAGTAGCCGGGGAACCTTTACGCATACATTTACTAAATCGAAGATCTATTCCTCTTGGAAAAGCGACTGCGATTATCCTAGGAGAAAGATTGATGGATGCATTCCTGATACTATCGCTTGCTCCATTTTCTCTCTATGTAATGAGAGGAGTTCTGGCTAGCAGTGGAGTGAATGCAAGCATCGATGTGGCCCTTATGATAGGCGAGATCGTCCTGTTATGTCTGTTCTCAATACTAATTTACGGACTCTGGAAACCAAAACAGACTCGTAAGGTAATGTATTTTCTTGTTCACCGTTTTGCCCCACTAATTGGAAAAAAGAAAGAAATGATATTGCCCAAGATCCTTGAACGTGTTGACACGGAACTTGAACACTTGCATGATAGTGTTGCAATATTTATGAAAGAAGGGAGATACGGCCTTTTATTAGGTATGGCATGTACTTTTTGCGTATGGGTATTGGACTTTTCGGTATTGCCAGTAATTCTCCTTGGATTGAACCAGCATTTTCCGCCCGCTGTAGTTTATGCATCTCAAGTTGTCCTCATGGTCATAATGGTAGTTTCCATCACCCCGGGTGCTGGAGGAGTTGCTGAACTTGGTGCTTCGACACTGTTCTCATTCTTTGTAGGCTCTTCGTTACTTGGAATAGTTGTTGTGGCATGGAGGGCAATTACATTCTACATGAACCTTGCAGTAGGCGGATTCGTAAGCCTGAAAATGATCAAAGATACCGATTACATCAAACGCATGTTCAAATGAAATAATTCTGAAACCTATAGCTTTGTATATTTCAGAATATCGGCATTCACACCCGTTTTGACGATCAGTTCCTGCGTATCCTTGTAAGGTCTTTCTCTGAAGATCTTTGCTGCCAATACCTTACCCATGCCAGGCACTTTTTGCAAAAATTCCAGTTCTGCATTGTTGATATTAAGAGGATATGGTATTGCAGTTATAGAACGGAAACCATGATTAATTGCCGTTACATCTAGATAACCCCCAATTTCCAGCTTTGACGGAAGACCAATAAGTAAAGGATAGGAACCCATCTGACGTCCGAAAGTAGTATTCCCGTCATTTACTTCAAGCAATACATTTCGAAGAATTGTTCCTGCAGGCACCACTTTGCGCAGCATAGGAAGATCGACCTCCGTTCTTACTTTCTCTTTATAGCGCAGGAATTCGTTCTTATGCTTGGTAACTGCCGCGTCATTCCCAAACATTGGAGTTCCCTGGAAGGCCATAACCTGCCTGATATTGATGCGGCGAAGCAACAATCCAGAATCAAGTACCTTTTTAAGGAAATCATAATTGAGTCTGAAAGTCTCTTTTGTTTCCCCCATCAGTCCATGAACGAAATTAAGACCCGGAAGAAGTTCAGGCATACCACTTGCTCCTCTTTTTGCCCCTACTTCGTTAACAAGTTCTATAGCACTGAACATCTCATCTGGTAATACCTTTAGACCATTCCTTCGTATCACTTCAGGATCAGCACTTTCCATACCCATGGCAGCCACATCTCCTGAAGTGTGGTATTTAACTATAGTGTTTAAAATATCCCTGCTCTCATTAGGAAAAACAGCTATTGTTCCAGGATTGGCATTGTCCATATGCAATACCTGCAGATCAGGTGCCACAGAACGTATTCCTCGATAAAGCGATTCAATTGCTGCGGGGTTAGGAACAGGCAAATCACTCCCCTTGTCCTTTGCCTGATAAGATAACAAATCAGGCTGTCTTCCAATGCGGAAATATCGGGCACCTTCTTCATGTAGAGCCTGAACCTCCGAGATCACATCATCCACTGGCCGATGATCTGGCCTCCCATAGAAAGGTTCCGTGCAGAAAGAACAATGCTTCTTACGCCCGCATCCCCTGTAAGTCTCAAGCTCGCACATCACATTCGGATAATCGGGGTGTTGCCTGATTATGAAAGCTCCTTTCTTTCCCCACCTTCCGATCTCCTGCACGGACCTGAAACGTTCCACCATATTTTCAGTATCTGCCAATTTCCTATCGCTGAGCAGATCATACACGAATGCTTCCACATCAACCCCGCAACAATGGGCATTTCCCAACCCGGACAAGCCGGATGCTGTTTTTCCACCCTCCGAACTAAAACCCAATCTAATAGGTCCACCTATTACGACCTGACCTGTTGCAGTACGGATAATGCTATGCAATTCCTGTAAGTTAAGAGGTGTGGAACGAAGGTATTTCCCTGGCACAGTCATGCCGGCAATTACCACAACAAGATCTGCTTCCCTGATGATCATTTCGTGGTCTTTAGGGTTGAGCCTTATGCTATCAATAGCCGAATAAAATATATCCTGCGTATGAATTCCCTGCTCCCTCATTGCTCCGGCAAGGTACCTGATATAGGGAGAAATATAAGGAGGAACGCCAAAACAGGCTGGTTCATCCACATAACCATCAATAATAAGTGCTTTCATTATTCCTCGGGAGATATTTAACTGGAGATTTGTGGCTATATATGATTTATTATGCATAAACCTGGTTGCCTATTTATATATCTTGCACATTAAACCTACTCACTTTGTAACCCAATACCATGAGGTTATCATATGAGAAGCGATAAGACCAAAAAAGGAATAGAACGTGCACCAAACCGTTCTCTGCTCAGGGCAACAGGCCTGACAGATGCCGAAATGGAAAGACCATTCATTGCAGTGGTCAACTCATGGACCGAACTGATACCAGGACACATTCACCTGGACAAGTTATCAGAAGCAGTAAAGGCAGGCATCAGAAGTGCAGGAGGAGTTCCTTTTGAGTTTCACACCATCGGCATCTGCGATGGAATAGCAATGGGTCATGAAGGAATGAGATATTCACTTCCAAGCCGTGAAGCTATCGAGGATTCCATAGAACTTGTGCTCCAGGGGCACCAACTGGATGCAATGGTCATGATAACAGCATGTGACAAGATCACACCCGGACACCTCATGGCTGCTGGCAGGCTTGACATTCCCACAATAGTTGTGACCGGCGGACCCATGATGCCAGGATTTGTAGACGACGAGTATAGAGACCTTATATCGGTTTTTGAAGGAGTTGGAGCATGCCGCTCTGAGAAAATGGCTGAAGATAAACTCCAGCAACTTGAGGAATGTGCATGTTCGGGAGCAGGATCATGCGCAGGAATGTATACAGCTAACACAATGGCATGTATGACCGAAGCCCTTGGCCTGAGCGTTCCCGGTTGTGCCACGGCACATGCTGTAGATGCGAAGAAGATACGTCTGGCCAAATCATCAGGTGAGCGCATAGTAGCTATGGTTAAGGAGGAGCTTACTGCTCGTAAGATCGTCACTATAGAAGCCTTTGAGAACGCTATTATGGTGGATATGGCAATAGGAGGAAGCACAAATACCACACTGCACTTGCCTGCCATTGCACATGCTTTTGGAATGCAGCTGACACTAGATTCTTTTGATAAGCTTAGTCGCACTACCCCACACATTACATCTCTGAAGCCCGGAGGTATAAACTATATGCTGGACTTTGACAGGGCAGGAGGAATACAAGCCATCATGCAGAAGCTTAGACCTAAACTGCATCTTGACCAGATGACAGTTACAGGAAAAACTGTTGGTAAGAACCTGGATGGCTTTGTGGTACTTAATCCAAAGATGAATGCACAGGTCATTAAAGCGCTTGACTCACCCTTCCATAAAGAGGGTGGAATTGCAGTACTTAAGGGAAGTCTTGCACCAGATGGTTCAGTGGTCAAACAGGCCGCAGTCAGCCCAAAGATGCTAAAACACAGCGGTCCTGCAAAGGTCTTTGATAGCGAAGAGACGGCAATGTCGGCCATTATGGCTGGGAAAATAAAAGCTGGTGATGTAGTGGTAATTCGCTATGAGGGACCAAAGGGTGGTCCGGGAATGAGAGAAATGCTGTCCCCTACATCTGCAATCGCTGGAATGGGACTCATAGAATCAGTAGCCCTTGTAACTGATGGCAGATTCTCCGGTGGTACCCGCGGCCCATGTATTGGCCACGTGTCCCCTGAGGCACAGGAAGGCGGACCCATAGCACTGGTGAAGGAAGGAGATATCATTGAGATAGACATCTCTGCAAGAAAACTTGACCTGAAAGTATCCCAGGAAGAACTAGCAAAAAGAAAAGCTATGTTCAAACCTCCTGAGAAGAAAGTCACTGGCTACCTCGCAAGATACAGGAAACTTGTTAGCTCGGCCAGCAAAGGTGCAATTTTTGAATGATGTGCGGGATTTTACCTGCACTACAATCTATTTTTTTATTCCTTGAGCCTATTTCAAAACTTCACTCACACCTTTTTCCAACACAACAGGAAACATGCAATATCTAACAATCCTTTGAAAACCACATTAAGACGTTCATATCTACTTGCTAATTTTCTAAATCCCATCTTCAACCATGCAAAGAATCGTTCTATAGTTCCTCTGTAATAATATGTTTCTTCATCAAATCGAGTAGGTCTTCCTCTTTTCTTTCTTTTACTGTTCCTTGTATTGATCGGTATGTTGCTTTTGATAGCTCTGGACCTTAAGTACTGCCTGATTTCTGTATCGTCGTACGCAGCGTCTGCCAGAACTTCAAGAGGTCTTGTCCTTGGTCTTCCATCGGTCTTAACCTTAATATCCTCCATAACTTCAATGAAGTGCTGTCTATCGTGCTCTTTTCCAGAAGATATTTGGATTGTAAGTGGAAAACCTTCACAACTTACACATGCATGGATCTTTATGCCTTTTCTTTTCTTGTGACCGTTGTACGAGGAGTCATCTCCCCTTTTTTAGTTTCGATGAAACTGCTATCGATACACACTGTATCCAATGAGAACTTACCTTTCTGGTAAGCGGAATCCCGAAGGGATTCCATTATCTCGTTCCATATACCTTCCTCTGACCACCTTTTCAGCCTTCTCCAGGCAGTTGCCTGGGAACCATAAATAGCTGGCATATCTCCCCATCTGCAACCTGTTATCAGAACAAAGAGAATACCATTGATGACCTTACGGTCATCAGCTCTCTTTCTTCCGGTAATTGGTTGTGGTGGCAAGTGTGGCTTTATAAACTTCCATTGATCATCAGAGAGTTCTCTGAATTCCATTCATATCCCCACAATAACATTCAGAGAAATAGTATTTATAGTTTTGATACAGGCTCCTTGTAATATTGGACACTCGAATTCTCATTTGAATATAGAAAATCACTACTGAGCCAGGTGTTCCATATGATCGGCTTGATTTTTGATTATTTATTTTAAAGCTTCAAGAAGCCTCATCGATATAAAAACCAGCAGCCCAAGTGTTGCACCCAAATAAATCCAGCGGATATATTTTCTTCCTAAATCCATATTTCCTGAGTCCTTATTATCACTAGATTCCAATAATCTCAAAGACGAATAAGCAATAGAGGTATCCATTATTGCGACTGGAACCAAATAAATAGCAGGTAACCACCTTAGTATAAAAGGAACAGATGTCAGCAGAATAACAAAAAAGAAAATATAACTGCTCTTCTGGATAGCAACTTGTTTTCCATATTTTATTGCCAGGGAATTTGAATTGATAAGAAGATCCCCTTGCATATCCATTGCATCAGCGGCAATTTCTTCCCCCAGATCTATTAATGCGGCAATTAAACCAAAAAGCCAGACAACATTATTAAAGGGCAATCCAACAGATACACCACCATAAATAAAGGTCATCCCAACAGAAAAACTCACCATTAAATTTCCTGGCAACCCGCTCTTTTTATATGTCCTGTTATAGAGAAATCCAACAATCAATAAAATAACAGAGAATAATAACGCTATAAAACTAATCAAATAACTCAGGATGATGCCACATAGCATGAGAATTAGAGATAGCAACAAAGCTTCTGATGGAGTAACAGCATTTGAAGGGATTGGCCGATGAGGTGCATTGAGTTTATCTGTTTCAACATCAAAATAGTCATTTAATACTAATATTGAAGCTGAAATAAGAAATACTGAAAAAAAACCAAATGCGATTTCTGAAATTGATGCAAACTTTCCAAATGCTAAAATTTGCCCCATTACTACGCATACTCCGGCAGAGAATGGAAGTTCAAATCTTAGCAACCTTAGGAGCCCTTTTAATTTTATGTAATTATTACGCATATATTCTGTTTATTCATGGATTTTTGTTTGTATAATTTATTTAAAATGCATGATACAGATGTAGTGTCCTGTTATAAGTTGCTATCTATGGGACCCCTTGAAGGCTTAGATGAATCACGAATTACATTATGAAATGAAAAGTAACATAATTATTAAGTCAAGAAGCACATAAAGGCATACACCACATATATATATATATAAATATGCAACTATATAAACGCATAACTAAGGAAAGACCTAATGTGAAATATCATTTTGCTTTCAAGTCATCAAAACAGTCGATAAGGAAGATAATAGATGGAAAAAACACAAATTGATGAATCATTTTTGATTTTAGGGACACATGCCGAACCATTGATATTTGACAAAAAAGGCCTTTTTGAACGAACCATGAATGATGAGAAGCTTGCTAAGGATTTGATAGCAATTTTTCTTAGAGAAATGTCAGAATGCCTTAAAGAATTGAGCACGTATGTGGAAATAAGGGATTTTAACAATATCAATTTTTATGCACATAAAATCAAAGGAGCTTCAGCCAATATTGGTGGCATGGCTCTGAGTAGCTCTGCTGAAAAAATAGAGAAAGCCGCCATTGAATGTGAATATAATAGAATTGTTACTCTTAGGTCAGATATTGAAAAGCAATTTGAGATCTTAACTAATCACATTAAAGAGGTATGAAATGAAAATACTGATTGCAGATGATGGCCTTACCTCACGCACTATGCTGCAGGCGGTTATTAACAAGTGGGGTCATGAGGCCGTTACCGCAGCCGATGGAAATGAAGCATGGACTATCGTGCAAAAAGATAATGCTCCAAAACTATTGATACTGGACTGGATGATGCCTGGAATGAACGGTCTGGAGCTTTGCAGGAAACTGCGTTCAAACAGATCAAATGAGGCTTTTTACATCATCCTTTTAACATCAAAGAATAATCCACAGGATATCGCAGAAGGATTGGAAGCCGGAGCAGATGACTATATATCTAAACCAGTTGACAATTATGAACTTCATGCCCGAATCAATGTCGGCATGAGAATACTTGCATATAAAGAAGAAATACTGGAACCTGAAAAGAACAAGCATGCACTTGATGAAATTAATGAAATATGCCAGCAAATGAGCCAACCCTTGAAATCTGTCCTTGGTTGGTCCGAGATTCTCCTTATGGACCTACCTGAAAACGATTCAAACTATCAGGCCCTAAAGACTATAAAGGAAGGAGTAGAAGGAATAGGAATCCTTTCCCGAAGAATCAGGCACATATCAAATACGAATCAAAAAAAGGCTCTGTAGAAATCCAGCATGATAATTTATATGCTGAAATTGCAATATATATCATAATGGAACTGATAGGGATTTGCAGTATCTGCGGTACGGCCGGGAAAATGTATACTTGCCCTTTTTGCGGAAAAAATGTATGTGTCAGATGCTTTGATAGTAAAAGAGGCATATGTATTCAATGTACAGGTACTGGACGTTCTGGCTCTGACATTATTTATGAAAATGGCCGCACATGATACAGATGTATTAAGACCTGAGCAGATATTCGGCCCCATCTTCTACTTCTACCAACAAAGAACGATTTGATATCATAAGATTTATCTGTGCATCAATTTCTTCTGCACTGAACTTCTTGGACACAAGTGCTTTGATGATGGACCTTTTGATCCTCGCACCATGAGGCAGGTACATGAGAATATTGCCTTGAAGGCGTTCATTCTCTGATGTATTGCTTGTATTAACCCTATAACTATCATTATTCTGGATCTGGGGCTGCACTTCCTGTTGCATAAAGCATGAAGGCTGCACGTGTATTGCGGCCACTGGCGGGTTTGTAGCAGCAAATGAAGGCATTTGTATGTCGTTACGTGCCAAAGGCACAGACATGGAAGGAGATAACTCAAAAGGAGATGAATTTGACTCTACAGAGCCCGATAGTTCAGGAATAACAAAAGAAGGAGTGGAAGGAACAGAAACTTCAGGAGAAGCTACACTGAAAGGACTTGGAACCGGAGTGGAAACTTCAGAGAATTCAGGCATAACAAAAGAGGGAGTGGAAACAGCAGGAGCTTCAGGAGAGACACTGAAAGGACTTGGAACCGGAGTGGAAACTTCAGAAAATTCGGGCATAACAAAAGAGGGAGTGGAAACAGCAGGAGCTTCAGGGGATGCACTGAAAGGACTCGTAACCGGAGTGGAAACTTCGGAGAATTCAGGCATAACGAAAGAAGGGGCGAGGTTGTTAACAGAGGAAGATAGACACCCCTTACTCTGGATAGCCGCATCAGAAGCTATTACTGTCGAAGCGGCATGCTTTTCGATGGCATCGGCCAGACCAGATACCTGTTCTTCTTGCATTCCAACGTTTACAACACTTCGGAATGGTGCATTATGCATTTCATCACCATGAACAGGCAGAACCGTATCAGTATTCTGACCAAATGGATTGATCTTGATATCTGGAGCATCACTGAGAACAGCTACATTGAACTCATCTACGCTGCTAGGGATTTCAGCAGATATTGCATCATTGACCGAAACATTAACTGAAGCTGAGACATTAGAGATTTCAATCCCACTTTCTACAGGCGTGATTGTTGGAGAGACTAAGGAAAAAGAATCCACCAACGCATGATTACTTGCCCCAGATGACTGAAGCTTTACACCAGAGATTTGATTTTCAATTGAGACCATTCTAGAAGAAAGAGATTGTATTTCATGATGCAAATCCTCTATGTCTCCCGCCAGGCTCTCGTAAGTGCTATCTGAAGAGGAAATGATTCCTTTTTGGAGTTCACCTTCAATCAGTTTCCTTATGAAGAGGCTCTTATTCTCTACCTGGTTCAGCTTATCAAAAAGAGCATCGGACATGCTGATAGTTAATCTTTTCATCACACCGTCTCTAATATATTTATATAATTATACTTACGTAGGTACTACTACTAGATATATATTTTGGATTTTGAACCCAAAAGAAGTAGAGTAACGGACAAAAACTAGGTCAAAAACAGTATATTCTAGATGAAACTAAAAAAAGCAGAATAAAAAAATACGGGGTACAGAACTGTACCTAGCCAGAATGAAAAAATCTTTGGACCCCTCACATCCGAGATTTACATTGAGAACATACTCTTCCTTTTGTGGTGGAAATGAAAGCATGCTTTGCAGCTATATTACCACACCTTGGACAAAGTTCTGCGGTTTTGAATATATTTTCCACAGCCTGCAGATCAGCCTCATATATGTGAGTATCCCACCCTGTAGCCATCAAGGATTCAATCCTGTAAGGAAGACTTTTTTCCCTGAAGACTTTTTTAAAACCTTCCACGATAGCAGGCAGGTTCGCAGGGAATCCCCCGAAAGCATCCCATGAACGATAGAGGATGTAGAGACGAACATCAGTTTCGTTAAGTAATTCAAGCTTGTAAGCTATCCAACATGGCTGATCCTCAAATTTAGGGATGTGAACTTCATTCTCCCATAGTACTCCAACATGCCTTCTTGAGCCAACCCGAAGGTTATTGATATTCTCTGAAAGAGTATTATAAGCAGTTTCACCGTAACGGAAAAGCTGCTTTGCATAGCAGTAATCGAACTTCCTTTGATCCTCATCCGGAAGTGATACATACCAATCAGCATATTCCTCAGTAAGCTCCTCCTTATACTTCTTAATGAGGTTTTCTCCAAATGGCACAAAGGAGTTTATCTGATCCGTATCCACATTACTAATGATCACAGTTGCATGCAGTCTACGAGTACCCATACTGTAATCCGGTTTGTGGTCTTCCCCATTCGTATAAATTTCATATATCAGCCGTGACCAGGCCGAAGCGATAGTATCGGCATCTATTAGCACTGCTTTCATCGTTTCACCCCTTGCTTTTGTTCATATTGGAGAGCGCACCAGCAACCATAATGGCTTTAGTGTAATGACCGCCTACCCTTGAAGTATCAACAAAAACATATTTGTCCATCAGGACAGGTGCTCCCATGCCATCACCACATCCCAAAAAGACAAGTGTACGGAAAATAAGGTTTCCCGAAATACCATCTGGAGCAATGATGAAATTTGCTTCTTTGATGGCATCTTCAATAAGAATAGTATAATGCTTTGCTTTTATGCCCATTTCGTTCAGACGGTTGGATAGGAATTCCCCATCTGCCAGTGTACGATCCACCCTGCTATTACGCCCCACATCACCCATTCTACCACCTGATAGAAAACCAATTACAGGTTCAATCCCAAACCTGCTTATGTGTTCTGATCCGAGTCTTGCAAATTCCATCTTATCGGCGAGGTCTTCACCCTCATCTATACCAACCGGTGCAATAAAAAAAGGAGTGCCTTCGGCAGTGGTAAGCAAAGCCACACGATGTAGTTTATCTATATTTATGGTCTTTTTAAGGTAAGACAAAGTATCTGAAGCTCGAGCTGTGCCCCTTACAGCAGCATCCACATAACCTGAGACTAAAAGGTCCACAATAACTTTTTCTGGTTCGCTGGTTCCCACCACTTCAAGATGCGTACCTAAAGAAGTGATCTCCTGTTGATCACCAACCAATACAACCTCTGCAAAACCCTGATCATTGGCCTCTTCAGCGCTTGCAATGATCTTTTTAGTGGGATCTCTTACACCAATAGCTACTCTAGCCCTGTTCTGAATAGATTTTTTACGAATAACTTCCAGAAGGTCAGGTGTGTTCAGGAGCGACATGAAAAGTACCTACAATTATTAATATCAAGCACAACCAACAAAGGAATGAAAACATTAATTAGTTTCCCTTCATTGGATATGATTAAATGACCACAGCGAAAGAATGGGCTGAAAAGTACAGGCCGAAAAATCTTGCTGATGTAGTGGGAAACCCTGCTGCAACTGGACAACTTAAATTGTGGGCCCAGCAATGGCTAGATGGAACACCAGAACAAAAGGCAGTGCTCCTCCATGGTCCAGCTGGCGTTGGTAAGACATCAACAGCCTATGCATTGGCAATAGATGTGGGATGGGAAGCTATAGAACTCAATGCTAGCGATCAACGCACAGCTGACGTGATAGAAAGAATTGCAGGTTCGGCTTCAAGAATGAGCACCTTAGATGGTATATCTTCAAAAAGGCTTATTGTACTTGATGAAGCAGATAACATGCATGGAACAAGTGACCGTGGCGGTGCAAAGGCAATAGGAGACATAATAAAAACTACAGGTCAGCCTATAGTACTAATTGCCAATGATGCTTATGGAATACCATCCTCTGTCAGATCGAATGTCCTGGAGATCAAATTCAATGCATTGCAGACACGTTCTATAATACCGGCTCTAAAGCAAATAGCGTTTAAAGAGGGTTTGATGTGTGGTGTCGGCATCATTGAAAAGATCGCTGAAAACGCAGATGGAGATATGCGCAGTGCCATCAATGACCTACAGGCAGTTGCAATGGGTAGGAATGAGATTAATATATCAGACATTGCAACTGCAGAGAGAGATAATAAAGAATCCGTATTCAAGGTAATGGAAAGGATATTCAAGGGAACTGATGTGAAAGCAGCTTTAGAGGCAACATACGGCCTTGATGAAAGCCCTGAGGATCTGGTCCACTGGATCGATGAAAACCTTCCCATTCAATATGCTGGCAAAGAAGAGGGATTTATCACAGATCAGATCCAAAAAGGATATGAATATATATCACGCGCAGACCTGTTTCTTGGAAGAGTTCAAAAAAGGCAGAATTACCTTATGTGGCGCTATGCGAGTGTACTCATGACCTGTGGAACAGTTGTTTCGAAGTCTCAACCTAAACGTGGTTTTGTTAAGTTCAGCCCACCTTCTCTGTGGCGTCGTATGGGACAACTGAAGGCAAGAAGAAACATGCGTAATAACGTTGCAGCAAAGATAGCAGATCACTGCCATGAATCAATGCGTTACTCGGGGACCGAAATAGCCTGTATCTACAATATATTGCTTGAAGACCAAGATTATGCTCCTTCAGTGGTAGCTGAATTAGAACTAGATCTGGACGAACTTATATTCATGACAGGTGCATCGAAAGTGACAAAAAAGATTCAAAAGATTTATGACGATGCACAGAAACTAAGAAAAGAGAAGGGAAAAACAGAAGTTATATTTTTTAGAGTTCCTGAAAAACAAAATCCTGTAATGGATAAAAAGCAAACAAACCTTGCTGATATAATCACCGCTGAAGAAAAGGACCCTAAAGAAAAAGAAAGTAATACAACGATGGTCCAGAATAATAAAACTACAACCAGAGTACAAAGTAAACCTCAGAAGACATTATTTGATTTTTGATCATTTGAGTTTTAGAAAAACTGTTCTAAAACTCCTACCTTTTTTGGATAGATCAGAATAACATATAAAACATACATCTCTTGCTTTAGTAAAAGCCAAGCTTTGTCAAAAATATGAGAGAATTTTTCAAAATAACCTTGAGCTTTGAGTTTGCTTCATAATCAAAAGAAATAAGTGAATGGGAAAGTGGAGTATGAGCGGGGGAGTGGGGTTATTGTAAGAAAGAGGAGAATCCCGCTCTGTAACCTGATATGTATTAATCGTATATAAAAATTTCTCATTATAGTCATCATTATGATGAGGAAATGCAAGAAATGGGAATATATAAGGCAGATATAGAAAAAAGAAATGACACATATTTAACAAATGTAAAAAATTAGAGTGGAGAATGAGCGGGCTGGGGAGTGGGGGTTGTTATAAAAGAATAGGTACCCGCTCATTTATTGATAAATGGTACTAATTATATATAAAAGTAACTATATACTGCCTGCGATAATAGAGGGAGTATATCCAGTACAGTATAAATCACCTCCATTTGATGCACTACAAATAACCGAGGAAATGCCACTCATTCATTGCAGATAATGCCGGGTTACTAACATAGGAACCAAAGTCTTGAGTCCCAGAGGTTATAATTTTTACTTAACGGGAGTTCCCTCCATGCTTGAATTAATTTAATATTTGGATTTGTTTCAATTGAAGTTATAATCGATTGGATTTCCTCAACTTCATACCCGGTCTTTTTCCAGAAAGCAACTGTATTATTTGTCCGGTAAACTTCTGAGCCTGTATCAAAACGATAAATACTATTTCTCTGAATGTTATTGTGGGGATATGAATGGAATTCAGAGAACTCTCTGATGATCAATGGAAGTTTATAAAGCCACACTTGCCACCACAACCAATTACCGGAAGAAAGAGAGCTGATGACCGTAAGGTCATCAATGGTATTCTCTTTGTTCTGATAACAGGTTGCAGATGGGGAGATATGCCAGCTATTTATGGTTCCCAGGCAACTGCCTGGAGAAGGCTGAAAAGGTGGTCAGAGGAAGGTATATGGAACGAGATAATGGAATCCCTTCGGGATTCCGCTTACCAGAAAAGTAAGTTCTCATTGGATACAGTGTGTATCGACAGCAGTTTCATCGAAACTAAAAAAGGGGAGAGGACTCCTCGTACAACGGTCACAAAAAAAGGAAAGGTATAAAGATTCATGCATGTGTAAGTTGTGAAGGTTTTCCACTTATAATCCAAATATCTTCTGGAAAAGAGCACGATAGACAGCACTTCATTGAAGTTATGGAGGATATTAAGGTTAAGACCGATGGAAGACCAAGGACAAGACCTCTTGAAGTTCTGGCAGACGCTGCGTACGACGATACAGAAATCAGGCAGTACTTAAGGTCCAGAGCTATCAAAAGCAACATACCGATCAATACAAGGAACAGTAAAAGAAAGAAAAGAGGAAGACCTACTCGATTTGATGAAGAAACATATCATTACAGAGGAACTATAGAACGATTCTTTGCATGGTTGAAGATGGGATTTAGAAAATTAGCAAGTAGATATGAACGTCTTAATGTGGTTTTCAAAGGATTGTTAGATATTGCATGTTTCCTGTTGTGTTGGAAAAAGGTGTGAGTGAAGTTTTGAAATAGGCTCTCTATTAAAGAAGTTGCTGTTCTTATGCCAACATGACCTAATTTTTCAATAGGATCTACTTGAGAATTAATTTTTTGTTCTGAAGAATTAGGAATATCTGCCTTACTCACATAAGTTCCTAATCAGATTGTGAGATTAAGATTGAGTCATCAAAATCGAGACCAGCATAATCGACATACCTATGCAGTTCTTCTGGAAGATACGTAAAGTGATGTGTTTCGAATTTAGGATACAGCCCATATCCGAACCGAGTTATATTTATTCAGGTTCTCCTATTTCATAATGAATCGATTCTGAACTATTCCATACTCGATTTTAGTATAAATATTTGGCACATTAGATATAAATAAGGAGGTATGTAGTATTACCGTAGTTGGAGTCACAATGGTAAATGTATTGCCTGGAAAGGAAAGGGCAGCTTACAATGAATTGCACCGTATTGAAGGTATCAAGGACATATACCATGTTTTTGGAGAGTATGACTTTGTCGTAATTGTGGATGTAGAAGACCTCAGCACATTGAACAATATAGTAGATAACATCAGAGAAAATGAATTCGTAACAGCTACACAAACCATAGTTGGCGCAGAGCTCAAATAAAAAGGGTGCCGAGCATATTTATATAATGTGCTTTTTATATAGATTATAAAGTTAGCTGACTTGCTTTAATAAGGATGATAATAGATGGATATTCCAATTGCAGAAGAACTTGCAAAAAACCAGAAGTCAATAAGTGTAGCTGAATTTTTCGAAAAGAACAGGCAAATTCTCGGATTTGACTCAGCTCCCCGTAGCCTCATCACAACGATAAAGGAAGCTGTAGATAACTCACTTGATGCCTGCGAAGAAGCAGAAATCCTACCGGACATCCTTGTACAGATTGAAAGATCTGACAAAGACAGCGTGGTGATCATTGTTGAAGATAATGGTCCTGGTATAGTAAAGGAACAGATACCGAAGGTCTTTGCAAAACTGCTTTATGGATCACGTTTCCATGCCCTGAAACAAAGCAGAGGACAGCAAGGTATAGGCATATCCGCATCTGTACTCTATTCACAACTGACTTCAGGGCATCCTACTAAAATCATTTCAAAAATCGGACAAGGAAAGCCTGCACATTATTACGAGTTAATGATTAACACCAGTACTAACGAGCCCGAGATATTAAAAGAAGAAATAATTGATTGGGACCGGCATCATGGAACCCGTATTGAACTGGAAATGGAAGCTTCTTATGTAAAAGGTAGAAGACAATCAGTAAACGAGTATCTCAAAGCAACAGCCATAGTAAACCCTCATGCACGTATTAAGCTCATAGAACCGGATAAAAATGAGATCGTGTTCGAAAGGGCAACAGATAAGATACCTGTAGCTGCAAAGGAGATACTTCCACACCCTCATGGGATAGAACTGGGAACACTCATGAAGATGCTCCGATATACTGAAAGGCAAAAACTGACACCCTTTCTCCGATATTCATTCTCAAAAATAGGCCACCTTACAGCAGAAGAGATCTGCAAGGCTTCAGGCCTTGACGGAGAGATGGACCCACATGAGATAAACAGAGACCAGGCAAGGAAACTGCTGGATGCCTTCGGCAAAGTGAAAATTATGGCCCCACCTACTGATTGCCTGTCTCCGATAGGTGAGAACCTGATCTACAAAGGCTTGGAAAAGGAAGTCAATGTGGACTTTATTGCAACTACCAGCAGGACACCATCAGTATACTCCGGAAATCCATTTTTAGTAGAAGTGGGCCTTGCCTATGGAGGAGACCTACAAAAAGAAGACCGTGTGGACATCATGCGTTTTGCTAACAGAGTACCTTTATTGTATCAGCAAGGCGGATGTGTGACTACACATGCCATAGAATCCATAAAATGGAAACAGTATGGGCTCAACCAGCCAGGCGGAGGACTGCCAACAGGACCTGTTGCTATACTAATCCATGTTGCATCAACAAATGTACCCTTCACCTCCGAATCAAAAGATGCTATAGCCGAAATTCCTGAAATAAAGGCAGAGATCGAACTGGCAGTAAAGGAAGTAGGTCGTAAGCTGAACATGTATATGAATCGGCAGGAAAACCTGAAAAAGCGCAGAGAAAAAGAGATAATTATCACCAAAGTGCTGCCAAAAATGGCAAAGAAACTTGCAGAAACACTGGATAAAGACGTACCTGATATCAATCCGGTTGTTGCAAAAATAATGTGTAACTTGCTTGTGAGCAGAAAGATAAGTCATAATGCAGATGGCAGTGCAAGGATCTCTATTATGCTCAAAAACTTCTCAGGTAAGACTATAGATTGTACTGTTCATGAAATGGTTCCATTCAAGATCAGAGAAACTATCCCGGAACCTAAGACCATATCTATGGGCAATGATTTTGATTATTTATGGAACATGTCACTTACTACGGGTTCTTCAAAGGCAGTAAGCTATGTTGTAGATACACTTTCCGATTCAGAAGCTGCAAAGTTCCCTCAAGTGATTGTGGAAGGACTTGATGAAGAACTCGTAACCGGAGCAAAGGCTATCAAGGGGCTGATCTAAATGGCAAAGGAAAGATCACAGCAGAAAAAAGAACATGACGAGCTTGCAAGTAACCGCCTTTATGGCCTGACAGATACAATATATAAACAGTTTATGGATGGCGAAGTCCCGTCTGTGAACCTGCCAACCAGAACAAAAAATAACATCGAATATAACGACGATTCAGAGGTCTGGGTGTATGGAGACAGAGAAAGCGAACGCAGCGCAAAGACCGTAAAAGGAGCTTTCCAGTTGCTTAAAGCAGTGCATACAGTTGACTTCCTTGTCAAGAACCATCTTTCTCAAAACCGTGGTTCCACATTAAGAGAATTGTATTACATCTCCGAGAACTGGGATATTGCAAAGTTCCGAGAACAGCCTGAAAGTGACAGGCTTATAGAAGACCTTGAGATCATTACCGGATTGCAGAGAGAGTATTTCCACATGCGTCCCGAAGAAGATGGGGCTACCATGTTTGGACCCATTAGAATTAGGGAGGAAACAAAAAGAGGAGATCGGACGATACATTGCCAGGAAGATATCGGAGAAAGCGGTTATCAGATACCTTTCAATGTTGAAAATATTGAATTCCTTGACCATGATGCTGATTTCATAATAGCTATTGAGACTGGTGGTATGTATGCCCGACTGATTGAAAATGGCTTTGATGAGAAGTACAATGCAGTACTTGTACACCTCAAAGGCCAGCCTGCAAGATCCACTCGCCGCATCATTAAACGCATGAGTGAGGAGCTGTCCTTACCCGTCGTAGTATTCACTGATGGTGACCCTTGGTCATACCGCATTTTTGCTTCTGTTGCATACGGAGCTATTAAAAGTGCACACCTCTCTGAATATATGGCAACGCCGGGAGCAATGTTTGTGGGAGTTCAGCCATCAGACATTGTGGAATATGAACTATCCACTGATAAATTGACTGATAAAGATGTCAGTGCATTGAGAAGCGAACTTAGTGATCCGCGCTTCAATACAGATTACTGGAAAGAACAAATAAATCTGCAGCTTGAGATTAATAAGAAGGCTGAACAGCAGGCATTTGCCGGGAAGGGTCTTGATTTCGTAACCGACAGATATTTGCCAGAGAGACTGACAGAACTTAAAGTCATTTAAAAACTGCAAATCCTGCAGTTTCCTTTTGGCAGATCTAATATTTAAATAATAACAATGTAATATATTCCTCTATAAAGGAATATACTACAATGAACGATACAGTTTCTCTTTATCTAAATAATGTGTTAGGTACTCCAGCCGGATCAGTTGAGTCACGTATTGCAATGGCCATCTTCATATTTCTTTCTTCAATAATTATTGCTGCAATAATAGATTTCCTTTTTAAGAACGTTTTCATGTACTACGCCTCAAAAACAAAATTTGAATTTGATGATCTTATTATTGCGGCACTAAGAAAACCATTGTATTTGACAGTAATTATTACAGGAACTATTTTCTCTTTGCATTACACAGACCTCTCAAGAAATTATACATACACACTCGATGGCTTAGGTCTTACTTCACTGTTTATTATCTGGATTGTTGCTTTACTCAGAATAAACAAAATCCTCTTTGAAAACGTATTTCCACACATCACGAGTAAAACAGATACCCAGTTAGACGATGAACTACTGCCTTTATTTAAAGGAATAATGAATATAGTAATAGTTTTCGTAGGCATTCTAGCGATACTTAATTTAATTTGGGGCATCAATGTTACACCTCTATTCGCATCGGCGGGAATAGCAGGTATTGCTGTGGCTTTTGCAGCACAAGACTCAATTGCACAGCTTTTTGGTGGTATATCCATATACTTTGACCAGCCATTCAAAAGAGGCGACAGAATAGAATTAGAGAGTGGAGAAATAGGAATTGTACAAGAGGTAGGAATAAGAACTACAAGGATAATGAACCTGTACAACAACATGATAATTATACCCAATAGCATAATTGCCAATAGTAAAATCATCAACTACACTTCACCTCAATCCATAATGGTAGTAAAAATGACGATGGGTGTTGCCTATGGATCAGACGTGGAGAAGGTAAGAGATGTCCTATATGCAATAATTCGGGACATAGACTTGGTCCTTGACGACCCCGTTGCTGCAGTGCGTTTAGAGAATTATGGAGATTCAAGCCTTGATTTTGCACTTTACATGTGGATAAAAAACCCCGCAGACAAGATTAAACTAATAGACATGGTCAATAGCAGCATTAGTGAAGAGTTTGAGAAGGAAGGTATTGAAATACCATTCCCGACACGTACCCTTTTTATAAAGAATGAAGAAGAAAATGCTCCCAAGTAAGTTGAGAGTATTTTTATTATTTGTAGGAATAAGATAATGAGTCAGCGATCCACTGACCATATTTATCCTCTGCATCTATTGGCCACCATAGTAGAGCAGGAAGATCGTAACTATGCATTGAGACTATAGTCTTTTTCACATCTTCCAGCATTTCAGAGGTTGTTTTTATTGAGAGTTCTATTTCCCCCTCTTCTTCCACATTTCCTTTCCAATTGTAGACGGAAGTAATCGGGTGCATGTTGATACATGCAGCAAGCCTCTTCTCTACAAGTGCATGTGCAATAGTTTTAGCTTGATCTATGTTTGCCGTTGTGGTATGTACTACAATTATCATCTAGTATCACATCTTCAGTTAATGCGCATATCAGCATATAGCATCTACAAAATCCAGAATCAGTTCATCTTTTGATATGACCACTATGATTTTCAGGATATTAAGGAATTCTGACAGAAAACAGTTTATAAATAAAAAAAGAACGCAGATTTATTTCGATCCCTCAAATTTCTTTCTGCATCCAGATAATATCGAAGACTACACCATTTTTCCTCGCAACTCTGCTGAATCTGCCACATTCAGTAAAACCATGTTTTTGATGAAAACGAATACTACCTTCATTAAGTGAAGAAATGCTTGCAAGAACATTGGAAACCCCACGTTTTTTTCCTTCGGATAGAAGGTATTCTAGCATCTGTGCACCAAGACCCCTGCCTGTAAGCTCAGGTTTTATAAAATATGTGATCTCTGCCGTATGAGAAAAAGCTGGCATTGGGTTATGAGGGCGGAGCATGCCAAATCCTGCAAGTGTACCTTCACTGTCTTTTACTGTAATTGAAGAATAGTCTTTACACATATCGAGGAACATGCCAAAGAACTCATATGGCACCTTATGTTCCGGATACGCTGCAAAACTATGCTCAATGTAATGATTAAAAATATCGATCACATCTTTCTGGTCAGATGGACCTATCGGTTCAAGTAAATAATGAAACATATGTCCTCCATTAGTTTTGAGTTGGCGAAATATAGTATAGTTGCTAAACTATTAAAGTTTAGATACTAATCTAACTTTGTGCAAACAATGGATTAATGGAAGTTACAGACCCCTGCATACTAATCAATAACAAAGAAGTAAGAAAATAGTTAAGCGGTGTTCAATGAATTAGGTTTAAATTGTAACTCGTGTATATACATGTGAAATGTCTTATACATTTGAGATAGTTACCATCATTGTTTTGATCATAGTCAATGGCATCTTTGCTATGTCTGAATTTGCCCTTGTTTCATCTAAAAGGACACGCCTCAAGCAATTAGCAGAGGAAGGAAATACAGGGGCATCAGCTGCACTTGAACTCTCTACTAAATTAACTCCATTCCTCTCAACGATACAGATAGGGATTACGCTTGTAGGAATCCTTGCAGGTGCGTTCGGTGGAGCCACAGTAGCAGAAGGTCTTGCAGTCTACCTAAAAGATTTTCCAGTTCTTGCCCCTTACAGCAATGCACTTAGTATCACTTTAGTAGTACTTGTCATCACGTATCTTACCCTGATCTTGGGAGAACTTGTCCCAAAGCAGATCGCGCTCAATAAAGCAGAAATTATTGCCTCTAAGGTTGCAAAACCTATGCTGTTCCTTTCTGCCGCAGCAAAGCCCTTAGTAGTCATCCTGAGCTTTTCTACCGAAGCAGTTCTCCGAATTATGAGGGTCCAGAAGATCAATGGACCACCGGTAACACAGGAAGAGATCAAGATCATGCTTGAGGAGGGAACCGAAGCAGGAGTGTTTGAAGAGGCAGAGCTGAGCATGATAGAAGG
Organism: uncultured Methanomethylovorans sp.; assembly: GCF_963678545.1. Taxonomy (NCBI): domain Archaea; kingdom Methanobacteriati; phylum Methanobacteriota; class Methanomicrobia; order Methanosarcinales; family Methanosarcinaceae; genus Methanomethylovorans; species uncultured Methanomethylovorans sp. Next base: position 2,823,084 of record NZ_OY782870.1, read on the forward strand.
TGTGCTTGAAATTGGAGATCTGAGAGTTGAATCGCTGATGACATATCGCACTGATATTATCGCTCTTGACTTGGACGACACCGTCAAAGAGAACCTGCAGAAAATGATACTGAGCGGTAGATCTTATTTCCCTGCATACGAAAAAAATCTGGACAATATTGTAGGCATGGTATCCGTAAAGGGCATCCTGGCAAAAATAGTGGAATCTGGTACTGTTGATATAAGAGAAAATATAACAAAACCTCTATTTGTACCTGAGGCAATCTCGGTTCTGAAACTTCTTGAACTGTTCAAGGAGCTTGGAGTGCATATTGCCCTAATCACTGATGAGTATGGAGGAATCCAGGGGATAATTACCTTGCATGATATTCTTGAAGCTATCGTAGGCGACGTCAGATCTCTTGGAGAGCCTGTGGAAACACCTGTAGTGGTAAGAGAAGATGGTTCCTGGCTTATAGACGGAGATATGCCTATTGATAAATTAAAAGAGATCCTATCTGTAGATGCCTTCCCGGAAGAAGAGGGGGGATATTATCGAACCATTGCAGGATTGATCATGTACGTCTCACAAAGAATACCAAAAACGGGAGACTACATAGAGCTCAAAGAGCTACGTTATGAAGTAGTGGACATGGATGGCAATAGAATAGATAAGATACTAGTTGAGAAAATACCTAAATAGGTAGATATTCATTGACTATATATCTGTATCAGGATTTGCAAGCTTCTTCTGAATGAACTGGGCAGTAATTTTGTTTCTTACTACAGGGCAATTATCAAGCATAGTTTCCATCCGCAGAAGAATTGAGAAAAGAGTATCAATATCTCTAGCAGATAGCTTTTCCACTTCCTCAGCCATATTCTGATTCACCACTTCATGATAAGCAGTATGCCAAAGGAAAGCATCCATTCCACGTTCTGTCAATCTGATAAATACGGTTTTCCTATCCCCTTCTGGATTAGCACGCTCAATGTAGCCTTTTTCTTCTAGCTTTTTTGCTGTTTGGGAAACTGCACCTTTAGTGATACCAAGCCTGGATGCTATTTGTGACATCCCTTCTTCCGGATAACGGCCTGCCATATCGATCAGATGAACTTCAGATGCATATAGAAAAAGTCCATGGCCAATATCAACTGGTTCTTTTTCAATTGCTGCAGCTTTATTTAGAACCCTTGTGATCATATCTAGAATATTAGAAGCAGTTATTGCAGAATGAGGTTTAGCAGAATTGTTTACCATATATACAATATAGATATTGTATATATCTAAATAGTATCACTATTGATTAAATCGATAAGAGGATAAGATATTAATAGCATAGCAAGGTTAGTTAAGTTCCGTATTTATTAGGAGTTTGTTTCACTCTAATTCTTACATCACATAATCAAACTGTTAGAAAATAAATGGGGATGCATAGAGTTTTTATTATCCTTTTGATATAATGAAAATGTTTTTTGAACAAGTACTTAAATCAAATAGCTGGCTTTGCACCTATCTAAGGATTACAGGAAAAAAAACGTCTGGTGGCATAAGAATGCAAAATGATGAAGAACATGGTAGTAAATTAAAGGCTCTAAAAACTTTAATTATCGGAAAACCTCGTAATCCTTTTGACTCCGACATATTTCATAAGGTTTCCTTGATAGCTCTTTTTGCATGGGTTGGTTTGGGTTCTGACGCAATGTCTTCTGCCTCATATGGTCCAGAAGAAGCATATTTGGCATTGGGAAGTCATGTTTATCTTGCCATATTTGTAGCACTGAGCATCGTCCTGACGATCTTTGTGATAAGCACAAGCTACTCCCAAATAATAGAACTATTCCCCACCGGTGGTGGTGGATATTTAGTTGCAAGTAAGTTGTTATCCCCCTCCCTCGGTATGATATCCGGTTGTGCGCTCCTTATAGACTATGTGCTCACGATTGCTATTTCAATAGCAAGCGGAGTAGATGCCATGATGAGCTTCCTGCCAATGAGCTTGCATATATTCAAATTAGGATTTGCTTTTTTTGTAATTGTGGGAATTATTTTGTTAAATTTAAGAGGAGTTAAAGAATCAGTTATATTTTTATTACCTATATTTGCATTGTTCATAATCGCTCATGTGATACTTATATTATATGGCCTTGCCACTCATATAACAATCGTGCCAACAGTAGTAAGTGCTACAACTACTGACGTCAAAAGTGTACTGTCAGGAGCAGGTCTTTCTGGTTTGCTCTTTCTTATTCTGCATTCATACAGCATGGGTGCAGGTACATATACTGGAATTGAAGCTGTAAGTAATGCTGTACCAGTGATGAGAGATCCTAAAGTGAAAACAGCAAAAAGAACCATGCGCCTCATGGCAATTTCACTTGCATTCATGGCAGCAGGGCTGATGATCACATATATATTATATAATGTAGCTCCAGTACAGGGAAAAACCCTCAATGCCGTCCTATTTCAAAATATTACGAGTTCCTGGGGACCTCTTGGTCACTATTTTGTAGTAGCCACACTTATATCGGAAGCAGGGCTGTTGTTTGTAGCAGCTCAGACTGGATTTTTAGATGGACCAAGAGTCCTTGCAAATATGGCATTGGACAGATGGGTACCTACCAGATTTGCAACCCTGAGTGATAGGCTTGTGACTCAAAATGGTGTTCTAATAATGGGAATTTCGGCTTTGGTCATGGTTTTCCTTACCCAAGGTTCGGTCAAGCTCCTTATCGTACTTTACAGTATAGCAGTTTTCATAACATTCATTCTATCTCAGGCAGGAATGGTACGCCATTGGTGGAAGGTAAAAAAGGAAATCAAAGAATGGAAGAGAAAATTTATCATTAATGGAATAGGCCTGATTCTGACAGTTTTGATATTGTTGTCTGTAATAACCGTTAAGTTCAACGAAGGCGCATGGGTGACACTCCTGATTATTACAGCCTTTGTAGGAGTGGTAGTCCTAATAAGGCGTCATTATGACTCTGCATCAGTTTTAATCAAAGAACTGAATGCCAAGTTCATTATTTCTCCACACTGCATGAACATCATCAAAAATGATACACCTGATAAGGCCGATATGCAAGAAAAGACTGCGGTACTGCTTGTAAACGGTTATAACGGTTTGGGAATTCAAGCTTTGTCCAGCATATTCAAGCTGTTTGACTGCACCTACAAAAACTATGTGTTTATACAAATTGGTGTAATAGATGCTGGTGTGTTCAAAGGAGTGGAAGAGATCCAAAAACTCCAAGCTGAAGTAAGTGAGGGTGTCGACAAGTATGTGAAGTTGATCACATCCTATGGATATCATGCAGACAGTTTTACTTCAGTGGGCACTGATGTTGTTGAAGAGATCACAAAACTAGCGCCAGCCATTTTGGAGAAATACCCCAATGCTGTATTTTTTGGCGGACAGATCGTCTTCCCGGATGATTCAATGATCACTAGATGGCTACACAACTACACTGTATTCGCATCACAGAGAAGACTGTACAAGGATGGAATTCCGTTTGTAGTTTTACCAATCAAAGTATGAAACAAGTTTGTTAAAATGGAATAGATATAAAGCTTTAAACAGGAGACTAATTAGTGTTGGACAAAAGTGAAACCAGAGGAATAATTAATTCCATGGGACTTGTTTTTGGAGATATTGGAACGAGTCCTATATACACACTTGCAGTCATATTTCTTATTACGCCTGTTACATATTCTCATATAATCGGAATCCTGTCTTTGATTGTTTGGACGCTGATTATACTTGTGACTATAGAATATTCCTGGCTTGCTATGAGCCTTGGAAAAAAAGGAGAAGGAGGAACGATTGTATTAAAAGAATTACTTGTTCCTCTCTTGAAATCGGGAAGAAAAGTAACTGTGATAACGATACTATCATATGTTGGTATTTCTTTTCTTTTAGGGGATGGCGTGATCACGCCTGCCATAAGTATATTAAGTGCAGTGGAAGGACTGCGAATAATTCCCGGATTAGAAACAATAAGTCAGGGAAGTCTTATTACAATTGCAGCAATTATCGCAATAGCTCTCTTTTCAATACAGAAGAAAGGTACTGAAAAAATCACATGGCTGTTTGGACCCCTTATGGTTCTGTGGTTCTCTTTGCTTGTCCTTTCAGGTATTGCTTCAATAATCTATACTCCATCTGTAATCAAGGCTATAAATCCCTTTTATGGCATTGATTTTCTGTTACACAATGGATTAGCAGGTTTCTTTGTATTGTCTGAAGTGATCCTGTGTGCCACCGGTGGTGAAGCATTATATGCAGATATGGGTCATTTGGGAAGAGAACCTATCATCAAGGCCTGGAGACTTGTATTCGTTTCACTGGTGCTAAACTATCTGGGACAAGGAGCATTCCTGATAAGGAATCCCGGATCAAGAAACATACTCTTTGAGATGATATACCAGCAAGCACATTTCATCTACATACCATTTTTGATCCTTAGTATCATCGCTACTGTCATTGCTTCACAAGCCATGATAAGCGGTATGTTCTCTATCGTTTATCAGGGCATCACTACCAGAATAGCGCCTATGTTTAAGATCGATTATACATCGGACGAGATGAAATCACAAATATACATAAGTGTAGTTAACTGGTTGCTTCTAATTTCTGTGCTAGTTGTCATGTACGAATTTAAGGAATCAAATAAACTCGCTGCAGCTTATGGTCTAACTGTTACCGGAAGTATGGCTATCACAGGTATAATGATGACCATGATATTCGGCCTGAGGAAGGATTGGACGAAGGCAATAGTTTCGGTATTAGTGACTGTTATTGACTTGGTATTTCTTATATCGAACTCTTATAAAATCCCACATGGAGGTATATGGTCCATTACCATAGCATCTTTTATATTCAGTATGATAATGATATATACTTCAGGCCAAAAGAGGCTATATCAGTCGCTAAAGCCAATGCGTTTGAATGATTTTCTGCAAACGTACAGGCAAATGTATGAAAGTACAAATAAGATTAAGGGTACAGCTCTTTTCTTTGCAAGGAATATCAGTCTTATCCCCCAATATATCCCGCATACGATGTTCGAGAACGAAATAATCTATGAAGATAACATCATAATTTCTATCACTTCGCTTGAAGAACCTTTCGGGGTAAGAAGTTCCTTTGGAGAAACACTGGCATCGGGATTGAAAGTATTTGAAATAGATATGGGCTACATGGAAGTTATAGATGTGGCAGAGATTTTAAAAACTGCCGGGATTAAAGAAAAAACAATATTTTATGGGGTTGAAGACATTGTAACTGATAACCCTGTCTGGAAAATATTCTCCATGATTAAAAAAATAACACCTTCATTTGTTCAGTACTACAAACTACCACCAGAGAAACTCCATGGAGTAATCACAAGATTTGAGATGTAAAAAAAGACCTTAGGCCTCAAGGGGCCTATCCAATCTTTGCCAGAAGATATTCCTTGAATTTCACGTATTCCGTATCCAGGAAATCCATCTGCTCTTCTTTTACTTCGATTTCTTTAAGACTGCGTGGGGGTTCAGGATCTATACCTGTTACTGCTTTTACTTCTCCCGGAAACTTTGCTGGATGGGCAGTTTCAAGAGTGACAGCAAGAGTATTGTCCTGAGTTTTAGTCCTGTAATCAGTCAATCCTTTTATACCAACAGCACCGTGAGGTTCAATTAGGATACCATACCTGTCCAGAATTTCCCTCATAGTAGATTTTGTTTCTTTATCGGTGACAGAACTAGAATAAATATCATTCCTGAGCTTTTCCATATCAGGCATCTTGCTTATAATACCCTGCTCATCCATTTGTCCACCATATACAGCAATAAGCCTTGCAAGATTGCTTGGGTGACCTACATTCATAGCGTTTGAAAGGCAATTAAGAGATGGAACTATCTTATGATATTCACCGGCCCTGAGGAATGATGGGACTTCATCGTTCTCGTTTACAGAAGCAATAATCTTCTTTACAGGAAGACCCATAGTCTTTGCCAGTACACATCCCATCATGTTCCCAAAGTTGCCTGATGGTATTGAGAAGATAACCTCTTCGGGATAGCTGCAAAGTCTTGTATATGCATAAATATAGTACAAGGACTGGGGAATTAGACGGCCAATGTTTATAGAATTGGCTGACGATAGGTTAAGGTGTTCAAGCTGCTCATCTGAGAAGGCCTTCTTTACCATAGCCTGACAATCATCAAATTTTCCATCTATAGCTATTGCAGTAATGTTTTTCTGTAAAGTAGTCATCTGTTTCCTCTGACGGTCTGAGACCTCCTTCTGTGGAAAAAGTACGATGACCTTTACATTGTCAAGCCCATAAAAAGCATGAGCTACCGCACTTCCAGTATCGCCAGAGGTTGCGGTAAGTATGGTTATTTCTTTGTTCTCTTTTTTGAGATAATATTGCATGAGCCTTGCCATCAGACGTGCTGCAAAATCCTTAAATGAAGCAGTAGGTCCACTATCAAGACGCATGATATAGGTGTTATCCTCCACCTTTTCCAGCGGTACATCATAGTTGTAAGCATCGTAGGTTATTGCTTTAAGAGAAAGTTCATCTATTTCACCTTCCAGGACCTTACGAAGTACATGAAATGCAACCTCTGGGTATGTTTTGTCTTTAAGGGAGACAAAATCTTCTCTTGACAAATGAGGAAGAGATCTTGGAAGGTATAGGCCTTTGTCCGGAGCCTGTCCTGTAATAAGAGCAGTTTCAAAAGACACTTCTGCTGCCTGAAGATTAGTGCTGTAGAGTTTCATGCTGATCAGTGATTGATTTAATTACTAGTATAAGTGCTGTTTGAATATTCAGTACTTATGATTTACTTTTGGGTTAAGAATGTTGCTATTCCCACAATATATTGTGCAAAGGATATGATCGGCATCAGATTCACTTATCTTTATGATTCTGTTCTTTTTGAAAGATTATATTTAAAAATAGTTTAGTATGCAAAGTTAAATATATTTTTTTAGTTATATTCTTCTTGTATTGTATCGACACAGGAATGGATGTGAATGATTACTAAAAAAATAATTTTGATTATACTTTTGAACATGCTTCTGTTTTGTGCAGCTGCCGGGATAGTTGCATATACAGATAATACCGAAAAACAAAAAACTAACGTATCAAACATAACAGAATCCAATACAACCGATCTTAAATCCAGTTTCGTTCATGTCCAGTACAATCCATCTGAGAACAAACTAAAAAGATCTTCTCAGGAGAAATCCAATTTAATGCTGAAAACAGGGACAATTCAAACAACAGTTCCATCCAAAATACAGACAAATTGCGTGAATAATTATGATACCTCAGGTATAGAAACGTCGACAGAATCTCCTGAAGAATACAATTATTACCTAGTCCAATTTAATGATACTGTCCAAGATACGTGGAAACAAGATATCTGTGAGGCTGGTGGGCAATTATTTGATTATATCCCTTACAATGCGTTCATTGTAAGAATGAATGAATCCACTAAATCCATAGTTTCAAATCTTGAGCAGGTAAAATGGATAGACGAATACTTGCCGGAATATAAAATTGATCCCTCACTCCAAACAAAGATGGAGGAAAAAATCTCTGTGGAACTCATGATTTCCCTATTTGAGCCTACAGATAAAGAGAATTTTAAACAAAAAGTAACAGAGGAGATACAATCTTTGGGAGGAACGATAGTTGGGAATTCAAATAATGACAGAGTACAAATGAATATTAAAAGCTCAAAGATATCAGCCCTTTCCAATATTAAAGACATAAAGTGGATAGAAGAATACAAAACATTTGTTGTATTCAATGATATATCCCGAGGGATCATCAATGCTACTTATGTTACTGAAAACTACAACCTCACAGGATTGGGGCAAATAATAGCAATTGCTGATACAGGTCTTGATACGGGCGTCAATGATGCCTCAATGAATCCTGATTTTTATGGACGTATACTATCGATTCAAGATGTATTAGGCGATGGAGCAGAAGATCTGCAAGGACATGGAACGCATGTTGCGGGTTCTGCCCTTGGAAATGGATCATGGTCTAACGGGCAATATAAGGGCGTTGCACCAGAATCACAATTAGTATTCCAAGCTATTGCCCATGCAGATGGGAGCCTGGATATACCTGGAGATAATGTAAGCTCGCTTTTCGAACCTGCATATGAACTTGGAGCACGTATCCACTCTAATAGTTGGGGAGGGAGTGGTGATGGCAGATACAACGTTTATTCCAAAGATGTAGATCAATTCATGTGGACACATCCTGATATGCTAATAGTCTTCGCCGCAGGCAATAGTGGAGTGGATTATAATCATAACGGCGTAATTGATCTTGATTCCATTTCATGGCCTAGCACTGCAAAGAATTGCCTTACGGTTGGTGCATCCGAAAATAACAGAGGTCAGATATTTGGGTATACCTGGGGATATGCTTGGGGTTCAGACTATCCGGCAGCACCAATCTATAATGACTACATGGCCAATAATCCCACCGGTGTTGCAGCATTCAGTAGCAGGGGACCTACAGATGATGGAAGGATTAAGCCGGATGTACTTGCACCTGGAACTTACATCATATCAGCAAACTCCAGTGTATCCGATTGTGGAGATGTGTGGGGTTTTGTAGATGAGCACTATGTCTACATGGGAGGTACCAGCATGTCTACTCCTATTGTAGCTGGCAGCCTGGCGCTTATAAGACAAAATTATGTTGATAAACTAAATATCACGCCTTCTGCAGCTTTGTTAAAAGCTACGCTGATAAATGGTGCCACTGACCTACAACCCGGGCAATATGGAAATGATGTTACAGCACAACCGGACTGCAACCAGGGATGGGGACTAGTGAACCTGAAAGGATCACTGTGTCCTGATGGCGGGCCCATACTTTTTGCAGATAATGTAGAACTGGAAACTGGAGATGCCGTTCAAAAGAACTACTACATAAACAACAGTTCTAATCCCTTAAAAGCCACACTTGTATGGACTGACTACTACGGTACGGAACTCGCAGAGAAAGAACTTGTGAATGACCTTACACTTCTTGTTGTGAATCCTGACGGTACTGAGAATGTGGTTAATGATACTGTAAACAACGTAGAACAAGTACTAATTGAAGAACCGGAAGTGGGCTGGTACACAGTTAGAGTAATAGGAGAATCAGTACCAATGGGACCACAGCCATGTGCTATCGTGGTAAGTGGTGCATCCGGTTCAATCAGTGATCTCAATTTCACACCACAACAAACAACTTACTATACCGGGAACAATACAACATTCGAAGCTCAAGCAACATATGAGAATAGCAATTATCTTAATGCATCTTTCACATGGGAAAGCAGCAATTCTACTGTTGCGAGCATCAATAGTTCCACAGGGTATTTCAGTGCGCTTGTAGAAGGTATAACTGATATAACAGTGAAAGCAGGAACTATGTCATCTACGGTTTCTATAAATGTGATTAATCCAGGAAATTCAACCGGGACTAATGAATCATCTGAAGTGATCACTAATGAAGAAGAAGTACAAGAAGAGACGACATCTTCAGCTTCTTCAAGAAGCAGTAGTGGAGGCAGTGGAGGTGGCGGTGGAGGAGGAGGAACCAGCGGAGAGAACATTGCAAATGTGCTGGCAAAGGACTCCAAAACAGTATTCATCAGCATGGACAAAGACATTAGATACGAATTCACTGAAGAAAAGAACAATATAGGGTATATCGAATTCACACCTCTGAAGAACTCTGGAAAAATAACGGCTGTTGTTGAAGTATTAAAGAGGAGATCATCTTTTACCAAGGAAGATACACCAGGAATGGTCTACCAGAACATGAACATCTGGGTAGGAAAAACTGGTTTTGCAACAGAGAGCAATATCGCTAATCCAATTGTCGGATTTAAGGTCGAAAAGTCATGGATGGCTAATAACAACATTGATAAAGAAACTATAAGACTCTACAGATATAACGCTGATACCTGGAATGAGCTAGAAACAAAGAATACAGATGAAGATGACAAATACATGTATTTTGAATCGCAGACACCTGGTTTTTCACCTTTTGCTATTAGTACGGCAGAGAAAACAACTGAAATTCAGACTGAACAATCAGATAAAGAAAATGGCACATTTGATAATAAAATAAAACATCTTGATCAAAATCTTACACTAGCGACCAATTATACAGAGATAAATTCACTTGAAGATGAGAATAACTCGCCGGGAGATAAAATTGAGTTTCTTAGTAAATTTATAATGCTTTCCATAATATTGATTATATGTGGAATAGCGTATCAGTATTACAATAGAAGAAAGTGAATAGAGCGAGTGCATCGTAAAAAATTGTATGGAGTGTGCAGTGGCTTTCACAGTCACTGTTTTAACTTTTGAAACATAGAAAATGCATATGAATTAAACTTGTCAACATTACTATGTAGATCTAAATATTATGGCAATCGTGTGGAAAATGTTCTTCGATTATTTACAAATACTTTTCCGGAAGAAACAAAGGTGATGAACAATGACATATCACAAGTTCCATTATTACTCAATGCTGAAAAGATATAGCAGAATAATCGAAGTGCTTAGGAAATATGGATTCGGTTATATTGTGGACCAGCTGGGTTTAAGCACGTTTAGTGATATACGTGCTTGGTTTGGAAGAAAATCAAGAGACGAAAAAATCCATATTTCAAAACCTGCCAGAATACGCATGGTACTTGAAGAACTGGGAACCACCTACATAAAACTGGGCCAGCTTTTGAGCATGAGGCAAGATCTCATACCTGAAAAATATGCCGCAGAGCTATCTAAACTCCAGGATGAAGTCCCGCCTTTTGAATATGAAGATGTAAGGATAATTATAGAAGAGGAGTTTGGAGTTCCTATAGAAGATTTATTTGATTCATTTGAAACCAAACCGCTTGCTGCTGCATCTATTGGCCAGGTACACCGTGCAAAGTTAAAAAATGGCGATGATGTTGTTGTAAAGATTCAGCGTCCAGATATCAAGAAAGTGATAGAATCTGACCTGGAGATAATGTATAGTATAGCTGGATTCGCAGATGAGCACATTCCGGAATTGAGATTATATAGACCTATTGAGATAGTCGATGAACTGTCCCGGAGTATTCATGCAGAAATGGATTACACCCAGGAAGGAAGGAATACAGAACATTTCGCAACCAATTTCCGAAATAACAGTGGGATATTCATTCCAAAAATCTATTGGGATCATACGAGCATCCGAGTTCTTACTATAGAATATATTGAAGGAGTCAAAAGCAGTTACTTAGATCTCCTGGATGAGAAGGGTTTTGACAGAAGAAAAATAGCTCACACGGTGGGTAATGCATTCATGCAGCAGGTCTTTGAGGATGGATTCTTCCATGCAGACCTGCACCCCGGCAACATGTTAATAAAAGACGACGGCAAGATCGCGTTAATAGACTTTGGATTAGTAGGACATCTATCCACAGAAACAAGAAATATGCTTATTGATGAACTTATAGCTATAACTAAAGGAGACATAGACCTTTTTGTTGAAACTTTGAAGGATATGGGGTATATAGGAGATCATGTGGATATTGTATCCCTCAAAGCAGATGTTGAATATTTCCGCACTAAATATTACGGTAGACCTCTCAAAGATTTTGACACTCATGTAATTATAGAAGAATTGATAGGTATTCTCAGAAAGCATCAAGTTCAGATACCCTCCAACCTTGCTCTGCTGGCAAGGGCTGTATTAACGGTGGAAGGATTTGGAAGAATGATGGACCCTGGTTTTAATATAAGCGAACTTGGAGAATCCTATGGAAAAAAGATATTAAAACAACGTCTGGGTCCACAGAATCTTGCACAGAACACTTACAGCCATATTTTGGACTGGTCGCGTGTCTTCAAAAAAGCACCCACCAAAATATCCCATATACTTGATGTTGCTGAAAAAGGGTATCTGAAACTGGAGATAGAACCTCAAAGTGCAAAAAGGATCTCTTCCGACATAAACGCTGCAAGCAACCGCCTCTCCTTAAGCCTGATGATCTCTGCTGTAATAGTTGGCTCATCGATGATCATTCAGACAAATATGAAACCCCATTTATGGGGCGTACCGCTTCTTGGGGTATTCGGCTTCCTTATGGCTGCGCTCTTTGGCCTATGGCTGATAATCTACATAGTTAGGACCGGAGAAATATGAGTGATCTGATTTGTGAATGAAATTATTCAATTACTATATATACCACATACAATGTATTTGCTGTATCTGATTTTAGTTTGGTGGTACCCATAATCGAACTTATCAAGGCACTGGTCCTGGGATTCACAATAGGTATATCTGCTGCACTAATACCCGGACCCATGATGTTTGCAACCATTGGAATATCCCTAAAGAAAGGCTGGAAAGCGGGCCTTTATGTATTCAGTGGTCATGCCCTGGTGGAACTTGGCATATTCATGCTCATCCTGTTAGGGGCAGTATCCATCATCGGTGAGAGCATGATCTCATACATAGCCATAATAGGTGGTGTGGTGATGTTCCTGTTCGGATTGGTTATAATTAAAAGTGCGAAAGAAGCAGCCAGAACAGATATCATTTCTTCTGCCACTAAATTTGATATAACTTCGGGACCAGTATCTGCTGGAATAGTTACCTCGATATTGAATCCTACTTTGATCATATGGTGGTTAACTGCTGGTAGTGCCATCATTCTTCAGGAATATATGACAGGCATCATAGCTGTAAGTGCCTTTATAGCAGGCCACTGGATAGCGGATGCTGGATTTCTACTAGCCGTATCCTCATCTTTTTCTAAAGGTAAAGAACTGATATCTCCCCGTACCCATGAAAGAGTACTATATATCTGTGGAGGATTCCTGGCGATCTTTGGTCTCTGGTTCCTGCTGAACTACAATGATTTTTCTTCAATGATTTGATTGAGCTTAATAGTAAATAAATCATAATTTCTCTGTTAATTTACATTCAAATGACCACCATTTTTGACAAGAAGTGGTAATTATCCCATATTTTTATGAATACTGAAGTACAAACAATAACATATTTAAACTACAATGTACTTTACTGTACATTTGAGTATTGATGCATACATTTGAGGAGGAAAATAGCACTTGATGTTGATAAACAATAACAGTTCGAATATTGAATATAAGACAAAAAAAGGGGAAGCAAGGAGTGCATTTTAATGCCTCTTCCTTACCTTGTCCTTATAATCTCAGTTGTAGTTATGCTGGGGACTACATTCTTTTTCATATTGAGGAGAGATCATGATTAACCAGATCCTTCTAGTGATATATGTAATAGCAATCATTTTGCTTTCCCTAAAGCTCAAGCAGGGAACTTTTTCCGGTTTTGCGATATCAGATCGCCAGGTGATGTATCCTGCAGTTATAGGAATAGCCTACATGGCTGCCTATTTTAGTGCAGCATCATTTCTGGGTGGTGGAGGGTATGGACTCGTTGCTGGTCTTCCCTGGGTTATCTGGGCAGTTTTCTTCCACGTATCTTTTGCCTGCCTGGCATTCCTGATAGCTCCAAAGATCTGGACTATGGCTCAGCAGTATGATGCCAAGACCGTACCTCAACTGCTGGAGCGCCGCTATAATTCCCAAGGAGGAAAGGTACTGCTTGCAGGGATTATGCTGGTGATGTACACAGTATATCTGGTTGCTATCTTCAAAGGTTGTGGAAATCTATTCCAGGGCTTGTTGGGAATAACATATGTTCAGGGCCTTATACTAGCAGTTGTCATTGTTGCCCTCTATTACGCAATTGGCGGATTGCCTGCAATTCTCTGGATAAGCTTCTTGCAGGGACTGATAATGCTTGTAGGTGCTGTACTCCTCTACAGCGGGCTTATTTCCAGCGGCCAAGGAATGGCGATATGGAATAATATCCCTGATGCGGTCTTGAGCATGGCCGGAAATGCGGTCCCCTGGCAAAAGAGCTTTGGAAATGCATTCGCTATTAGCCTTGGACTCTTAGCGCTGCCTGACCTGCTCATAATGCTGTTCTCTGCCAAAGACAAGAGAGTAGTAAGGTTTGCCGGTATATATGGTCCTATATCCATCGCAGTTTATGCCCTCTGCATATTCTCCCTGGGAATCCTTGCCTATGGAGTATTTACTTCAGAACAACTAGCACCTTTCATGACAAACCCGGATGGACTCGTGCCCTTCCTTGCAACATCGTTACTTCCTACCGGATTTGACGGTATCGTGCTCCTTGCAGCTATCTCTGCAGCTATGTCGACAATGAGCGCTATAGTATTGGTTACAACAACAGCTCTGACATCAGATATTCTTAAGTTCCTGAGCCCGAATACATCTGACAAACGGGTGCTTCTCATGACAAGGGTAATAGGTGTTATTATTATTGTCTTAGCAGCATTCTTCGCTCTGGATGTACCACAAATGATAGTTCCCCTCGTATCTGCAAGTATGGGTGTTATCGCCTGCTGCGTATTTGTTCCCCTGATATTTGGCCTATACTGGGACCGTGGCACTTCTACAGGATTTGTTGCCAGCCTGATTGCATCATTTGGCTCAGTAGTGCTGTGGCAATACTATGGAAATCCCCTCATACATACAGTTTTCATTGGCCTGATATGTGGGATTGTAGCATATGTAATAGGAAGCCTGGTAAGTAAGCAACCTCTTCCTATCGCAATAGATAGTGAATAAGAACTAAGACGAACTCAAATTGTAATTATTGGAGAGGATCTAAATTCCTCTTCATAATTTATGCATTGTTTAACATTGAGTCCATATATTTATTTAGATGATCATGAACAGCATCAATTTCACGATTCTGCGGAAGTGCATTTATTATTTTTTCAATATAACCCCTTTCCTTAACAAGTCTGAAAGTTTCGGTGAAATTTAGATCAAACAACCAAGCTAGACGGGCGAGGTTCATATCATTACAAGAGCTTAGACCATCTGTGCTTGCAATCTTGTTATTAAAAATATCATGTATCAAATGTTGGGAATAATCTGGAATATCAGGTAATCCATGGTCAATAGCAGGATTTGGAGATATTGTCTTTGTGACGTAGTAATCGTCTAATATCTTATAAATATCAAGCTTATCAGCATCTCTGATAAGTCTTGCATGAAGAAGGGTTTTGCTATCAAGATCATCAAAAATAGTTCTTAAATTATGGTTCCGGATAGCAGTGAGAATTATGTGCTGCTCTTCCTGAGATGCAAATGTAAGAATTCTCTCCGATTCCAATATCGTTAATCCTAAAAGAGCATGATTCTCAGACCTACGGTCATTAAAGGTCCTGTATTTGCTAATCTGCTCAAAACGACCTATATCATGTAGAAGAGCTATGGAAAGAGCAAGATAATAGTTTTCTTCATCCATTTCTTCAGAGATCGCTATCTGAGATATATTTTCACAGACCCGGATGCTATGATCTTCCTTAAGACGGACGTTTTGTGAGATAAAAACATCTTCCGAATAGAACGATCTTACATAATTTTGGAACCATGTCCTTAAATTAAGAAAATCCTCTTTTTTCATCGATATCCATAAACATTTTATAAATATCAGTTTTTCTGTCAGCAAAGTTACAATATGGATTCTACAATAAAATAGCTGCATAGATACATTGAAGGTGCAATGCAGCTACGCAACAGATTCCAGAATAGATTAGTTGACTATGTATGTTACCTGGACAGATAAGGAGACAGTTGTTTCTCCGGGTTGGATTGGCGTAGATGTAGTTGCGCCAGCTGCTGCTGTTTCCCTATAAATTGGTTGCACACTTCCCACATCGCTTACAGAAGCTGTCTGCACACCCACTACTTTAATACCCAGACCTGAAGCAAGTTCATCAGCCTTAGAGCGGGCATCAGTTACTGCTGCTTGGAACAGCTCATTGCGAAGAGTTTGCTGCTGTTCATCGGATACGGAAAATGTTATACCGCCTATCTGATTAGCACCTGCAGCCGTTGAACGGTCAATGATAGCACTCACATTACCCAGGTTCTTTGTAGTGACCTGTACAGTATTAGATGCAGAGTAAGCCACTATGGTAGGAGTACCTGTATAATTGTATACGGGTTCAATTGAAACATAGGATGTCTGTATCTCGTTATCCTGCAAGCCTATATTCTTAAGTTCGCTGATAACAGCATTCATCAAAGCTGCATTTTTGGTCGATGCTTCGTTTGCAGTAGGTGATTGCACAACGACCCCAATGCTTAATGAAGCTGTATCTGGAGTCATCTTTTTTTCCGCAGAACCTGAGATGGAAAGAGTATGTTCTCCATTCTGTCCAGAGGAAGACACCGAACCGGCATAGATAACAGCAGCCATTAATGCTACAGCTATTGCAAGCATAACAAGCACAATATACATTTTATTGTTATTATCATCTGTCATTTTGTCCCTCCGTAATCCTAAAAGATTACATAAGGAATATCAAATGGTTTTATAATTAAACCTTGCTGCAGAGCATATTCAAGAGAAGAGAAGAAGATCTGATTGATTGAAAAAGAGGCTTGTAATGCAAGGTATATTTAGAACAGAATATTTCAATGAAAAAACTGAATATTAACTTAGCCTGCAATTCAGAATATAAAAAAAGATGGAGCGAAATGATTTCCGCTCCTGATCACTTGTTCTCACTACTTTACGTAGTTATGGTTAACTTCGGCCGTCTGGAAGCAGTTGACGAATCAGTGCTGTAGAAAGCAATGTAGTTACCGCTCTCAGTCTTTGCCTTAAGGAAGAAACCAGTGTTGTCGTAAGTACCACTGACATATTCCTGTACAAGCTGTGTGACATCAAAGTCATAGTACTTGTTGCCTGGCACTGTGCTGGCAGGGAATGTCAGAGTTGCATATGGTGTGCTACCCTGAGCAGCGCCATTCTGATCATACCAATTTCCTCCTGCTGTGCTCCAAGCAGTTCCAGAAGCACGATTGTTCCAGCTTACATACTTTGGATCCCATGCAACTGGCCTGTATATCTCAACTACGGTATCAGAAGTACGTTTCGTATTTGCGGGGTAATACCAGTATAGAGAAAGTGTTGCTTTAGAGATCGTATCGGTGGTCTTGTATTTACTAAGATCGAACAACAGTACATCCCTGCTACCAGACGAGGATTTTCCAACATCAAGGTAAGTTGAGGTGGAATATACTGTACTCTTAGAAGACTCAGCTAATCTATTGTCATAAACAGCTGAATATGAAACCGAAGTTCCTGTAGAGGTAGATGTATTTGTTGTTGTGCTTGTTGTTGCACTGACAACTACATTAACTGTATCGGTTGCTGTCTGACCAGCTGCATCGGCAACAGTAAGAGTCACAACATATGTTCCTGCAGTTGTGAATATCTTTGTAGCTGTTGCACCGCTAGCTTCAGAGGTGATACCATTTGAAGCATCAAAGTCCCATGAATAAGAGGCTATACTCTTATCGTCAGTAGAGGAACTGCCATCAAAACTGATAGCGGAACCTACTGTTGCAGTCTTATCAGAGCCAGCGTTAGCAACTGGTATGCTATCTGTGGTAGTTGAACTACCGGAGGAAGTTGAACCACCTGCTGTTGAGGCTATAGTCAACTTTGGTCTCATGGCAGTGTTTGAATAATCCGCACTGTAGAATGCAATGTAATTACCACTCTCAGTCTTTGCCTTGATAAAGAAACCAGTGTTCGTGTACTTGCCACTTACATATTCCTGCACAAGCTGTGTGACGTCAAAGTCATAGTATTTGTTGCCTGGCACTGTGCTTGCTGGGAAGGTAAGGGTTGCATACGGTGTACTGCCCTGAGCAGCGCCATTCTTATCATACCAGTTTCCTCCAGCTGTTGTCCAGGAGTTCCAACTTACAGACTTTGGATCCCACGCAACTGGTCTGTAAACTTCAACTACAGTATCAGAAGTACGTGCCTTACTTGCGGGGTAATACCAATAAAGCGATAGTGTTGCCTTGGATATTGTATCCGTGGTATCGTAACTGCTCAGGTCAAACATCATTACATCTCTGGCAGTAGCTGTGCCCTTTCCAACATCAAGATAATTGGTCGTGGAATACACCGTACTCGTTGAATCGGAACGCAACCTATTATCATAGGTAGGAGAGTACGAGACCGAACTTCCTGTTGATGTAGTTGTATCTGAAGTCGTATCTGGAGTTGTATCTGTTGTTGTATTTGTAGTTGTATCCGTTGTTGTACTTGTTGTTCCACTAATGACTACATTTACTGTATCATTTGAACTCTGCCCGCTTGTATCAGTAACAGTAAGTGTCACAATATACGTTCCTGCAGTTGTAAATTTCTTTGTGGCTGTTTTGCCGGCAGCTTCAGAGGTGATACCGTTTGAAGCATCAAAGTCCCATGAATAAGAGGAAATGCCCTTATCGTCTGTGGAGGAACTACCATCAAAGATAACAGATGAACCTACTGTTGCAGTCTTGTCGGAGCCTGCATTGGCAACTGGTTCAGCATCTACCGTATTTGAAACAGCTGAACCACTCTTGGATGCCTGTGCAGTGTTACCATATCTGCCGATATTGACCACTCCTCCATTGGGGGAAGGTTCACTGCTGTAAGATGATTTAGAATATCCTGCGTCTATTAACGTACTGGATGCTGAATCTGCAACCCACTTTCCGCTTGAATAGTGACCTGCTTTGCTCTTAAGATGGTAGTCACGAGATCCAGCGCTTGAACTGGTTGAATCAACGCATGATGGATCAACATTAAGGTTGTTGCTCATCGTAAAGCCGCTACCATAGGTTTGACCATTCTTGTTGTTGTAGATGTCGTTGTTCTGGACTACAAACTTAGAGTAAGTTGGATTGGTATTCCATATTCCCACACCTGACCCAGTGACAGATGAAACGCCATCACTGTTCATTATTATGTTGTTCCTGACATAAGTTGTGAATTGAGTCTGTTGCTGGCGTCTTCCTGACCTCAGGAAATACTTTACAGCAGCATGTCCGCCATCATCAAAGACGTTGTTCTCAATGATAGTATTGTCAAAATCACCCAAAACAATGGCAGTGTTACTAAAACCAGTGTTAGTGGAGTATTGTCCAACATTTGTAAAGATATTATGGTGGATGTATACATCCTTGGCATGGATTACATTATCCTGATAGTTTGCAGACATCCAGATACCTGCACCTTTAATACTGTGAATGCGATTGTTGTAGATTTCAATATCATCAAACACGCAGTTGGATGTAGAAGACGTTCCTATCTGAATTGCAGGGCCTGTAGAATCACCGGAATTGGACGCATATATCAGATTGTCATGGATAGTAGAACCTGTATTACCATCTGAATACCTGCATGCACTATTTGTTCGTGTGAAAACAGTATTGTAAGCGAATTCGACATTGCTGCATCCAAGAGCATAGAGGGCATCGTGGCCTAGCTTATACACATCATTGTTAGTGAATTCAATGTTACTGGCTTTTCTTACCTGTAATCCATCACCGCATCCCCATTCAAGACGCATATCAGACACTTCGATGTTATTACCACCGTCAAAAGCCATCATATTGTAATATCCAGATCCAAGAGATACACCTTGATTGGCACTATTTCCATCGATAGTAAAACCTGTGACTGTGATGCCACCATCTGTTCCAATGTTTGCGATCATAGGCACTCCACTGGACCAGCCTGCACTTGCAACTAGTTTTATTTCAGCAGTAGAGTCACCTGTAAGTATTGTATTAGCACCAATGTTAAGAGTGCTGTCTATCCA
Organism: uncultured Methanomethylovorans sp.; assembly: GCF_963678545.1. NCBI lineage: Archaea > Methanobacteriati > Methanobacteriota > Methanomicrobia > Methanosarcinales > Methanosarcinaceae > Methanomethylovorans > uncultured Methanomethylovorans sp. The sequence goes on from NZ_OY782870.1 coordinate 2,842,831, forward strand.
GTATGTATTAGGACCTCTCAAATATACAGTACCGCCACCAAGGCCATCTATATATGTAAGAGCTTTATTAATTTCAATATGATCATTTGTTCCGTCACATTGGTAGTTTACAGTTCCGCTTGTGCTGCTCGTACCAACGTATACGGTTGCTGCTGAAGATATACCGGAACCAATTATGGAGAAACAAATGAAGCAAAGTGATAGACCAATTAGGAAAAATGATATTCTTTTAAAGATGTGGTCTTTATTTTGAGTTTTTGAGATATTTTCTTTTTTAGAGGAAGCAGTATTTAAAGAGATGAAGCAACTACTAACCAATAAAGCAATTAACAACACATGACGAGATTTAGCCCATCTATGAGCACTAAATCTTTCGAAAACTTTATTACAGATACTTTTTACCATATTATTTTACACCTCTCTTTTTTTAGTTAAGATATCCAAATCGTCGCTTTTGAAATGAATTTGTAACATTGCCTGCTAATAATAAGACATAAATCAATGAGATTCTCATATATTGGTACTAATTTGTAGCAAAATCATACCAGACGAACCTGAGTTAACATTCTGTATTCACATATCTCTTAGAGACTGCCACCACCAAGGAAAATTATTATAGTGGGGAAGATGCACAGAAGGGCATCTTATTGCAGAAAATCATATTAGTTCACGGAAGAGATTGGGGTTATCCACAAACAAATTCGACTTGTTCTGGACTTCATAAGACTAAAGATATTCTGCAATTTCTGAAATGACAGCCCATAGAGATTTTGAACATATTTGCTGATTTATCTCTATATTATCAAAGCCAGTTTTGGCACAATTTCGGAATTCGGTTTCAGACATATAAAGATACTTATTCGCTTAATGCCTCATAATAGCCTAGATTTCAATTTTGGGTTGTATATGAACGTATATTTAGATTACAGCAATGATAAAGACATATTATACCAAAAAATACCAATTTAGTTCTTTTTTGATGTATAAAGCCTATTTTTACCGATATATTTAAACTCAAATTTGTAGATAATTGATATTTGAATCAATAAAACTTGATTTAAGAGACCTATATAAATTAAAACATAGACATAACGATTATTCTGGTCTAAAATCCATTTAAAAACAAAAATAGGACTTTAATTAGATAAATAGTACCCCATAAAGTTTCATCAATGATTATAAAGCATTAAAGCATCGTTTTTAATGAAAACTAGAAAAGCATTGCACCACCTTCATCCAAAAGATATCCCCGATAAGTAAATAAATAACATATTGTTGATAATTTTTGAAGTCCTAATTTCAATGTAAAATTAAAAGCATTTTAAACCTTTATGCCTTGAGTTGCGCTCATATAATCCAATATAAGAGATCATATTAGCAATTAAGATTACATAAATTGACGAAAAACAGTCTTCATTGATGAGAAAACAGACATCCGATAAAAGACTACGACATAAGTAGTGTCCATGCACATAATAGAATTTGATTAATTGTTGCTATTTTATTAAAAATTTATCTTAAAGATAGTGCGTACTGCAAACACAAGCTTAAATAAATACACATCTGAATCAAACAGCTGTTATCTGTAAAATCATCTGTAAAAATAATGAAACGATTTACTGCATAGCCTTCCTATTTTCCATCTTTTTCAGCGCATCTGCTGCACCCTGGCAGACATAATTATTGGAATCACCCATGGCTTTAGTAAGAGGCTCGACTGCCCTGGTATCCCCAATATTTCCCAGTGCATCAACAGCCTGGCGACGTACATAATTATCTGGATCATTCAAGGCTTTGATAAGAGAATCAACAGCGCTGATGTCTTTAATCTTTCCAAGAGTGTATGCAGCCTCCCTGCGAACCTGCACATCTTTTTTATATTCCAGAGCTTCGATCAATCCTTTTACATCGTTTTTCTTTTCCATATCTTTAATATTTGGCTTACCAAATTCGAACAGCATGCAGAATAACTCCTATAAATGAATACTATAGATGCATTCTACAAGTAGTTAAATTTTCGGAGAAAGATGTTTAAGAGAAATAATTGCCTAACAGTAAGTGGGGATATATGTCTTTGATAGAAATTGGCTGCTGTGGTGCATATTGTGGAACATGCAAGGTATTGAAAGAACAACTGTGTAAGGGATGTAAGCTCGGATATGAAAACAATAAGCGCGATATCACTAAGGCTAAATGCAAGATCAAGGTATGCTGCATAAGCAAGAACTATAATTCCTGTGCCGATTGCCCGGACACTTCAACATGCCAGACCATCATTGAGTTCTACGAAAAAAAAGGATATAAGTATGCAAAATACAAGCAGGCAATAGAATTTATTAAACACAACGGTTATGATGAATTCATTAAAATAGCCGATACCTGGACCAATGCATACGGGAAATATTAAATTTCGGCTTTGTAGAAATGCTCATTTGAACAATATATGTAACCTTGACATACCTGTCAAGGTTATGCACTAATAGTTTCAATTTAACCTCTTTTGCTTGATTCCAATACTTTTTTGCCTTCACTTCTTCCCCGTATTTCCTTTTCAGAACAGAGAACATCGTTTCTACAAGATTTCTGCAATGGTACAATATTTCCTCAAACTCATCGATCATTTTTCTACGATACTTACCCTTGATCTTCTTCCTTTTCCTTTCTCTCAAAGGAATCATAGCTACTGCGTCTAGTTCTTCCCTTACTAGAGAATGTATAGCTTCAGAATCGTAACCTTTGTCCATAAGGTAAAACTTTGATTGGCGATTTTTATGACATTGCCGTAGCAATGTCATCGCATGCTTTGCATCATGGATAGGCTTACCAGATATCTTAAAACCAGTGATAATAAACTTCTTTGTATCAATGGAAATACTCACTTTTAGGAATGATCTACGTTTCTTTCCAGTCCTAAAAGAGTAATAGTAGCTACAGTGACCACTCGTAAATCCACTCGAATCAATGGCAATTATCTCTATTTTTTCGCCATATGAATAGAACAGTTTTAGTGTTTGCTGTAACAACGATCTGAAAAGAATTGACCTAAGTCTAGTTATAAACTTGTGAAGTGTGGTATAATGTGGAACCTCTTTTAAACCAATTCTTAACTTCAAACTCTCCATTAATTCAACAAGTTCAACAATACTTCTGTAATCTACATTAAGATATTCTTTTAACAAAATCAAGGTCAATAGCTGGTGTTGTGTATATTTCCTTTTCGAATATTTGCAACTATAGATCGGCAGGTGTGATTTTCCTGATACAGCTAAAGCTGTATCAACAAACTTTAAGTACTTATTTGACAAAACACAATCATCCCCTTTGTGTTTCAGTGGAAAGTAATACTCAGGGGATTTATTCTTTTTAAATTATTAGGTCAAAATAAAAGCAAAAGTAGCATTTCTACAGAGCCTAAATTTCAGTAAATAAAAAGAAAATGTTGTTAGACTTACATTTGCGTAGCCCCCAAGCCCCGAAAACGGTATATTATGGCTTGAAAAAAGAGCTATGAGAGAGGGAAGAAAGTTTTACCCTTTATCTTTTCTTCTGTTTTCTCACTCCCACATTCAGTAGAACCAGAAATACAATTGGTTCAACAATATTGAATCCTGGAATGGATTTTATCGTTTCATTTACAGCTCTAGAAACCAACGGATTTTTATCATCCAATTGGATTCCACCCCCTCCACCTGTTTGGGAAGTAGATGTTGTTTCATTCGCAGATATAGATTTCAGATGTACGAAAGAAGCAACTTCTTTCCCTGAGACTACTGTAACGCTTGTGCTGCCTGCATTATATCCGTATGCACTGGCTGTTACAGTATAGGTACCAGCAGCTGTTTCTATGGTGGCAACGCCATCATAATCAGTAGTTGCTATAATACCGTTTACTATTACAGTTGCACCAGGTATTACTGCATATGAAGAGGTATCAGTTACCTTCACTGTTACCTTACCGTTGGGAACAGACTCTGGAGTCAGGGCTATAGTACTGGAACCTGTGGCTCCTGAAGCTACTGTAACACTTGTGCTGCCTGCATTATATCCGTATGCACTGGCTGTTACAGTATAGGTACCAGCAGCTGTTTCTATGGTGGCAATGCCATCATAATCAGTAGTTGCCATTATGCCGTTTACTATTACAGTTGCTCCAGGTATTGCTGCATATGAATAGATATCAGTTACCTTCACTGTTACCTTACTGTTGGGAACAGACTCTGGAGTCAGGGCTATGGTACTGGAACCTGTGCCTCCTGATCCTACTGTAACGCTTGTGCTGCCTGCATTATATCCGTATGCACTGGCTGTTACAGTATATGTACCAGCAGCCACTTCTATGGTGGCGGTACCATCATAACCAGTAGTTGCCATTATGCCGTTTACTATTACAGTTGCTCCAGGTATCACTGCACGTGAATAGGTATCAGTTACTGTCACCGTTACCTTACTGTTGGGAACAGACTCCGGAGTCAAAAGTAAGCTACTGGAACTTATTCCTCCTGATCCTACTGTAACGCTTGTGCTGCCTACATTATATCCGTATGCACTGGCTGTTACAGTATATGTGCCGGCAGCCACTTCTATGGTGGCGGCACCATCATAACCAGTAGTTGCCATTATGCCGTTTACTATTACAGTTGCTCCAGGTATCACTGCACGTGAATAAATATCAGTTACTGTCACCGTTACCTTACCGTTGGGAACAGATTCCGGTGTAAGGAGTAAATTAGCGGAATTTGTCACTCCAGGAGATACTGTAACGCTTGTGCTACCTACTTTGTACCCATATGCACTGGCTGTTGCAGTATATGTGCCAGCAGCTGTTTCTATAGTGACGGAACCATCATAACCAGTAGTTGCTGTTATACCATTTACCGTTACAGTTGCTCCAGGTATTACTGTATATGAATAGGCATCAGTTACTGTCACTGTAATCTTGCCATTGTCAGCAGCATTAGCTGACCAGATAGTAACCCCCAAAAAGACCAGTAATAGAAGCATACTGAATATATACTTAAAAGTCTTCGATCCTTTAGTCATAATAATTCATTTCCCCCTTCTAAGAGCCTATTTAAGAAGAGTCAAACTCTCAGTACCCAATTTTTAAATGGTTGTTAATACTATATCATTTTTCTCTCGGTAAAAAATCCAACGTGTGGGAGAAGGTCACAGCTTATGATATGAGTCAGAAAAAGCACTGTCAGCTATGTAATAAACATCATCTGGAAAAGTTATGTTTTCCTTAAATCTCTTCATGGCTTTAATTATACTCTTCTTGTCTGAAGTGTTTCCAGAATAAGCCTTTGCAAATAATGGGCGTTGAGGGTGGTGTTGCCTGGAAATACTGGAATGAGTTTTCAAAGGCTATTCCTGAGAAATATGATTTCTGTTCCAGGATAGACCAATACAGAAGGCCAGTAGCGGCGGGCGATATGGTCAATGTTATGCTCAATTATAGTTATGCTTTACTTGAAGCTGAGTGTTTGAGAGCCATTAATACAGTTGGTTTGGATGCTCATGTAGGTTTCTTACACGAAATGAATCCAAGTAAGAACAGTTTAGCCTATGATCTTCAAGAGCCTTTCAGATTCCTTGTTGATCTTGCAGTAATCAGCCTTATTGAATCTAAGAAAATGGAAGATAAGGATTTTATCAGGACAGAAAGCTATTCCCTCAGGCTAAAACCTTCAGGTGCAAAGAAAGTAACTGAAGAGTTCCAGAATTGGATGAATAAGAAAGTTCCGTATCAGAAAAACTCAGTAACCTGGAATTATGCTTTGTTATTGAAAACCAGAGAGCTAGTTCAATACCTTGTTGAGAAAAGGAAGGTTATTGATTTTAGTAAGCCTGAATTTACTATTGATAGACAGGATTCAGACGACATCAGACAGAAGATACTGTGTATTTCTTACACTGATTGGAAGAACATGGGATTCTCAAAAGGTACTTTGCATTATATGAAACAGAATGCTAAGGCAGATAAGCCATTTACTTTGAATGCTCATGTAAGGGAAAGGTTGGAGATGTGGGAGTAATGTTGGTTTGATGAGATTATAATAATTTAGATCAGACTTGTTCTGCCCACTTTAAAAAGAACATGAATCCCACAATAAGGAAAGCACCTAATGTACCCAAGCCAGCTAAGTAGACTATTATATCTAACCACCATGGAAGGGTGTTATCAATAATAATCGTTGGTAGTTCATTTAAAGCATTTTCATTTGGATTGTTTATTGAATTTTGAGTCCATAAGGTAGCTTTTAATAAAGGTGGAAATGTGAATATAAGGAATAAAACAAGAATAACTATACCTTTTGCTTTATCCATGTCTAAAGACACCATTTAATCATCTTATTTAAATTATATTCAGGATGAATTTAAATCTTATGCAAGATAGATAAAATATAAATTTGGAATGGCTAAAGATGTTAAAATTACACAGCGTTTTTGACTTCTAAGAAGAAAAAGCAAATAGTAAGTGCTTAATTTTAATACAATGGCTATGAAAAAATAAATGATGCGCTTTTACTCCCTTTTACCTAATTTCTCCAATATTAATTCTGCAAATTCGTTTGGATCGTATTCTGTTAGATCAATATAACCTATAGTATTCCTTAAGCCTTCTATTTCAGTATTATCAAAGCGTGCAGGCAAAATGTACTCTTCATTTTTCATGAAAGCTTTTGCAAATGCATTACGTCTTTCATGAGTAGTCCATAATTTCTTCTTATAGTTCTCTGATATGAACATGACACAGTAACGAGCATTTCCCCCATATACCTTAGCAAGATGTTCATATAGGTCTTTTCCCCATAATGTCGCAGTCTCATATTTATCATAAAATAGATTGACACCTCTTTCTCTTAAAAAATCTGCAACTTTTTCTACATATACGCGGTCTTCTCCTGCAAAGGATAAAACTATATCATAGTTTACTTCATTTTTGTCATTCATAGATTTTATCTTATAGAGTGTTTTGCCATTAAAATCAATAGATACATCTAATCGAAGATTATCCACTCTTAGGAAATCATTAATTCCTGAAACCAATTCTTTTTGGGCCACATCGTTGGAAATCACATGGGGATGAACGCAATTTTCAACGAATAGAATGAACATTTCGTCTGGGCCCCCAATAAATTTAATCGCCGATCATAAAGTAGTTCAGGAAGAGTTAAATCTTCAAAATATACAATGTGTTGTTTTAGATCTCTCTCCATATTTGGATACCTATTATCTGTAGAAGGTAGAGACGAAAGATCCCAGATTCGATTCAAAAATTGGATAATTTCCATTTCTCCATGAAAAGGGTTACCTCTCATAAGTAAATAGTCAATTATATTTTGTTTTGTTGATCTCGATACTTTCATGTTTTTAACTGAACAATATATGTATATAAATTTTATTTAATTTCAAATTTGCAATTTTCTCTCTTGTCTTTTTAAGTGAATATTATACAAAAAACGATACATTATTTCTGGCTTGCCAAATTTTGAAAAAAGAGCGGTTGTACTTTCTTCATACACTAGCGTACAAAAAATCGAGTTTACTTTTTTGAAAAAGAACGGTTGTGTACCACCTTCACACTAGCGTACAAAAAAATCGAGTTAACTATATCCCCAACTTTCTTTGCGAGGGATGAGATTCGAACCATAAAAAACTAAATTTTTGAAGAGTGGCATTTTTGAAGCTTAACTATATCCCAAAATTCACATGCGGGGGGTGGGATTCGAACCCACGAATTCCTACGAAACAGGGTCCTAAGCCCTGCGCCTTTGACCTGGCTGGGCAACCCCCGCACAAAAAGAACAAGTTGTAAATAGAGACTTCACATATTAATATTGCGGAATCGGATCAATTTCAAGTCGTTTTGTAGCAGATTACTTACAGCTACACATCTGATTCTCCCCTCGTAACTCCTTTAGTTCTTCGGCAAGCATCACCATCACTATGAAGAACATCACGTAATCGGCTACCGGAGTAGCAAACCATACGCCTTTGAGCCCGAATATCATGGGCAATGTGAACAAAAGCGGTAGCAGGAATACAAAGATCTTACCCAGGTGGATGAAAAGAGCAGACCTGACCCGGTTTATGGACTGGTAGTATGTGGCGTTCACAACCACAACGCCCTGTACAAGCAAAGAAAGCACGAATATCCTCATGCCATTGACAGTAACCCCAAGGAGAAGAGGATCACCAGGGGTGAAAAACTGCACCACCTTTTCAGGGAACAGGAAGAAGATCAGAAATCCAAAAGCACCCACAACAACACATGTTATCATAGCAAATTTCAGAGTCCTGCACACCCTGTCATACAGACCAGCACCGTAATTGAATCCTATAATCGGCTGCACCCCCATAGCTATCCCCTCGAACAGCATGTAGAATATGGAGAAAGAATAACCTATGATACCGTAAGCCGATACATCCGCATCCGAACCATATTTCAAAAGCACGAAATTGTGTGCAAAAAACAGCACAGATACCGATAACTGCATTGCAAAGGAAGGTAGCCCGCTTTCCAATATCTTCTGCACGGTTCGCGGTTCAAACCTGAAATTCCCAAGGCTCATTTTCAGACCTGCTTTGCTGCTGAAGAAATGCAACGTCAAACGAACCGCACTCAGAGCGAATGCAATTACCGTTGCAATGGCTGCCCCGGACACGCCCATACCCATTTTCATGACAAAGACATAGTCAAGGACCAGATTGGTCAATACGGAAACCACCATGATGTTCATAGCGATCGTAGGATAACCGTCGTTCCTCACAAGTGGGTCAAGAGTCATGGTAAGTAAGAAGAACACAGAGCCTATGAATACCACACTTATGTAATCATTTGCCATACCCTGTACAACTACAGGCGCATCGAACAAACTTAAAAGTGAGTCACCAAATGCAAGACCCACTATTGTGATTACAGCAGCTACAACGAACAAAAGGGGGAAAACATTGGCTACTATCTTCCTAGCTTTATCCTTGTTCGATCTGCCAAGCTCAAGAGCCACAAGACTGGAAGAGCCCATACCTATCATTACAGCTACAGCAACAATTAACATCACTGCAGGAAAAGCCAGAGTAACAGCTGCAAGCCCCTGGCTGCCCACACCATTACCTATGAAATACCCATCAATTATGGTTTGTACACCAGCCACTACAATACCCATAGTCGCCGGGAAAACAAACCTCCTGAAGAGCTTACCGATGCTTTCAGAACGCAGTTGATCCTCAATTACCATTTCTATCCACATCGAGGTTTGCAGTGATTTTCTGGCACAGTGCCATAAAAAACTTTAATTTCTGAAAATTGATTATTCCAATGGGTGTCATATAAGCTCTTCATTAAGTAGTGATTTGAAATTTAGAAAGCTTGAAAAAGCCCTACTTATATTAATATTTTCCCATTGAATGTAGTCTAAATGATCTTGCATTGAAGCAAGAGATAAAAAAGAGGATGATATATAGTGGGAAATTCTGGCCCCATATCATCCTATGGACTTTTTACTCTTCTCGAATACCCTATATGCCCTGAAAAGCATAAACCCAGAGAGCATAAATGCCAGTAGGTCCGACACAGGAAAAGCTGCCCAAGCCCCATTAAGGCCATAAAAACGGGGAAGCAGCACAACCGCGGGAATAAGGAACAGTAGTTGCCTGCTAATAGAAAGAATAAAAGCGGGTTTTGCCCTTCCTAATGCCTGGAAGAAGATCGATGCAACTACGTTCAAACCTATCAAAGGCGTTCCCAGAGCCATTTTTACAGCTTCTACTATTCTATCATACTTCTTTCCCCCGTAGTTAAACCCTACAATCGGTTGTAATCCAAAGCCCATACCCAGAAGAGGCAGGAAAATGAAGGAATTAATCTTCATTACTACACCCAAAACAGCAATTGCAACGTCTCCTCCAAAAATTGCGAGGATGTTATACACTACGATCATCATCAAACTGTTTGAACATCCCATTATAAAAGAACCAGTACCAATGGCCCCAATTTCCTTGATGATTTCAGGATATGGTTTTAAATTTTGTGATTTGAAATGAATAGCTCCTTTTCCTTTAAGATAATATAGCAGGAGCCAGATCGAAACTACGGCTTGTGACAGTACGGTTGCAATTGCAGCTCCTTCGACGCCCATCCCATAACCAAACATGAAAATGGGATCAAGCAATATATTGAGACCGCCTCCTACAAGCATAGCATTCATTGCAAGACGAGAGTTTCCTTCAGATCTGATTATATTCTGAACAGCCACTCCGAAAACGGAGAAAATACCGCCTAAAATAATATACTTCAAGTAATCTCTGGCATAAGGCAGAACTCCAGCAGTTGCTCCGAATACCTTTAAAATGGGTTCAAGGTAAAGAAGACAAGGGACGGCTATAAGCACACTCAAAAGTAAACTAAGGGAAAAAACATTTCCCAGAACTCTTTCAGCTTTTTCATTATTTCGTGCTCCAAGAGCCCGCGAGATTATGGAAGATCCCCCTGTCCCGAGAACAATTCCAAATGCCATTATAATCATCTGGACTGGAAAAGCTATGCAGAGTCCACCTATGGCCTGGACACTATTTGTTCCATACGCCAGTCCCACGAAAAACGTATCCACTACATTATAAAGAGCCTGTACCAACATTCCAATGATAATGGGAGTTGAAAACTTAAACAGGAGCTTTCTTACATTATCTTTACCAAGAAAATCACTTTTTTCACCCATTTTTTCATCCATGCCGTTTTTTATTTCATCTCATCCCATTCGCTTTATCAGATGGAGGCTCAAACCCAGGCTCAAAAAGTTTAACCGCAGCTTTATGGATGAGGAGCTTAAAAATTTCTTTTTCCTCAAAGATAAAATCCGAAAAAAGAAAATCTATCAAAGTGGCTTGTTTTTTAAAAATTATATCTCTCATTCCCTTACCTTTTTCAGTAAGATAAACCTTGTAAGCCCGAAGGTCATTTTCGTCCCTTTGCCTGTAAACATAGCCTTCTTTTTCAAGATCCTGGATAGATCTGGCACTTGTTGCTTTACTCACTTTGAGGCGTTTTGCAATGGCCTCTTGGGATACACCATCGTAGTGATACAAAAATAGTAAAAACTCAAATTGTCCGCTGCCGATATGATAAGCTTCGAGTTCTTTTGCCATATAGGCTAAATTGTTCCGCTGGATATGGGCAATCGAACCCAGTAACATTATTGCATTATCCATATTTTATCCTTCACTTTCATGAATTTGGCTGGATTTTATTGAAATTGAATAGATTAAATAAATAGTTGCATATGAAACCGAATTAATTCTTGAAGGAGAGGAGAGGAGATAAGTATTCAATATAAATAGTTAATGAATTATCACTTCAAACTTTGATAGATAATAATTTAATTAAAGATACAAGGCCAATATGATCCCCCTATGAAACTATAGCTGCACAATAGTTGTACAGAATATATAATCGTTTCGTATGAAACTAGAATTGAATTAAAATGCTGAATTATATTTGAATTCGTACGATTAAATATGAGAATGCACAAGAAACATAACACTAGAAGTGTTATTTTCTTTGTAAAGCAAACCTGCAAAAAATGCATATCAAGTAAATAGCAGCAATTTAATGCGATGTATCCTGTGCGATAGAAATAGAACAATCGACGGTCTAAAATAAAATGCAGAATAAAATCTGCACTTTTGTAATCCTGTTCAGGATATTACGACACCATATTTTGCGAATGCTTTGGAAAATGCCAATCTGAGGTTTTCAGAATTGGTTTTAACCTCTGTTAAGTTACCAGAAGAAACTGAATTACTCAATACCACAATAGCATTATCAACCTGGCCAAGGACCTGCGCATAATTCTCATCTGCACTTGCCGGCTTGTCAGCATTTGTCACATTTTGCCATTCACTTTTCAGTTTAGGGATATAAGTAGCAACCTTTTCTGTATCGTTGGCAGTTGCAGCATCTATAGCTTCTTCCATTGTTGCATGGAATACTGTAAGGAGATCTCCCATGTGTATAACACCATTTCGTTCATGCAGGCTATAAAAAAGATCCCTCATAGGCTCAAGAGCAGTGTGAACAGCCCCAATATCCCCACCTGCAAGCAATTCTTGTGAATTTGATGCTATCGTCTTTGCTCTTTCTACTTCAGTTGTCCAAGATGTATCATTAGCATACATAGCAGGTGGTGCTTGTCCATAATTATCTGAAACATATGTCAATTTAGTAACAAGTTCACCAATAGCAGCTTGAGAAGCAGAAACATTTTTCTGGCTTGTTGATACAAGCGCTTTAATGTATGCTGTATTTGCCTCTTTCATAACTTCAGCAAACTTTGCTTCATCAACTGTACCGGAAACAATTGTTGTATTTTCTTCACTTTTAGTTTGTTCATCAACACAACCTGATATAAAACTCAGTGACAATATAAGAATAAGACACAGAGAAAGTAACTTTATGTTCATTTTGTATGCCCCCTAAAATGATTAAGGATTTGCCATTATATAAAACGTATACAATTAATACATATTGAGTAATTATATATAATTTGTATTAAAGAATTCAGAGATACACATAACTGAATTACAGTAGTAGACGCCGTAGAGATCAATACAAGAAATTACAAGCAACATAACAAGTTACAAAAAAGAGGGGATGAGGAGTTAGACAAATCAATTGATTGTATCATACTGACTTGAACATAGCCAGAGCTTTATTTTTTTCCTCTTTATGGTCCACTATAGGCTGAAAATAAACTGTGTCTGCAGGAAGATTTTTGGTTTCCAAAGCATGAATGTCCTTCGGACTCATGTTCCTCAGTTCAGGAACCCATCTCTTAATGTATTCACACTCAGGGTCGAACTTCTGCTGTTGCAGCCATGGATTGAATATCCTGAAATAGGGAGTTGCATCTGCGCCAGTGGATGCTGCCCACTGCCAGTTGCCATTGTTCACACATGGATCGTAATCTACAAGCTTCCGGGCAAAATATCGCTCACCCAAACGCCAGTCAATGTGGAGATCCTTCACAAGGAAAGAAGACACAATCATTCTAACCCTATTGTGCATGTAACCTGTTGTATTAAGCTGCCGCATACCGGCGTCAACTATAGGAAAACCTGTTCTGCCTTCAGACCATGCATGGAATTTTGTAGGATCATTATCCCAATGAAGATTATCGAACTTTTCCCTGAAGGCATGACCAAATACTCTAGGATGTTCAGCTGCAAGCTGGATGAAGAAATCCCTCCAATATAATTCTGAAATTAGAGTGTGTTCAAACCCCAGATGATCCATTAAAGAGTAGTACACCTCCCGAATAGATACTGTCCCGAACCTGTTATGAGCCGATAGTCCAGTAGTACCCATTACAGCCGGAAAATCCCGCAGCAGGTCATAATCCACAAGCCAGCTTAGATCAGAAAGCGCCTTCAGAGCAGTGCTGCGCCCGCCATGAACAAATAACTCAGGGTTACCGTAATCGAATCCAGGAATTGACTCAAGAGCACCTGAGACATAAGAATTACAAAAACTACCATTCTCAACAAGCACAGGCACCTCCACTGAGAGCTTACTGGCAGCCCTGAAGAACTGTGTGAAAACCTGGTACGGTTTTCCCTGCTGAGTCTTCACAGAACCGGGCACCTGCAAAGTTGAATCATGTAACTGATGGAACTTCAATCCATGCTCTGTACACACCTTAGAGATTGCCTCATCCCTACTAACGCTAAAAGGCGTATAGTCATGGTTCACAAAAACAGCATCAATATTCCCTTCACTGGTCAGCTTTTCAACAACTGTATGTGGCAAGTCTGAAAACAAAAACAACCTGCCACCCATCACCTCAAGCTGTTTTTCCAGGTCTACAAGGGACTCTAACATGAATTGCAGAGCATTCTTACTGTATTTACCAGCCTCTAGCAAGCGGGGATCAAAAATAAAACAAGGCAATACTTCGTGTGAAGAGTGAAGAGCCTCTCGGAGTCCGGTATTATCATCAACACGCAGATCCCGCCTGAATATGAAAAGCGACTTAGAATACATAAGATCCTACCTTTATACTGCTTAACAGGTAGTCACAGCAGTACAAATATATTACAGAATTCCCGATAGTGATATACTGAAAAACAAACAAACTGAAAACAACTGATAGAAGAAAGAAATGAAAAGAAGCGATGCGCCAACCGGGATTCGAACCCGGGTTTAGGGCTTGGAAGGCCCCAGTCATAGCCGCTAGACCATCGGCGCATTGAGCAGCCTATACACGTCTTTTTGTAATATAACATTTTCGCATCATTGGCATATAACACACTTGAAAATGGATAAAAGATTCCAATATTTAGTACAACTTTGATAAAAATGGGATCATCGAAACAAAAACAAAAAACAAGTTCTGAGTAACTATTCACAGATAGATCACAACTTTAAAACTGAAAATATACTGTGACATTCACAGTGAATAGCTTGTACGCAGTTCTTTAATCATGTCGCGAAGCTCTGCGGCCCTCTCAAATTCCAGGTTCTTTGCGGCAAGGTGCATCTCAGCTTCAAGGTCAATGATCATGCCCGTAACTTCCTTTTCAGACTTGTCCTCTGCCACCAGAAGTGCCTCAGGTATAGCTGTTTCATCAACCTCCACAAGTTCACGCTGCAATGCTTTTCTGATAGTCTGAGGGATGATCCCGTGTTTTTCGTTGAATTCCATCTGGAGCCTGCGACGCCTGTTAGTCTCATTCACAGCACGTTCGATAGAGCCTGTGATTTTGTCAGCATACAGTATTACTCTGCCTTCAGCGTTCCTCGATGCCCGGCCTATAGTCTGGATAAGAGATCGCTCAGATCGCAGGAAACCTTCTTTATCTGCATCAAGAATTGCGACCAGCGCAACCTCAGGGATATCTAGTCCCTCCCTCAAGAGGTTAATACCTATCAGCACATCAAAATCACCCTTGCGCAGGCTGCGAATTATCTCAGTCCTCTGAATGGTATCAATATCCGAATGCATATATCGCACTCTTACACCCAGTTCGTGCAGATAGTCAGTGAGTTCCTCAGCCATTCTCTTGGTAAGAGTAGTGACAAGTATCCTGTAACCCTTGGCAGTCATCTTGGAGATTTCCCCAATGAGATCATCTACCTGAGTCTCCACAGAGCGAATTGTAATCTCCGGATCCACAAGTCCAGTGGGGCGGATGATCTGCTCCACCACAGACTTACTTATCTCCACTTCATATTCGGCAGGTGTGGCGGAAACATAGATGACAGTATTAATATGCTTTGCAAATTCATCGTATTTAAGAGGCCTATTGTCCAGAGCCGAAGGTAGCCTGAAGCCGTATGACACAAGTGATTCTTTTCTGGCCCTATCTCCGTTGTACATACCCCTTATCTGAGGAATGGTCACATGAGACTCATCGATTACCATCAGATAATCCTCTGGAAAGAAATCCAGTAGTGAAGAAGGTGGTTCTCCGGGCTTTCTGCCGTCAAAGTGCCGAGAATAGTTTTCTATACCGCTACAATAACCCAATTCTGTAATCATTTCCAAATCAAACTTTGTTCTCTGTTCGAGACGCTGAGCCTCAAGCAGCTTATTCTCCGCCCGCAGCCTAGATAGCTGCCCTTTAAGTTCTTCTTCGATTTCTACAAGTGCTTTGTCGATGTATTCCTGAGGCATGACGAAATGCTTTGCAGGATATATAGCCAAAGTCTCACCAATACCCAGCTCTTCCTGGACCTTACCAGTGAGTGGTTCAAAATAGGCTATCCGATCTATCTGGTCCCCAAACAATTCGATCCTTATGCCCCGCTTATCCTGAGCCGGAAATACCTCTATTGTATCCCCTCGTGAACGAAAAGTTCCTTGTGCTGGCTCTATATCATTGCGCTCATACTGAATATTGATCAAATCTGCAAATAACGTAGAACGGTTTATTTCTTCACCTACAGCGAGCATCACTGTCATAGCACGCCATTCCTGTGGTGAACCTAAGCTGTATATACAGGAAACACTTGAAACTACAATAACATCTCTGCGCTCCATCAGAGATCTGGTGGCAGACAGACGTAACCTTTCGATCTCTTCATTGATGGATGCATCTTTTTCAATATACGTATCACTCGTAGGAAGATAAGCCTCAGGCTGATAATAGTCGTAGTAACTGACAAAATATTCCACAGCGTTATTTGGAAAAAATTCCCGGAACTCCGAAAACAATTGTGCTGCAAGAGTCTTGTTATGTGCTATCACCAGAGTAGGCTTCTGGACATTCTGAATCACATTGGCTATTGTGAACGTCTTGCCTGAACCCGTTACACCCAATAAGGTCTGGTGTTTCAGTCCTTTACTAATACCATCGGTCAACTTGGATATGGCTTCTGGCTGGTCACCTTTTGGAGAATAATCAGATACTAGTGTGAATGGGCGCATATTCTCGTTTTATCTTAGTAAAGCAGTATAAAAGTATGCATGTGAAATAGGATAAGGCTTTCACAATTATATAATCTATACAAGAATATTCACTCCAACCACAAATTCACAGGATCACATGAGACCATCTAATTAGCTTCCAATACTCCCTATTCTAATTAGACTATATTTTCTCAAAAGAATCTCCCAACTGAATTTTTTCCTTGCATACAATTTTGTAGTTCTGTAAGCCTCAAAAACTGATATGCCACAAAGCTCAGTAGAGAGTAGAGTTCTCTACTCTCCACTCTTACTTCTCTGATATCGAATTTAACTGTGTGTTTGATATGCCTGTGTTCTGGTTCACATTCTCCTCTTTTCTTGAAAAAAATCATGAACAAGTTATCCCGGATATTTTTATTTCGAAGATACATCCCTATCTGTTCATATCTACCGTTTTTATAGAGGAATTTTAGCTTGTCTTCAATCTTTGCATGTATATCTCCACCCTTTTTCCACATCTTATTAACCCAGTGATCAATTCTTTCGATTTCACCTTCTTTGTTTATCACAGCATTTGAAGAATACGAAATAATTGGCCTTGCATTCAAATGGTACCAGATATCTGCATGATTCAGGAAAGAGTCATAACCCCCGTCAGCAGAATAAAAATCAATATCAACATTCATTTCTTTCAATGCTTCAATGTGTTTGATAAGTTCAGGGGAATCTGATGCATTACCATTAGTATGGGTCATAAATATTGGGTATGTTCCAACCATTGTAATATGTGCTTTATCCATTTTACATTGATAATGTGGATTGTAATCAGCATGTTTATCGTATCTTGAAGCTTCAAGCGGGGTTGAATCGATCTTAGCTTCTTTTATTTGGGTAAGGCTGAGGATCTTCTCACCTACTAACATCATTATTTCTTTAAGCCCATCTTCACCCAATCTATATTTCACAAAGTGGTGTAATGTCTTTCCCGAAGGAAGTTTTATGAATCCGTTCTCATCATAAAAAGAGAGTAGAATAGCCTCTTCTTCTGTCAAAGAAGAAACAGTCTTTTCATAAGATAATTTCCTGAAACACATTACAATGAAGAGTTTTATCATCGATGAAACGTTATACTTAAAATGCCAACTTTTGTTGGTATACAAAGTACGCTCGACGTACTTTGAAATATCTTCTATGCAGAGAAAGTGCAGGAATTGGCAAATTGAGGCGCTTTCTCTGTTCAGATAATTTTCTATGGACTCCTCGAAGAGGACTCCTTTATACTCTCTAGATTTTTTAGTCATAAGGGGGGCCAAATTTATGGTATTTATAGCTACCGCCCCCTAAAAAAAAAGGTATGGAGTTAATGAAAAAACGAATAGGTTTTTAAGATCAAGTTCTAATTAGACAATCTCCACATATCTCCAGTGATTTGTAGATAACTGTAAATAGCTGGTGTGTATGGACCTGTAAATACGAAAGGGAATATGAAATGTCACCTGAAAAAGAAAAAAGTTATCAGCATCAGAACTATAGCAAGCAGTATAACTACCTGAGTGCTTTTACTGTCAGTACCCAGGATTATAGGGATAGGACCAATCATAATAATACCTCCACCACGAACTTCAGTCCTTGTGAACATATCTTCTAAACCTTGATGAATCTCTTCGCCGTTATCACTTGCCTGATGTCGAACATGCTCATGTCTTGCCCCACTACTACTTTCACTGGAAGACATGAAACTACCAATGAAAAACAAAATGAAACCAATGAATATGCACAATATTCCCATTGACATCAGCAATTGTACTACCATCGCATTTTCCTCCAGATGAACAGGTACACGAAGAACATGAAGAAACCAACATACATCATATATGTAGTGATCTCAGGAGACGAACCAAAAGCTATAGGGATGGGACCAATGAGCACGAGCCCGCCGAAATCTCCATTACCACTGCCATTCTGCATAGCAGAAAGCAAAAAGCCTGAAAACAACAGTAGAATTCCAATAAAGATCAAATAGGAACCAATTCTGATAAGACCCCTGGAAAATGCCATAAGAAATAGTGGAAGCTATAATTAAATCATACTCTGGTATGAAACAGCCTCAGGTGCTTGAAGCTCTGTAGATTCATCAGAAATGTATCTGTACTCTCTCTGTGTTCTATTACCTCTACGCTCAAGAAGATTTTTACCGAACATGCGGGAAAGATATGTGGATACTGTACTCAGCTTTATGGGACCGTATATTTTCTCATAGTGCTGCTGTATAGCTTGAGATGAGAACCAGACACGTGGATACTCATATTTAAGGAAAAGTTCCAGCCTTTCATTGATCGTAAGCTTAGTACCCCCCACCCGTTCCTGAAAAGAAGGAGTATTGCGAGTTGGGATAACAGGCTGCTCTTGCTTGACCTGTGTTTGCCGGGATTGTTGTGAAGTGTTATTCACTGGCATATACTGATTCACAACGGGCTGTAGACTGGGCGATTGCAATGGAACAGAATATTGAGATGGGACCTGGGAGAAACTTGGCTTCAACGGAGATACCATTTGCTGGTATTGAGCATACGAAGGATATTGATATACAGAAGGTTGCTGTGCCGGAACAAAAGAAGGTAGTACCTGTTGCTGCATAACTGGCTGTACTTGCTGTACAACAGAACCAGGGAAAAACTGTGATGGCGATTGATGATAAGGTTGTGAGTTAACCTGTGGTGGAGTTTGTGAAACTGCTTGTTGAAAAGAATCTTTGTAATTTGCTACAGAAGCAGAAGAAGGTCCAGACGCCTGGACTCCTTTTCCTGAGAACGACTCTATGAATGAGACCAAGCACTTTTGCCATTCAGCCCCTGTAAATTCAACATTTACACGCGTTGTCCCGTCTTCATCTATTATTTCGAGTCGGACCTTCATTTTTCTGCCTCTGTGCATGTGGATCCATTCATCCCCTCAGATTGATGGATTCACGAACCATATATCCCCTCAGACAATGGTTTTTAGCTTGACTGTTTAGTGTTTACAGAACACTATTTTAGTCTTCTGTGCTACAATGATATACATTGTACTAATATTATATAAATATTGTGCTAATCCAATTGTGTTTAGTTGTCGGCGATACAAACAAAGAAAGAATAAAGCTTTATTTTAAAAAATAAGCTAGAATCTATCCTACCATTTGTACCTATTAGATAGATATTGTGAACTAGATAGATAAAGGTTTCTTTTTCTTTTCCAGTGGAAACAATGGGGTTAGAGATTTCAACTTAAAAACTGTATTTATGCTGTTAAATCACTAAAAAGCACCAAATTCCCCTTATATTCAATTATTAGTGTTTACAATAGAGATTTGTGCATATAAAGCAAAATGTAATACACAATAAAGTTGAAAACTTATATCTAATGGTAATGATAACTGGCAAGTAATGATAAACTGTGATAAAGAGTAATCTAAAACCTCAGTTTAGTTTATATCAAATGATAACCATAGGGGCGTCTTATGACTAACACAAGTGCAGATACTCCCGTTGATACCGGCGCAACCCGGGACAAAGCCCGGACAGGATTAGAAAACCTTAATAAAGAAGACATAAGGTCACTGCTCAACGAGATAGAACTGCTGAAAGTCAATAATGAGAACATGCGGGCAAAGTTGCTTGAGGCCAGCATGATGAACAACTCATATATGGAAGAAGTAAGTAAACTCAAGAAGCAGGTTGAGCACCTTACAACGCCTCCATTGTTCATTGCTAGTGTAATGGAAATTGAAGGAGATATGATCCTTATACGCCAGCATGGCAACAACCAGGAAGTCATGACAAGGATCCCACCGTCGCTTCATGGAAAACTGGAACCGGGCATGAGAGTTAGTGTTAACGGGGCTTTTTCTATAATATCCATCATACGCAAGGGTACTGATGTCAGAGCTCAGGTGATGGAGCTCATCAATTCACCTGGAATAGACTATGATATGATAGGTGGCCTTGACGAAGTAATCAAAGAAGTGATAGAATCTGTAGAACTGCCACTCACTGAGCCTGAACTATTTTTGAATATAGGCATCGAACCACCAAATGGTGTTTTACTGTACGGTGCACCCGGTACAGGGAAGACCTTGATCGCAAAGGCAGTTGCATCCAGAGCAAAAGCAACTTTCATTCGTATGTCCGGCTCCGACCTTGTACAAAAGTTTATAGGAGAAGGTGCAAGATTGGTGAAAGATGTATTCCAACTTGCCCGAGACAAATCTCCTGCCATACTATTCATAGACGAGATTGATGCTGTAGGCGGTATGAGAACCCATGACGGCACAACTGGTTCAGCTGAAGTGAACCGTACCATGCTACAGCTTCTGGCTGAGATGGATGGGTTTGATGCTACAAAGAACGTGAAGGTTATCGCTGCCACAAATAGGATAGATCTGCTGGACCCTGCACTCTTGCGTCCTGGCAGGTTTGACAGAGTAATAGAGATACCTCTCCCTGACCTGGAAGCCCGCGAAGAGATATTGAACATTCATACTCGCAAGATGAAACTTGCAGATGATGTAGATTTCAAGAAAATTGCAAAGATCACGACCGGACTTAGCGGTGCAGACCTTCAAGTGATTACCAAGGAGGCCGGTATGTTCGTACTAAGACGCCGTGGAAACCAAGTGACCATGCAAGATATGATGGATGCTTACGAGAAAGTAGTTTCCGAAGAAGAGACACCTACACCCTCTGGTATGTTCGCATAAGAACATACCTAATTTATCCTGAACGAAAAGTTAATATCCGTTAAGTGTATTTTGGGTATGCTGTCAAAGCAAATACCGCAATGCTCCGATAGTGTAGCACGGCCAATCATGCAGGACTCTCACTCCTGCGACTGGGGTTCGAATCCCCATCGGAGCACTACAAATCCTTTCTTTAGGAAAGTTTATTGATTTGAATATTATAGGATTATTGGACCCTTATTAGTGATACTAATTTTTCTTAATTTAGACAAACTTACTTTCTTCCTAAAGCATTGATCTACGAACAACATAATAACATAAACATATATATTTGAGAGATGCCACGGTTTAAGTAGCATGTTTTACATGTAGATAATCAATGCTTGCAAATCTTGGATTAGGCAATATACCCGGAAATGTAGTACTGTTGGTCGAAGAAGACATGGGTAATGTCAAAAGCGTTTTGGTGCAGATGGCAGTGAAAGAACTGCTTCATGATACGAAAAAGATAGTATATATTTCTACTACGCGCTCCCAAGAAGATGTTAAAAATCATATATCTATATCTACAGATAATGAAAAAAATAACTTCACAATATTGGGAAGTTTTAATGAATTGAATTCTCTGTTAGAGATCTGCAAGAAAGATATAAATGTGCTTACAGATGCTAACGAGATGCTGAACCCTTCTCTTAGCACTCTTGTAACTGCCGATGTATGTATCATTGATACTTTTTCCCACCTTTTTATGGAAGAAGATACAGGTACTATCAAAGATGTACTGAATTGTTTTGTTACTATGAGTAGAGAAAACAAAACAACTTTTCTGCTGCTTTCGGATATGGGGATACTTACTGACCGTTCGGAGAGAATCATAAGGGCTATGGCAGACGGAATAATCCAGTTCAGGACAGAATACGTGGGAAGTAAAATAAATCGATACATAAACATCCCAAAGATGCCTGGCAATCCTCCGTTTAATAGAATGGTACCTTTCAACGTTAAGGGAAGTAGCATTGCCATTGATACAAGAGAAAGAGTAGGCTAAATTCTCCAGAATAGATCACATCTAAACTATCCTTAGATGCATCACTATTTTGATATTGCCCCTACAATATAGAAATTTGGTGACATATTGATGAAATAGAATATCAAAGGAAGAGATGAATTGGGCAAAAAACAAAAATGTGATTTCAAAAGAAAAAATATCTAAAAAAATTGTTCAAACATTAAGAGAGGATAAAAACTGCTTTAGGGAAGTGAGGAGGCATGGAAATATGCCTCCCCTATGGATTTATACCCCAGTCGTGACAAAGATCTGGGATGAGGGATGAAAGTACATTCACATATATAAAGAAACTCTTAAATTATTCCAAGGAAGCTTCTTTTTCGTGTAAATAATTCTTGTCCTTAATATTAGAGCAATTAGTTAATAAGACAATTTTAATCGAAGAAAGATTATTATATTTTGATAAATATAACTAACTGTGAGTTCAATTATCCAAACCCACACAAAAAGGGGGACTAAAAATGAATAATCACGAAAATATCCCCAAGAATGAGTATGAAATTGCAACTTTTGCTGTTGGAAGCTCTTGGAAAGCAGAGGCAGTATTTCGCAACAAGGTAAGAGGAATAATTACTTCCTACACAGGATACACAGGAGATGAAGTACAATACCCACGGCTTGAAAGTGGTACAGAGAATACAATTGATTTGGTACAGGCCGTGCAAATCGTCTTTGATCCAAAAATAGTTCCTTATGAGCGATTACTTGAATTATTCTGGGAATTGCATGACCCTACATATTTACTGAAGTCTGAAGAAAATAACAAACAATTCAAATCTATCATATATTGCCATTCTGAAAAACAGAGAGAAAAAGCAATCAGTTCTAAAAAGAAATTAGAAAGAACCGAAAAAACCAAATGTCAGATCAACACACAAATATTACCTGCAACCCATTTCTTTAAAATTGAAAAGGAAGTCACAGAGAGTAATCACAATGCCATGAAAAAAAATGGTATCAATAGGAGTTTTCCTAAAAAAGGTCTTCAACACCAGGCACGGTAATATTCACCTTTACTTTGGACCTCCACTGGCAATCCAAATAGTAAGGAAAGATTAGAGGAAGTCAGAATCTGTTCTTTTGGCCCATCCATGAAGATACTCCCATCTTTGAACAGAATGACCCTTTCTATTTCTGGAATTATGTCCTGAAGATTGTGAGTTACAAGTATTATGCTTTTGCCGACAGCTGCAATTCTGCGCATTACTTCCCTGAACTTGTGAAGGCCATACAGATCAAGACTGTTAGTAGGCTCATCAAGCACAAGGGCCAAAGGATCATGAACCAGGGCCCTTGCAATAAGTATCCTTCTTGCCTCACCAGTTGACATCTGAGAAATAGATTTATCCTGAAGATGAGAAATCTCCAAAAAATCCATTACAGTCTGGACTATACACTTCATCTCGTAGGTGACACGATGATTTTTATAAACTCCAATACTACTGAAAAAGCCAGATAAAACAGCCTCATAGCCATAAATATCACGAGTATATTCATGCTGCAGATCGCCTGAAACTATACCCAGCAGATTTTGGAGATCGAATATATCCCATCTTTCTTTACCCATAATACGACATGCAACACTTGGAGAATTGACAAGTGGCCGATATTCCCTGGTAATGGTCTTGATGAGAGAAGACTTACCAGAACCATTTGGACCAATGATAGCAACGTTCTCAGCCACGCCTATTTGCAGGGAAATTGAATCAAGAAGCTTTTTCCCACTACGAGTAACTGTGATATTCCTGAAATCTATCAAATGACCTGTGTCTGAATGATTAGAGCTATCCTGCATGATATTACACAGTTAAGGGAATAATTGTATAAAAACAATATCTGTTTATGGATTTCTGAAGAGAGATTAGTTATTCTTGCTTACCACCATATATAAATATGTAGCCTATTATTGCATATCAACTACATAGATAGTAACAATATAATAGGCATTTCTCACACGATACCGGTTATTTCTTAAATTTTTATTACATAAAAAGAATCACATGTGGGAACATTGAAACAAGGAAACATGAGATCAACTACACCTATCATAGAACTTAGGAAACTTTCCTATTCTTATGGGAACAGCAAAATAGAGGCACTCAAAGACATAAACCTGGAAATATACCCAGGAGAAAAAGTGGCATTTCTCGGAGCCAATGGTGCCGGAAAATCTACATTATTTAAACACATGAATGGCATCCTAAAACCAAACTCTGGAGAAGTGTTAGTCCATGGGGAGCCAATATCTAAGAAAAACATAGAGAAAGTGCGCCAAACCGTAGGGATAGTTTTCCAAAACCCAGATGACCAGATCCTTGCACCCACTGTAGAACAAGATGTAGCTTTTGGGCCTATCAATATGGGACTCTCCGAAGAAGATGTTGCTTCAAGAGTGAAAGAAGCGTTGGGATTTGTGAATATGCTGGGACTTGAAGACAGGTCTCCTCACCATCTTAGCGGGGGCCAGAAAAAACGTGTTGCTATTGCCGGAATCCTGGCCATGAGACCAGAAGTCATAGTGTTGGATGAACCTACAGCCGGACTTGACCCAAGAAGTGCTGAAAATATTATGAGTGTCATTGAGACAATGAACCGTGAGCTTGGAATTACAATAATCCTGTCTACTCACGACGTGGACATGGTACCCCTTTTTGCAGACAGGGTTTTCCTGATGCATCATGGCAAGATAGAAGCACAGGGTACAGCAACCGAAATATTCAAACAACAGGGGCTGCTGGAACATGTACACCTGAGAATACCCAGGATAGCAGAAGTTTTTGAATTGCTCAAGGCTGAGGGCCTGGATGTAGAAACAAAAGTTACACCTGCAGATGCCAAGGACGAGATCCTGAGGCTATTAAATGTACCTAAGAAATAAAAGAAGGTAACTGCATGGAGATAACCCTTACAGATATTGAAAAGGAAGCTTACAAGGATAGTCCAGTACATCGCCTTGATGGTCGGGTGAAGCTCCTTGCCACAATTCTGATGATCGTTTTCGCAGTAAGCCTGCCCCGCGTCCATGACGATAACCTGATACGTTTGGCCTTTGTAGAATCATACCTTATAATTTTGATGGCATTGGCAAGGCTGAACCCTGTATATATAATAGTGCGGTTTCTGGCAGTGCTGCCCTTCGGGCTTGGAGTAATTGTAGTCCAGCCTTTTGTAAGACAGCCATTCTTTGATTCCTTTACAGAATATCCTCTTGATCTGCCATTTGGACTAACAATGACGTACGAAGGTCTGGCCTTCGGAATAACACTGCTGGCAAAGTTTATCGTATGTATCAGTGCAATAATAGTGCTTTCATCCACTACAAAAATGCATGATATTGTGGGAGCTGCAAGAAGATTAGGCATCCCAAAGGAAATCGCATTGTTGCTTACCATGATGGTCCGCTATCTGTTTCTGTTCTGGAGTGTGCTTAAACGTATCCGTACAGCTCAGAAGTGCCGTATGTTTAACATATGGAATAAAAAAGTTCACCGCAAGTGGGTGCTGGAACAAGTTGGGTATACGATCAGTTCGATCTTTTTGATGGCCTACGAACAGGGAGAAAGAACATATATCAGCATGCTGTGCAGAGGATACGGACAAAACGGCAATGTGAAAATTCACAACAAAGAACTGAAAATGTTGGATATACTCTTTTCTGGAATCACACTTCTAGTCCTTCTTGCATCTTATTTTGTGGCTTATGCATAAATTGAAAAAATTAATATGCTGAAAGACCTGATGTAGCTAATTATTATCATAAAAACGTATTAGATATATGAATAGCAGGACGCATTAGAAAAGCCCCGCAATTAGAACAAAAAAGAAGATTAAAGAAATGAGTAATTCACTTCTTTATTATTTTCCCCAGACCATAACTTATGCCTAGCACAAGCAGAGTACCTGCAAGTATTGCAGCTACTTCACCTGATTTACCCATACCTTCAATGGAATAATCCGGCAGAGGTGAAGAAAACACGGGCCCCTCTTCTTCCATCGCCGATAGTCGATCCTCACTCACGAGCCCACCTGCCGCACTTTCCAGACCATCTGGATCAGGAGATGCCAGAAAAGGAGCAACTACAGCAAGTATTAGGGCTATGATTATACCTACATAGAGGAATTTCATGTTGGACTTATTAGCAATCACATTTTGACTCATGCTTTAGAACTCCTTTTGACCAGTAACTTACTCTCCAGCAGATCGGGCCTTGAGCTTGCAATTGCACTAAGCGCAACAGCAGTGATGAGACCTTCACCGATTAGTCCTATGATAAAGTGATACGTACCCATGGCAATCAGCCCTGGCACCAGTGGGAAAGTACCAGCAAGGTACATCTGAACCGCGCATACGAGGGCTGATACGAGCAAACCAAGCCATGCGCCAATGAAAGATGAGATCTGCAGACTGAGATTGCGATTCATGAGAGCAACAAATGTGTAGTAACCTATGAATCCAGAGATTACACCCATGTTCAGAATGTTGGCACCCATTGTAGTTATACCACCATCACCAAACACGAAACCCTGTACGAGCAACACCAGAGTCAACACCAGCACACCAGCCCAGGGGCTTGCGAATATGATAGCTACGAGCGTAGCTCCCACCATGTGACCACTGGTACCCATCCCTATAGGGATGTTTAGGGCCTGAATCGCAAATATACCTGCTGCAAGGGCAGCAAGTATTGGAACTTTCGTGTCATCCATTTCTTTTCCAGCCCATTTAAGAGCCATGAAAATGAAAGGCAGCGCTATTATCCAATAGATGATGGCCTGCCCAAGAGGTACAAATGAATCAGGTATATGCATCTTCTTCCTCCAATAATATAAAAGTATGACGATTGTATTTTTTCGTAACACTTTTGATACATTATTTTGCTATATATATCTGATGGTAATAACTTTTTGAAAAATAATAGCAAATAAAAAAATGCAAAATGAAAGTGCTGGATAAAACAAATACAAGATAAACAATCAAAAAATACTCAGCTATTTACAAATAGTAGCGTTTCAATTCCAGTAAATGAATTAATATAGGGAAAAATACCGAAGTTGAATCATTTTTCAGGAACATAACGAATGGCTTCCACCACTTTGCCTGCTACAGAACTAACGGTATCTTTATCCCCTATATTAATACTCATGTCTGCATATTTCTGGAAGAGGGGAAATCTCTCGGCAAAAAGTTGCTCAAGACTTCGGCCTTTTAAGCCTACGATGCCCCTGGATTCCTGATTATCAATTTGTTGTTTGACCTTCGAAAGAGGAGTATGCAGGAATATAATAATAGACTTTTCTTTAAGGAAATTCATTGCCTTTTCGGAATATACTATACTACCACCGGGAGATATGACAATCCCATCACCAATAGGAAGTCCAAGGACGATCTTCTCTTCCAGAAGCACCAGAGCTTGATCTCCTTTAGTATCTATAATGTCCTGAAGAGTACACCCTGCTTTTTGCCGGATCAATTGATCAATATCAACAAAGTTATACTCAAGTGTTCTGGCAACTTCCTGACCTATTGAGGTTTTCCCTGAACCTGGCATCCCTACTAATGTTATGTTCATGTTATATCCTCGATATAATCCAAGATTTAAACTGTATCTAGCATCATGAAGTGTGAAGGAAGCTTATGATCAGTTGTTTAGGGCCTGTATAGGTGCTGGTATCTTTCCACCTCTTGAGATGAACTTTTCCGAGCTGAAACGGTTCACTGCCATTACAGGTGCTCTTCCCAGAAGGCCGCCGAATTCCACCTCATCGCCCACCTGTTTACCGGGAACTGGAATCAGACGTACAGCTGTAGTTTTACAGTTGATCATACCTATTGCCATTTCATCTGCAATGATAGCTGATATTGTTGAAACTGGAGTATCTCCCGGCACTGCTATCATGTCAAGACCTACTGAGCACACACTTGTCATGGCTTCAAGTTTATCCAGAGTAAGAGAACCATCTTCCACAGCTCTGATCATGCCCGCATCTTCGCTTATAGGGATAAAAGCACCACTTAACCCGCCTACGGATGAAGATGCCATAGAACCGCCTTTTTTAACAGCATCGTTAAGCAAAGCAAGAGCTGCTGTAGTACCATGAGTACCACATCTTTCAAGACCCATGGCTTCAAGTATTGCTGCTACACTGTCACCAACTGCAGGAGTAGGTGCAAGAGAAAGATCCAACACACCAAACTGTGCATTAAGACGAGACGATACTTCACGCCCTACCTTTTCACCCATGCGCGTGATCTTGAAAGCTGTTTTTTTGATGGTCTCTGAGATCTCATTAAGGGTTGGGTCTTTGAGAGCCCGGACAGCGGCATTCACTACACCTGGGCCACTGACACCTACATTTATTGCACAGTCAGCTTCGCCTACACCGTGAAATGCTCCTGCCATGAAAGGGTTGTCCTCCGGCGCATTTGCAAATACAACAAGCTTGGCGCACCCAATGCCATTCCTATCTGCTGTAAGAGCTGCAGTCTGCTTGATGACACTACCCATGAGAGCCACAGCATCCATATTTATTCCTGCATTTGTGGTTGCTACGTTTACTGAAGAGCAAACCTTCTCCGTTGTTGCAAGAGCTTGAGGAATGGAATTGATGAGTCGCAGATCACCGGGAGTGATGCCTTTGTGTACTAGGGCACTAAAACCTCCGATGAAATTCACGCTGACCTTGGAGGCTGCTTTATCCAAGGTTCTTGCTATAGATACATAATCGTCACATTTGCAGGCTTCTGCCACAATAGCAATAGGAGTAACAGATATTCTTTTGTTGACAATAGGAATGCCGTAGAGGCGGGATATTTCGTCTGTCACCTGCACGAGGTCCTTAGCATAAGTGGTGATCTTATCGTAGATGTTAGCGTTGAATTCATCAATATCCGGGTGACTGCAATCCCGCAGGTTTATACCCATGGTGACTGTACGGATATCCAGACTTTCGGTAGTGACCATCTGTATGGTCTCAACTATTTCTTCAGGATGAATGAGCATGCTTTCAACCTTCAGATCCTGTGCATGCAAGTGAAGGCATCTTCATGCTGTACTTTGACTTCCACACCAAGTCTTTTACCTTCTTCTGCCATGCTGTTCTGGAATGCAGTCAGATCGAAATTCTCACCTTGAATTTCTGCCAGCATGATCATTGTAAAGAGGCCTTGCATGATGGTTTGGGTGATGTCAACTATGTTCACGTTGTGCTTGGACATTACTGCAGTAATGCCGGCCACTATACCTACTCTATCGATACCAATGACGGTAATAACAAAACGGCTTGAAATCATGATAATACACCGGCTGGTCACAGGAAAAGTAATAGGATGTTCAACTACTGAATGGATTAAGTAGTTTACGCAGACACGAATCAGAATTGATTTTGGTTTGAGAGGGAATTATTCCGTAAAGAAAATGATTTTAAAGCATAAAAGTACAGTATAATTGGTCTAAAAATGGAAATATATTCCTTGAAAGCACAGATTATTCTATATCACGTAATTATATACTAAGATTGGTATAATTACTGATTATCTTTCACTCAAGTCGTTTTGCACCTCGGATTATAACAAAAAGTTTTTATATTGCAGAACTTATGATTATAATGATGATGAAAGGCATACGATGGTATGCCTAACTAAAACTCAATCAGGAAGATATAATGGTGAAAATCGTACACGCTCAGACCGTGCTGACAGAAGAAGAACTTGAAGCTCTCAAGAAGAAATGTAACGAGCCATCTACAAAGGAGGCTCTGAGCATCGCTGTACAGCATTATCTTGAGTGTGAATACACGGACCTCGGAGATAAAATGTGGACGAAAAAATTAGAGAGGGTCGTCCAAAAGAAAAAATCTCAAAATTTGTAACCCAAAAAAACAGGAGAGAAACACGCAATGTGCAAAGCAAACCAATTCCTCGAGGAAGAGGGCGCAGTATCCCCGGTCATCGGTGTTATCCTGATGGTCGCCATTACTGTCATCCTTGCAGCAGTAATTGCTGCGTTCGTGTTCGGCATGGGACCACCGGAACAGGCACCACAGGCAAGCATTAGAGGTAGTGCTGATACCGTAGGTGGATTCAGCGTAATTAAACTTGAGCACCAGGGTGGAGAAGCACTCAGCCTGACTGACTCTAAGACGAAGATGACTCTGGACGGAAGTGCTGTGAACTTCGAAGGCTTAGCAGAGTCAGAGACGCAGTATGATGCAGGAGAAGCATTGTACTTGTACAATACTAGCGCAGATGGATATTTCCTTACTACAAAGGCTAATGTCACTGACGGTGCACTTGCAGCAGCAAATGCAGAAGAAAACTTGGCATCGACGGGTACCACTTCTAACGTCAAGATTATAGACGTTGGCAGCCAGCAGATGATTGCTGACCTCAAGGTCAACTTCTAAGCCTGACAAATGAAACATGAGATAAAGGGTGCAGCAATGCACCCAGCTCCTTTCAGATTCTTTTTATTGCCCTAATGACCTTATTCTGCGTATGGCATAGTATCAATGGACACTATGTTTTTAGATTACCCTGATTTATTCTGAAAGTTCACCCCTATTTAAATCACGACAAGCTGAGTTGAACCGAAAGAAGAGAGAAACATACTAAGATAGATCAGACTTGAATTCTTATAAAACAATACTACATATTTAATTATGAAGATGATATTACATTTTTAATTATGATAAAACTTAAATAGGAGCATGGAGTGTAGTTATTTGGAGTTGTGAAGGCCGGAGAATATCCGGTCACGGGTCCATATAAAATCACAACATAGAGTGTTGGTGGTATGTGGGTTTAATGTCATTCCCACATACCATACATGCATTTTTGTGACTTAAATTGTGTATTTGGGTGTTTGCTGAGATAGAGATCCGTATTAATTTTAATTTTTTCTTCGAACGGGAGACCTGTTATTTTCAGGAATTGTGAATCGTATTGAACAGGTATCGTTGAGTTATTCCTGATAATACTAACTGTTTCATATTTAGTTGGGGCATGAGCTCAAAAATTAATTATGAAAGTAAGATAACAGAAACCATTGCTCATTTTTATCAGTAATAATTTCAACAAGTATATATACAATCCAATAACAATTCTATTTAATGGATAGTGTTAATTATAGGAGGTTTAGGCCATGGTGGAAATAGAGAAACTTTTGAAAGATAGCTGGGAAATCTTCCAGAAGAATATTGTTGCATTTATCGTTGGTACGCTCATAGCAGGTATAGGATCAATACTTATTGTAACCATTGCACCGTTGTTCTACGGCGTAGTGTATATGGCTGTGAAAGGAATAAAAGGCGAAAAGGTAGAAATTGCTGATGTCTTTGCAGGATTTAAAGTTTCTGGAGCCTTTGTACAGAGTTGGATAGTAGTAATCGTTTATCTGGTATTGATGATCGCTGGCTCCATGCTGTTGGGAAGAATTGGAGGCATTATTGGAATACTACTAATCTATGCTTTGCCATTGCTGGTAATGAGAGAATACAAAGGAGCAGATGCACTCAAAGAGAACTTTGAATTGATACAAAAATATCCCGCAGACACTGCAATTGTGTTCCTTATATTCTTTGCACTTAATTATATTGGCAGCCTTATTATCATTGGCGCACTTATCACGTTCCCGCTTAGTATGATCGGATATACCCTTACAGCAAAGCACCTCGCAGGCAACAGCCAACCAGCAGCTTACATAGAGGGATAAAACAGGTGCAATTGCACCTCCACCCTTTATTTATTTATTTATTTATTTATTTTTTCGAGAATACGTATAAATACAACCCAATAACAATTTTATTTAGTGAATAGTGTCATTTATAAGGAGGAGACATTATGGAGATAGAAGCACTCTTAAAAGATAGTTGGGAGATATTCCAAAATAATATGGTTGCTTATATTGTTGGTGCGCTTATAACAATTTTCGGATCGATTATTATTATAACATCTGCCCCATTAGCCTATGGCTTAACCTACATGGCAGCAAAGGGAGCGAGAGGAGAAACCGTAGAAATAGCTGATGTCTTTGCAGGATTTAAGCCCGATAAGTTCATACAGAGCTGGATATTGTTCCTGATAATAATGATACCCATATTTATAGGGTTCTTGCTCTTGGTTATTCCTGGCATAATAATAGGCATAGCTTTCAGTATCATTTTCCTGTATGCCCTGCCATTGATGGTGCTTAAGGACCTTGGAGCTGTAGATGCACTGAAAGAAAGCCTGGAAATAGCAAAGGCCAACCTACAAGACACTATAATACTGGTTGTAATAGTAATGATACTCAATGCAATCGGCAGTGCGATCTGGATCGGAACGATCCTTACGATGCCCTTTAGTGTGTTATTGCTTATCCTTGCACTTCCAAAGGTAACCAGTGCAACATCCACTTAAATATAACCATTACCTAACCTGTGGAATCATTCACAGGTTAGCTTCTTTTTGGTAACTTCACCCTGTCAAAAGGATTTTTATGCTCATGCGCTTTTAACTTAGACTGCAACACACGCGATAGTAAGAGATATATAATTATAATATAATAAAATACACTATGACAGAGGTCGAAAAGAAATTAGATGAAATGTTTTGTAGCTCTTGCGGACAAATAATAAAGAAAGAGGCAGAAATCTGCCCTAAATGCGGAGTAAGGCAAAATACAGCCCCTTCATCTTATAGAAAGAAGGACAAGACTACAGCCGGGATATTAGCGATTCTCCTTGGGGGAATCGGCGTACATAAATTTTATCTTGGAGAAATTGGACTGGGGATACTATACTTATGTTTCAGCTGGACATTTATACCCAGTATAGTCGGGTTTATTGAAGGTATAATTTATTTAACAAAATCTGACGAAGAGTTTGAAGCAAAGTACGGATAAAGAGATTGATTTTTTCAATAACACATGAACTCCAAACTGATCTTTAGTGAAACAAAGATAGCACTTAAAGAAACATCTAAGTACATACTATCACATCACCAACCCAACGAATATTACAAGTGCTATTCTTTGAGCGTACTGAATCAAAAAATCTATATTTGCTCAAGATGCTTTGGAATCTACGTGGGTATTCTTACTGGGATCATTATTTTCAACCCAGTTATCCAAAACTTAAGATATTACTATCTACTAATAGCAGTTCTGCCAATATTTACACTCATAGATTGGTCTATTTCTGCGTTTAAAATATATAGAAGCCACAATATTGTTCGAACAGGTTCTGGAGTTTTGTTAGGGATTAGTTATTCCAGTGGATTGATAATTCTTTTTAAGTCATTCCCAAATTACTATATAATAGGGATAGGTTTAGTATATACACTCATTGCATTGTTTCTGCTACAAAAACAAAGAGAGATGAACTGCAAATAATTACAGAGAACAAAAGTAGGTATAATAGCCTCAAATATTGTATATCTCTGAACTCTTTCTTACTTTTTCAATATCCCGATCGATAACAGAGAGTTTATTCTTGTCAACTTTGATCCCTGCAAGGTTTTCAATGAACCAGATAGATTTCACATGGTCATCAGGAGTCAGCTTCCAGTCGGGCTTCTCCATATAGAAATCGATGCCTTCAGCATATCTCATGAGTTCCATACGCACCTCTTCTGTGATCCAGCCAAGCTCCTCATAATAAGAGAGGATATCTGGAAGATTATTACGCCCAACGAGCTCCATAAGGAACTCAAGCCATTCCATACACAACTTAATACTTGTGGAATTTTTCATTATGCGTGTAAGTTGTATGCTCTGACCTGCCACTTTATAGCCGCTTGCCCCTATTTTTTTAAGCTCTCCCTCCACATACTTGGATAGCTCTGTCATTTCATCCCGAATCTCCTGCTGCGAAGCTGAAACGTTAGAAACATCAGTTGCAAGCGTTGAAATGTTTCCCGTCAGGTCTTGCACAGCTACAGACGTTTCAGCACCTGATTTCTCCATATTGGCAAATCTTGGAACCAGACTCTCCATCAACCCGATTTTACTTGACAGACCAGATAAACGATCGTCAGTTTCCTGAGATGTCTCCTGCATCTTCGAAACAAGAGCTGTATACGATTCCACAAGCTCAGATATATGCTGTTCAATACTGGAAAGACTTGACATGATATTCTTATTCTCAGACTGAACATGAGATACTTGTTGTTCGATTCCTGAAAGACGTGATTCCAGTTGCCCTACACGCTCATCCAGACCATCGAATTTCATACCTGTTGCTTTCAGCACATCATCAGAAGAGCTTTGCAGAAATTTCACCGAATCCCCAAGAGAAGTTACATTTCCTGAAAGCTCCTCAAACATACTAAAAACCTGAGAAACATTTCCTGTAGATAGTTCCAGCTTTTCTCTTACATCTTCTAGTTCTTTAGACATATACAAAACACTGCTATCCACATCATCAGAAGATACAGATTTCTGTTTAGGAACAGGATCGGGTTTATAAAGAGGACTCGATGGCCTCTGCTTCATGCTTGCAGGAAGAGAAGGCATTTCAGGGATTAAATTTTCCTGCTTTCCCACAAATTTAGGCTCATTCGTTGTGCTATTGATTTTCCCTTTAACATCTTCAAAGACATCCGTACGAGTGGAAGGAGACGTATGTAAGTTATTCTCTATCTTCAGTGCCTCAGGGAAATCAAACAATGGATTTTCTATTGGCGTTACCTTCACAAAGTCGTTGGACGCACTATCATTTGCATGAATATCCGCCGTACTACCTTTTGAAAATGGAGAAGGAGGCTGTAACAAATGATCCACACTATCATTAGGTGCAAAAGGAGATTTATCTGAAACTGAAATCGATTTATCAACTTTTGCTTTCTTTATTGTATTTTCATATCCCAAAGTGCCGAGTAACTGTAAAGAATCAGCATCTTCGTGATTATTGCCTTCTTTTATTCGCTCAAGTTTATCCATCAAGCTCTTACCTTTAGTAAGATTACGAAGATTGGACACAAGGGAGTTTGCCAACTCACTTATGCCTGCCACCAAGTTCCCGGACATTCCAGCCATCTTTCCACTGATACCTGTCTTTTTATCTTGTTCCCCAGTACCAGATACCGAAAGAGGACTGGCTGGGAAAGATGGCATAGCACCGGAAGGTGGAAATGGAGTAGGACCCGGAAAAACAGAACCCGCATCAAATGGATTGGTTTGACTTGCAAATGGATCAGTAGCAGAACTAACCTGACCATTACCAAAAGGATCCTGAGAAGCAGAAAAAGGTTCTGCAGAAGGAGAGGGTGAAAGGAGGGAAGAACTACCCGATACTGGAGAAGAGCCAGGTGCGGAGAACGGATCCTTAAACAAAGTGGACCCAGCAAATGGAGAGTTGCCTGGAGCATCAAAAGATGGCCCTCCCGGGAAAACGGGAGCTACACTGCCTGATGAGGTAGCTTCAAATGGATTACCAGGACCAGAAACTATGGCAGGAGGGATTGGAGACGTAGATGCCTGAATTGATGAGAATGGCAAAAACTGAACCGAAGCTGGAGTTATATTTTGAGGAGGGGGAGTCACGTCTCCTAAAACTTGAGTATTCTGGATAAAAGGAGAGGATATAGTGTTTTCAGCAGGTGCTGGAAATAAGGGCAAATTTGGTTTCTCTGATTCATTCAACATAGGACTGGGAGTAGAAAGCCCTGAAAGAAAAGGAGAAATAATAGCATTAGTTGTAGAAGGTACCGAATTTCCATCCTTGACACTGTCATCTGACACTGCCATTTCAAAAAGCGGCAATTGTTTTTTCTTAGCGTTCTGAGATTTAGATGAATCTTTTACATCAGCGGAGGGAGCCCCTGGCCCTGGAAATGTCACTTGTGGCCCCTGAGACAAAAAAGATGGCAAAGACTCTTGTTTTCCACCTATTACAGAGGAAGGATTCAGATTGGTTAGTGGTTTATGATTAGATTGGAGAGAATTAAGATCAGGCATTTCCATAGAAAACAAAGGTGGAGCCATATTGGAAGGTGGTTGAGAAGAGTTATTCTCCTGAGGAAGGGGAGAAATACTTGTCTCCTGAATTACTTCTCCTGAGAAAGCCTTTTGGAAAAGATCGGGGATAGGAGCACCAGCTGCAAAAGGAGGTGCACCTGCAGGAGTATTAGTATTTGGCTCTTGGCCCTTTTTCTGGCCTGGCTGTTCCCATGGTAATTTACTCATAGAGTCTCAACTTCAAATATCACTGAGTTCAAAGTAATTAGAGTAAATTATACATGTATTTATATAAAACTTATTGGTTGAACTTAGTAGCAATAAAGAAATAAAACAAAATATACACAAAAAAGACGATTTTAAGAACAGAAATGTTGAAGTAAAAGTTACATATTAAAAGCAGGCGCACATGAAATTTGAGG
This sequence comes from uncultured Methanomethylovorans sp., assembly GCF_963678545.1. Classification (NCBI taxonomy): domain Archaea; kingdom Methanobacteriati; phylum Methanobacteriota; class Methanomicrobia; order Methanosarcinales; family Methanosarcinaceae; genus Methanomethylovorans; species uncultured Methanomethylovorans sp. Next base: position 2,879,382 of record NZ_OY782870.1, read on the forward strand.
GAATGGACGAGAGATAAAGGATGAAATTTGTGCTAGAAATTCATGTTGTTGTTACTCTGTGCGCCTATTCTGTGCATACGCCATCAATATATATAAGGGTTTTGTAGTCGAGTATAAGTAAACTCAGGCAGCAGAGATCGGAAAATGAAATCTCATCATAATGATGAGAATGAGAACTGTGCAATTAGAGTTACACACAAAAAAAATAGAGAAATAGAAAGAGTTCTCACATACCGAACATATATTTCACAGTTCACAATCTGAATACTTTCGCCCCAGCTACAGAAGACGTTACCAGAACATCAATGTCCACTTTGCTTTCTTCAGCGAGCAGAGAATCATACTCAGCCCTTGTTTCAGGCTTTTCAGGCACAGCTGAACAGCATGTTACAGGCCTGATAGATACATCATAAGAACCTATCTTCCTTGCAAGATCTATTATATCAGACTTATCAAGTGCTATCAGTGGATGATAGAGAGGAATTGCAAGACCGTAAAGCTCAGCGTACATATTTGCAGATGTCTGGGAAGCTACCTGACCTAGAGAAGAACCAGTTATGACCCCTGTAGCACCTTCAAGTTTCATTATTTCATAAGCAACCCTGTACATAGTCCTTTTACACAATACACAGGTTTTATTCCGGGAACACTGCTCCACAAAAGCCTTCAGAGAGCATCCATGAGGAATTTCATATATTTTTAATGGACGACCGGGAGCCCATTGCTGCAACACATTTATACTATCCAGTGCACGCTGCCTTGTAGAATCATCTGCATAGGGTTCATTGCTACAATACACCGGAATAATCTCAACTCCCCTTTTCATCATGAGCCAAACAGCTACAGGAGAATCGATCCCACCTGATACCAAGGCAACCATTTTTCCCTGAGTCCCCAGTGGAAGACCACCCACACCTCTGAAATTTTCCGTAAAGACATAAGCCTCCTTCTGGCGAACCTCTACGAAGATCTCCTTATCCGGAGTTTTAAGATTCACTGCAGGAGTTTTACCTTCTAAAACTAAACGCTCCCACACAGCATCTCCGCATTTCATCCCTACATCTTGAGAAGAAAAAGCATGATTACCTGTCCTTCGAGCCCTTATGGCAAAAGAATCACCTTCATGAATAAATTCTGAACCAATATCAGCGCATTTCTTTGATATATCTTCAAGATTCGCATCAACAGCATTTGCAAATGACGCAGAGACTACACCAAAAACATCAGCAGCAGCATTGGCTGCCCTTTCATCGGAAGTACGGATAAATATTCTTCCCCATTCCCTGCTTAATCCTGAATACTCTACACTGCGCTGATTAAGCATTGCAGAGATATTGCGCATAAGGATCTTTTCATAGTGATTCCTTACGCCCGGACTTTTCAGCGCCAGCTCCCCATATCTAACAATTACTATGTCTTTCATCATTCCACTGTATCCTGATGAGTTTGATATAACTTATCTTTGAAAATGATATAGATTTCAGACGCCCATATATTCAACGCCTGATGACAAAGCCCGTGAATTCACCGGAAGGCTTTTTCCATTCGATCTCCAGAGAATCCACATGAGACATAGGCGGACCTACTCTGAGTTTTTGCACAAATAATTCCACAACCCCCTTAGACCCTTCGGCCAGCACCTGCACACAACCGTTAGGAAGATTACGGGTATAACCTCGGATACCAAGCTCTTGTGCAATATTCTTTGTGAACTGCCGGAAATAAACTCCCTGAACCCTTCCACATATATGGACCTCGATAAGTACGTGCCCATTTTCCATGGAAGAGTATTCAGGAATACCAGCTTATATGAACTTTGGTCTCAAGGACAACATCTTTGCCAGAGGCAAACCTCTGTATGGCAAGCCAGCAATTTCTGCCTGTATGCGGGCATTTAGTTCCTCAAGTGACATCTCCACAGTCTTAGGACGATTGGACTGAGATTCAGCACGTACTGTTACATTAATCTTGCCAGTCTCGACTTCCTTGTCCCCGATAACTACTACATAAGGTACCCATTCGCGTCCCGCTTCACGTATACGCTTACCTACAGTGTCTTCCCGGTCATCGATATCCACACGACAGTTCAACTTTTCAGAGACCTGCTTTGAAAACTCTAAATGTTTTTCAGATACAGGAAGCACTCTTACCTGAGTTGGAGAAAGCCATACCGGAAGCATAGGAACCTTACCACGTTCAGCCCTCATAGCCTCTTTTTCCAGCAAGCCGTAAATACAGCGCTCGATAGCTCCACTTGGAGAGCAATGGAGGATGGTCGGACGTTTTTCTTCACCAGTAACATCAATATATTTTATGTCATATCTTTCAGCATTCTCTACATCTATCTGCACTGTGGAAAGAGCACTTGCCTTTGCCAGAGCATCCACAAAGTTAAACTCGAACTTAAGAACGAAATAGAAGAACCTTGTGTCCCACATCTCTACAAGCACCGGCTTGTTCACAGTACGGGCAAGGTTAGTGATGAAGTCCTTATTCTCCTCGTAGAAATCCCTTGTGAACCTGATGGCAACCTCGAAGTCATCAACTTTGATACCTACCTGGTCCAAAATGCGGATACACATATTATACTGTTCTTCGAACTGAGCAACAGCCTGGCTCATGTCATGACAAAGAGTGTGCATATCAGGCATAGTGAATGCCCTCAGGCGACGCAGACCCACAAGCTCTCCCCTCTGCTCCTTACGGAAACTGTAACGAGTTAGCTCGATCATCTTCAGAGGCAGGTTCTTGTAAGACATAGTCATATCATGATTGATAAGGAATTGACCGAAACATGCAGCAAACCTCAGGAAAAGCTGCCTTTTATCGGATTCTATGGAGTACTGCCTTGCCGGGAACCTGTCAAGATATTTCTTGAGGGTTGGATGATTCATATCATACATCAAAGGAGTTTCAACTTCCATAGCCCCCACCTTGAGTGACTCCTCAACTACGTAATTTTCCAGTAAGGACTTGATAAGCCTGCCTTTGGGATAAAAACGCATGTTACCGGAATCTGATCCTGGCTCATAATCGGCTATTTCCAACCTGCGCATAAGCTCAACATGAGGTGGTGCCTTTTCAACTTCTCTTTTCTTGGAGATCTCATAATCCACGAACTTACCAAGGTTCTCATGAACTTTGAAATCAAAACCATCCATTTCGTGAAGCTCGCCATCGGGAGTCAGTATACGCCAGTATGATTTGGCAGTGCTCTCGGCTTTCAGGGCCTCAGAGATCACTTCAGGCTTTCCTTCAAGAGCACAGACAACATTAACACCATCTTTGTTCTCCGGAGATATTGAACGAGAAAGCTCAGACAGCGGATGACCTTTGCAACTGATCTTGAAAGCTTTGTACCAGCCAAATGGAGCTCTTTTTACAGTGTACTTTCCAGAGAGTTCTTTTTCCATGGCTGTAAGCACATAAACTGCAACTTTCGGAGAAGATAGATTTGAACTTAGATGAGCATAAGGGTAAAGCATAACGTTGTTAGTTTTTACCTGCCCTATAACCTTCTCTATCTCGGAGATACCTTTTTGGACCACTTCATCGGGGTTCACCTCATCGGTCTTCTCTACGGCTATGAAAACTGTGAGAGCATCCTCTAGCCTGCCAGATTTCATTGGATCTTCGATCTTCTCTGCCACCGGGGTGCTTTTTTTGACCTCGTATTCGATATAATCAGAATGGATGAGCAATAGCTGCATGATTTCACCTGAAAAATTACCTGTAGACTTAGATTAAACAATCCTTATAAACCTTTTTAACGGCAAAAAGTTGTGATACACTTAACCGTCCAAAAAAGACGTTATTCATGCAGAAGTATCAGTTTTTTTCGTTTCACCATAAACAGGAGTTCCCATATGAACTCTGTAGGCAGATATCAAGCAAGCCAAGATGATAGGTGCCAAAAAGAACCCGGAAATGCCCCCTACAAAAGCACCACCTAAGAAAGAAAGCATTATTAGTAGAGGATGCACACGCGAATGCATGCTTGCAAGGTACGGCCGGAGTATAAATTCGGGTGGCAGGTAAATTACAATGGAAGCAACAATAAAGAATAATAAAGCTGACTCAAGTCCCATCTGGAAATAGCGGATTATTGCAAGAGCAATGAGAACGGTATAACCCGCAAATAGAGGAACTATAGATGCAATGAATATTAAAGTTGCAAGAGCCAGGATATGGGAAAAGCCAAACAAATAAAATACAATCAGGGAAGTTACACTTACAAATAAAGCAGCATAAGCATTGCCAATGAACACACCTTTGAGTATCAGGTCAAGGTGTTTTATATATTCTGCAACCCACGGCCTGTTGTCCACTGGCATGAAAGACACTATATTTTTGTAGACCTTGTAGCCGTCAGCCAGAAGGAAGTAACAGACCAACACAGATATGACCAGATTGAGAATGAACATTAAAATGCTCTTTGCATATGATAGCAAACCAAACCCACTCAGTAAAGGGAGGATGGAGGTAGACGTATCCCATATAAATTGCCGGATTGGCTCATTATATTGAGGTGGTACATCTACAGATGCAATAAAATCAAATAGATTATTAATGAATAAACCCTGGTTTTCAAATATCCAGCTCATTAACCTTGTTATCTCAAATATGCCGGAACCAATGATCAAGACTACTGGCATTACAATAATAAGAGTGGCTAACAGCGCACCTAGACGTTGATAGCGATGTAACTTAAGATATATTGGCCTTGCTATATATGCTAGAACTAAACCCAGTACTATACCATCCGCAAGAGGGAGGAAAATAGAAGCAAGTATCAGTGAAAGCAGTATAATGATCAAAACGACAGCTATCTTTAATCTGGAAGATATAAGCACAGAAATACCATCTAATTGACCTAACTGCATGTACACACGTCGTATATTTTTTATTTTGTAACAGTTATATAATTAATATAAAAGTATTAAAGCTTCACCCATATATTAGTGGTCCTGCCTAAGCCACGGTAGATTACGGGGAGCGTATTTCAAAACCACACATGATTCAATGCACTTGCCACACCTGATACAAGCATTGCTGATAAAAAGACCTCGCATATCGTCAATTTCAATAGCATTCACAGGGCAGACCCCCTGGCAGATGCCACACCTTGTACACATGCACACCCTCATAAGCTGTAGTGTGACCTGCCTGAATACTTCAGTGGCCTTTTCCCTGCTATCGGCAGTGACCAAGAGGTTACCCGAAGAGAAGAACTTAACAGTTGCACCATCTACTCTTACAAGCAGCATTCCCATGCTTTCAGCGGCCTTTATGTCCCCTATAATATATAGAACATCTGCTGCATCCTGCAGAGAAATGCCTCCTATCTTGGCCTCAACGGTAAAACCTCCACCTGTGCATGGAGATGCACCACTTACAGAGTCTACACTAAAACTTTCATTAGCTGCTGAAAGATCATACCTGATCCCAAGTTCTTCTGCAAGCTTGATCATCTTGGGAGGCAGTTCTTTCCAGCGCCACAAACCATGTTCAACGAATGATTCCGAAAGTCCCTTTTTGTTAGCCCATGCCAGCAGATATCCATGCCAGCGTGCATGCAGATCAGGATGCAACTTGGAAAAAATCTGGTATTCTGCAGACAGAGAGGCGGGACATAGATAGCATCCCACCCTTTCAAATCCCATGTCATAAAGCGGGTTATATTCAAGATTCTTTCCATATATGTAAAGCCATACTTCAATAGCCCTCCAGTCCCGGATGGGAAAAATATTGAGCTGCGTGGGCACAAATGGATTTCTTTCACTGGCAGAAATAGAAGCCCTTGAAAATGACTCGTATTTCCTTTTACCATCCACTGTAAGGCATACTTCCCCTTCACTTGTTGATCCATCAATAACCCTGTTTGCAGGCGCTAATTTACAGACCTTGCAACACCAGCGCATGTCCTTTGCAGGAGGACCGAACCGTTTGAGATTCTCCCAGAAAGCAGCATCTGCAGCCGATTCTTTTAACTCTATGCCATAACTGGAACAAAAATTCCGTGCATATTCCACGGTTTCCGGGAATTCAATACCGGTGTTAAGGAAAAAGGCTCTAACATGTCTTTTTTTAAGAGTGCTGACAGTAATATCAAGCACCACCAGGCTATCCTTCCCACCACTGAAAGACACATGCACAGGCAGATCTTTGTATTCCTTGCGGTTGACAATACCTTTGATAACATTAGCAGCGTCCCTGGAAATCTTTTCCATGTGACTTGAGTTTGCTTTGATCACATCTTGCATGGAAGATATACGAGAATTAAGAGAAACGAAGTTACCATCAAGCTTTCTGACACGTAATACGATATCTTCTGGGCTTTCAAAGTGCATAGAATCAGAAAGAGATATACCAAAACCTATGAGATTTCTACATTTGATAAGGACAGTGTCCCCTTTATTGATATCTTCTGTGAATTTAAGAAGCTGGTCAGCTTTTATCTTTTTGCCGCTTAGGTGACTGGAAGCTTTCTTGAGTTCAACGGTTTTGTTTGTGGTATGCGCTGCCAGGACCTTTGCACCGTCAACAGACAGGTCAAAAACATAATCCAAAGTCCTCATATCAAAACGCAGTACACCAAAATGCAATCCATCGACTATTACTTCATCTGTTCTGTCGTCACCCGAGGTCTTGTTCAGCAGTATTATCCGGTCACCGATCGGATCACAAGCGAAAGCCATTAACAGAAGATTTTTGAGAACTTCTTTTTCATAAGGAGAGCAGAACCTTATGTCTCCCGGAGGTGACAGATTAAAATGGCTGCCTTGAGATTTGCAGAGGTCACAAGTGGAATTTAACAGGGGTACATTGCAATGATGGCACCAGAAAAGATGATGCTGAAGATTGACACTATGCTGTTTCCAGGACCTGGAAGGACTTTTTTGAACCCGCGCATTTGCAGGTTTTCCTAGTGAAGAGTTCCTGTTGGAAGAAAAAGATCTGTTTTGTGGTTTCATACTGGTGTATTTAAAAAAGAATTGACCGGTTATACGGTCATTTTTTAAGGTATTCATTGATTGTCTGAGCAGCGAGCTTCCCTGCACCCATAGCACTGATCACAGTTGCTGCGCCTGTGACAACATCCCCACCTGCACATACACCTGCCATAGAGCTCATGGCTGAATCGTCTACAACGATAGTGCCTTTGGAAGTGGATTTAAGGCCCTTGGAACCTGAGAATATGATTGGGTTTGGAGATGTGCCTATGGCAATTATCACAGTATCGGCCTCGACCTCATGCTCTGAACCTTTCATTGGCATAGGTTTCCTGCGGCCTGATGCATCAGGCTCACCAAGGTCCATCCTTATACATTCCACACTCTTAACCTTCATTTTGTCATCACCCAAAATACGTACAGGATTTGTGAGCAGCCTGAAGACTATGCCTTCTTCCTTAGCATTCTCGACTTCTTCTCTGCGTGCGGGCAGTTCATCTTCTCCACGGCGATAGACGATGCTAACCTCATCAGCACCCAGCCTCAGAGCACACCTTGCAGCATCCATTGCCACATTTCCACCGCCCACAACTATGACCTTCTTACCACGCTTTATTGGTGTGTCATATTCAGGGAAACAGAAAGCTTTCATCAGATTTACACGGGTCAAAAACTCATTTGCAGAATAAACCCCATTGAAATTCTCTCCTTCAATACCCATAAAATTTGGAAGCCCTGCACCTGTACCCAGGAATACGGCATCGAAATCTTCACTTAGTTCATCCAGAGTCTTAATCCTGCCAATGATATAGTCTACTTTTATGTCCACTCCGAGCTGTTTAATGTATTCGATTTCCTGGCGTACTATCGCTTTAGGAAGACGAAACTCGGGGATACCGTAGGTTAGTACTCCTCCGGGCTCATGAAGTGATTCGAAAATGGTCACGGAATGACCGGCTTTTGCAAGATCAGCAGCAGCAGTAAGTCCTGCGGGACCTGAACCCACTACAGCCACGTGTTTACCAGTGGACTTTGCTTTCTGAGGAGATTCAACACCTTTAGCGCTCTCATGGTCTGCAGCAAAACGCTCAAGGCGGCCTATGGCTATAGGCTGCTCTTTCTTTGCAAGCACACAGTATTCTTCACACTGCACTTCCTGAGGACAAACACGTCCGCACACTGCAGGAAGAGAATTGGTGAGTTTAATGATCCTGATAGCTGCATCGAAATCACGTTCAGAAACACTGGCTATGAAAGCCGGGATATCGATATTAACAGGACATCCCTGCACACATTTTGGATCTTTACATTGAAGGCAGCGTGCAGCTTCAGCAATTGCTTGCTCTTCAGTGTACCCCAGCGCCACTTCATTGAAAGTCTTACGCCTTTCAGCAGGATCCTGTACTGGCATAGGCTGTCTGATTGCCATTAATACCCACCTTCACATTTACATTCATGTTTCTTAAGAGAACTGCTTTCTTCATCTCTGTAAACTGCCAGACGGCTCATGAGTAAATTAAAATCAACTTTATGTCCATCGAACTCAGGCCCGTCCACACAGGCAAACCTGGTCTCGCCGCCTACTGAAACGCGGCAGCCACCACACATGCCTGTACCATCGATCATTATGGGATTAAGACTTACAATGGTCTGAACCCCAAAGGGCTTTGTGACACCTGTCACAGCCCGCATCATAATGGGTGGGCCAATTGCTACTACCCTATCCACATGTTCACCATTTTGCAGCATTTTTTGTAGCACATCGGTAACAAAACCATGATGACCTTTTGTACCGTCATCTGTACAGATATGGAGTTCATCACATACTCCCTGCATTTCTTCTTCAAGGATCAGCAAATTCTCATTCCTGGCACCTATAATAGATATTACTTTATTGCCTGCAGCCTTGTAGGCTCTTGCCTGAGGATAAACAGGAGCAACACCCACTCCTCCCCCAACAAGTACAACAGTACCCAGTTTCTCTATTTCGGAGGGAGTACCCAACGGTCCTACAAAGTCCTCAAGTTCGTCCTGAGCTCTTAGAGCAGCCAGCCGTTTGGTAGTCTTACCCATTTCCTGGAAAATAATTGTCACTGAACCTTCCACAACATTGTAATCTGCAATGGTAAGAGGAATTCTTTCACTTTGTTCATCAATTCTGATTATCACAAATTGCCCGGGCTTTGCAGCCCTTGCCACATCTGGTGCAAGTACTTTCATCAAGTGTACCTGCTGAACCATATCACGTTTCTCAATTATCCTGTATGACATTCGATCACATTTTGAACTGTATTGGAAGATTATGGTGGATAGGATAATATTAATAGTACTTAAGAATTCAGTTACCCATGTTTGCTTAAAACATGCGGCAATTTAAATATGATGTTGCATATAAATTTTGAGTAATACAACTACTTACATAGGAATATTATTTACGAGTGATCGGGACAATAATATAGAGAGGACAAAAAGTGCAGGTATCTATTGTTCTTCCCACATATAACGAAAAAGAGAATTTGACCCTGGTAATACAAAAACTCTTGAATGTCTTTGATGACAATCGGGTAAAGGGGAATATAATAATTGTAGACGATAATTCCCCAGATAACACAGGAATACTGGCAGATCAAATTGCTAAGAGAGAGGATAGAGTACAAGTCATACACCGAGAAGGAAAAATGGGACTTGGGACTGCATACGTAACTGGCTTCAAGCATGCACTTGAAAATAATATGGCAGATCTTGTATTCTCTATGGACTGTGATCAATCACATGATCCCGCATATATTCCTGATTTTATTGATATGCATCTAAAAGGATACGATATAGTGGTCGGTTCCAGGTATATATCAGGAGGCGGAGTTGAGAACTGGGGAATACACCGACGTATCATGAGCAAGGGTGCAAACCTGCTATCAAGCACTGTACTTGGGATCAAGGTAAAAGATATGACCACTGGCTACAGGTGCTACGCAGGAACAGTGCTAAAAGACATAAATATGGACTCGATTACATCCAATGGGTATTCATTTCTTGAAGAAATACTGTTCATGTGCAATAAAAGGGGTTTCATCATTGGAGAAACACCTATAGTGTTCATTGATAGAACTCTTGGAAGCTCCAAGCTATCTAAGAACGAAATGTGGAAATTCTTCCTAACACTGATCAGACTAAAACTAAAATGATAATATCTTGGAAAAAATGTAACTGATGGAATCAGATCTTTGGTGAAGTGAAGATATAAACACCTGTTACCTGATTTACAAAAGTCGCATTACCATCCAACCATTTCAGCACAGTACCATCTGGATTCGCTGCAGCTATGTCCCACGTAACGAGGAACCAGCACCTTTCATATTGATCGCTTAGAGAAGATATAGACTGAACATCATTAGTGTACCCTGTTGTAAGAATGGTATTATCACTAGAGTTTGAATAGTAATAGACCAAAGGCTGACGCATATAGTTGGGGAGCGGGACAACAGCATCCCCTTCCTGAGTCAAGTTTGACAAGTATGCAGCTGTTGATCTCCAATCCTCTTTTTGTGCAGTAGTATAATATTGCGACAGCAAAGGGATGGTTAGAATAAATATCAAAACCACAAAGGAAAGAAGGATCAAATTCCGTGTGTTATTAGAGGATGAGACCTTAATTTTCTTTGAGGGGGACAACCGGTCTGCAATACCTGTAATGCCTCTGGAGACAAATACCAAGTATGCAGGCAGTAAGAACAATAAATATCTTGGACTAAATGGCATGCTGGCAGCCAGGATATAGCTTGCCACCAGAGGAATAAAGATATAAATTGCGAGATAAGCACATTGTTCTTTTTGACGAATGCCTGCAATTATAAGACCAATAATGAAAAGAAGTATGAACAATACCGAGGATAAAGTGACCCTGGTACTGAATTCTACAAGCATCGTTGGCACAAAGCTGGCCGACTGACCAATTCCCCATGTAGGAGTTCCAGATGTCCTGGAGATAGCTTGCTGAATAAAGGGTACCATAAGAGGTAAAGTAGATATAAAAAGTGCTAACATTGCCAGCAAAAATCCCTTTAAAGAGGAAATATCCTGCAGAGAGAGGGACTTTTCTTTATATGCAGGAATTAAGACATAGAACAGCAAATAGAAGAGAACTTCCGGGATAAACACAAAGACTGCATAATAATGCGAATAAAATGCAAGTGTTGAAAAAATAACATAGAATACCCATATTTTCTTGTCATTGTCGTGAACTGCAACATAGAATAAATAAAGAGATAGGGAAGCAAACAACACCATTTGCGCATACATCCTAGCTTCCTGAGAATACCATAAGTGCATCATGGAAATTGAAAGAAGAAAAGCACTTATAATGCCTTCCTCTTTTCCAAAGAGGCGCTTGCCCATGAGATATGTTATAGGTATAGTAAGAGTTCCAAAGATCACAGAAGGTAGCCTCAAACTGAACTCACTTGAACTAAATAAATCCATAAAATGCAAGATGATCATGTGCAAGGGGGCCTGACTGGACTCTATAGCTTTGGACCAAGTGCCTGCAAATGTGTCTTGTATGTAACCAAAACTAGCACCCTCATCAAGCCAGATAGATTGATAACCAAGGCGATATAAACGCAAGAAAAAACCAAGCAATGTTATACCAAAGAGAAGCAAAAAATAATTATCAGAAAGAATGCACTTTGCCACAGATGGTGATTGATCTGCAGTCTGCATAGCTGAATCTGGGATAACCTTATCTTTCACTCTCTTTTTTGTCATTACTATAACCTACCTTTAGTGATGTGCTCCAAGTATTTGAATTCAAAATAGAACGTAACTATTTAATATATTGCATTGCTCTAAATAAAAATACTTATTTCCTACTATGTTTTGTGATTATTCAAATGGATTGATCAGATGAACGAAGAAAAACCTCGGATATCAGCCTTATTGCTGAGTAAAAAGACTGTATTCTCGTTCATGTTGTCATTCTCAATATTATATTTGCTCGTACGCAGCATAGATATAAATGCTGTTATAGAAATAGCAAAAAAAACTAATATGTTTCTATATGCTATAGCTTTCATTTTGCATTATTTGTCTATAGTAGTAAGGGGAATAAGATGGAATAAATTACTCCAGACCATTAATATCCAACCAGGAGTCGCCATTGCAACAGAAATGGTTTTTCTGTCATGGTTTGTTAATTGTATTGTCCCTGCAAAACTTGGCGATGTATATAGAAGTTACCTTCTCAAAAAGGAAAACAACGCGCCAATATCCGCATCAATCGGATCAATATTTATTGAACGTGTATGCGATATTGCGATATTACTATTTCTATTGACACTTAGTGGGCTACTTATATTTAGGAAAAATATGCCTGTGCAGATATCTGAAGCCTTAGAAATAGGATATATTCTGCTTGCTACAGTTGTTATCGGATTAGTAGCGTTGTGGATATTTAAAGATAGATTATTGGTGATCGTACCTGATAGATTCCTTTTTCACTTCAATAACCTTCACAATGGCCTATACAACTCATTTTCTGATGGTCCGACAATACTTCTAGTAATTACCCTGACAGCACTTGCATGGGCAATGGAAGCAGCAAGGTTTTTCCTGGTTACCAGATCCCTTGGCCTGGAAATTGGTTTTGAGATAATAATATTCATAGTGCTTGCAGCCTCCTTGTTGACAGCCATTCCTTTAACACCTGCCGGACTGGGAGCTGTTGAAGTATCCATTGTATTTATTTTGGGTATAATTGGCATAGATGCAACACTTGGTACTTCTCTGGCGCTTCTGGACCGGTTGATAAGTTACTGGAGCATGTTAGTAACGGGATCTATAGCTTATATGTTAAGTGACCGAACATAAATCACAATAAGGAACTATTATATATAAGTAAAAGTAAGAAATATGAAAATAATTTGATCATAGAGGAGATGAAAACATTAAATCGCTCATCCTTGCCGGCGGATCTGGAACAAGATTATGGCCACTAAGCAGGAAACATAATCCAAAGCAGTTTCTTAAACTCAAAGATACATCATTTTTCCAGAACACTTTAAGACGCTGCCTGGAAGTCTCTGATATATCCGAAATATTCGTTGTTACAAATGATTCACAGAGATTCTTTGTTACAGGCCAAGCTAAAGAGTTAGGATATGATCTACCTCCAGAAAATGTGCTTATCGAGCCTGAACCGAAAAACACGCTTCCAGCGATTAGTTTCGGCATGAGAGAAATAGTGAAGAAGTATGGAAAATCTATAGTAGGAGTTTTTTCCTCGGACCATGTTCTCGATATACGTGCAATGGAGACAATAAAAAATGCACAAACCCTTGCAATGGAGCATCTGGTAACTTTTGGAATAGTGCCCACATCACCACATACTGGATATGGATACATAAAACCATCTGAGAAAATCGGTGCCGGATACAAGGTCGCTGAATTCAGAGAAAAACCAAATCATGATGATGCCCTGAAATATCTGAAGGAAGGGTGCCTCTGGAACAGTGGGATGTTCCTTTTTGATACTGATGTATTCTTCAGAGAATTACAGGAACATGAGAATACTTATTATAAGGCTTTTGATCCTGAGATTAATCCTGATGCAACCATTGAAGAAATATTTGAGAAAGTTAGGTCGATATCCATCGATTACGGGATCATGGAAAAATCCAAAAATGTAGTAGTTGTGCGTTTGGAAGACAAATGGAGTGATCTTGGAAATTTCAATGCAATATATGAAGAATCAGATAAAGACGACAATGGAAATGTCATTTACGAGTGTGAAGACATCCTGATCAATTCGAAGAACAACCTCCTATACTCCAAATGTGATAAACTAGTTGCCCTTATCGACGTGGAAAATATGGCTGTAATTGATACACCAGATGCATTACTTGTATGCCCAAGAGAAAGCAGCCAGAAAGTAAAACAAGTGGCTGACACATTGCACAACAAAAATGATGAGAGGGCATATTTGCAGCAGACAGTATACAGGCCGTGGGGTTCCTATACTGTGATGGAGAAATCCGATCGTCACAAGATAAAGAACATCATAGTAGAGCCAAAAAAGAAGTTGAGTCTGCAACTCCACTATCACCGCAGTGAACACTGGATTGTAGTTAAAGGGATGGCCACAGTACAGGTAAATGAGGAGATATTTTTCCTGAGGCAAGGAGAAAGCACTTTTATTAGAGCTGGTATGAGACATAGGCTTGCTAATGAAGGAAAGCTACCTCTGGAAATAATAGAAGTGCAACTAGGAGAATGCGTGGATGAAGATGATATCGTCCGTTATGACGATGAGTATGGAAGAGTGAAACAATAAAGAGGAGGAAAAATGACTATTAAGAAAGCAGTCATACCAACTGCAGGACTTGGTACAAGATTCCTTCCGGTAACTAAATCCATGCCAAAGGAAATGCTTCCTATCATCGATAAACCAGTGATTCACTATGTAGTAGAAGAGGCTATAAACTCTGGTATCGATGACATTATATTCGTTACAGGAAGAAGCAAAAGATCCATAGAGGATTATTTTGATGATTCACCTGAATTAGAGATGCATCTTAAAAGCAAGGGAAAAACAGAAATGTTGAAAATGGTGCAAGACATCTCTTCTCTTGTGGACATTCACTATATCAGACAGAAAGAACCTAGAGGACTGGGGGACGCAATACTTACAGCTGAGAAACATATTAGCGGAGACCCCTTCGCTGTGCTGCTTGGTGACGACATAATAGTTAACAGCACACCATGTACAAAGCAGCTTATTGAGGTTTTCAAAAAATATGGCCGGTCCACCATTGCAGTAGAAGAAGTACCAAAGGAAAAAGTCAGTAATTATGGTATAATCAAAGGGCGGGAACTTGATGAGCACCTGTACCTGCTTGAGGATATCGTTGAGAAACCTACTCCAGAAAAAGCTCCTTCGAATACTGGTGCCATTGGGAGATACGTATTCACTCCAGAGATATTTGATTGTATAAAACAAACGGCTTGTGGTGTAGGTGGAGAAATACAGCTGACAGATGGAATTAGACTTCTTAACGAATCTCAAAAGATCTACGCATATAAATTCACAGGCAAACGTTATGATACTGGTGACAAGCTGGAATATGTTAAAGCTATAGTGGATTTTGCTTTAGAGAATGAGGAAATGAGAGACGAAATGCTAGAGCATCTGAGAACGCTCAATCCATGCAATTGAGATTAAAAATTATTTAACATTTCAACCATTAAATATGGAATGAAACCCACACCATTCCATCACCTCTTTTCCCGAGGTCATCCATGAATTCTTTTTTGAACAATAGGATAGGATTCTCTCATAAAATTCTAGTCCTTCACCTATCATGACTGCACTGGAAAAATACAGTGTAAGTACACCGGAGCATTCTGACATTTGATCTATGAGTTGTTTTATGCATGCCCAGGATTTTTCAATATCAATATCACTGCTATTTGCGTTTGCAAAACTGCTTGGAATATTGCAATCCTGAATATTCAAAGGCAGCACAATGATGCATATTTCATTTTTTCCAATATCATGAACCCAAAAAGGAGAACATCTGCTCCCACCAAGATGACTCCCTGGATCTACAAAAGCTGTGGCATACTCAAAACCTGCCAAGTCCAACAGTTTCCATGTTTCAGGAGTGGAAAAATAGCAATAAGGACTTCCATAGCCCACCACTTTATCCCTTAGCACATCTTCTAATTTCATTTTTCGTGAAACTATGTCCTTAAGATCACAAAGTGGATTTTGACTTCCAAGAAAACCAACTTCCCAGCCGTTCTCACGAATGTTCTTTAATTCACATGCAAGGTCTGAAATGTTATAGTTGTAGCCCTTCTCTCCTTTGTTCAGGACCGCAAAATAAAAACCAGACGTTGCACCATACTTGCGTTCAAGTTCTATCACCTTCTCAAAGTTAAAGAATGGATTGAGATTCTTGCTGAAACTTGTGAAAAACATCTTGAAGCCGTCATTTATTGATCCTTTTTTCATGTACCTGAAAGAGGAGTAAAAAATATCCGATAATGAAGGGTATATCACATCAACATCATGGACAAGGCATACAGCAAACTTTTTGCCGTTGGGGCATTTAAGAATGGAACTATTATTTGCGGAAAGTTCCGAAAATTGTGGGTTCAATATGCCTCTTTGTTGAGGAGATCGCTTCAGAATACCCTTCATCTGATACGCTCCCTCATTCGAATCAAAAAGATGGATTTAAGGTTCAGAATAGAACCTTTTTTCCTTCTTTTGCAGACATCAATGCTGCTTCTGCCATTCTGACAGCCCTCATGCCTATAGTACCACTGGAAATTGGCTCCTGCCGTGAAGCAATGCATTCAATAAAATGGCAAAGCTCCTCCTTTAGAGGTTCTGCATACGGAATAGGAATAGTATAGGAGCCTTCATTCTCCACACTGAAAATAACATTATCCTGGATATCCTGTTCAGCTATGCGCATATCGAATATATGAAGTTCCTGCGGTTTAAGATAATCGATCTTAGCCACCTTCTCAGATCCTACTACAACAAGATCACGGTGCTTGCCATACGCAGGCATTATCCAGCTTTCAAAAGCATAACCAGTAGTATCACCGAAATCCATGGCAATCATAGCAGTTTCTTCAATATCATCCTGCAATGAGCACCGTGTGTCTGCAAGTATGCTGAGTGGCATTTCCTTGTTAACAAGATAGCAGAAAATGTCCACTTCGTGAATGCCCAGAGCATATATCACACCCATATCTTTTCTGGGTGCACCGAAAGAAAAACGATTTCCAAGCATTATCCTTATAGAACCCAGCTCCCCCAGATCGATCCTTTGCTTTAGCTCTTTTACAGCAGGATGATGCCTGAATATATGACCTACCATAAGGATTCGGCCTGTGCTTTCCGCGACCTTTACAAGTTCCTCGGCCTGAGCAATGTCCATAGTCATTGGTTTTTCAACAAGAACATCTTTTCCTGCTTCCATCAATTCCTTAGCAAGATGGAAATGAGTAGGAGATGGCGTAACTATGCTAACACCATTGATTGTGGGATCATTCAGAATTTTTCTATAATCTGTGATATAATCGATCCTGAACAATTCACCAAGCTCTTTGGCACGCTTCTCATTTATATCGCATATGACCACTTTATCGATGAGACCCTCGGAAAGAAGTTCACTATAGGTACGCACATGGTTCTTACCCCAGTAACCAGTACCTATGACTGCAATACCTGTCATTTTAACCCCCTCTTGATATTGTCAGCAATGTAGTGGACCTGTTCATCCATAAGTTTAGGATGCATCGGTATAGAGAGAATTTTCTTTACACATGCATCTGTTACAGGAAGATCCACATCATGAGCTTCCATACACGGCTGCCTGTGGACAGGCACCGGGTAATAAATTCCTGTACTTATGCCTTTAGTATGTAGATATTCACGCAGAGAATCCCTGTTAGGCGTCTGCAGAGTATAAACATAATAAGCATGCTTCGCCCAATCTGCTTCCCGGGGAACAGTGACCGCATCTTCCAACAGATCATTGTACATAGAAGCGATTTGCCGCCTTCTTTCAACCCATTGTGGAAGGTGCTTTAATTGCTGCCTGCCAATTGCAGCAGAGATTTCACTCATCCTTAGATTAAGACCCAATAATTCATGCAGGTATTTGTCAGTACGGCCATGGTCCCTCAACATTGACATCTTATGAGCGATCTCCTTGTTGTCTGTGAGAACCATACCACCATCGCCTGCAACGGTCATATTCTTGGATGGGAAGAAACTGAAGACTGAGAAATCACCAATAGAACCTGTTCTCTTACCCTTGTACTCTGCACCATGTGCCTGACAGGCATCTTCAACAACATATACTCCGTGCTCTTTTGCGATATTCATGATAGGATCCATATCAGCAGGATGCCCATAAAGATGAACCGGAATTATAGCCTTCGTATTTGGAGTGATAGCTTCCTCAAGCTTTGCAGGGTCAAGATTGTAGTTTACAGGATCTATATCAACATATACAGGAGTGGCACCCAGGAACTTTGCAGGACTTCCTGTAGCAATGAAGGTATGAGATGGAACAATCACCTCGTCTCCTCTGCCAACCCCAAGAGCCATCATAGTTAAAAGCATGGCTGAGGTTCCGGAATTTACGCAGATAGCATATTTGGAGTTGCAATATGCAGAGAATTCTGTCTCAAAAGCTGTCAAGTTCTTCCCTTTTACATACTGGCCGCTGTCAAGAACAGTATTAACAGCTTTTTTTATCTCGTCATCAATGTACATTTCACTTAAATTAACCTGCAAAATCTCAACTCCTTTTTTTAGATAGTTTTCTATCACTCTTTCAACCATTCATAAGGCCTTATGAAGTAGCCAACTTCACATTTCATTTCATCAATTGTGCAAACAACACGGGCCGGGTTCCCATAAGCAAGTACATTAGGAGGTATATCTTTTGTGACTACTGATCCCATTCCGATCAAAGAGTTCTCTCCAATAGTTACTCTTGGACCAATTGTTACATTGCCACCTATCTTCACCCCGCTTTTCAATGTGACATTCTTAGCACAATCCTCAAAACGAGGACATGGGGGATGAAGTACATTTAAGATCGTAGTAGAAGGACCTATCCACACATTATCTTCAATAATAACAAATTCTGGTATAAAACAATTAGAAT
The DNA here is from genome assembly GCF_963678545.1 of uncultured Methanomethylovorans sp. Classification (NCBI taxonomy): domain Archaea; kingdom Methanobacteriati; phylum Methanobacteriota; class Methanomicrobia; order Methanosarcinales; family Methanosarcinaceae; genus Methanomethylovorans; species uncultured Methanomethylovorans sp. The sequence goes on from NZ_OY782870.1 coordinate 2,898,028, forward strand.
GGATCCTTACATTGTTGCCGATGTGATTCTCACGTTCGATCACAGAATGAGAACCTATGCTTACATTGTTACCAATGATATTTCCTTCACGAATAAGCACACCATGTCCTGTCTGAAACTTGTCACCGATGTTGTTCCCACCGTAGATAACAGAATGTGAGCGTATGGTTGCATCGTCACCAATTATTGTTTCTGGACCCTCAGATGGATAAAATCCTATTTCTACGAAAGCCTGTACACTAGAGTTTTTTCCAATTATCACTTTATTGTTCTGCATAATGGTCATTTATTGGTGATCTTTACTCTTTCAGTTGGCTCCCAGATATGTACATCCCTTAGCATATTGAAGAAACCAAGGAATAGATAGCTCTGGTAGATAATAAAGGAAGAGAATACATTTGGTACTACTCCACCTATAAATATGAGCGCAAATATCGCTAACACAAAAATTACTGAATACACTATGTTCAAAGAAACAAAATAGAAAAACCAGGCAAGAAGAGATAAAAAGAATATTGTAGGCACTACAAAGAAAAGGAGCATCCTTAGGGGAAAAACAAAGGTTCCGAACTTTCCGAACTTGGTAGAAAGCGCATCCCTGTTGACAAAAGTGGCTTCCAGAAGCCTTGTGGCCCGGCGTATCTTTTGTCTGCGCTGTTCATAGAATTTGTCAGGGACGTATTCATAGAACTTAGCAGATGGTACGTATTGACATCTGTATCCTTTTTTTATTACCGATAATGCCATACTTGCGTCATCTGCACCTCTGCGGGTGTTCAAAGAAGAAGAAGCTTCCTTTTTGAATGCAACAACCGGACCGTTAAAACAAAAGGTGGAATGTACCTTGCTTTCCCAGGTACACATCCTTCCATATATGGACCTGTAAGCTGATTCAGAATTTGAGAACACGGATTCTCCTTTTGCTACTGGTATCAGATCGCCTGAAACTGCACCAATGTCATCACTGCTAAGGAGTACCGACAGAAGGTCAGGGATGGTATTCTCATCAAAAAGACCATCAGCTCCGGTTATAACCACGAGCTCATTGCTGGAATTTTCTATTCCCCGATTGATGGCTTTGTTGACCCCACTTCTTTCATGGGTAATTACTTTTCCTTTTATGGAATGCTGCTGTAGAGCAGCTTTTGCTACTTCTTCTGTCCTGTCCTGCGAACCGTCATTAGAAACTATAATTTCAAGTTTCTCAACAGAATACACAGAAGCAAGATTGTTTATGCGATCAGCGATTCCAGACTCTTCATTGTAAGCAGGAATCACCACACTGACCACAGGCAACGATTCAAGCTTTTTTACCGGTGGATTTTTTGTTGTAAAAGCTCCCACGAGATAGATCAAATAAACACTAGCTGGAATTATCGTCAAAAGAACAGCTATGGTTAGTAAGCTCATGTGCATCATTTCAGGGATTAATGTAGATCAAAGAAGCTACGCACAACGTATAGTCAGTTATATAATAAATAGATAATGCCGATTCAATGACAATATTAGAGTTTATTGACACTATTACCAAAGCCGATTCATTTGTCCTCATATGTGGAGAGATTTGCGAATATGAGGAATATGTTTTACCATTTTGTCGAAAAGTGGATACTCAAAGTTGACTATGACATATAGTAAAAAACCTGCAGCTGCATTTAACAACCTGATCTTTTTAAGATTTAGAATGAAGTATTTTTTTGCATATATTTTTGAATTGGCTTTATCTGAAGCCCTCCAAAAAAATACAGAAATATCTGCGTTCAGTCTTTCAATGTTAGAGTTTATTTCAGCTAGATAATTTCCTGGTATGACTGAAGATGAAATAATATTTTGAAGCGTTTTTTGCCTCAATTGCGGTTTGTTAATAGCCATACTAACACTTGCACTATGCATCCTGTACAATGCCAGTGACATATCAATGTATCCAAAATTAGACTTTAAGGATGCTCTAAGCCAGAATTCATAGTCCTCTGCTGCCCTCATCAAAGGATCCTCATTAAATAAACCAACTGCATCAAATACATTCTTTTTAATTAACACAGTGAGAATAGGAATAAAATTTTCATATAACAAATCAAGAAAAACCTGACCACTTTTTGCATTATTCGGATCTATTAATGATCCATTGCGAATATCGTGCTCATCAATAATTAAAGCTCTAGAATAGACCAAATCAAATTCTGGATTCGATTCCAGACATTTAACTTCCAGTTCAAGTTTATTGGGACACCAAAGATCGTCATCGTCCAAAAAAGCAATATATCTTCCTGCAGATTGCAAAATGCCTTGATTTCTGGATTTAGCAATGATTCCATCATTTTTAAAATTAATAACCTTTATTCTGGGATCATTGAATGCTCTTATGACATCTAATGTATCATCTATAGAATAATTGTTTATAACAATTATTTCAAAATCGGAGAACGTCTGGTCCAAAACTGATTGAATTGATTTTTTAAGATAACCTGCCCGATTGTATGTGGGCATAATGACACTTACTGCAGGTTGCATTTTAGGATATCCTTATATTGTTCACAAAAATGTATAGTCTCATCGATCTCTTCAGTTACATTGGATATCAATCTGAATCCTGTTTTTTTAATTTTATCAATATTATATCGTACTGGTTGTTCTAAAACGCTATTTGATACAGAATCCGTTCCAACAATGATTTCGGGATTTGTACCTAATACTTCATTACACCTTTCTTTAATCAGTTTAGCGATATCCAAAATAGAAGATGAAAATTCCCCTCCAAGATTATAGACACAATCTGAAGCATCTGTCCCCATATCACCAAGAGACAACAGATGTTCTATGCATCGCGAAACGTCTGTAAGAGTAATGAAATCCCTATGCTGTTTTCCAGAACTTTTCAAAATCATCTTATTATTTAAAACCGCCTGAAGACATAAGTCATTAACAACAAGACTCCACCTGTTCACCTCTGGATGTGCTGGGTATCCAAATCCATTTGACAAACGCAATATTGTGCCATTTATATTTTTCTTGTAATGTGCCATCCTGATAAAATCCTCAGAAACATGATGTGTTATAGAATATGGATGTACAGGCAAAGGCACTCTATTTTCAGTAATTTCTCCAGAAGCATTCAAGCCGTAAACATGAAATGTGGAAAAATAGATTACTTTCTTTACATTGTTCTTAACAGCTGCATTTATCAAATTTAAAGTGCCCTCACCATTGACCTTCAATGCAGCAACTGGGTCCTTTGCAGAATCGATCTCATTCAAAGCAGCTAGATGCAGTATTACATCCACATCTTTACATGCATGTTCGAGTGAATGTATATCTAGTAAATCACCTCTAATCAGCTTTTTATCTCCAACCCAATCCGGCACATAACTATCATTTCTGATAAGGAGTCTTATACTATGGTCACCATATAGTTCACCTAAGTACTTTGCAAGCCTTCCACCGATGTACCCAAATCCACCTGTAATAAGGATGATCATCTATTTTTAAGCCCCCAATCGTAAGGAACATCATTTTCAAATGGATCCACCCTTCCGATTTCTTCAGGGTCGTGAGGGATATTAGAACAATTTGCAACAATAGCAGATTCTGTCCCAATACCCTTAAACCCGTTCCAGACCATTGGAGGGATGGTCACGAGTTTATAATTTTCCCGGCCCAGGAATATTTCCTGTACTTCCCCTTTTGTTGGAGATCCCGCCCTATCATCATAAAGAACTAGTTTAATTGCTCCACTTATCACAGCATAGTTCAAAGTCATTTTTTTGTGGATATGCCAACCCTTTACAACTCCGGGATAGATAGTCGAGAAATAAATTTCTCCAAATGCCTGAAAGATTGGATCATCATTCCTTAACATCTTAAGTATCATCCCTCTTTCATCCGGGATAATATCAAGTTTAGTGATCTGTACGCCTTCTATCATGATTAGACCTCCTCAAAGAAATCTTTATACCATTTTATTGTTCTTTCCAGCCCTTCATCCAATGTATACATTGGTTTCCAATTTAGGATTCTTCTAGCTTTCTCTGCAGAAAGAGATTGATGTATTATCTCGTTCTTTGCAACTCCAAGAACTTTGGGTTTTAGATTCTCCTTTTTTGTTAGAGAAATGATCCTTTCAACTAACTCAAGTACTGATATCTGAAGTTCATTGCTAAAATTGAAAGCCTCTCCTATGATATTAGCATTGTCCATTTTTTCTGCAAGATGCAAGTACGCATGGACACCGTCTTCTACATAAAAATAATCCCTTATATATGATCCATCACTTCTGATAAGTGGATGCTCATTATTGAATAGAGAGCGAATTGTACCTGGAATGATCCTATTGAAATTCAGGTCCCCCCCTCCATAGAAATTACCACATCTTGTAGTACATACAGGAGTCCCATAAGTTGTGTAATAAGTCTTTGCAATGAGATCAGTACAACTTTTAGATACATCATATGGATGAGTACCTTGTAGAGGCATATTTTCATCATATGGCAACATAGGCTGATCACCATAAGCTTTGTCACTTGATGCAACGATAATCTTTTTTACTGTTGGAGCTCTTCTGCAAGCTTCAAGTATATTCCATGTTCCTTTAATATTAGTTTCAAAAGTACTTAATGGATTTCTATTGGCAATTTCAACAATGGTCTGTGCTGCAAGATGAAATACGACCTCTACCTCATATTCATTGATAATTCTCTCAATGGCCTGGAAATCCGTTACATCTCCTCTAACAACATTCATTTTATTAATAAACATGTCATTGATAAGAACCGATCTTGGAACCCAGTCCCGGATCAGACCCACAACATTGGCTTTTCTATTTACAAGTTCTTTGCACATCCAAGAACCAAGAAGACCTGTACATCCTGTGACCAAGACCGAAGTATCCTTCCATTGCATTTATTTCACCTTCCAAGGTGCCATATTCGATTTCCAAAGATCATTTAAGAACAAATTATCCCTATAGGTATCCATACACTGCCAGAATCCTTTATGGTGATAGACTTTTAATTGACCATCTTTAGCAAGATTTGAAAGAGGAGATTTTTCTAGCACGCATGATTCATTCTCATCCAGATAGTCAAATATTTCTTTGTTAAATACAAAATATCCACCACTAATTGGTGCAACTCCAGTTTCAGGTTTTTCATCAAAACAAGTGACACAATCTCCTTCCAATCTTAATTCACCATATCTGGAAGGAGGATGAACTCCAGTAACTGTCCCGACCTTACCATGTTTTTGATGATATTCCAAGAGTTTAGAAATATTCAAATCAGTTACTCCATCACCATAAGTTACCATAAAAGTATCGTCTTCGATATATTTCTGTACTCTTTTAATCCTTGCTCCAGTCATAGAAGTAAGGCCAGTATTTGCAAGCGTCACGTTCCAGTTATTCTCTTCTTTCGAATCGTGTAATGTTATATCACCTGTCGTAAGGTTTATTGAGAAGTCATTATTTCTCATTTTGTAGTTATAGAAATAATCTTTAATTACATCTCCTTTATACCCCAGACATAACACAAAATCAGTAAAACCATAGAAAGAGTATGTTTTCATTATATGCCATAGGATAGGATGCCCTCCAATTTCTACCATTGGTTTTGGTTTATACTCTGTTTCTTCCCTCAGACGGGTACCCATTCCTCCGCATAGTATCACAACTTTCATGTTTGCACCTCTCATTACATGATGCTATTGAAGCTAAACTTCATTTATATTATTTAATGCTGTTTCAGTAGAAGAGAATTAATGTTCAAAGAATAACTAGGTGAGCCGATTATATTCAGCTAACATGCCATAGAGTATTGTTGCTGGTTTATATTTATTATTGTATAAATTTCTGCTGTTCATTGATAATTTGTTGAACAAATTGACATCATCCATTATCAATAGTATTTTACTAGCTATATCATCTAAGTTATTTTTGTCTATGATAAAACCATTAAAATTATTTATCACTAATTCTGAAGTTGAACCTACATCATTCACTAATATCGGTTTTGAATAATAAAGTGCTTCAAGCAAAACCAAAGGCATTCCTTCAACATCTGAACACAACACAAAAATGTCAATTTTATCAATTACTTCAGTAATCAAACCAAAACCAGGGATGAATTGGGCATTGTTTTCAAGATGTAATTCTTTAACCAATGATTTATACCTAGATTCTTCTTCGCCTCTGCCAATCAGCACTAATTGTGCATTTGGTTTTGATTTCACAATAATTCTTAACACTTTAATCAATATATCTTGGTTCTTTTGAGGAGATAACCTTGCAATAACACCAAAACTTTCAGCATTCCGAGATGATGGAACAAAACTATATGGCAGCTCTTCTATTATAAAAGGAGATATAATGTAATCTTTATTCAGACCTTCATATTCTCTCAATTCGTCACCGATTATTTTTGATGGGACAAAGATCTTACTAAATGAGTTGAGATATTTACTCATTTTTAGTCTTGGCATCCAGTTTTTTCTAAACTGGGGAGACGATATTTCTGTATATATTGATGGAATGTTAAATGATTTTTGAAGATAATAAGAAATGCCATATGTAGAATAATGATAAGAAGAGATTATATTAAAATTATGAAAAAAGTTATCGATAATAATTCGAAGAAATAATAGTGCCATACACATTTGGAATATAATCCTGTTTTCTATACTCACCAGGACTTTCTCCTTTGAGATTGGTTTTCTATATATACCAAATAAATTGGCGAGAATTAGAAGAGAATAAATGGGTACAGAGAGAGCATATTTAACTGCTTGAAGTAATAGCTTAATGAGCATAGAATAATCTTTTAACACAATATCGCAATCTCTGAACTTATCAGATAAAATGCTAATATTATTCATTGGGCGGATCGAATACAAATAGACATTATATCCATTTTGGGCAAGGGTCGATAAATGAGAAAGTAATAATTTATCGGATCCACCTGTGATTAAGAGCGCCACAATTACACATACATTTTTTTGGTTAGTCACTTTTCTGATACACCCCCATAATATAACTTGAATAATAAGGGTGGTTTATCTTTCTTAAAAACCGGTTGTTGAAAATCAATATAGTAATATGAAATACTAATTTAAACCATACTGGAGACTTAGTTATATTAAATATAGCTGGTTCAAATCCCCCAATAGTATCTACAAATAAATTTTGACAACCTATGACCGTACCTAGCCTTTTGAAGTAATCCAAATTCATAATACTTAAATTATGATTCGGAATTAATTTATCATCTAAGTACTTATCAACTTGTTTTGCAATATAATAATTAAGACCGGTTAGTTTGGGAATTCCAAGTATAAGTATCCCATTTTCCTTTAAAAGATCTGCATGTCTTTTGCAAACTGAATCCGCATCATTAAAGTGTTCAATAAAACCTAAAGAAATTACAACGTCATATTTTTTTTCAATTCCCATGCTTAGAAAATCGCCGGTATAAATATTATATCCAGTTATCCCACATACATCCAAATTTTCCCTTGTTTTTTTGGATGCCGCCTCGATGTATTCACAACCATCCACTGAATAATTGAAATTTTCTGATAAATAAATTAACCATTTTCCTGGTGCACAACCCACTTCAAAAGCCCTTTTTTGAATATCTGTAGTAAGAAATCTATTCAAAATTGTTGCTATATTAGCATCATTAGAAAAATTCAAATTAACTTTATTGGGAACAGCAACACCGTCCCAAAATGCCTCCCAATACTGCTTCTCAGTAAGTTTCATATACTAAACCTCTTACAAATATAAGTCCATCTGCATATAAATTAAATGGATTAATATAACATATTGCCCGCAAACAATTCACAACCAAGCTGGCCATATACTCCCAATACCCATCCCCTCTGCAATATTTTTCATTTCAGCATACACATTCTGATCAAATTTCAATATAAGAATACAATACGCAGCTCCACCGATCGCAACAGCCAGCAGTGTAACCCAAACATTTGAAAGAGGTATAAACAGGCGGTATACTCCAACAAGTATACCCATCGCAATTGATGCCTTCATGATATTCAATATATTGCGATGCTCCAATCTAATCACAATTAATCTTGATAATGCACGCTTGGCAAGTGTAGCATTCAATGCCATTGTTACAAAAGTTGCTATTGCTGCACCGCTTATGCCCATAATAGGAATAAGAAGCGCATTCAACAGGATATTAGCACCGATACCTACCATTGTAACCTTAAAGGATTCTTTTGGATGGTCTAAAGCATCAAGATACATTGTGAAAAAATATTGGAACACATTGACTATCTGTACACCCATCAATATGATCAATGTAAAATATCCTTTAGCAAATTCTGCACCGTAGAATAGATAAAGCAATTTATCCCCCAATAATAAGCCACCAATGAACACAGGAACTGCCAGTATTAAGGAATAACTCATCGCATTTGATAGAGATACTTGTACTGATTCTACCTCTCCATTTTTGCCCCATCTACTAACCCTTGGCCATAAGGTATTACGGAGGGCATAGGTAGCAAAAGTTGCAACCATTGTGAACTGAAGTGCTATCCTATAGACACCTACATTGGCATTATCCATAAAATAGCCAATCATAAGAGTGTCAGCCTGTGAGAACACCAGCGACCCAGTTGACGTGAGGAATAACCAAAACGAAAATACAAATAAACTTTTCACATGTTGCCACTTGAATGAAACGAAATTTAAATCAAAAAAACGAAATTCAATCACCGCTGCAAGGAGAGTTCCTGCAATCAGTCCACCAGCAAGGCCTCCAGCTTCATATCCAAAGTATATGCCCAGAACCTGGAAAAAAATACGTGAAATGTTACCTATGCCAGCACAGGTCATACGTAACCCAATTTTACCAGAACCTGCAACTCCACTTGAGATGGAACCTGCTATCAAAGAAACAAATAAAGATAGAATTAACCATACAAACATACCCGAGTTATTGAGATCGATAAAGTAGGCTCTGAATACAAGCAACAAAATAAAAGATATTGATGTAAAAACCAATAGCAGTACAAAGTATGCAGTGAAATAGGCATCCGGTTCTTCCCCTTCACTTATACGCTTGACTGCAGCTCCTCCAAAACCACCATCTGAAACCATACTGAAAATTCCAGTATATGCTACGAAAATGAAGTATGAACCCAGGATTGAAGCACCTACACTTCTTGCAAAATAAATGGTACTTAAAAAGCCTATGGCTGTAAATGCAATTTGCCAGAAAAAGGATATGAGACTCTGGCGTTGTATGGGGCTTATACCCATTATTCGAGAGATTAGCGTATGAATTTTTGACATAGATCAAATAATTAAGTACTTAGATAGTTCTGTAACTCGCATTTGACTCGTCGTCAATTAGATCATTATTTTAATGGATAACATTTGAGATAATCAATAGGAATATACATTAAATTATTTTACATAATCATTCTTGGAAGGAACAAAATGTTCAATGATTTTCCTGAGTTCTTGTCCAGCTTTTACTCTAGCACTGCCATTTTTGAGCGATAAACCATATATTTCTATAAACTCCGTATTGTTCAAATCGGCTTTGTAGACTCCACTATTTAAGTATGTATCCAATTCAGAGAGATAATCATCCAGATCCTGAAGACAAATAGCACGCTTAGACAATAAAGTGTGCGCATCTTCATTATAATGAACATGCCCTGTATAAACAAAAATAGGCTTTTTTGTCATAAGTGCCTGTACTATTGTTGTAAAAGGAAGATCAATAATTACGGCATCAGTTGTTTGTAATAACTCCGGGAATGTTTTTTCACGCCTTATGAATTTAAAATTACTATATCCTTTGTCTGATACATAAGATTCTAAGATATGGGTACCAGTAGTGGAAGGATGCAATTTTATAGTTATTGATTTCTCTGGATGTTTCCCTAAAACATCTACAATCGATTTTTGTGTTTGCCAGAAAAGATTATCTGAAAACGGTGGGAAAGTGGAAATACTAGTATCAGTTTCTAAATAGGAAGTTGTAGCAAAAAGAATCTGCATTTCCTCACATCTATCTGAAACTATATTAATTCCGTTTGGAGCAATACATTCCAATGAAGAAGAACCTACAGATACAAGTACCGTACCATATTTTTCAGCGTCATTCTGAAGACTATCAATAACACCATTTCCAAATACAAAATGAAAATCCGAGTTTATGAAGTCGCAATAACTAAGAATTGGATGCAATTCATTCATACCATAGCCACCGTGCTGCCACGTAATTACCGGTATATAGGAATTATGTGCTGCTTGTGCAACTGAATGGCCTACACATGTTGAAAATGTTGAAGCAATAACCGCTTTAATTCGTTTATTTTCTATCAAGGACATAGTCTCTTTAATAGCTATGAGACAAGATACACTCATTTGTTTCACAAGATACTCAAATCTATCTTTGACCATGACACTAAAATCTATATTAGTCAAAACAAAGAAAGATTTGAAGTCAGAATTTTCTTCTAATTTGAACCATGTCTCGCTAAGATTTGCAATAGCAATGCCACTTGATTTATTCAAATAATCAAAATTATCTAAGGTTCTAAATATTGGATGTATACCTTCAGAAATTAAGTTGTCATAACTGTCATCCCAATTATAGCCCGATCCATATAAAAGAACTGGCAAACCTTTTTTTTGGAAAAGACTACGACTTAACCAGTATAGAGGTCCAATTATACCTTTTTTTTGGGCATTAAGTGCAAGATCATATAAAATAGGGTGTTTTGTTAACCATACTTTCAATTTTGCTTTAATAGTTGAAGAAAAAAGAGGAGTCGTTAATTCGCAACTATTGTTATCGTGTCGAACGGGGTTTGTTAACATTTTGACTGAAAAATTCCAATCACTAAGTGTTAAGAGCTGTGAATATAATGATTCCTTATGATCAAAAAGTAGGTAAGGAGCTGAAGCACAACTACCAAAAGGATACTTAAGAGAATCATAAACATATACTACAGAAGGACTTTCACTAGTCGTTATTTTTGACAATTGAAAAATCCGAATGGTTATAGCATCATAAAATATTTTTATTGAATAGAAACTAAAAAGCCCTGGATTAATATTAAGATCTTCAAATTCAGGAATATGTTGCTGAATTTCTAAATCTATCATATTACATATATCTTCTACTATTTTGAAATTATTTAACCCTAATTTGAATAGTTCTTCTGGATCATAGTATTCTTCAGGAATATTATAAGAGATTCCGTTTTTATCAAGTTCATACATTACACTTGGAGTGAGTGCAATTACTAATTTCTCACCTTCAATTTCGTTAATCCGATTCAAAAAATCAGTTACTTGATCTACACTTTCTAGTAATATTAGAACTTTAATTTTTCCCATAGATTGTGGTGAGGATACGCCCTCGATTAGTGTTGGTAATGAAAAAACGTCCAATTATAACCTCTATCAATGAGATTGTTCTAATAAAATATACTAATTACATTTCTGAAATAACTCATCAAATGGATAATTGGATGTTAAAATTTATCCAATTCACCTATTGTTTGCCTAAGGATTTCTGCTTGTTCTTTGGCGTGATCTAAACTTTCATAATTTGTCTTCAACTGGATCATTTTCGGTTGAATATCTTCAGCTATTGGACACAAACCATTTTTATATTCAATTCCATTCTCAAATTTCATTCCACGAATAGCTGGCTCTGTATATGTTAACTTCCAAGCTGCATAATATGAATCCCCACCATTTTTCAGATATGTCTCACGGAATTGGCTCCATGAAATTTTTGATTTTAGAGATTCTAATTTCATTGCGTATGTGAAATAGCTATTAACTGAATACTCGGGAGTTTTTTGTGGGCATAACCATTCACAATTGCCTACAGCATCTGAATATATTTTTGCAATTTTAATTCTGCGATCTACAAAGATATCAAGTTGCTCAAGTTGAGCTAATCCCATAGCTGCACATACTTCTGGTAGCCTATAATTTGGTGAAACAAAAAGATGCCTTTCAAAATTTGGGTCCTGAATTATCTCTTTTGGAGGTTTAGCTTCATAAGCCCCTGCTTTTAGTGTAGAATAACCAAGAATGCTAAATTTACGTGCTTTTTCTGCTAATTCCTTATCATTAGTAACCAGCATACCACCATTTCCAGTAGTCATATGTTTTGATCTTTCAAAACTAAAAATTCCCATGTGACCAATAGTTCCAGCTGTTTTACCTTTGTACTTTCCTAAGAAGCATTGTGCACAATCTTCCAGTACAAAAATATCATTTTTCTCTGCAATTTCCATTATTGGATCCATTTCAGCAGGCAGTCCATAAAGGGATACAGGAATGATTGCTTTTGTCTTATTAGTTATTTTGTTTTCAATATCTTCATAGTTTATATTGAATGTATCTGGATCAATATCTGCAAAAACCGGTATTCCACCAAGATACATAACCGAAAATGCAGTAGATGCAAATGTTAAGGGTGGAACTATTACTTCATCCCCTGGACCAATTTCCATTGCTCCAAGACATGAATGAAGCGCAGAAGTTCCGGAGTTTACACCAACAGCATATTTAACACCCATTTTTGTTGCAAATTTGCTTTCGAATTTTTGGTTCATAACCCCAGTCAAACCTGAATCTATTGCCTCTTTAATATAATCCAATTCTTTTTGACCGACACGCCATAATTTTTCACTCATTATATACCACATCCCATTTTTTTTGAGAGATTTCTTTATTAATATTTTGTATTTCAGGACGCTCACGCAATAATTGAAGAATACTTTGCATTAAGAAAATCTCATTTTCGTTATACAAATGCCTATATACTGTTTCTACAAACTCAAAATCCTCTTTTGTGTCCACAGTCCATCTTAAAGTAGAAAGGTTTTCTCCAGTGTATTCATAATTTTTCAAATTAAATATCTGAGGATTACTCCAAATGTATGGAGTAACGTGCTCTCGATATATCTGCCTCTCTGCTTCCATCCAAGCCTTAGAAAGTGATTTGAATGAAAAAACTTCGATATCAAGTCCTATTGGATAAGTTGGAATTATAGTATTACTAATGTAATCATATTTTCCTGAAGCACCTATATACTCATGCAGAATTTCATCTATAATCTGAGGATCTTTTAATGGATCATCCGCAGTAATTCTAACTATGACATCCGCATCATATTTTTTTGCAGCCTGATAATATCTATCTAATACATCTTCTGAGCTTCCTCTATAGAATTCAACATGATGTTCTTTTGCATAATCACTAATGATATTGTCCTCTGATTTTTGTGTAGTTGCTATCACAATCTGATCAATCATCTTTGATGCTTGAACTCTTGTGATAATATGCTCTAACATGGGTTTACCCAACAATGGCTTCATAACTTTCCCAGGAAGCCTTGTTGATCCCATTCTCGCCTGAATTATGGCCAAACGCATTATCTTTGCACCTTCCAGTTTGTCGGCAGGATCATATTTTCATCATCTTCACATAGTGAATCAAGTTCATGAAGCACATTCTTAACATTAGAACAATATACAGAAGACGAAATAATTTCCTGTAAGTTTTGAGTACTGTCAACACCAACAACTACCCTATCTACAAATTCATTTAGAACAACAAAATTCAAACACAACGCTGCTATTGGAACATTCATCTTAGCAGCTAGTGAATGAAGAGTTGCTATTTTGCTTTGAATTTTAGAAAAATATCCATCCAGTTCAGATGGCTTTTTGAATACCAATCCTTGCAAGAAGGTGGACCTGACAAAAATTTCCACTCCTCTTTGTTTAAGGATTGAGAAAAACGGCTCAAAACGCCTGTCAAAAACATTGTATGGCACCTGAACTATATCAAATTTTAGATTACTACTAATAATGTTTTCAAGTTCTGATGGGTAATAGAGGGAAAGACCTATTTTTTCTACCCGACCTTCAGATCTTAGTTCATTTAATGTCTCCCATATTTCAGGATTTTGCATGCAATGTTGGAAGCTGTGGCACATATAACCGTATAATCTGTTAACATTCAACCTCTGTAACGATGAATCAAATATAGTAATTACTTCTTCGGGATTGCATTCTGGCAATTTAGAGATGATTTTAAATTGATTTCCACATTTTTTGATGAAATTCCCAATAACCTGTTCACTATTGCCATATACATAAGCTGTATCTAGAATACTAATTCCAGATATTATGGCCTCTTGCAGTATCTCAAACACCTTTGTTTCAGGTATTTGTCCATTTTTATTATTGATGCCATAGTCTAATCCAAATTGTACAGTCCCTAGTGCAATTTTATTATTAATAGTAATAGGAGTATCGATCATTCACATTCCCTGATTCATTTAGATATATGATTTATACGATGCTTAACTTAAATATTCAGTATTGAGCAAACTATAGAATAATGAATCGTGCCATTTTCCCTCTGACCAGTGTGTTTCACGATGAATACCCTCAAGTTTAAATCCTATCTTGTCAAAAAAAATCTTTTTAGTCTCATCGAAACTGTAAATTTCAGCCCATAATCTGTGTAATCCAAGTTCCTCAAAACCATAGCGAGCCATAATTGACCCAGCGTCTGGACCGAATTTATCATCAAGATATAAATCGTCAACTCCAATATAGATCGAAAAATCTGCGTTTTTATTGATCCAATCTATGTAACACAATCCACATGCTCCAAGCAATCTATTATTTTCAAGTTCAATAATAGAAAACATGATGGTTTTAGGATCATTCATAACCATCTTTTCATACCAATTATTTTGGTTTTCCATGCTCAATTCGCGATATTCACGAAAATAACGACGAAATTCTGGCCTATTACGGAATTCTAATAATTGAGGTAAATCAGCACGCTCTATAGCCCGCAGACCAACATAGCAGCCCTTTAACATAATTCCTCCACAAAATCTTTCGCAAAAATGGCATCTCCTTCTGATTTTGAAATTGCCAATGTTTTACCAAGAACTTTATGTAGATTATATGGCTCAATAGCTCCTTTTGGTGCAGGACGGAGAGATTCTAAATCATCCTCTTTAATGCTCTCACCAGCTTTCATATTATGAGTTAACCGTAAGCATCGGCGTTGAACTATTGAAGTTTCCTTTTCATTTAATTCTATACGCTTTATTCCATTACCTAAAGATAATTCCAACTCACGACTTCGGTCAATCATTTCTCTCCAGGTCTTGGGATTCATAGAAAATACATGATCTGGCCCTTCACGCGCATTATTATCAGTAAAATGCTTTTCAATTACTCTTGCACCTAATGTAATCGCTCCAAGAACTGTAGCATGAAGAGGTGTGTGATCTGAAAGACCAAGGATCATACTCGGATATCTGATTGCAAATGCTTCCAGCACTTTAAGATTGATATATTTAAAATTATCAGTAGCTCCAGTATAGTTTGTATTACATTGCAAAAGCATAAGCTGACGATTATATTTTAAAATACAAGCTACAGCACGTTCAACATCATCCATATTTGATGCACCCGTTGCAAGTATCACCGGTTTATTTCTTCTTGCAATATTTTCAATAAAATCGATCCAGGTAATATCTCCTGAACCTATTTTATAAGCTGGGATAAATGGATCAAGCAACTCAACTGCTTCGAGGTCATAAGGTGTTGTAAGGAAATCAATTTTTGCCTTTTTTGCTGTTTTAGCTAATTCTTCAGTCCAATCTCGATTACATTCATATTGTTTGTATACCTCAAAAACAGACTTTTTCCAGGATGTTTGATGACTATTTTTTGTGTCGAGATGTGTAAAACCATAATCACTTACAATTTTATTTGCTTTGAAATGCTGAAATTTAACAGCATCTGCACCTGCCTCTTTAGCAAGCCAAATTAACTCATTAGCACGCTCTATATCTCCGTCATGATTAGAAGCAATATCGGCAATAAAATAAGTAGGTGAGTCAATAGAAATCTCTCTTTTGTTGACATTTATTTGACTATCATACATCATTTCTAAAACCACCTTCATATTCTTCAGTAATACTTGCAATGACTTTATTTAATGTTGGCAACTCATAGCCAAGAATCTTTTCTGCTTTTCCTACATCCAAACCAAGACTCTCTGCTCTGGAGACGGCACCTGTGTCAAAAACACTACCTACTTTAACATTATCTAATGAATAACCCATTTTATGGGCAAGAGCACATATAAATGATTTTTTGCTAAAAACATCCCTGCTTGCTAAATTTAATAACCCATAGGAACGTTTTTCTATTATATCCAATAACGCAGAGGAAAATTGTTTAACATGAATACTTGATGTAAAGTAATCATCAAAAATAGTCATAGGAGATTGATTTTTGAGATTTTGTATTACCCATTCCAGAAATGTTTGTGCTTCAATAGTATTACGGAAACCTACAATATTTGTGCGTATAACCAATGATTTCTGATAAGCCAGGGCAAAGCATTCTGCTGCATATTTGGTTCTTGCATATTCATTTATCAATTGGATTGGATGTTCTTCTGTATGCTTTAAATTGAAATCCCCCGTATAATAGTGATCAGTTGAGATTTGAATAAAATAAATTCCAGTTTTTCGGGATATTTCAGCCATAATAGAAGCAGAACGTGCATTAACCAGATATGCACAATCTGGTTTTTCTTCACATTTTGCTAAGTTCACAATTGCAGCAGAATTAATAATTAGTTGAGGTTTAATAGATGAGATGATATTTGATAATTCCCCTTCATCAACTATATCACACGAAATGTCAGCACCACTACGCGCGACACCAATAACCTCAAAACCGCGGCTTTTCATCTCCTTCATTAGTGCTTGGCCAAGCATACCTGTTGAGCCGACTAATAAAGATTGCATATGACACCAAGCCTTAACAAATAGGTTTTCATAGAGAACTGTACCGTAATATCCAGTGAAATAACTTGCCTGCCGTATGGTATGAAATCCATTTATATCACTGATTTGTTGTATCCTTCATCCATTGTCTGAATACTTCGATCCCTTCTTTAAGAGATGTCTTTGGCTCCCATCCCAGCACTCTTTTGGCTTTAGAATAATCACACACCAGCTTTGGGATCTCGCTCTGGGGATGAATATGTTTAACATGTTTTATCCGGCCAGCATCCTTACACACAAGTGCAGCAAGGTCGTTTATTGTGATATCCTCACCAAGACCCGCGTTTAAAATATTCCCATTACCTGCATCCGAATATGCAGCCTGCACCACAAACTCTGCACAGTCTTCTACATACATCAGATCCCTTGTTTGTGTTCCATTCCCATAGATGTTTAGCACATCCCCATTTAGATCCTTCTGTATGAATATGGAAACAACGCCCCCTTCTCCAGTTGATTTCTGGTAAGGTCCATAAGTATTGAAAGGACGCACTATAACAGTAGGCAAGCCGTATGCATAGTAATATGATTGTACCATATTCTCTCCTGCTAACTTAGCACCAGCATATGGAGATGCAGCTTTCGTGGGATGAAGCTCTGATATAGCACTGCCCACAGATGCAGTATCATAGACCATGCAAGTGCTCATGAAAACAAATTTGGTGTTGGTTTTCTTTGCTTCCTCAAGAACATTGAATGTACCTACTACATCATTCTCAAAAGTCTTCCTGGGATAATCTATGCTGTCCTGTACAATGATGCTGGCTGCCAGATGAATACAGATATCAAAATTATTACTAAATAGTTTAGACAATAATGCTGTATCCTTTATGTCGCCAATTGTCACATTGAGATTTGGATTAGCCCTTAAATCATCAAGATTTTCAAGGTGGCCATTTGACATGTCGTCCAAAACCCATACGCGATTATCATCCTCAAGCAAGCGTTTGACAACCCATCTTCCTATAAAACCAGAGCCACCTGTTACCAATATGTTCATTTGCATACTCCGATAAGAGTTACATTATCCTATTTATTTTATAATTAAATTATTTCATCCTTTTTAAGGATTGCTCTGACCTCATCTCTAGTAATAGGCACAGCATCCTTTGATACATAGTCCTTTGACCTGATAGAAGTTGCAGCGTACGCAGATTTATTGATTTTTGTCAACTCATCTTCAATTTCAGGCAATATGATGAACATATCATCTCTTTCAAGTGATCTGGATGCTTCGTCTTCGGTCATGAGTTCCTCATACATCTTCTCACCAGGTTTTGTACCTATTATCTCAATTTGAATATCCTGTGGCTTGTGAGAATACCTAGGTGCAAGTTCCTCTATCATTACTTCTGCAAGATCTGAGATTTTAACTGTAGGCATTTTGAATATGAAAACTTCACCGCCCTGTGCCATATCAACTGATCTAAGTACAAGCTCAACCGCCTGTGACATCGACATCATAAATCGAGTCATGGTAGGATCAGTGATTGTTAATGGGCCTCCAGCCTTTATCTGCTGTCTGAATAAAGGGATCACAGAACCACGGGATCCCATTACATTACCGAAACGAACACTTGAAAATACACAATCTCGTGCACCTTTGTAGAAATTAGCCGATGTGACCAACTTTTCAGCCAATAATTTTGTTGCTCCCATTGTGTTGGAAGGATTTACTGCTTTATCACTGCTTGTGAAAATAATTTTGCTGACATTATTGTCAATTGCAACATCAATAATATTTTGCATCCCAAGAACATTAGTCTTAACTGCCTCAAACGGATTGTACTCGCATGCCATAACATGCTTTAAAGCAGCTGTATGAAATATTATATCGATATCCTCCACTGCACGGGAAAGACGCTCCTTATCCCTAACATCACCAAGTAGAAAACGAACAGAGTCTTCATAGCCCTTAAGCTCATGTTGGAACTCAAACTGCTCAGTTTCATCGACATCAAATACCCGAATAATTTCCGGTTGTTCATTCCATAAAAGATGGCGTACAAGCTCTTTTCCAAGAGAACCAGTGCCACCTGTAACGAGGATCTTTTTGCCTTTAAATATAGACATGCTTTATACCTTACTACAACAATTCATCTCTAATGCTATTGAACTCCTCAAGCACCTTAGAATAATCTTCATGGCGGCCTATGTCCATCCAATAACCCGTAAAATCATAACCTACTACTTTTTCATTTTCTCTGATCAACTTTTTTATAAGGACCGGGAAATCAAGATATTTACCTTTTTCAATATGGTCAAGTATTTTTCTGTTCAAAATATAAATGCCCATGCTAACTTTATAAGTAAGGGTCGGTTTTTCGATATAATCAATGATATCACCTGAATCATTCAGCTTAAGGACACCGAGACTTATAGGAACATCCTTGTTATACATTGAAACAGTTGCAAGAGCATTTTTTTCTAGATGAAGTTTCATCAGATCGGAATAGTCAATATTGGTCAGAAGATCACCATTCATTACCAGGAAATTCTCTTCAAGACCACCTATTAAGGATAAAGGTCCTGCAGTACCAAGAGGTTCATTTTCCATTGAATAGGTGATATTCAATCCCCATCTGGAACCATCGCCACAATAAGCCTGTATCAGCCCTGCAAGATGGCCAACAGCAAGAACAATCTTTGTAAATCCATTCTTTTTAAGTTGGAGCAATACAATCTCCAGAATTGGCATGTCATCAATAGGCATCAAGGGTTTTGGCAGAATAGTAGTGTATGGTGCCAAACGCTTACCTTTGCCGCCAGCAAGAATTACCGCTTGCATTATACCACATATCCTTTTGTATCATAGAGATTGTTATGTCCTTTAAACCAATCAACAGTTAACCTTAAACCTTCCTCAAGAGTGTACTGAGGTTCCCAGTCAACCAACTTTTTCGCCTTGGAATTATCACAGATCAATTCCATTACTTCACTTTTTACAGGCCTAACACGTTGGACATCTGTTGTAACTTTCATATTTTCCTTGTCAACTATCTTGAGAATGGTACTAAGAATATCGCCAATTGTATGACCCTTCCCTGTACCTACATTTATGACTTCACCCACAGACCTTTCAGATGTTGCCACTGCAATAAAACCATTGACAGTATCTTTTACAAACGTCATATCCCTAACAGGATCAAGCGAACCCACATGTATCTCATCCTTTACCAGTGCTTGAGAGATTATAGTCGGTATTACTGCCCTTGCGGATTGACGGGGACCAAAGGTGTTGAAAGGTCTTATGGTCGCCACCGGCAGATCAAAAGAGAGATAATAACTTTCAGCAAGCTTATCTGCGCCGATCTTAGAGGCAGAATATGGGGATTGACCCTGTAAGGGATGAGATTCATCAATCGGTGTGTAGATGGCTGTTCCGTAGGTCTCACTGGTAGATGTATGAACAACTTTTCCCACACCATTCTCAAGAGCTGCCTGAAGCACATTTAAAGTGCCTTTGATATTCACATTGACATATTGCTCAGGAGCTATGTATGAATATGGTATACCAATAAGGGCAGCAAGATGGAAGACCACATCAGCATCTTTCGTTACTTGCTTTACATAATAAGGATCAGTGATATCCCCATGAACTATCTCTACTTTTTCAACAAGCTTTTGGTCAGCTAATCTCAGCATACCATTGTCATTGCGAGAATTATAATGTACCAGAGCCTTTACATTGGCACCTCTTCTAACCAGTTCTTCCGTGAGGTGGCTTGGAATAAAGCCACCTGCACCTGTAACTACAACATTTTTATCCTTTATGTTCATCCAGATACGCCCTCAGTGTTTTGAATAATCCTGTTTTTATATCTATCTTTGGATACCAGTTCAATATAATCTTAGATTTTTCTATGTTTGCAACAGTATCAAGTACGTCCCCTTTTTTCAAGACATCACTATAGTTGATAGAAACTTGATTACCAGTTTCTTCGGAATAAAGGGATGATAATTCTGATGCTATTTCTTTTATTGAATAACTAATACCACTTGCAATATTAAATATCTCAAAGCCACGTATTTCTGAAATAGAGGCACTAACAATTGAATCAACTACATCATCCACGTACACAAAATCTCTTCTCGGAGTAGAGGCGCCTAATTGCACTTTACCTGATGGGAATTGCTCAATGACCCGTGGGATAACAAAGTCAGGTTTCTGTCCTGGCCCGTATACATTAAAAAGACGAAGTATCGCAACGTTAAGACCATAGTCCCGGCAATACGCCTGGCATAATTCTTCAGCAAGAAGTTTACTGGTAGAATAGGGATTTGTAGGTGTAGCGGGGTGTTTTTCATCTAAAGGGAGATATTGGGGAATACCATATACAAAAGTGCTCAAATATACCATTTTCGTAACTTCGTTCTTCCTGCACCACTCCAACATATTAAGGGTTCCAACAACATTGTTAATGTATACATGATGCGGATTCTCAAAAGAAAGGGAAATATTTGTAACCCCTGCCAGATGAAACAGAACATCTTGTGCAGGAATGTTCTTTACCTGATCCCAGGAAGTAATGTCGATCTGACTGGAAGATCTGGATATTTCAAAAATATTAATGCCCTTTTCCCGTAATTTAGCAGTAAGATGTGACCCTATAAACCCTGTACTGCCAGTAACAGCAGCATTAGTGTATTTCATGCCCTCTCACCAATTCCTTATATTGTGTTCGTACATCTGTCATTATTCTTTGCCAATCTCCTCTTTCTTCTATGACCTTGAGAGCATTTTTTCCAAATTTATCTCTTTTAATAGAGTTTGCAGCGAGTTCCAATATCTTTTGAGCTAGCTCCTGAGGGTTTCTGGGAGTAAAAAGACAGCCATTTAATCCGTCGTCTATCCATTCACTTACACCGCCCACATCTGTAACAATGCATGGTTTTGCACATGCCATTGCCTCTAGTACTGAAACGGGAGTACCATCCGAAAGAGCAGTTGAAACATAGATATCACAATTATGCAATAATCCAGCCATTTCTTTGTATTCAACCCAACCAATGAAAGTCACATATTGCGATACACCTAGTTCCAAAACGAGAGATTTAAGAGAATCTTCCAGAGGACCTGTTCCTTTGATCACAAACTTGATATTCGGATTTTTTTCAACTACCAAAGGTATCGAGTTGACGAGAGTTTCAATGTTGTATATCTCTAAGAAAGTTCTGTTAGAAAAAACAACGAGATCATTGCTACCCACAATATTTTTTTCGGCAGCAGGATGAAAAAGCTTCGTATCAACGCCAAATGGTACTAATTTTACTCGGGATGAAGAAACCCGGAAATTAGTGACTATTTTTTCACATATATCTTTGGAAACACCATAAACCATATCTGTTCTCCTAAGCGAGATGCCAGTTAAATACCATAGCAACTTCGACCAATAGGGCACTACCAGAATATCGCCACCCCATGCACTCATAATAAGAGGCCTGTAACCTAAGAACGCTGCATGGAAACCGAATTTTGATATGAAATGTGCATGTAGAATATCAGGTTTCATTTTATGAATAAGTAAATACATTCTCAAATGACGTGGAAAGAAATCAAGATACAGGTTGTTGAAAATAGACCTTATAATATGGAATTTGACTCCTTCTAACTCATTCTTTGGTGGTTCGTACGTAACGATATGTACCTCATCACCCTGATTAACAAAATATTCTGCCCACCGTAAGGTGTGTATCGAAGTTGCGTCTGCGATAAGACATATCCTCAATTAAAGACCATCCTTTGTCCAAAACGGATTATTACGTATCTTAAACAGGAACAAGTAAGATTATGAGTATAGAGAAGTCATGCATTTTATTCCTTTGCATTAAATTGATAGATGTTGAGCCTGTATCAAAACTATAAATACTATTTCTCTGAATGTTATTGTGGGGATATGAATGGAATTCAGAGAACTCTCTGATGATCAATGGAAGTTTATAAAGCCACACTTGCCACCACAACCAATTACCGGAAGAAAGAGAGCTGATGACCGTAAGGTCATCAATGGTATTCTCTTTGTTCTGATAACAGGTTGCAGATGGGGAGATATGCCAGCTATTTATGGTTCCCAGGCAACTGCCTGGAGAAGGCTGAAAAGGTGGTCAGAGGAAGGTATATGGAACGAGATAATGGAATCCCTTCGGGATTCCGCTTACCAGAAAGGTAAGTTCTCATTGGATACAGTGTGTATCGATAGCAGTTTCATCGAAACTAAAAAAGGGGAGATGACTCCTCGTACAACGGTCACAAGAAAAGAAAAGGCATAAAGATCCATGCATGTGTAAGTTGTGAAGGTTTTCCACTTACAATCCAAATATCTTCTGGAAAAGAGCACGATAGACAGCACTTCATTGAAGTTATGGAGGATATTAAGGTTAAGACCGATGGAAGACCAAGGACAAGACCTCTTGAAGTTCTGGCAGACGCTGCGTACGACGATACAGAAATCAAGCAGTACTTAAGGTCCAGAGCTATCAAAAGCAACATACCGATCAATACAAGGAACAGTAAAAGAAAGAAAAGAGGAAGACCTACTCGATTTGATGAAGAAACATATTATTACAGAGGAACTATAGAACGATTCTTTGCATGGTTGAAGATGGGATTTAGAAAATTAGCAAGTAGATATGAACGTCTTAATGTGGTTTTCAAAGGATTGTTAGATATTGCATGTTTCCTGTTGTGTTGGAAAAAGGTGTGAGTGAAGTTTTGAAATAGGCTCGTTATTAAACACTATTAAATATGGGTATTCCGTTCTATATCCATATTTCAGAAAACTGTTATGCGACACTAAAAGAAAGGATAATATTATCTTAGGTGCAACATATATGTATATAAAGTGACCTTTTTATCCCGCATAAATTTAGCACATACCACATTTTGAAAGAGTTGAATCCATGAGCAAAGATGAAACTGCCAAAAGAGATCTAAAAGGGAGTATACCCTATGCAATAGGGGTTTTGATCTCATGTCTTGTAGCGTTCTACATAAGGACCATTCCAAAAGCAAAGGTTTTCGTAGCAGAGAACTTTGTGAAGTTCAGTGAAAACGATCCTTGGTACCACCTGAGAAACGTGGAATCAATGCTGCATAATTTCCCCCATATGCTATGGTTCGATGCATATACCAAATATCCTCTTGGCACAGAACAGGTCTATGCACCTCTGTTTGATATGTTACTTGGAATAATAATATGGATACTGGGATTAGGAAATCCAAGTCAAGAACTCATTTACACTGTATCTGCTTATTATCCCGTATTTATAGCTTCATTGGTAGTTATAGCTACATATTTTGTAACTAAATGGATATTTGATAGAAGAGTAGGATTATTGGCAGCAATACTAATAGCACTTGCACCTGGCCAGATACTCTCAAGGTCTATAATAGGCTTCAACGACCACCATATCGCTGAAGTTCTGTTTAGTACAATGACAGCAGCCTTCTTAGTAATGGCAATAAAGGTTGCAAGAGAACATCCAATTACTTTCTCAAGCCTTAAAGAAGCACCTATTGAAACAATAAAACCTGCATTGCCTTACTTTATACTTACCGGAGTTTCAATGGGAGCCTATACACTTACCTGGAAAGGTGCTCTCTTTTTCAGTCTGATTATTGGTATTTACATCACAGTACAACATGTTGTTGACCATATGCACGGCAGAACTACGGATTACCTAGCAGTAGGTGGAATGATCATCTTTGCAGTGACTCTCATGATGGTCCTGATGGTACCAGAATTAGGAGGTACTAAAAGAACGCAGGAAATAGGTCTGATGGCTGGCATAGTGGCATTCCCATTGCTGACGCTTCTTTCTACTGAGATGCAAAAAAGAAAAATGAATGCGAAGATATACCCCTTGACCATATTGACTGGGGTTATGGCAGTCCTGCTGACCTCAAAAATTGCGTTTCCATCCGTATACACAATGCTCATTGGCGTCTTTGGATATTTCAAGAGAACAGGTGGAGGACTGACGATAGGAGAAGCATCACCTCTGGACCTGTTCGATGGATCTTTTTACTATTATTTCGCTGTCATGGGCTTTGTTTCCATTCTTGGACTTGCAATATTGACCTATGAAGCTACCAAAAAGAAGAATACACAAGAGAAAACGTTGCTTATAGTTTGGACATTCATGGTACTGTGGGCGATGTTGCAACAGAACCGTTTCTCCTATTACTATGCAGTTAATGCAGCGATACTTAGCGCATATGTTGGGATCAAGTTCATGGATCTGGCAGGCTGGAAAGATCTCAAACTTAATAATTTGATGACGACTGAAAAAATTAAATCGAAATCTGCAGGCAAAACAAAAGAAACTGCAATTCATAAACTTAAACCCATTCACATTATATCGCTTATTATAGTCATTGTTGTCCTTGTTCTGCCAAACTATAGCCTAGCAACACAGCAGGCACAATATGTTGGTGGACCTGGCGATGAATGGTTAGAAGCACTTAACTGGATGAGAATTAATACACCAGACCCTGGACTGGATTATTATGAACTATATGAAACACCTGCAAGCGGGGAGGTGTATCCATACCCGGATACAGCTTATGGAGTCATGTCCTGGTGGGATTACGGAGACTGGATCGAAGTAATTGGACGCAGGATACCAAACGCTAATCCATTCCAACAAGGTATCGGAGGACGCAGAGATAGTATAGAAGAAGAAAATCAGCCAGGTGCATCTACATTCTTCACAGCCTCTTCTGAGGAAGAAGCCACTGCAGTCCTTAAAGCCATCCATCCGGATGAAAATAAAATGGGAGCCAGATACATAGTATCTGATGTGGAGATGGCTACTGGTAAATTCTATGCCATGTCAGCATGGACACTTGATACCGATAATTATTATATACCTGTGCAAACAGACCAGGGAGTAATGACTGTACCTGGTGAAAGATACTTCAACTCTATGGAAGCTAAATTGCATATTTTTGACACTAACGGCCTCAAACATTATCGTATGGTCCATGAATCTCCCGGTGTCACCAGTTCCCAGAGCCAGGAGATTGGATACAAGAATGTATACAATGTTCTGTTCGGCGGAAAGATAAAAGAAGAGAACTCAGGTTACGTAAAGATATTTGAATATGTAGAAGGAGCAAAAATCACAGGAACTGCGCCAGCTGGCGAAAATGTGACGATAAGTACTACAATTAGTACCAGTCAGGGACGGTCATTTACATATTCACAAACAACAACCTCGGATGGTACATATTCATTCATAGTTCCGTATTCAACAGAAGGACCGATCTCCGGACAGACACAATTTGATGTGGCACCAACGCAGCCATACCAGATAAGCTATGGAAATGTGGTAAAAGAAGTAAAGGTTACCGAAAACGAAGTACTTCAGGGAAATACGGTACCAGTGGAGGCATAAAGTCCTCTACATACTCATATCAACAGATAAAAGCTTGTCCGAGGTGTAACTTATGGAAAAAATAATTAAAGGAAAAACGTGGGTATTTGGAGATGACATCGACACAGATGTCATAATACCCGGAAAATATTTGCGTACTACTGATATGCAGGTGTTTGCAGATCATGCAATGGAAGGTATTAACCCGGATTTTTCGAAAAAGGTAAAGCCTGGAGACATAATAGTAGGCGGTAATAACTTCGGTTGTGGTTCTTCAAGGGAACAGGCCGCATTAGCACTTAAGTATGCAGGAGTAGCCTGTGTTGTGGCCAGGTCATTTGGCAGGATATTCTTCCGTAATTCCATAAACGTTGGTCTTCCTCTTATGGAAGCCGATGTCCAATGCAAAGAAGGCGATGAAATGGAAGTAGACCTTGAAAATGGAAAGGTTACTCTCAATGGAAAACAATACACAGGAAATAAACTGCCAGAATTCCTTCTTGAAATACTTAATGATGGAGGACTTGTATCCCATCGTAAAGCAATGCAAGGTAAAAAATAGAGGTTGTAATGATATTTCCGGATGAGTACAAGTATGTTGGAGTCACACATATCAGTCCTGATGATGCACATGACGAGCCGATATATTTCCTTAGCCGATACATAATAGTTGAACAGGGCACTGATATCGGTAAAGAATACTCAATTTATAGGGTTGAACACACCGGAGAAGACCTACTAAGAAAGGCCACAAAAGCCGAGCTTATAGCTTCAGGAGAGCAGATTTTCAAATATGATGAGCTTTTAAACCTAAAAGATAGGAGACTGCTCATAGAAACGGCATCAGAACTTTGTAAGGAAGGCGTGAATACAATAATATTTACAGGACTTGATAGACACGTTACATTCGTACATGACCCAGACCTTTCTAAAATAATCGACATTGAAATTGTAGATGTGGTTCCGCCTGAGCCATCCTGGCTTAGCCTTGTGGTTAGAAAACTTGAATCTAGTGGCATATTTGGCGATTTGAGTATACGGTTTAAAGAGAATACAAAGGATCTCAGACAGTTCGAAGGAGAAAAAACAGTGTTCCCGTGTTCTTCATCGGGACTTAAAGGAAAATGCCTAGACTCCGATATTGTTACTGAAGATGGATCACTACTTGTAGGCTGCGAGATATCCCGGAAATTATTTGAATCCAGGTTTCCCGGACTGAAATATGATTTCATAAATATCTGTCCATTCCGTTCTGATATTTATACACCACAAGGACCATTCATTACCCGGTGCTGCCTTTCCGAAAGGTCTGGACTTGCTACAATTAATGGAATAAGGGGAGCAGTGGTTCATTGGGGAGCCTCGGAGTTCCAGGTAGCCAAAACAATAAGGGAACTGGTACAGAGCATGAGGAAAGAAAAAGGTGAAGGTCAATGAAAATTGCAGTTGTAGAAGGAGATGGAATAGGAAAAGAAGTCATACCTGCAGCTATAGAAGTGCTGGATGCCCTTTCCCTGCCTATAGAAAAGTTACCTGTTGAGCTGGGATATGGAAAATGGGAGAAGACTGGCTCCGCTATCACAGATGAAGACCTTAAAATCCTGAAGGAATGCGATTGTATACTATTTGGTGCAATTACAACACCATCCGATCCGAATTATAAGAGTGTACTCCTTACAATAAGAAAGGAGCTTGACATGTATGCCAACATCCGTCCAATTAAACCTATTGATGGTATTAGGGGCGTTACCGGGCGCAATGATTTCAATCTAGTAATAGTTAGGGAAAATACAGAAGGCATGTACTCCGGCATAGAAGAGATACATGAAGATGTAGCATACACTAAAAGGGTTATTACCCGCAAAGGTTCTACACGAATAGCCGAATATGCCTGTAAACTTGCCAAAAATAGGCAAAACCGTGTTGAGATTGTTCACAAATCAAATGTGCTTAAATCAGACAGATTATTTCTAGATGTGTGCCAGCAAACTGCTTTGTCCCAGCAGGTAGAATACCACGACACTTTGGTGGATTCTATGGCTTACAACCTTATAACACACCCTAACAGATACGATGTTGTAGTGACCACAAATCTGTTTGGGGACATATTAAGCGATATGGCTGCCGCCTTGGTGGGGGGGCTTGGACTAGTACCAAGTGCTAACATCGGAAAAAAGCATGCGTTCTTTGAGCCTGTACACGGAAGTGCACCTGATATAGCTGGGAAAAGTATAGCTAATCCCATAGCTGCCATTCTGAGTATGAAGATGATGCTGGAATGGTATGAATTAACCGACAAGGCAAATATTGTGCAGGATGCCATAGAATACGTTATTAACCAAAATAATGTCACCCCGGACCTTGGAGGTAAAGCCACTACATCAGAAGTGGGACAGGCCATTGCAAACCGTGTTAAACAACTTATTGGCTGAGAATTCAAACCATTCTCAGCACTTTTTGTCAAGTCATGCCCAAAAGTGACCAGATGGCAGTCTGGGTTACCACAGCAGTAATACCTGATATCCACACCATTATCACAAAATCCTGGGTAGAACTGAGGAAATGACCTCCATCCACAACCCTGATTAGAAGTGCAGACATCAGAGAATGTGCTATCATGATGAGCAATACCAAGAATGACAATACTTTGACATCCCCTACATTCGTATAGATGACCATGCCCATGGACATTCCTGCAGGCATTTCCACACTGGTAAACATACTTTGCATCAGGTCGATCACACCCACGGAAATGTACATTGTAAAACCAATTCCAGCGGTAAGGCCATAAAGTACACCTACAAGACTTGAGGCAGATTGAACCCTCTTCTTTCTTAAAGTCACTATTTTGTGGAAATTTGTAGCTATTATATCACCTATTATCTCTGGCTTACCTCCGAGATTGGTTGCCTCTACGAACATGATACAGAACCTCTGTATAAGATGGCTTCCAGTATTTGCAGAAAAGAAATCCCATGATTTGAACTTGTCTATCCTCGTGTTAAGTCTTTTGTATAGATCGTTCACATCTTTTGTAAGCGGACCAAAATCATGGACACGCAATGCTTTCAGAGCATCATCTATTACTCCGCCTCTAGCACCTGCTGAGCTGCCCAGTGACCTGATAAAAGCAGGGAAATTCTCATCCCTGCGCCTGATATTCTTCTCTATATTACGACATACTTTTCCAGTGTATATGAGAGGAGTTAAGCAAATTGCAATGGCAATAGGTGTAACGATCTTTCCGTAAATTACGACAGCAATGGTGACAAGGATACATGCTCCTATGGAAATAGGAATCGAGCGATATAATTTGATCTTATAATCAGGAATTATGTGGGATTTGCTCCATAGAGGATCCTTTGGAACCTTGCCTTTTGTAAACAAAAGTATCACAATGTCCGTTATAACGAATGTCACTACAACCATTGCCATAAGAAGTACTGCATCCATACCTGTTATCACTGGCATGATAACAGCAAATGATGCAAGAAATATGAGAGACATTACCAGTGAAACGAAAAGCTCCTTGACGACCTCAACATTGTACATAGCACCGTTATACATGGCCTCATATTCGTTCATGACAACATTCTGCTCCGCAAAAAGAAAAGATTTTATATTCTCTCCTGATTGCAAACCATGAGCGAATCTGTCCAGGAAGTCCTCAAATATGACAGATGGAGTTCTCTTGGAAATGAACCTACATGCTTCCGCAAGGCTCATGTTCCATACAGTAACAAGGTTATAGATCTTCTTTGTTTCAGCGGCTAACTCCCGATATTCCTTGTTATCGGAAACTATCCTAATTATATCAAGCCTTGGGGTTTCAGCGGTGGCAACTGAACCCATTTGAGTGATATAATAGTGCATGTTGTTATCAATACGTGATGCTTGCCCTCCATAGACAGAAAGTGGATAGTACACGGCAAAGAGAATGCAAATCACAGGAATCATAATGGGGATTGCCTTGGTGCTTCCCTGGAATAGACTTGGCAAGGCAGCATAAAGTAAAAATGAAAAAACAAAACCAAATACAACGACAGGAATGGCAATCTTTTTCATGTAAGTTGCCGGTTCCATATCCATACAATGGAATGCCTTGCTGTACATCACATACACCTTTATACTGAGAACGGTAACCCGTCAACACCATGCTTGTAAAAATTGATGATTACTTCCAGTACTTCATAATATTCTTCTATTCCTCTGGCACGCATTTCGTTTATTATCTTGGCGCGTAAGAACAAGTCTTGGTAGATCTTACGTTTGTCATCGTAACCCAATTTAGCAGCAATCTTATTTTCCAGAATGAAACTGTTGTTAAGGCCTCGGAAGTTATGCTTATCAGTTTCCGGATCCCATTGAAAAACTGCCCTTGTGACAACACCACCGGCTTCTTCGTAATATCCTTCCAACTCCTCAACAGCAAGACAACGCCTAAGAAACTTTCCTTTTCTGTATACTGCAGAAAGGATCATAGCAACGTTTAAATTATCGATGAAGGTCACAGGCACATTTATTGGATTACCTGTCAAACGCTGTATCATCTTGGTAACTGCAGATGCGTGGAAAGTCGCCATTACAGGGTGTCCTGTTTGCATACCCTGAAAAGCCACCGCACCTTCCACACCTCGTATTTCACCTACAATGATGTAATTTGGTCTGGAACGCAATGCGGCTTTAAGTAGTGCGAAAGTATCGACTCTTGAATCCACTGGACCATCTTCACGAGTGATCAGTTGCTGCCATACAGGCTGGGGAGGCTGCACTTCGGCCGTATCTTCAGCAGTGAAGATCTTAGCTTTAGGATTCACAAAACATAGGCATGCATTGAGCATTGTGGTCTTTCCACTTGCAGTTTCACCACTGAAAAAAACACTTTGACCATTCTCCAGACATATCCACATATAAGCTGCCATTTCAGCACTAAGTGCACCCCATTTCACAAGCTGAACGATACTTACAGGAACTTCCATAAACTTACGCATTGTGAAACTGCTGCCCCTGCGACTGATGTCCGGACTATAGATGATGTTGATACGGGAACCATCGGGAAGAGCACCATCGGCTATAGGACGGGCGTCACTTACAGGCCGACCTATTCGCTCGCTCATACTGCGTAGCCAGCTATCAAGCCCTGCATCATCACCAAAAGTGATATCCGTCTGAATCATTCCGAATATCTTGTGCACAATGTAAACACTGTTTACACCTATGCTGTGTATATCTTCAAGATAAGGGTCTCTGATAATTGGTTCTATTGGACCTGATCCGATGATGTTCCTTTCGATATAGTAAAGGATCTTATTGTACTCTTGCTGATTAAGCAATACTTTCTTGTTCACAGGAATAAGCTTTTGAATAACCCCTGATCCTTTCTTTTCATCTTCGATATCGCCTCCTGGGCCCACATCGACTGAACTGTTTAATAGTTTTGAGATTAATTCTTTAAGCTCTGCCTCAGATTGTGGTACAGGCTCCTTTGCAGATTTCTCCAGGATAAGGCTCATAATAGCATCATACTTCTTCTTTTCCTTATCCGAAAGACGAGGCTCTATTGTATAATATTTTATTTCACCCATTTCAGGGGTACCATAGATGTGAATAAATATCGGATCTCCCACGGGAAGGATGATATTGACATTATCACCTTCTAGATCTTTCGATAAACTTACCACAAACTGGGGCTCTGATCCTTTTTCTTTCTTGAATTTTTCTACATACTCCCCAAGATGAGGATTCCTTTGTACAGCTTTCTGAAAATCAGCATCCATTCATACAACCTCCGGTATCATGAGACAGATGCAATCTCCACGACCAAACCAACTTTGGGCTCTATTCTGAAACCTATCATCTGTCCGACGGGTCCTTTGGCACCTGTGAACTTATTGACCACAACAGTTCTCTTTACCTCATTTGCCATGGGCCTTGACTTAAGTGTAATATAGATATCACAACTTGACCTGAACATGGAGGTTATTTCTTCACTAAGCTGACTAGGCTCTATAGTTAGGATGATCACTTTTCCCATTCCATTGAGTTTCTTGAAAAATGAGATGAGATCCAGGCTTTTTTCAATATTGGCACTGTACTTTATAAGAGATGATATAGTGTCGATTATGATCACATCTTTGTCAAATAGTTCTTCTGCACTCATCAATCTTTCAACAAAGTCCAGACGGGATTTAGCAGCCTGAACAAGGGGAATCACCGGTATGTAAAGAAGTGTACCATTAAGAAGATAAGGAGCAATAGGATAATCGAGAGAGTACATCTGGTTTATGAATCCCTTGGTTGTAAGCTGTGTAGAAACAAGGGTTACACTGATCTTGTTCTCTATGAAGCCATATGCTAAACGCTGGGTAATAGTACTTTTTCCTCCACCGCTACCCCCTTCTATTACTACAAAGGAACCAGAGGGGAAACCTCCACCTAGTTTGTCATTGAACTCATCTCGGGGAATGCTAAAAGAATAAACTTCTGCCAAATATATACCTCACATTTATGTTTTAAAGCTCATAGACCCGGACTTGCCATTCTCTACAGCCATCTTTACACGATGATCCCCGGTACTGAGAGCTGATGACATTGTTACATTGACAACCAGTACATCGCCTGGCCGCCACATAACATCCCCGTCTATTACATTACTCTGAACAGCTGAAGGCTCCATGAGTATTCCGTCCACCATGATGGTTATGAACTCTGTATTAAGCTCTGAGTCTCCTGTGTTCTTTGCATAGAAAGTATAGCGTTTTTCGTAGCTATCATAAGGTATGATTTCAGGGTCATTGATTATCGTAATATCTGTACGAATCTGATCTGACAAAACTTTGCTTCCTGAATATGTAGCTCCTGTAAGTGACTGTACATTTACAGAAAGAACAACGATAACACCCATTGATATGGCAACTGCTGCTATGAAAAATATCATGTGGGTTATAGCAGTTTCACCTGTTTTATCTGCAAAGAACTTGCCTAATTGCTCTGTACTGAACACTATTCTGTCAACTCTCAAGAGAATCAAATACACTAATGAATAATACACAATATATAATTATTACTATATATTAATTCCTGAAAAGGGAATTTTAAATGTTATAAGAATAATAGTCGCAAATCCCATTTTCAGTCACGACTTTCACTCTGTGATCTCCAAATCCAGAGAGATTATAAACATTTAAGAGTGCATAAGTTTCTGGAGTCCATGTAGTGATAGCACTTGCATTTGAATAGGGCACATGAACACCATCAATAAGAACATCTAACTTATCTGAGCTCAAAGTCTCACTACCTGTGTTGAGAACCTCCAAAGATAGCTGGTAAGTAGAATTATGGATGATAGCACTCGACTGAACAATTTGTACATCAGTTTGCAGTTTCGTGTTAAGGAGGGAATAATGCTCATCAACTGAACTTGAAAGTATATCTTGGGAAGAACTGAGAGTTGTATATGATATTGTAGCTATGAGGATGGCAGAAACTAAAAAAATGGTTACTACTATAGATGTCTCAAAGCCCATAGAGTTCCTCCAACCCATGCTTGACCTTTGACATTTCCCTGTCAATACTACTAAGCATGTTCTTGTCTATCTTGCGGCCACATAGCCTTTCAATGAAAAGCAAGGATTTAGTGTGGTCTTCCGGGAGAAGGCGCCATGTAGGTTTCTCCACGTAATAGTCAATTCCTCTTGCATAGGCCATGATCTCTGAGCGCACATTGTCGCTTATCCAGCCAATATCGACATAATAATCAAGAGCATCCATCAAATTGTTCCTGCCCACTCTTTCCATAAGAAACTCTATCCAGTTAAGAAGAACAACAACGCTTGTAGGATCCTTGCGTATGGCATCCAATCTGACTAATGGATTATTTCCTTTTGATGTCTCCTGATTATTCGAATTTGATTCTTCCGAAATTATGGGTTCCTTAGAGTTGGATACTTGATCTGGAGATTTTTGGATTTTGGCCCCATTCTTTTCAATGTCTTCAACTTTAAGGGAAAGATTACTGAGAACTTCAGACAGCTCCAGGATGCTAGCATCTATAAGAGCGTTTTTTTCAGAAAGTTCCTCTGTTTTTACGGATATAGTATTGATAGTCTCATGCATCATTGCCATTGCATCTGCAAAAGCATCAAACTTTGTCTCCATGTCCTGCATCTTTTCACTAACTGAGTCTGCAGCCCCTGAAGAACTTATACGTTGTGAGAACGAATCTATATCGTTCTTCAGCATTACAAGCATATTGCCAACTTCATTGATTCTCTTTTCAGTTTTGTCAAATCTCTCAATTGTTGCTCTTCCACCAGCATCATCACCTACAAAAGGGTTCACCTGATTTGAAACGATCTCGTATAAAGACAACAGTTCAAGGATGTTCTTGTCCATCTTTGTAACTGTTTTATTCATTTCTTCATTCTCTTTCTGCACCATTGAGAGGCTGACGTCTGTTTTTGCAAGCTTGCCTTCAAGTTCTTTTATTTTCTTATTGCTAGCTTCAAGTGCAGCAGTGTCAACTGATGGTTTCTCCGATTGAGCTTGCATTCCTGGAGGGAAAACGCCTGGCGGACTTGCTAGACCAGGAGGCATTCCGGCCTTAAGATCGGGTACAACTCCAAGACCAGGAGGAGCAATTGAAAAAGGATCAGTATTGCCACTGAAAGGAGAAGTGGATGTTTTCTTCTTCCCTCCTTTATTCAGAAGAGAAGTGATATTCTTGATCTTGTCGACAAGCCCTGCCATCTTAGACCTTTGATTTTACTTGAATTCCATGATATAATCTGAATTAGGAATACTATTGTGTAGATATGTATATTGCCAATAATATATAATGATATTGTGCCTAAATGTGCACTTTCCACTGCATCGTAGACGGATCGCTTTAAATCTATTGACACACCTTAGTGATTTGATCTAGTTGACAAGAAAAAAGAATTTTGAAAAGCAGTTATATTCTGATGAAGATGGTTTG